>CAKVHE010000001.1 GCA_934747885.1 uncultured Clostridia bacterium
TTTTTAGACTTGCGGAGTGGAGCGCCACAGCGCGACGCTCGCGACAGCTTCGCTGGCGCTAACCCGATGACCCACCAAAAAAAATAGCCAAACCGCAAGGTTTGGTTTTTTGTTTGTACTTTTCTTTTTTATTTCTTCGTTTTTCGTTCTTCTTTGAGTTGCCTTTGGCTATTTTTAAAATAAAAAATAAGAAAGAAAAAATAAAAGTGACTATAAGGTTTTAAATATTTAAAACGTAAGTTTTCAAATATTTTAAATATCTTGTTTTAAACTTGCGGAGTGGAGCGCCACAGCGCGACGCTCGCGACAGCTTCGCTGGCGCTAACCCGATGACCCACCACCGAAACCCTTTATTTATAAGGGGTTTTTTATGTCCAAATTTTAAAAGTGTCTAATAAAATTTGTAAAAAGTGTCTAAAAAATGACATTTTTGCATTTAGAAATTTACAATTTCAATAAAACAAATAATGCTTAATTTTGATTTGAGAAAAATTAAATTCGTGCCTGTGATATTTAATAATGGAGTCTATGTTTTAACAAAAAATATTAAAAACTAAGGTAAAAATTGTTTTATTTTTAATTATTTAACAATTTGTATTTACGAAAATAATTTTTGTTGTGATTCTTTATTTAATATGATATAATTTTTTCATAATATTACATAAGGGAGTAATTATGAAATTTTTTAGAGGTTTAAAGGCAACGTTTGAAGCTATCGGAAAACTTTGGAGAATAGAAAGAAAAAGAGATACCGAAATCAATCGCAATCCAACAGAAGAAGAATTAAAAGATAACAAAAAAGGGAAATTATCTATTTTTGTAACTATTGTCAGCACCATTGTTTATTTGATTGCATTCATATTGGTTGCTAGTTCATGGCAGGTAAATATTGGCTTGGGTATTTTTGTTTTAGTTTTGGTTTTGATTTTTACACCTTCAATTCAAATAAAAGCAATCAATTTAGCCAAACAACAAAGAAAAATCAATGGAAAAGGCACTACAGCATTGATTCTTGCAAATGTTTTACCAACCATTGCATTGGTTGGTGGTGTGCTATTCTTTGCATTAGGTGGAATGTATATTTTCTTTAAATAAGAAAACAAAACACAAAAAAATACAACCTTGCTCGGTTGTATTTTTTTTGCTCTCGTAAAGAGTTGGTATACTGTTAGTTATTCTTATCTATTTTAACAAGTAAGTATTGTTCAAAATTATTCCAGTTTTTATCACCAGAAACAGAAATTTTTATAAATAAATTATAATAACTATCTGTGCTTTCAACGGTTGCTAAGTCAGTTGTTAAAACAAACTTTTTATAACTTGAATTTTTGCCATCAATTGGTTCAAAACGTCCAGTAATATTGCTTGTAATTTCGTAAGGTTCACCAGTGTCATTATAGACAGTATAAGTTCCAGCATCCTTTGCTTCCCAAACAAAAGTAACGTCTTTATAACTATCATATTTTCCAAATTTTAATTCAACAGTATTATCTCTATTGAATTTAATTTGTTCGCCACCGTTTGCAGGATAACAAGATTGTTTACTGATGTCTCCTTTTAAAATTGTCCAACTATATTCAATATATCCTTCATTTTCGCCCGTTTTATCGTGTTTTGTGATTGTTATATTACTATAATCTTGAGTTAAATCATCGCTATAATATAAATTTGGATTTATATAACATTTTATAAAATAACTACCAACAGCTGAAGAATAAAAATAATAGTATCCCATATTATCTTTTTCAAATTTAGCATTAGTATAAATACAATAAGTTTTATTCGCTTCAAATGCTGTTTTCAAGTATTGTGCAAGTTCTGTTTGCGTTGCGTTATAAGGAATCAATGCACAATTTAAATTTGATACATCAAGTAGAAATTTCATTTCTTGAGGATTACCATTGTCATCGGTTGAATACTTAAAGCCGGATAAATCCTTTTCAACAGCTAATGTAGGTGCTGAACATGCAGTTCTGTGAAGTATAATTGTAATTTCAAATTCTTCAGATTCAGCATAAACTTTTTCAGCCCAATTTTCATCTCCTTTAGGCACAAACTTAACCTTAGTTGTTATTGTGTTTGTTTCCCCTTTAGTGCTATCAAAGTTATATATTTTAGGATTGACTTCCGCAAGGGTGCCATAAATAGCAATTCTATCGTCAATTTCACTAGTACTAATGAAATCCCAATCGGAATTTACAAAATTATGCCATATCAATACTTCACTTGTTAATTTGTTATCATTTACTAAATTATTATTTTCATCATTAAGGTCAGAATTGAAAAGTAATGATAGTTTACCATTTATTTTTGAATTACCGAAACGTGAATAACCATCACCATTTGATATGCCATTCAACATTTCATCAAAAGTGACACCTTTACAAAAATCATACTTAAAGGTGAAATCAATCTTAAAATTCTCTGCAGTTGCAACGATTTGTGATTTTTTTACAACAAGCTTTTGATAAGCAGAATATGATTTAAGGTAATTTCCTTGTTCTTTTATTTCAGCAAAAATCAAATATTTGCCCGGTTTAATACTTTCTAATAGATATGATAATTCACCGGCAATATAATCTTCAGAATAAAGAATTTCACTTGGTTTTGGCAAAGCGTCAATTTCTTCTTGTGTTAGTGAAGAAATGTCATAATCATAGTTTGTTGAACCCTCAATTTTATTTAAAATACAAATTTTCTCAATCATACTATTATCTAATTGAGTATTGCCATTTAAAACGCTATAGTCGATACCTTCAAACTTTGTTCCATAGTAAATTTGATTTTCACCAATATTTTCCACTTTACTTGTAACATTTAAAGTGTAGTTGCTAGTGTTGTTTACTTTTAAAACTTCAATATTAACTTCACAAGAATTGTCTTTATACTTTAAAGTTAACCTCCAAGAGCCAGCTGTAAGATTTGAACCCTCACACATTTGAGTGTATTCTTCAAAAGTTTTAGTAACTCTACTTTCCTCCAAACCATCAGCCGAAAAACTTACGGTTTTTTGAACATTAGACAATTCAACATTTTCATCAGAATCGTCTGAATAATATGCTTTTATTTTTATATTGTTAAGTCCAGTAGTATTACCAAAATCTCTGATCTCGTAAATTGTCGTTGAATATTCACCATCAGCCAAAGATACTTTAATGTAATTTAACTTTTTATTATTTCCACAGGCACTTAACAAAAATATGCAAGGAATAATTAAGCAAAAAGCAAAAATAAAACTAAACAATTTCTTTTTCAATTTATTTTCCTCCTTAAAATTGAATTCCTATTTTTATTGTAGCATATATTTTAAGAAAATGCATGCAATTTTTATTTATTTTCAAAAATTGGTTTAGTTTCATCAATATTAGTCAATTTAATCTATAGAGAGCTGGGACAAGACAAAAGCCGTCAAATAAATTAACGGCTTTTTATAAATTTATTCCATTTTAGCGGAGCGCAAAACTATAATTTTTCAACAAGACGCAAATCAATTTTGCCTTTGTCGTCTATTTTTAGCACTTTAACTTTTACGCGGTCTCCGATTTTTACAACATCTTCAACTTTTTCGACGCGTTTGTCGCTAAGTTTTGAAATGTGAACCATACCGTCAACGCCTTGACGCAATTGTACAAAGCAGCCAAATTCTTTAATAGAAACAACGGTACCTACATATTCCGCACCAATTTCCGGTTCAAAGCAAATGTTTTCAATTATTTCCTTTGCACGTTGTGCTGGTTCGCTTTCGGTTGATGCAATCATAACCTTGCCGTCGTCAGTGATATCAATTTTAACGCCGGTTTCATCGATAATTTTGTTAATAACTTTACCGCCAGTACCAATAACCTCACGGATTTTGTCTGGGTTGATGTTAAAGCTGATAATTTTTGGAGCATATTTAGAAAGTTCTTTACGAGGTTCTGCAATAGTTGCAAGCATCTTGCCCATAATGAACATTCTGCCTTCACGCGCTTGTGCGAGTGCTTTGGTTAAAATTTCTTTGTTGATACCTTTAATTTTGATATCCATTTGAATAGCGGTAATACCTTTTTCGGTACCTGCAACCTTAAAGTCCATATCGCCGTAAAAGTCTTCTAGACCTTGAATATCGGTCAAAATTGCAACTTGGTCGTTTTCTTTGATAAGACCCATTGCAACGCCGGCAACCGGAGCCTTAATTGGAACGCCTGCATCCATAAGTGATAGTGTGCTTGCGCAAACACTTGCCATAGACGAACTACCGTTTGACGAAACAACTTCGGATACCAAACGCAATGCGTATGGGAATTCGTCTTCACTTGGGATAACCGGTTCTAGCGCACGTTCTGCTAGAGCGCCGTGACCAATTTCGCGTCGGCCTGGTGCTTTTAGCGGACGAGCTTCACCAGTTGCATAAGGTGGCATATTGTATTGGTGCATATAACGCTTTGCATCTTCGAGGTCTAGCCCATCAAGTTTTTGAACTTCACCTATGGTACCAAGTGTTAATGCGTTCATAACTTGAGTTTGACCACGAGTAAAAATACTACTACCATGAACACGTGGAAGCATACCAACTTCACACCAAATTGGGCGAACCTCGGTCATTTGTCTACCGTCTGGACGCATATGGTGATTGAAGATCATATCACGAACGATTTCTTTTTTAAGTTTGTAAATTTCGTCAGCGATTTCACGATGTTTGCCTTCAAACTTTGGTTCTAGTTCTTCAAAAATTTTGTTTTCGGCAACAGCAACACGGTCTTCGCGAACTTCTTTGTCGGTGGTTGGCATTAGCGCCTCGCGGAGTAATTCAAAACCAAACTCACGAGTGGCTTTGTCTATTTCTTCCGGAACGGCATAGTACTCAATTTTTGCCTTTTCTTTGCCTACTTTTGCAACAATTTCTTCAATAAAAGCAATTTCTTTTTTAATAAATTCGTGAGCATACAAAATTGCGTCTAGCATGGTTTTTTCCGAAACTTCTTTGGCACCGGCTTCAACCATCATAATTGCATCTTTGGTGCCCGAAACAGTTAGGTCTAGGTCACTATGTTCTAGTTCTGCCTCACTTGGGTTAAGCACAAATTTGCCATCTATCATACCAACCAGAACTGAACCGGTTGGGCCAGCAAATGGGATGTCCGAAATTGACAAAGCAATGCTTGAACCAATCATGGCAAGTACTTGAATTGGGAATTGGTTGTCCACCGAAAGTGGCGTTGCAACAATGGCTACATCGTTAAAAAAGCCTTTTGGAAATAGTGGGCGCAATGGACGGTCGATAAGACGCGAAATTAAAATTGCCTTATCACTTCCTCTGCCTTCACGTTTCTTGAAACCACCAGGAATTTTGCCCACTGAGTACATCTTTTCTTCAAAGTCTACACCAAGAGGGAAAAAGTCCATACCTTCACGTGGTTTTGCCGACATGGTTGCATTTACCATAACAACGCTGTCGCCACAAGCAACCGTACAGTTGCCGTTTGCTAGTCCGGCAACTTTGCCGGTTTCGACGGTAAGAGTTTTGCCATCGAGTTCTAATGTGAATACATTTGACATAAATTTTCTCCTTTAAATTGATTTAAGTTAAAAAAGGAGCGAACGCAAAAACACTCTGTGTTTTCGTTCACCCCTTTTATTAAATTGTTATTTTCTGATACCAAGTTTTGCAATTAAGGTACGATAACCTTCTAGGTCTACGCTCTTTAAGTAGTTAAGCATACCTTTTCTGCGACCTACAAGTTGCATAAGACCACGACGTGAGTGATTGTCATTTGGGTGCAACTTTAAGTGTTCGGTTAAGTGATTGATGCGGTTTGTAAGCAGCGCAATTTGAACTTCTGGCGAACCAGTGTCGCCTTCTTTACGTGCGTACGAAGCAATAATCTCAGATTTAACTTCTTTTTCCATAATTTTCTCCTTTTTAAAATCTTTACGAGTAGCGAAGTAAACGGACAGAGAACCCCAGTAAACTGCGCCAAACTCGCGTTTTTACTTGCACATTTTAACACACAGGCGTGCGTTTGTCAAGAGTTTTATTTTCTAAATACCGACAAAACGCCATCAATTGAGCTAAGTTTGTTTATTATTTCTACCACACTGCTTTCGCCCCTTAGATTTAGTTTTAGGGTTAGGTTTGCCATATTTTTGTTGGTTTGAGCATTAACGCCACTTAAATAAATATCTTTTATGGAACCAATAGTGTTGGTTATGTCCGTAAGCAAGTTGGCTCTATCGGTTGCCATAATGCAAATGGTAACATTGTAAGTTGGCTGTTTGCCTTCGGCATTTGGCTTGTCGTTCCAGCGCACCTTTATTAGTCTTTCGGCTTCTGCATTGCGAATGTTTGGACAATCTATGCGGTGCACGGTTATGCCTTTGCCGTGCGATACAAACCCAATAATGTTATCCCCCGGAATTGGGTCACAGCAACGCGCAAGGCGCACTAGCACGTCGCTGGCGCCTTTTACCAAAATGTTTGGCGAACTTTGCGAGTGCGTTGAAAGCGCTTTTTGTTTTAATTTTATGCTGTCTTCTTGCTTTATTAAACTTAATAGTGTGGTTATTATTTTTACCGCCGAAAGTCCGCCGTAACCAACGCCGGCACACAATTCTTCGTAATCGCTATAACTCAATTTTGCAAGCAAGCCACTCACCACCTTTGGGTCGGCGGTTAATGTTTCGATTGTGGTGTTGCGGCGACGCGCTTCTAGTTCTAGTAGTTCTTTGCCAATTTTTATGTTTTCTTCTTTCATGGTGTGCTTGAAGAAGTTTCTAATACGGTTGCGCGCCGAACTGGTCTGACAAATTTTTAACCAATCTCGCGATGGTCCCTTGCTGGCTTGGCTGGTGATTATTTCTACAATATCGCCCGTGGCAAGTTTGGTAGAAAGCGGCACCATCTTCCCATTTACTTTGGCGCCAACGCACTTGTTGCCGAGATCTGAGTGAATGCAATAAGCAAAATCTATTGGTGTGGACTTTTCGGGCAATTGAATAACCTTATATTTTGGCGTAAATACAAATATTTCGCTAGAATAAAAGTCCGATTTTGCCATAGAAATAAACTCGCTACTATCTGCCGTTTCGCGGTTTTCTTCCATTAGTTGGCGCAAAAAGTTTAGTTTGGTATCAAAGTCGGTGATTTTTTCGTTTTTATGCTTGTATTTCCAGTGAGCAGCAATACCATACTCGCACACTTTGTGCATTTCTTTGGTGCGAATTTGAATTTCAAACGGAATGCCTTCGTCGGTTAATAGTGTGGTATGAAGAGACTGATAGCCGTTTGGTTTTGGCGCGGCAATATAGTCCTTTATTCTGCCCGGAACCGGCTTCCAACGGTTATGCACCTCACCAAGCACAACGTAGCAATCTTTTACGGTATTCACAATTACGCGGTGCGCCAAAATATCAAAAATTTGCTCAATACCCTTGGCAATATACTTTTTATAAATACTGTATTTTCGTTTGTAGCGGCTGGTGACTATACCATCAATACCAAGGTCTACAAGCATCTGTTTTAGTTCGGCGTTTACTTTGTCTAGGTCTTTTTGGCGCTTGGCATAAGTTTCGTTTAGTTTGTTTGTTACCTCTTCGTATTCGGCTGGGTGCAAATACATAAAGCAAAGGTCTTCCATTTCACCTTTTATGGTGCTAAGGCCAAGTCTTTCGGCAATTGGAACGTAGATATCAAAGGTGTCCATCGCCTTGCGAATTTGACGGTCTTTGCTTACGGCGCGCAAAGTGCGCATATTATGCAAGCGGTCGGCAAGTTTGATAAATATAACGCGAATATCTTTTGCCATTGCCAAAAACATTTTGCGAAGCGACTCGATGTTTTCACTACTGGTTGTGCTTTTGTAACGCAAAGATTTTACTCTGCTTACCCCGTTTACAAGTTCGGCAATTTCGGCGCCAAATTCTTTTTTTAGTTCCGAAAATTTTGTCGGTGTGTCTTCAAGGCAATCATGCATAAGCCCGGCACAAATGGTTGGTGCATCTAAGTTGTAGTCCATTAAGATGTTTGCCACGGCAATTGGGTGAATTAAATATGGTTCGCCACTATCTCGTGTTTGCCCGTCGTGCATTGAATGCGCAAACTGCAACGCGCGAGTTATTAGTGCTTCGTCTTCGGCGCTATAATTTTCGTGCACGCGCTTTAATAGTTCCTGTTCTTGCTCTTTTAAGTCCATAATTTTACCCTCTGTTTGTTAAATTTAATATTTGGCTTGATGACAAATCTTTTTTGGTCTTTATGTCCGCCACGCTCAGCGTTTCGTTTTCCCACTTAAAAAACCCAAGTTCTATGCAAGCGAGAACTGCCACAAATATTTTTTGTTTGTCCAAATTTTTGAGTTTAGCGGATAGTTTGCTCACCACCTCATAAAGCGTGTTGCCCGAAAATGGCAAAAGTTTTTTAAGTTCTACAAAAATTCCGGCAAATTCAGTGCGGTTTAGTTGGACATCTATTTCCTTTTTGCCAGCACGCGCAAAAACCACTCTATTTTTGGCGCAAAATTGGTTTGCGGTAAGCAAACTGTCTAGCACAATCACCGTCGAATAAAGGGCAATATTTGCGCTCTCTATGGCGCTTAGGTCGGTTAGCACAATGCTTTTGCCCGAAGATGGCAAAATTGGCGATGCGGTTAGATTGTATTTGTCGGTTAGTTCTAACGCCGCTTGTTTGCTTTGCGCCAAAACTAACACCCCATATTTTTGCGTTAATAGTTCTTGCAATTCTTCTACGCTAACATAAGTTTTTGCCGCATTTGAGGCCATGTTGGTTGCATTTGCCAAACTCTCAAACATATAGGCGTCTTCGTTTACTTCAAATTCGGTGCCAGTAGGTTTTATGTCAAGCGCAATGGCTTTTAGTTGAGGTTTGCCCAAGTACTCGTCCTCGGCAAGTTCTACCACCACTTGTGGTTTCCAATTGCCGTCAAAAATTGGCAAATATTTCCCGCCGAAAAAGCACATTACTTCTTTGTGCTTGGGGGTAAGCAATTTAAAATGCTTGTAACTTTTTAGCGCCGAAACACTAAAGTAAGGCGCTTTTAGCAAAAACTTTGGTTTTGGGTTTTGGTGCCCAAAAGGCTCCAACATATTTATTTCTCGCGCAAAGTCTAGATTGATGTAATCTTCGGTTATTTCCGCATCAAAGTCCATAGGCTTTTCAAACGAACCAGTAAGCAAAAATTCTTTAGCGCTTTGCATTACGGTGCTTTTAAAGGCCTCATACTTGCCCTTTTCGATGGTAAGTCCGCCAGCAAGGGCGTGACCACCAACATCAATAGTAAGGTCTTTATTCTTGTTTAAAATGTTAAAGATATCAAAACCTTCCACACTACGCACTGAACCTTTTAATCTGCCGTTTTCGTCTTCGGCAAAAACAAATACCGGACGGTTGTAGTTTCCGCATAACTTGGACGCAACGATGCCAATTAAACCAAGGTTTAGTTTTTCTTTTTTTAAAAAGATAATTGGCTCGGCGTTTATATCTAGGTTTGCCTCCACCCCGCTAGCATAAACTTCGTTTAGTTGTTTTAATCTTTCGTCGTTGTCGGCTTCAATTTCGGCAAATTTTTCGTCCAAAATTTGCGGGTCGGTTGCCGTCAAATATTCAAAACATTTGTAGGCGCTGGACATTCTACCACTTGCATTTATGCGTGGCACAATTTTGAAAGATACATCGGTGGAATTTAATGTTTTTAGCCCCAATTTCTTTTTTAAATGCGCAATTGATGGACGCGGGTTTTTGCCGTTTATGGCGTCTAGTCCAAATTTGGTTATTACTCGGTTTTCGTCCAAAAGAGGGACTATATCACCTATGGTAGATATGGCGCAAATATCCAAATATTTTATTGCTTCACGCCTACCTGCTAGCGCTTCTACCACTTTTAAGGCAACACCTGCCCCCGAAAGCCCGTCAAAGCCGTATTCTTGCCCCTTTTGTTTTGGGTCAACGACAATACATTCAGGCGCCTCGTCAGGTACTTCGTGGTGATCGGTAACAATAACATCCACGCCAAGTTCTTGCAAAAGTTCTACCTCGGCGCGCGCAGAAATTCCGGTGTCAACCGTTATAACTAGGTCGGGCATAAATTCTTCAACCAGTTTTTCGACGGTATCGGTGGATAGCCCATAGCCATCGGTATGGCGCGACGGAATAAACACAATTGGTTCTAGTCCTTGGCTTTTTAGGTATAAATAAAGTATGCTGACAGAGCAAACTCCGTCAGCATCATAATCGCCATAAATAACGATAGTTTCGTGGTTTTTTATTGCGCTTTGTATGCGCTCTTTGGCTGACCGCATTCCACTAAGGAGCATTGGATCTCGCATATCGTCTAGTGACGGATGCAGAAATTTGTCCACTTGCGCCTTGGTGGTTATGCCGCGACGAGCCAAAATTTCTTCTACTATTTTGTTCATAAACCTCAATTATTTTGATGCCGTTTTGTTGCGACTCATAACTGCTTTTTGTTTTGCCGCTTTGGTGTTAAGCAATGTTACATACAATGGCAAATCTACAGCAATTAGCATTACCGCCGATACAACAACCGAAATAATGCCTGCAAAACCTGCCATCATTAAAGCGCGGTTGCCAAGAATTGCAAAAATTGCAAACATCACAAGCAATACCAAATTGCCAGCAAGATATAGCCATTTGTTACCAAATGTTACGCGGTTTAGTGCGTCGGTAAATGAAACATTTTCCGCGTCTACTATGTTTTCGGCACGCAAACGACAAAATTCAAAAATTACAAATTTTGCCAAAGCAAATATCATTGGAAGATACAAAATGGTTATTGAAAGTTCTATGCGAGTAATTGCAACCAAACTTACGCAGGCTAGCATATCGGCAACAAAACCAACTAGCAAAGTAACTGCAAGTGGCGTGCCCTTGCGAATGGCACCAAACACAAATAGACCAAGTGCAACCACTGCCAAAATTACAACTGACAAAGTCATTTTGTTGTAACTATACGAATGGCTAAATGAATTGATGTCGATAAGTGCTTCAGTGATGCCAGCCTTTTCAGCAATGGCGGTTTTTAGCGCTTGTACGTCAACTTGTTTTGCCTTGAACTTTATTACAACGCTATCACTAGCGGTTGAACGTTCGAGTTCAGCAGAAACAATTTTGTAACCTTTTGAGGTAATTGCCTCACTGGTTTTTTCTTTTAAATTTTGGTATTCCGATGGTTCTACAAAAGTTACTTTTGCATAGTATCCACCACCAAGTTCTACCGATTTGTTAAAGTTAAGCACGCCAACAACCACGCTGCCAGCCAAGATTATGGCTGCGATAATGGTTATTGCATATTTAAAGATTTTTGCACTGCTACTAAAAAAGTTTTTCATATCTACACCCCCTTACGCCCTTTTTATTCCAAAAAGAGTTTCTTTTTGGGCATTTAGACTAAAATACAACTTTAAGAGCAAATGATTTATTAGCATTGTGCCGGCAAGTTCTAGCAGCGATAATACTATAATTACCATACCAATAGAACCAATTGCACCAGTGCCAATTACCGCCAAAATAAAGCCAACTGCGGTAAGCATTAGGGTTATTTCTAGCACAATTGCTTTTGAACCAGCATAGCCGTCGGCAATTGATGTTGCAATTGATTTGCCATACAAATAATTTGCCTTTATGTGACTAAACACAACCGAATTTAGTGCATATCCAAGAGGAAGCAATAGCATTACTAGCACAAAGGTGCTTACGCCAAATTGTACCCAAGGCAAAAGTTGGAACAAAAATAATGCAACAAAAGTAATAAACAAATTTGAAACTAGACTAAGCACACCATACATTTTTTGTTTGATGATGGTTAGCACTACTACTGCGATGTAAATCACCGCCAAACTAATTGTTAAAATTGAAAGCGCTGGATAGCTTACTATTTGTTTTATTAGTGAGCAAGTTGTTCCACTAGTAACGGCTCTTGCATCAGCTTTTGTTTCGGTAAATACAACGCTAGCGCCATTTAGGTTGATTGGGTTTGCACCGGCTATCATTGTTAAATAATAATTATCAATAACGTCGGTTGAATTAAACCAAAGGTTAAGTTTGGTTGTGTTGTTTGGGTTGGTGTTTGCAGGAATAGTGTTATAGCTGCTGTTTGGCCATTTTTCACCGTCTACAAACATATAAAGTTCTTGACCCAAAGCCTTGCCGTATAGGTCACTGCCGGCTTTTGTAAACTCAATTTCTAGGCCATAGTTGCCACGGTAGTCAATTTTGGTGATTTTTTTGATGTGTTTACCGGTAATAACAACGACAGTTTCGGAACTTTCTGCCCCAGCATCGTTGGTGTTTTTGATTACAAATGGTCCCGAGCCAATGGTTTGCAAAAATGATTGCGCCTTGGTTTGATCTTCACTGGTTAATGGTTTTGAAATGTCAATACGCAATTGGTTGTCACTAACTTTGTAAATATTGGCATCGTGATAGCCTTGGTTTTCGAGAAGTTTGCCAAGTAGTTTGATGCCTTCTTTGGTTTCGGCCTCGGTTACTTCATTTTTGATAGTATAAGTTGCCGACAAAGTGTCGCTTACTTCACTAGAAAGCGAAACGGCTTTAAAAAAGGACTCGTATCTGTAGGAGCCAAATTTCATTGGCACAAAGGACATTACGCATAAAAGCGCAAAGACCACTCCAAAAACTACGAATCCAATAATTGATTTTGTTTTTGATAATTCTTTCATTATGCCCCACCTTAAATTTTGTGTAAAATAATTATATAACAAATTATTGTCACAGGTCAAGGCTTTTTTACTTCAATTGCTTTAATTTATTTAATTTTTGCCTAGGTTTACAAAAATTACGCCCAAAATTGCACCGCTAATTATTCCTAGCAAAAAGTCCCACAAAAACTTTATGCTTACGGCAAACGAGCCAAGTAAAATTGAAAAAATTATATACGAAATAACTATATAAAACACGCCAATAGTCACACCCGTTTTTATGCCATTTTTGCCCGAGCGTGTGGCATAAAAAATACCCACTGCAAGCGAGATAATTTTTATGGCTATGTTAACCGGTGCAATTACCGCATCGCTCCACTTAAGCCACTTGATTAAAAGCGCAAACAAAAGTATTAGGCAAAGTGACGCCAAAAGTGAAATAATTACTCCGTTTGCTATGGTTATTATACCCTTTTTACCTTCTGTAGTTTGAGCGTTTGCGTTCATATCTTTTTGCACCTCTATTATTTTTACTATTAAAGGTTATGCAAGCGCCGCTCAAGGTATGACAAAAGCCACAAAGAAACCTTTGTGGCTTTTGGGGTTTAATTTATTTTTTGTTTTTCTTTTTGGTGCCAGTTTTTGCGGTTGGTTTTGCTTCGGCTTTTTCTTCTGCTGGTTTTTCGGCTTCGTCCGTTAGTTCAACCTCTTCTGGTTTGTCCTCAGTGGTTTCGGCTTTTGGTGACGTGGTGTCTGCAACTGCAACTTGGTTGTCGTTTACTACCACACCAGCAATTGCGTTGATATGAAATTCCATATAAGACTTTTTGTCTTTGTCACCGGTTTCAAGCACAATAGATTTGTAGCCTTCTTTGTTGTCTTTTATTCTAACAATTCTTCCTACAATACCACCTACGGTTTGAACCTTGGTGCCAGCTTTTAGGGTGTCTTGCATTGCTTGATATTCTTTAAGTTGTTTTTTGCGTTGGAACATTGGCAAAACCAACATTGCAACTAATAATACGCCCAAAACCACAATCATAATAATGTTGCCAGTTTGGGTTTGTAATAATAAATTGGTCATAATTTTCTCCTATTTGTTTGGTTGGTTATATAGTAACATAACGCCAATAATTTTGGCAAGTGTTATTTTGTAAACAATTGTTAATTTTTGTCGTATCCGGTTTTTGCATAAAATTCTTTTTCAAACTCATCTAGTTTGTCGGCGCGAATTGCCGCTTTTATGTCTTCCATCAAATGTGTTAAGTAATACAAATTGTGGTAACTTACTAGTTTGGCGCCCAAAATTTCGTCGGCGTTAAACAAATGACGCAAATACGCTTTGGTGTATTTTTTACACACGTGGCAGTCGCATTCCGGATCTAGCGTGGTATGATCGTCTTTGTACTTACCGTTTTTTACCACCACTTTGCCTAGATGCGTAAAGGCGGTGCCATTGCGCGCAATGCGAGTTGGCAAAAC
The DNA here is from genome assembly GCA_934747885.1 of uncultured Clostridia bacterium. Lineage (GTDB taxonomy): Bacteria > Bacillota > Clostridia > Christensenellales > UBA1242 > UMGS1908. The sequence continues at coordinate 14,155 of CAKVHE010000001.1, forward strand.
GCAGTCAAACATATCTATTCCGCGCTTAACACCTTCTAACAAGCAGTCAGGACTGCCTACACCCATAAGATACCTTGCCCTATTTTCTGGGTAATGCGGCAACAATAGATCCAAAATTTCGTACATACGCTTTTTAGGTTCACCCACCGACAAGCCGCCAATAGAAAACCCTATTTTGCTGTATGGTACTGTGCGTTTTAAACTTTCTAAGCGCAAGTCGTCATAAAAGTTGCCTTGAACAATTGGGAACAAAACTTGATTTGGATTTTGTTGCGCTTTGTCGCATCTATCCAACCACGCAAGAGTGCGTTCCATGGCAAGGTGCGCGTCTTTGTGCGAGGCTTCGGTGCCCGAGCAAACATCAAATGCCATAACAATATCGCTACCAATGGTGTTTTGAATTTGAATAGATTTTTCCGGCGTAAAAAAGTGTTTGCTGCCATCTAAATGAGATTTAAACTCCACTCCATCATCGCTGATTTTGCGCAAATCTGAAAGCGAAAAAACCTGAAACCCACCGCTATCGGTCAAAATTGGCTTGTGCCAATTCATAAACTTATGCAAGCCACCCGCATGCGCCATAATTTCCATTCCCGGACGCATATATAGGTGATAAGTGTTGGATAAAATTATTTGCGCGCCAAGTGCTTCAACCTCTTCTGGTTCTAGACTTTTTACCGTGCCTTGTGTGCCGACGGGCATAAACACCGGCGTTTCAATTTTGCCATGTGGCGTAACGAGTTCACAAATTCTTGCCCCCGTGCTTGAAGTTTGTTTTACTTCAAACGAAAAATCATTGTATGTTGCTTTATTCATTGTTTTCCCCTTTGCTATAAATAAACATCGCGTCACCAAAACTAAAGAAGCGATATTTTTCCTTTACCGCCGTTTGGTAAGCGTTTAATATATTTTCTCTACCCGCAAGCGCCGATACGAGCATCAGCAAAGTGCTTTCTGGCAAATGAAAATTGGTAATTAGGCTATCCACAAACTTAAATTTGTATGGTGGATAAATAAAAATACTGGTTTCGCCGTGCGAGCCTTTTAGTTTGCCGTTTTCGTCCGCCACTGTTTCAAGTACGCGCACACTGGTGGTTCCCACCGCAATTATGCGTTTGCCTTCGCTTTTGGCTTTGTTTAGGCGTTCGGCGGTTTCGGGCGACAAAAAATATTCTTCGGTATGCATAACATGTTTGGTCACATCTTCCACCTTTACCGGTCTAAAGGTGCCAAGCCCCACATGCAAAATAACTTCTTCTATTTGCACACCTTTGCTTTTCAATTTTTCCAAAAGTTCGCTAGTAAAATGCAAGCCTGCGGTAGGCGCCGCCGAACTGCCTTCTTCTTTGGCATAAACGGTGTTGTAACGACTTTTGGTCTTTAATTTTTCGTGAATGTATGGTGGCAAAGGCATTTCGCCAATTTTGGATAGTTCTGCTTCTAGCACGCACCCATCCAAGGTGGTAAATTGCATCACGCGTTCACCGGTTGGGGTGATGCTCTGCACCTCGGCAACCAAATTGTTTGACACAATTACCTTGGTGCCTTCTTTTAGTTTTTTGCCTGGACGCGCCAAGCATTCATAGATGTTTAGGTTATGCTTTTTGAGCAGTAATAGTTCTATAACCTCTTGTTCTTTGCCCTCACGGTGGCAATAAATTCTTGCCGGAATAACCTTTGAACGATTTACCACCAAAACATCGTTTGAAGTTAATAAATCGGCAAGGTCATAAAAGTGTTTGTGCGAAATTTCGCCCGTTTCTTTGCAAAGCAACATAAGCCTTGAATGATCACGAGGTTCAATTGGCGTTTGTGCAATTAGCTGTTCGGGCAAATCGTAGTAAAAATCGCTGGTTTTCATTAGTTATTCACGCCCCCGGTATAAGGTATATTTAGGTGCTTGTAGGCAGGCTCTAGCGCTATTCGTCCGCGCGGCGTACGTGCAACAAACCCAAGTTGCAAAAGATATGGCTCATAAACATCTTCGATGGTTGCCGATTCTTCGCCCGTTATGGCAGCCAAAGTTTCTAGACCTACCGGCCCACCTTTAAAGGTATTTATGATGGTTTCTAGCACGCGCTTGTCGACAAAGTCTAGACCTAGTTCATCAATCTCCATTTTGTCTAATGCGTGGTCGGCAATATTGCGAGTTATTACCTCTTCACCCAAAACGTCCGCAAAGTCGCGTACGCGCTTTAAAACGCGGTTGGCAATACGCGGTGTGCCACGGCTACGGCTGGCAATTTCTTCAGCAGCGTCTTCGGTTATCTTGCACCCAAGCAAGCCTGCACTGCGCTTTACAATTCTGCCAAGTTCTTCTTTGGAATAAAGTTCTAGCCTACACATAACGCCAAAACGATCACGAAGCGGACTAGATAACATACCCGCTTTGGTGGTAGCACCAATTAACGTAAACTTTGGCAGATTTAGGCGCATACTACGCGCCGAAGGACCCTTGCCAATTACAAAATCTAGGCAATAATCTTCCATTGCCGGATACAAAATTTCTTCAACGTTGTGGTTTAGGCGGTGAATTTCATCAATAAACAACACATCATTTTCGTTAAGATTGGTCAATATTGCGGCAAGGTCGCCGGCTTTTTCAATTGCGGGACCGCTGGTTAGGCGCAAGTTTACGCCCATTTCGTTGGCAATAACATTAGCAAGGGTGGTTTTGCCAAGCCCCGGAGGGCCATAAAGCAAAACGTGGTCTAGTGCTTCGCCACGCTTTTTTGCCGCTTTTATATAAACCGACAAATTTTCTTTTACCTTTTCTTGCCCAACATATTCCGCCATTGTTTTTGGACGAAGCGACACTTCAGTGTCGATGTCTTCGCTTATCATACTGCTGGAAATAAAACGTTCTTCGTCGTTTAAATCTTTCATACCTGCCCCCTATTTTGACATATATGCCAAACTTTTTCTAATAATTTCTTCCGCTTTCATATCTGGTTTTGCTACTGCTTGAACAATTTTTAAGGCTTCCGCTTTTATTATGCCAAGACCGACCAAGGCTTCGGCAGCGTCATCCATATCGCTGGTAATTTGCGAGCCCAATCCGCCCAAACTTGCCCCACTACTAATGGCGGACAAATCACCCATTTTGCCTTTTAGTTCCAAAATGATTTTCTCCGCTGTTTTTTTACCAAGGCCTTTTATAGTGGCAAGGCTGGCGCTATCGCCAGTGGCAATTGCAATACATACCGAATCTACTTTCATACCCGAAAGCACGGTTATGGCAAGTTTTGGCCCCACGCCAGACACTGTAATAAGTTTTAAAAATAAATTTTTTTCGTTGTTGTCGGCAAAGCCAAACAAAGTAATGCCCGTTTCTTGCACGGCTAGATAGGTTGGCACAACCACCTCACCCGTTTGAGTTTGAAAGTTATACACTGCATTTGCGGTTGCAAACATTTCGTAGCCCACGCCATTGCAATCTATTACTAAATAATTTTCGTTTGCGTCTGCAACTTTTCCTCTTAAAAATGATATCATAATTTACCTACTAAAATTTTGGTTTGTAATTTGTATGGTTCCAATTGCCATTTCTAAACACGTCATTTACGTTGTTAGATAGCGCCAAATTGGTTTGGCTATGCGTTAGCGCCACGGCAAGTGCGTCTGCGGCATCGTCAGGTTTTGGGGTGGATTTTAATCCCAAAATTGCCACCGTCATATACTGTACTTGTTTTTTTTCTGCCCTTCCGTTGCCCGTTATAGCCTGCTTTATTTGAAGGGGCGTATATTCAAAAATTTCGCCACACTCTTGCACTGCCGTACACAAAATTACGCCACGCGCCTCTGCAACCGCAATACCAGTGGTGATATTTTGGTTAAAAAACAACTCTTCTATTGCCACTACATCGGGCTTAAATTTGGCAATTAGTGCCTTTATTCCGTCAGCAATTATGGCAAGACGGGTAGGAAAACCTTCCTCTTTGGGCGTTTCTATAACGCCATAATCAATTACTCGGTTTTTGCCCTTTTGGTCTTTTTCAATAACGCCATAGCCGACGATTGCGTAGCCTGGGTCAATCCCCAAAATTATCATAAAAAAACTACTCCTTGCTTTATTATAGCAAGGAGCAGAAGATAAGTCAATCGAACAAATGTGCAAAAAACATTTTTTGCTTTGTTTTTTAAAGGCTTGTGGCAAATTTAAAGGCTAATTTTGCTCGCCAAAACTTGCAGGTAGGTGCTTTATGCAAAAGATTGATTGTCGCCACCATAGTCGTCCACAATGCGAATTTTTGGCTGACGCGCTTTTACCTCATAAACCATTGTGGTAACTTCGGCGCCAAACTGCTCATCCGAATACACATCGGCAATTGTTCCGCCACCCTCACCCTTTTTAGGATATTCGGAAGGCTCGTCTTTTTTGTACATAGATTCGCCTTGTTTGTATTCCGGTTCACCAGAAATATTTTGCACGCTATACGCGCTAGCCGTAGTTTCTGATTCGACCGCTGGCTTTGAGCCCTCTTCGGTTTTTGGTGGTTCAACTGCTGCCACCGCCACTTTTTGAGCAACTGTTGCCGATGACGCAAGCCCCTTTTTTGCCAAGTAATTTTTTAGCGTGTTGCAAGCGCGTAAGTTTATTTCGGCATCGGTCACAGTAGAAACAATTTCTGCCGTACCGTTCAAAATTTTGTAAGTTAGTTCGCCATATTCAGTATCGCCAATACTAACTAAAAAAACGCTCTCGCCGTCACGAGTTATTTTCTTTAATGTAATTTTGTTGGTATACTCCATAAAACAAGTTATGCATCCTTTTAATGTTTTGAGATATTATACCACATTTTATTTTTTTTAGCAAATCAAAATTGCCGCCCCAAAATAGGCGACAATTTTGCGATATTATAATGAAATTGTTAACGCTGGGCGAATGCCTCTACCGACATCGTACACATATCGGTCGTTTATATTTCCGTTAGGATTAACATGGGACGCAGCGTTATCCATACCGCCAGCTGAACGAAGCCAATAGTAACCACATAAAGTAGCTGCATTGATGTATGCGTTATTAACAATCGCAAAATCAGTTGGAACCGATTGGCGTCCTTTTTTGTTTAAATATAAATTTGTGCCGTAATAGGTATTACTTGCCTCGTAGTAACTTGCCAGCCACACATTATCCTCACAGGTAGATCCACCTGTAGTTACAGTATAGTCATCTTTGGTAGCATGCTCGCCTGTTCCAAAATATCTTGTAATGTTTTTAGTAATGTAGCCTTTATCACTGGCACTGAAAGCACTCGTGTAAAATGAATTGTTGAGCCAGTCGCGGATGTTGCTCGCGCTCCATACATTACTACTTTTATCAAACATTACATTGGCAGTTAATATATTTTCACTAATTACCCTTAGGTTGGTGGTTGAACCAGTATAATCAGTTTTAGTTGCTGAATATGCCTCCAATAAGAACCATTTTATTGGTTCTACCTTAAACCAATAAGTATTGTAATTTGTAGCTGAAGTGCCAGTAGAAAATTTGTATTGTGCACTATTATCATCATTCACTACCGCACTCGCAACTTTAACATATTTTGCGCCATTGTAAGTATATTCCACATGCGCAGTTTGAGCAGCGTCTTCGCTTGCACCTACAGTAAAGGTTCTACCGGTTTTGGCGCTATCACCTAATGCATTTAAGGCAGATACGGTTGTAGTGTCTGCTACCACTGTTTGTGGGTATTCACCCAGTTCTACATAATAAAAGTAGTTTCCATTTATTGGTTCTTCGGTTACTTTAATTTTAGATTCGGTAGTTGTATTTGTCGAGATACTAAAGTTTAATGTAAATTTCCAATCGGCGCTATCAATATTTACCGATTGAGTTAGATTAACGCGTGCTTCTGCTTTTATAAACACGCCTTCCCCACCATCCACCGTTACGCTGCCGCCATCCGTTAGAGAAGTTGTGCTATCAAAACTTGGAAGAGTGGAAACGGTAGATTTTGTGTAAGAATAACTAACAATTATGTTTTTGTCCGTCACCGCTGGCGCTGTTAAGGTTACATTATTAGATGTCGAACCCTCTGGCAATACATAGTAAAAGTAATAAGTTATTGCAACATAAGTTCTACCACCATTTACTATTTCTTTTATTTTATCGTTACTTACAAAGTTTATTTTTTCTTGTATGCTATCTAGGTTGGTTTGATTCACCCCAGAAGCACCGTTATACACGTTAAGCCAGCTAGTAGCGTTTGTGCTTTCACTCAAAACCTTGCTGGTGGTTCTGTCCGTGCCTGCAACATCACCCACGCGAGTGGCAAATAGTTGCCCTTCTACTGCATTAAATTCCAAATTAAGTTGGTTGGCAATTACAACTTGAAAATTGGTTAAACTTGCCATTACGCCAACTGCAATTAAAGATAAAGCACATACCATAGAAATTATGGTAGCAATTAACTTTGTTTTAGCGCTTTTGTTCATAATGTTCTCTCTTTTCGTTAGTATTAGCTTATATATAGCATTATATTACAATATGAAAAATTTTCAAAATGAATTTTAGGCGTTTTGAGATTTTTTTAAAATTTACTTCTTATAATTTATTTAAGCAAAAAGTTCCTAATCAAATTGATTAGGAACTTTATAAAAATAAAAATTATCTTAAAACTACTTTGCAGATTTTTCTTTTACTTTTGCAGATTTACCACTTCTTTCACGTAGATAGTATAATTTTGCTCGTCTTACATTACCTTTGCGGATAACATCAATGTGATCGATTTTTGGTGAATGTACTGGGAAAATTCTTTCAACGCCGATACCATAAGAAATTTTTCTAACAGTAAAGGTTTCGCGAATTCCGCCATTTTTACGTGCTATTACCACACCTTCGAAGTTTTGAAGTCTTTCTTTGTTGCCTTCGACAACTTTAACCCAAACTTTAACTGTATCACCAATTTCAAATTTAGGAACGTCGGTGCGCATACTTTCTTTTTCGATTTGGTCAATAATGTTGCTCATATTACTTCCTCCTTAAAGTTTGTATGTTTGATGTGTTCGTGCTAGCATTTGGGCAGAGGACCACTCATTAACTTGAAATATATTAACACACAATGGCCTTTTAGTCAAGTGGTTTTTGGCAATTTTTGTTGAGTTTTTGCCTCCCAATTGTCCTAAAAGGCGTTTTTGATATGCGAAACAACTTTGTCGTCCACCACCTCAATTATGTCACAACGGTACCTTGCATCAGGCGCGCCAATTGCCGACAAATAAATTGGAATAACTTTGCCGTAGTTGTTTATTTTCTTTTTATCCACGAACTCTGCTGGCGCCCCGTAGGACAAATTTGTGCGAGATTTTACTTCTACAAACACCACGACTTTTGCTTCTTTGTCCGCTTTGGGCATCAACTTGTATTCTTCGGTGCGTTTGCGCGCCTTTTTTGTTTCGAGCGCGATTATGTCTACTTCGCCCGTTTTGGCACTAAAATTTTGCTCCAAAATTTGGTAGCCGTTTTTCTTTAAAAATTTTACTGCCAAAAGTTCGCCGTATGCGCCGTAGTTTTGTGCTTTCACTATTATTCCTCTTTTATAAACTTTTTTGTAAACGAACGGCGGTGAATTTCACATAGTCCGTGATCTTTTATTGCCCTTATGTGCTCAGCCGTGCCGTAGCCTTTATGCTTTTTGAAATTATATTCGGGGTACTTTGGGTCTAGTTTAGTCATAAGTCTATCCCTATAAACTTTTGCCACGATGCTAGCGCAAGCAATGGTGTACGATAGTGCATCACCATGAATTATTGACACTTGCCTTATGGGCAAATCTTCCAATTTTACGGCGTCTATTAGCACCACATTTGGGGTAACATTTAGCCCCAAAATGGCTTTTTTCATACATTGTTTGGTAGCGTTTAGGATATTTATTCTATCTATTTCTTTTTCGCTTTCCTCTGCTATGCACACACTTTTTGCGTGAGATAAAATTTGATCATATAGTTCTTCACGTTTCTTTTCGGTTAGTTTTTTGCTATCGTCTACGCCATCAATTAAATTATCCAAGTCCATAATTACCGAAGCGCACACAACCGGCCCTGCAAGTGGGCCTCTGCCCACTTCGTCCACACCCGCAATTAGAGTGCTGCCTATTTTGAGTTCGGCGTTTTCGTACTGCATTAAGGTGTGAGGGTCTTTCATTTTACATATTCTTCCTTTGGCGTTTCTAGCGAAATTTTACCAATTTTGCCTTTTCTAAAATCATCTATTATGGCTTTGGCAGTGCGAATTTCGTCTATTTTTTCACCCTTTAAAATGTACCCGCGTGACAAAGCAATTTGGTTAAATAGTATATCCACGGTGCTAGCAGTTAAGTCTATTTCGTAGCGCCCAGCAAGTTTTTGTGGGCACAAATTAAATAATCTAAAAAGCAGACATTTGGATAGTTCTAGTTCGTCCACCGCGTTGTCCGACACCGAACCAATAAACGCCAAATTTTCGGCAACTTTGTTTATGGCAAGTTTTGGATACAAGGTACCCGCGTTGTCCATAAGTTCAACACTTCCGCCAATTTTTATCCAACTTAACGAGCGCGTTACTCCCGCCAAATTGCCCGTTTTTGCCATATATGAACCCGCCAAACTATTTATTATAGTAGACTTGCCAGTGTTTGGCACGCCAACGACTGCAACGCGGTTTATTAGCGTTATACCCCGCGCTTTTTGTTTGGCAACACGCTCACGCAGCCCATCGTTTATACAACTAATTATGGCTTTTTTGCTGCTTTTGCCCGTTGCTGAAACCGAAACCACCATTTTGCCCGCTGCCTCAAAGTACTTTATCCATTCTTTGGTTACAGCCTCGTCGGCAAGGTCGGTTTTGTTAATTATGTACGCGAGTTTTTTGCCGTTTAGGCGCTTTTCAAGTTCCAAATTGATGCACGAATAAGGCGCTCTTGCATCTAACACGCAAAGCACCAAATCTATCTTTTTTAGGTTTTCTTCTAGTTCCCTAAGGGCTTTTGCCATATGCCCCGGAAACCAGTTTATTGTCATATTTGGATATTGTTTTTCCATTTGCTTTTCCTTATTTGTTTAGTAAATCGGGACGAACACGCGCGGTTTTTTCAAGTGCGCGCGCTTTGCGCCATTCGGCTATTTTTTTGTGGTCACCACTCGTTAAAACCTCGGGCACTGCAACGCCCATAAACTCACGTGGTTTGGTATATTGTGGATATTCTAGCATTCCGCTTGAAAAACTCTCTTCCGTCAAACTCTCGTTGTTGCCAAGCACCCCACCAATATATCTACTCACGCTGTCCACAAGCGCCATGGCAGGAATTTCTCCGCCTGTTAGCACATAGTCGCCAATAGAAATCTCTTCTAGGTTAAATAGGTCTATTATGCGCTGGTCTATGCCCTCGTAGTGTCCGCAAACAATTATCAAATGCTTTTCGGTTGCAAGGTTTGTTACCATTTGTTGGTTTAACCTTTCGCCCGATGGGCTCATAAAAATTTTGCGCGCCGATTTGTATCCGCGAATACTTTTAAGTGCGCTTGCAAGTGGTTGAGGGGTCATTACCATTCCCGCGCCACCGCCAAACGGGGTGTCGTCACATTTTTTGTGCTTATCTTCGCTAAAATCTCGTATGTTTATTATTTTTATATCGAGTTTGCCCGAACTTGTGGCGCGCCCAATTATGCTAGCGCGCAAAGCCTCAAACATCTCTGGAAACAAAGTTAAAATTTCAATCTTCATACACTGCCACCTGCTTAAAAAGTGCAGCATTTAGCACAATTTCTTCGCCTACGCTTTCAATTATTCCGTCCACGCCCGCAAACAAAATTTCTTTGCCGTTTGCGTCTTCTACATAAAAAACATCTTTTGCGCCAAAATTTTGAATATCGGTTAAAATGCCCACCGCGCTGCCAGATACTACCACCGTTTTGCCAATTATATCATCGGCAAAAACCTCATTATCTTTTTTGCGTTTGCCCGCTATTTCGCGGGCAAGTTCTAGGCTCTTTCCCCTAAGAATGTTTGCTCTGGCAATATCCACTCCATCTAAAGTTAAGTACAAATAGCCCTGTCTGTTTATGGCTTCTCTCACCGTGTACTCTTGATTTAAAATAATTACTTTGTCGCCACTGAGTAATTTTGTTGGGTGAAAAAGTGAAACTTTTAGTTCACCTTTTATGCCTTGTGGGCGAAGAATTTTGCCAATAATTAAGTTGTCTGTCATAAAACCTCACAAAAGAAAATAGAGATTGAATTGCTTCAACCCCCTATCTTCCGTTATTCGCCAAATTTGATAGTAACATTTTTGTTTTTTGTGCGAGCAACCGAACGAGCAAGTGTGCGAATTGAGTTTGCAACTTTTCCGCCCTTGCCAATTACTTTGCCCAAATCGTCCGAGTTAACGGTAATGTTTAGCAAAATATTGTTTCCATCTAGGCGCTCTGCTATTTTTACATCGTCCGGATGATTTACCAGACTTTTTACCAAAAACCCAACTAGGTTTTTCATAAGCCTATCTCCCTGTTACAATTATTCTGCTTTTTTTGCTTTTGCTGCTGTCTTTTTTGCTGGTTTTTTTGCTTCGGTTTTAACTTCTTCTACTTTTGCTTCTTTTTTAGCTTTTGCTTTTTTTGCAGGAAGTTCTACGCCGTTTTTAACCAAAAGTGCTTTAACAGTTTCAGTTGGTTGTGCACCGTTTTTGATCCAAGTTAGAGCTTTTTCAGCATCAATCTTAACTGTTTCTGGGTTGGTGATTGGGTTAAAGTAACCAATTTGATCAATATATTGACCATCTCTAGAAGTTCTAGAATCTGATACAACGATACGATAGAAAGGTGCTTTTTTGTCTCCCATACGAGTTAATCTCATTTTTACTGCCATTTTTTTATCTCCTTTTTCTTTTTTTTATTAAACATAGTTAATAAACTAATTAAAATCTAAGACCTTTTTGACCAAACATTTTTGCAAGCTTGCCGTTGTTGGCGTTTTTCATAAGTTGTTTGGTTTGCTCATATTGCTTTAATAGTGCGTTTACTTCTTGAATGCTGGTTGCACTACCTTTTGCAATACGCTGACGATTGCTTGATTTTATAAGGTCGGGATTGTCACGCTCTTTTTGCGTCATTGATTGAATGATTGCTTTGTAGCGGACAAGTTTGTGTTCATCTATGGTTTGGTTACCAATATAGCCAGATAGCCCCGGAACCATTCGGGCAAGTTCGTTAATGTTGCCCATTTTGGAAATTTGTTCAAACTGAACCAAAAAGTCGCTTAAGGTGAAAGAATTTTTGCGGAGTTTTGCCTCCATCTCTTTCATTTCCTTTTCGCCTACCGACTGCTCTACCTTTTCAATTAAGGTAAGCACATCACCCATACCCAATATACGCGAAGCCATTCGGTCTGGGTGGAACGGTTCGAGGTCGCCCACTTTTTCGCCTGTTGCACAAAATTTGATTGGTTTGCCGGTGACTGCTTTTATGGAAAGCGCTGCACCGCCACGAGTATCACCATCTAGTTTGGTAAGTACTACGCCGGAAATATCCAATTTTTCGTTGAAGGCTTTGGCAACTTCCGCCGATTGCTGACCCGTCATTGCGTCGACGGTTAATAAAATTTCGGTTGGTTGAATGCGAGATTTTATTTCGGCAAGCTCATTCATAAGTGTTTCATCAATTTGAAGTCTGCCCGCGGTATCCACAATAACAGTGTCTAACCCGCGTTTTTTTGCTTCCGCAATTGCTTTTTCGGCAATATCGGCCGGATTTATGGTGCCGTGTTCGTAAAAATCTACGCCCGCACTGCCTGCAACAACTTTTAGTTGGTTTATGGCTGCCGGACGATAAATATCACACGCAACCAGCATTACCTTTTTGCCCTGAGATTTTAGGTAGTAACCAAGTTTGCCACAAAGCGAGGTTTTGCCCGCGCCTTGCAAACCACACATCATAATTATGGTTGGTGGGTTTGGCGCAACGGTTAGTTTGGCGGTTTGTCCGCCCATAAGTTCAGTAAGTTCATCCCTAACAATTTTGATAACTTGTTGTGTTGGGGTTAAACTTTCCAGCACTTTTTGACCGATTGCCTTTTCGGTTACCGATTTTACAAAATCTTTGGCAACACCATAACTAACGTCTGCTTCTAAAAGCACTACCCTAATTTCACGCATTGCATTGCTGATTTCAAGTTCGGTTAGTTTGCCACGCTTGGTTAGCTTTGAAAAAATATGATTTAGTTTTTCGCTTAGTGATGAAAAAACTGCCATTTTTACCTACAACTTTTTTAATAAATTTTTTGCAATATCCTTTGACTTTTGATCACTGGAATTGTTTGCAATTTGTTCTAGTCCCTGTGACAATTGTTGTTTTAGGCTAAATAACTGCAACTTACTTTCAAATGATTTGAGTTTTTTGGTGGAACTCTGCACACAATCGTAAACGGCTTGACGCGACATATTGCGCGTTTCGGCAATTTCGCTAAGTGCAATATCACCGAGATAATAGCTTTGCATTATTTCTGCCTTGGTGGGCGTTAATAGGCCGCTATACAAATCAAGCAAGGCAACAATATATAGTTTGTTTTCTAGTTCCATACCCGTCACCTTTTGTAAAGTAAAATTACATTACAAATGTTAACACACCTTTTAAATTTTGTCAAGGGGTTTATAAAATACTATCCACAAAATCTTTGGCGTTAAATTCCAAAAGGTCGTCCGCGGTTTCGCCCACGCCAACATAACGCACTGGAATTCCGTAGTTGTCCACCAGTCCAACAATAAAGCCGGCTTTGCTGGTACCATCTAGTTTGGTAACTGCCAAATCGGTTACACCAACCGCCTCGTCAAAACTTTCGAGTTGGCTGGTTGCGTTTTGCCCCGTGGTGCCATCTAACACCAAAAGTTTGTGGTACTCTGCTTCTGGATATTCACGCGAGATAATGCGGGACATCTTTTTTAGTTCTTCCATTAAGTTGGTTTTGTTGTGTAGTCTGCCCGCGGTATCTACAATTAGCACATCTGCGCCCTTAGATTTTACCGATTTTATGGCGTCAAACACTACCGCACCTGCATCAGTGCCTTCGGTGCTACGCACAATTTTGCAACCGGCGCGGTCTGCCCACACCGAAAGTTGGTCGCTTGCAGCCGCACGGAAGGTATCCGCTGCCGCTATTGTTACCGATTTTTTTTGTGCGGTGTATTTGGTGGCAAGTTTGCCAATGGTGGTAGTTTTGCCCACCCCATTTACACCAACCACCATAATAACTAGCGGATAAGTGGCTTTGGGTGCGTCGGGCGTCTCTAAAATTTCGACTAGTATTTCTTTTAAAATTGCCTTGGCGTCTTCTACCTTTTTTGTCTTTTGCTTTTTGGCACGTTCGCGCATTTCTTCCGTCACTTCGGTTGCGGTTTCATGCGAGAAGTCTGCCGATATTAGCACATATTCTAGTTCTTCAAAAAATTCTTCGTCTAGTTCGTTCTTGCTAAACAAATATCCCATATTTTTGGCAATGGCATCTTTGGTTTTTGCAAGACCTTTAAATAGTTTGCTAAATATTCCCATTTGTTATTTCCCTTTTGTCGAGTTTTTAAGCGCTTCGGAGAGTTGTACCGACACAATTTTTGACACCCCGCGTTCTTCCATGGTAACACCATACAAACAATCGGCTAGTTCCATGGTTGGCTTACGGTGAGTTATTACTATAAACTGCGTGTAGTTGCTAAAACGCTTTAAGTATTTGGCAAAACGCTCTACGTTTGCGTCATCAAGAGCCGCCTCAATTTCGTCCAAAATACAGAAAGGCATCGGCTTTAATTTTAATATCGCAAACAAAATTGCAATTGCCGTAAGTGCTTTTTCACCACCCGAAAGAAGTGTGATGTTTTGAAGTTTTTTACCGGTTGGTTCGGCTACTATATCTATACCGCATTCTAGGCTGTTGTTTGGATCGGTCAAAATAAGTTCTGCCCTGCCACCGCCAAATAACTCACGGAAAATTGATTGGAAGTTTTGGTTGATTTTGTTAAACTCTGCCGTAAACTTGGTTTGCATTTCCGTCATTAAACTATTCATCAAGTCTTTTAAGTTGGCTTCGGCTTTTTCAAGGTCTTCTTTTTGTTTGCTTAGGTCTTCAAAACGTTCACCCACTTGCTTGTAACTATCTATGGCATTTACGTTAACATCGCCAAGACTAGCAATTTGGCGTTTGAGTTTGGACGCTTCTTGCAAACCACTTTCGAGATTGTATGGAGTTTCGCGGTAGTCACACGCCGACGCATAAGTTAAGCCGTAATCTTCCCACACCTTGTTTTGCATAGTTTCGAGGTCGCTATCAATTTTGGTAAGGTTGTTTTCTTCTTTTGCCTTTTTGTCACCGATGCGTTGAAGTTCAGACGACAGCACTAGTTTTCTATCGTCAATTTTGGTTAGGCTTGCCGATAATTCATCTTTTACGCCGTCTTTGCTTGCCAAAGCGTCACGCACTTTTTGCAACTTCTTTAAGTTCTCTTCATACTTGGTTTTGTCTACCGAACTGGTAAGTTTGCTTTCTAGTTCGCTAGTTTGAAGATAGTTTCGGTTGAGTTCGCCAAGGGCGCTATCTAGTTCTTTTTGGGTTTCGGTTTGAGTATCTTTTAGTCTAAATAGTTCGCCTTCTAGCGACACAATTTCGCTTTCCGCACCCGCAAGTTTAACTTTTAGTTCGGTGCTTTCTTCGGTTAAATTATCTCTTCTAATTTTCCATTTTTTGAGTTCAAGGTTGGCGCTAGATGCATAATCGGTAATTTTTTCGCCCGTTTCCATTTTTGCCTTTAAATCATTTAGTGAGGCAAGGTCAGCTTTTAGTTCTTTGGCGGTTTGTTCTAGCGCTTTGTGGTTGGCCTCGGTTTCGGCGCTCTCTTTAATTAGCGCTTGCGCTTCAATATTTATTTGCGACAAATTTTGACTCTCTTTGGCAATAACAATATCGCATTGCACCGAAGCACTTTCTAGCGCTTTTAATTTGTCGGCAAAACCATCTGTTTCTGCGTCAATACCTGCTATTTCTTTTTTTATTACCTCAATTTGCTCTTCGCTCTTTTTAATGGCTTCGTTGGTATCTTTTATTTCGCGCTCTCTGCCAATTAAACTTACGCCTTGAGCCTTACGGCTACCGCCAGACATTGTGCCTTGTGGGTTGATTATATCGCCGTCCAAGGTAACAATTTTGAAGCTATAACGGCATTCTTTTGCAAGACGCACCGCCGTATCGATGTCTTCCACTATAACAGTTGAGCCAAGCATCGACGAGAACACGTTTTTGTACGCGCTGTCAAACTCAATTAGATCGAGCGCCACACCACAACATTTTGGGGTGGCGTTAATTATGCGCATCAAATCGCCGGCTATAGTGCGTTCCTTCATTGCCGTAAGTGGCATAAAAGTGGCACGGCCAAAGTTTTGCGCTTTTAAAAACTCAATAATATATTTGGCGTCATTTTCGTTTTTGGTTACAATGTTTTGCACCGATGCACCAAGCGCCATTTCTATTGCGCATTCGTACTTTTTGCTGGTTTTCATAAGCTTGGCAACGGTGCCAACAAATTTGCCAGCAAGAGTACTATTGGTTTTGCTTGCTTCCAAAATTTTGCGTATGCTAAGTTGGTAACCTTCGTTTTCTTTTTGCATTTCAATTAAAAGATTTAAGCGGCTTTTTAGGCTATGATAATGATTGGTTTCTTCTAGTAGTTCGTCCTCTAGCGCACTCTTTTTGTAAGCAAGTTTTAGTTGGTTTTGTTTTTCATCTTTTATTGTCTGCTCGGTTTGCGCCTTTTGTTTTTTGCTTGTCGAAACCGTTTCGGTGCTTGCCGCGACTTTGGCTTTTATTTCTTCCGAGCGAGCAACAATTTCTTTTTTACGAGCCACAAGTTCAGCAATTGAACCACCAACGTGTTTTATCTCGTTTTCTACGGCTGAAATTTTTGCTTTGCAATCGCCAATTTTGTCAATGTTTTCAAAGAGTTTGGCGGTGTTTGCTTCGGCATTTTGTTCTTCGGCCGAAATTTTTGCTTGCACTTCGGTCAAGGCTTTTGTAGTTTCGTCGCTGCTGCGCGTAAGTTCTGCCACAATTACCTTTTTAGCTTTTAGTTCGTTATCTATCTTTTCAATTCTTTCAGTTACTGCTTCAAGTTTGAGTTTTAGTTGCTCTATGGTCAAATTTAATTTATCGGTGGCTTCTTTTGATGCCGACATTTTTTCTTTAAGAAGCATACTTTCGCCCGCTTGTTTTTCAAGCCCTACCGTTAAATTTAAAAGTTCATCGCGAAGCGCCTCTATGTCGTCGTCTAGTGAGCGGAGTTTGTTAAAACTGCTATTGTATTCGTTTACCGCGTCTTCAAATTCTTGATTTTTTAAGGTAAGTTCATCTTCGTAGCCCTGAATTTTTTGTTGGAGTTTGGCCTTGGCTTCGGTGGATGAATCGTACTGATACAAATAGTTGTTTATGTCTAGCGCGCGCAAACGATCTCTAAATTCTAGGTACTTTTTGGCGGTTTCCGACTGCTCTTTGAGTGGCCCAATTTGAATTTCGAGTTCGTGCAAGATATCCAAAATACGCACCATATTATCGTGCGTGTGTTCTAGTTTGCGTTCGGCTTCGGTTTTGCGATATTTTAGTTTGCTAATGCCCGCTGCTTCTTCAAAAATATTGCGACGGTCTTCGGGTTTGGCGCTCAAAATTTCATCAATTCTGCCCTGACCAATAATGGAGTAACTTTCTTTGCCTAGCCCGCTATCGCGCAAAAGTTCGGCAATATCTTTTAGCCGGCAAGGTTCATGATTGATGGCATATTCACTTTCGCCACTGCGATAAAGTTTACGCGAAATAACCACCTCGTCAAAATCTACATTAAAAATTTTTGAGGTGTTGTCAAAGGTAAGCGAAACTTCGGCAAATGATTGAGATTTGCGCGCTTCGGTTCCGTTAAAAATTACATCTTGCATGGACGAACCACGAAGCATTTTTGCGCTTTGTTCGCCTAGTACCCATCTTACTGCATCGGCAACATTACTTTTGCCACAGCCGTTTGGCCCAACTATACCGGTAACGCCCGAGTTAAAATTAACTTGGACCTTATCGGCAAAGGATTTAAAACCAAACAGTTCCATCTTTTTGAAATTCATAATTTATCCTAAACACTTTTTAAATTTTTTCGCGCTTCGCCCGCCGCTAGTTGTTCAGCATCGCGCTTGGTTTTTGCAGTGCCTTTGCCCACAGCAAGTCCGTTTATGTACACGGTTGCAACAAAGGTTGGGTCGTGGTCGGCACCAGATTTTTTTACTGAATACTCAATTTTTGAGCCAATAAAATGTTCTTGCAAATAACTTTTGTGGTCATCGAGCGAAGACAAGGCCTCGTTTTGTTTTATAGACACGCTAAAATTGCGCAAAACAAACTTTTTGGCTTCGGCAAACCCACCATCAATATAAATGGCGCCAATGGTGGCTTCCACAAGGTCGGCCTTCATTGAGTCGGTTGCTTCTTTGGCCTTAGAAGAGCCCGCAAAACGCAGGTACTTTGATAGTCCAAGTTTGCCATCTATTACCGAAAGCGGTTTTAGTGAAACAATTTTGGCACGAAGTTTGGAGAGTTTGCCTTCGTTGTAATCTTTGTCCAAATAAATTTGTTCACTAATTATGGTGCTTAAAACGGTATCGCCCAAAAATTCTAGCCTTTCGTTGCTTGTGGTGTCGTGCAAGTTGGCATAACTGGAATGCGTTAGGGCTTCGGCAAGTAATTTTTTGTTTTTAAAGGTGTAGCCGATAATTTTTTCGACTTCTGCTAAATTTTCCAATTATTCTTCCCCTAAATTTAGTTTTTGTAGTTCGGTTTCGAGTTGTTTCATAAAGCCAGCCAAATAAATTTTTCTAACCAGCGTTATGGAGCCAAGTATAGCAATGGCGTCCGACGAGCCGTGAGATTTTACCACTATACGTTTGCAACCCAAAAATGGCGAACCTCCAACTGCATTGTAATCGAGGTCACTTTTTATTTTCTTAAAGGTCTTCTTGAGAAGTAACGCGCCGAGTTTTGCAAACAAGCCGCCATTCTTGATGCCGCTTTTAAGTTTTTTTAGCACAAACACCGCCGAACCTTCGGTGGCTTTTAGTGCAACGTTGCCGGCAAAGCCATCGCTTACTACAACGTCATAATTTCCGCTAGTTAAGTCGCGCGCTTCCATATTGCCGACAAAATTTATGCTATCCATATTTTTTAAAAGTTCAAAACTGCTATGCGCCAGTTCGTTGCCCTTTTTGTCTTCTACGCCCACATTAAGTAGTGCAACGCGTGGGTTTTCCACCCCATACATACACTTCATATAAATGGAACCCATTAGAGCAAACTGCGCCAAAAATTCTGGTTTGCTATCCATATTTGCGCCACAGTCTATAAGCAAGGTATATCCGCCTGCAAGGTTTGGTATTGGTGGCGCCAAAGCCGGACGCTTGATGCCTTCAAATCTGCCCATCTTTAAGAGTGCACCTGTTAGCACTGCTCCGGTGCTTCCTGCCGATACAAAACCTGCAATTTGGTCGTCCGCGCTATTTTTGTTGATGTAGTCAAAGCCAACCACCAGCGAACTATCCTTTTTTTGCCTTATGGCAAGAGTTGGCGATTCGTTGTTGGTAATAACTTCGGTGGCGTTTAAGATTGTTATTTTATCACCGCTATAACCATTTTTTTGTAATTCGGGTTTTAAGATATCTTCGTTTCCCACCAAAATTATTTCTAGGTCGTCAAACCTAGTTACTGCTAAAATTGCACCCTTTACCACTTCGGTTGGCGCGTTGTCGCCCCCAAAACCATCTAGTACTATTTTCATTTAACTATACTTCTCCAAAATAAATATTGTTTACTCTTTAATTATACATACTTTGCGCCCTACAATCAAACAATTTTTGCACAAAAAAATAAAACTTTCAAGCGTGTACGCTTGAAAGTTTTTGATCTAAAACTACTTTTTAGTTTTGTCAGAAGCAACTGCAATTTTTTTCTGTCCATCATAATAACCGCACTTTGTGCAAACGCTGTGTGCAACTTTGGCTTCATGACATTGTGGACATTCAACAATAGTTGGCGCATTTGCTTTCCAATTAGCAATTCTAGAACGACCTTTAGATTTCGATACCTTGGTTTTTGGTACTGCCATTATTATTTCCTCCTAACTAACTAAATCAAATCGTAAAAACGTTAGTATTATATTACACAAATTGACTTTTGTCAATTGGTTTTTTTACTTTTTTGTTATTACTTCTTCCGTCTGTTTTGCAATTACAAGTTCTTCGTTGGTTGGCACAATCAAAACTTTTACCTTTGAGCCTTTGCCCGAAATATCAAATTCTTTGCCACGAGGCGCATTGTAATTTTTTACGTTGTCAATTTTTATGCCAAAAAAGTCCATATTTGCACAAATGCGTTCACGAAGTTCTGGCGTGTATTCACCAATACCGGCAGTAAACACTATTGCATCTAACCCGTTCATACTAGCAGTATAAGCGCCAATATATTTTTTTACGCGGTAAGCGTACATATCTAGCGCTAGTTTTACTTTTGGCGTGTTAATATTTTCGGCACTGGTAAGTTCACGCATATCCGAAACGCCGTCATTTAAGCCATAAAGTCCGCTTTCTTTGTTAAGTTGGCGAACCACTTCGCTGGCGTCTACATTTAACTTTTTGCACAAAAATTCTACCACGCTGGCGTCAATATCGCCACTACGAGTGTTCATAATTACGCCTTCTAGTGGAGTAAAGCCCATAGAGGTATCCACGCTTTTGCCACCATTTACGGCGCAAATGCTAGAACCGCCACCAAGGTGACATGTGATAATTTTTAGGTCCTTTAACTCTTTATGCAAAATATCAGCCGTGCGCTGGGTTACATAATAGTGTGATGTACCGTGCGCGCCATAACGACGAATTTTGTATTCATCATAATATTTGTTGGCAATTGCATAGCGGTAAGCGTAGTCTGGCATAGTTTTATGAAAGCCAATATCAAACACGCAAACATTTGGAATGCGTGGCGCAACCTTCATACTTGCTTCCAAACCGGCAATCGCGCCAGGCATATGAAGAGGCGAAAAGTCTACGCGCGTTTTAAAATCTGCCACAACATCAGCATCTGCCCTTATTGGGTCAAAATATTTGTCGCCGGCGTTAACTACGCGGTGACCGATTGCGTCTACTTCGTCAATACTCTTTAAGGCGCCAATTTGCTTGTTCGTTAGCGTTTTAAAGATTAGTTTTACAGCTTCACTGTGGTCATCAATTTTTTCGTCAAACTTGTAACTTTCGCCGTTGCGTTTGTAACTCAAAAACGACGCCCCCTCACCAATACGTTCAACATTACCTTTTGCCAAAATTTCTTCAGTTTCGGTATTTAAAAGTTGAAACTTCATTGAACTGCTTCCGGCATTTACTACTAAAATTTTCATATTCTCTCCTTAAATTTGCAATATTGTTATTGCGGTTTGTAAAAATATTTCTTCTGCGGTTGTTCCGCGAGATAGGTCATTTACTGGTTTGTTCAAACCTTGCAAAATTGGACCAATTGCCCTAGCGCCCGAAAATTGTTGCACTAGTTTGTAGCCAATATTGCCGGCATCTAGGTCTGGGAAAACCAACACGTTGGCGTTGCCACAAATTTTGCCACCTGGCATTTTGCGTTTTGCCGTTTCGGCACATAGTGCCACATCGGCTTGCATTTCGCCGTCCACTACTAATGTTTTATCACTATTTTTTACTTTTTGCAAGGCCTCTTTTACTTTTAGTATCGTTTCATCATCGGTTTTGCTTGCGTTTGTTGAGTAAGATAATAGCGCCACTCTTGGCTCTTCGTTTAGCAAAATTTTTGCAGTTACGCTACTTGCAAGAGCAATATCGGCAAGGTCGTCTGCGGTTGGATGCGGAATAACGCCACAATCGGCAAAAATAACCGCGCCACCTTCGGTGCGTTTGTCTTCCATTAAAAAGCAACTAGATACTTTGTTTATGTTTGGTTTTGATCTTATTATTTGAAAAGCTGGACGCATAACATCGGCAGATTTTAGCACAGCGCCTGCCACTAGCCCGTCTACCTTGCCGGCGCTTAGTAGCATGCATGCAAAGTACATTGGGTCTTGCATTTGCTGTTGTGCCATTTCGGGCGTTACGCCTTTATGTTTGCGCATTTCGTAAAATTGCTCCGCTAGGCTTGCGGTAAGGTCACTTTCTGCCGGATCGTAAATTATTACCTTTTTAAGCGCCATAGCGTCTAGATCTCTTTCTATTTGTTTTCTGCTACCTACTAGCGCTATGGTGCAAAGGTTCTCTTTTACGCACATTTGGGTGGCGGAAATGACCCTTGGGTCATGCGTTTCGGCATAAGCAATTGTTGCCCTCTTTTTTGCTTTGGCGCGCGAAATTAAACTGTCAAGCACGCCTATTGTTTGGTCTTTCATTGTTCTCCTACTTGATTTAAAAATATTTTTTGGTATAATGGTATTATAATAAATCTTTTTCAACTAAGCAAGGAAATATTATGCATAATTTAAATTTTGTTGCCGTTGTCGCGGAATTTAACCCCGTTACCGGTGGGCATAGATATTTGGTTAAAAAAGCCAAAGAAATTACCGGGCTGCCCGTGCTGGCTATTCTTAGCGGAAATTTTGTTCAGCGAGGCGAACCAGCCGTTATTGGTAAGTTTGACCGCGCCAAACTTGCGCTGGATATTGGCGCTGATGTGGTTATTGAACTCCCTACCGTGTTTGCTTTGTCTTCCGCGCCAGACTTTGCTTATGGCGCCATAAAATGGCTATCGGCGTGCAAAAACATAAAGTACCTAATTTTTGGCAGTGAATGCGGCGACTTAAAAAGGCTTCAAAAGGTCGCAGACGAAGTGAGTTTGGCTAGCAATTCGACAAAAATAAAATCGGCGCTAAAAACCGGCAAATCTTTTGCCACAAGCGTGCTTGATGGGCTTACAGCCGAAACTCAAAGTGTACTAAAACTTCCAAACAACCTACTTGGCGTGGAATACTTAAAGGCAATAAAAAGCCTTGACAGTCACCTTGTGCCAATTACCATTAGCCGCAAAGGCGCGCACGGACAAGCCGACACCGAAAACTTTTTTAGCAGCAGCGCAGTGCGCGAACTTTTGATAAATGGCAATTATGATAGTGACCAAATTATTTTTGACGCTAAGCTGCACAAACCTTTTTTGTGCGTTAACAACTTTGAAAAACCAATAAAATGCGCCTTTGTTAAAGCAAGCCGCAAAGACCTTGCAAAAATAAACGGTGCTAGCGAAGGCATCGAAAACTTGCTGGCAAAAACCCTTGCTGAGCCAAAGAGCCTAACCGAAATTTTGGATAACACTGCATGCAAGCGCTATGGCCGCGCCAAACTTTCACGCTTTGCTTTTTGCACTTTGCTAGATATTAAAAAAACCGATTTAAAACTTGCAAAAACCATCACGCCATATTTTCACATCTTGGCGGTAAAAGACAAAAAGTTGCTTGCCCCTCTTGCAAGCGGAAAAGCAAAACTAATTACTAAAAAGGCCGACACCGAAAAGTTGAGTGTAGGCGCCAAAAAGATTTTTAATATTGATGTGCTTGCCACCAAACTTTATGCCGCCGTTGGTGGCGGAATTAACCCAAATGCCGATTTTGAAACCAAACTATAAAGCGTTTAGCAAATGCAAAAGCGACCCGATTACTCGGGTCGCTTTTTGTTACCATTTTGCTACTAGTTAGTTTTGCGTTTTTGCGGCTTTGTTAAACCTTATGCATTTTATAACGTCCATAACGAGATACATTGCAAACAGAAGCGCAAAGGCAATTGTGCCATCAGCAAAGTTATAAATTACGGCAAGCAGCGCCCACATGGCCATCGCAAAGCCGACCGCAAAGATGCGCACTGCATAATATTCGCAGTATCTGCCATTTACCAAAAATACCGAAACCATTAACAACACCGCACTAATGCTATCTATTAGCGCCATTTCTTCACCCATGCTATAAACCACGGCGCCAAGTCCTAGCGTTAAAAGCGCACCCGCAATAGTGGTAACCACCACCCCGCTTGGTTCGAGTTTTTTATTTTTTAAGATTGAAACATCATTGTGGTTTTGGTTTTCAAAAAAGTAAATTAGTTGGGTTGGAAGATAAAAGGCAATATGCAAAAAGGCGTGTGCGTACATTCCTATTTGCACGCAAAGGTAAGCGTATATGCTACACGTCGCAAAAGCAAAGATGCAGGCAAACATTTTGTTTGAATCGGTAAAAAAGTTCCAGCACGCGCCAAAAGCAAGCACCGAAATGGCCGCCAAACTGGACATATTTATTAAGTAAAAGAAAATACCAAGCGCAATAAATATCATAGTAACCGACCATTCGGCAGTGCGATCAGTAATTTGCCTTTTGGCGTCCACAATTTCGTTTTCTACCGACTCTATGGCAAAGGTTTCGGTTTGAACTATTTCTTCTGTTTCTACCTTTTCCGTTTGCGTGGTCTGTGTTTTTTGTAAAGTTTTTTCGTTAAGTTCTTTTTTCATAAAGCAACTCCTATTTTGCTATTTCTTTTGTTTTTGCCGATTTTATTACGGCTTTTATTTTTGCCAAATTGTCTTCAATTATTTTTTCGCCATAAGCAATAGACTTGTCTATGTTTTTAATTCTTATGGCGCTGACTTCCGGCTGATACATCTGCAAAAGTAAGTCGGCACGCTTCATTTCTTCAATTGATGCGCCGTAATCAAGCAAGTTAAATACGCGCGTTACGGTGTCAAAGTAGGAAGATAATTCGTTTTCTTTAAGTGGGTAGTTTTTGCCAACACAATCTACAGCAATAACCACATCCGCACCCATCTTGCGAGCAAGGTCCACCGGCACACGCGCTAACACGCCACCGTCTACCAAATGTTTGTCGTTTATTTCTACCGGCTGAAACACCCCGCCAATTGAAAAACTAGCCCGCACCGCCGGCAAAATTTCGCCACTTGTTAGCCAAACCGGTTCCCCTTTGTACAAATCGGTGCAAGCACACGCAAATGGCACTTTGCAATCTTTAAAGGTCGGTGGCACTTCGGTTTTTAATAATTTTTTAATAACGCGTTCAGCCTTGTCGCCCTTAACAAACCCGTATTTGTTTGGAAGTTTTACATCTAGCACCTCACTGCGTGATAGTTGTTTGGCGCGCTTTTCTAGTTCATCTAACGGAACCCCAAGGGCATAACACGCACCAACAATGGCACCCATTGAACAGCCGACCAGCAAATCAAACTTTATTTTGTGTTTTTCTAGCGCGCGCAAAACACCAATATGTGCAAGTCCCTTGGCTCCTCCCGCCCCCAAAACCAATGCAACTTTTGGTTTTTTCATATTTTTGGTAGTTTCTTTCATATCCTTTATTATGCTCCCCACAAAAACTTCTATTTATAATATATCAAATGTTAAAAAAAATAGCAAACAACTAAGCGACAAATTGGCGCAAATTATGTATTATTTTTTTTCTTTAGTTATTTTTGGCATAATTGTGCTTTTAATTTCAAACCCAACCAAATATATGTCCAGCGTAAACAAAGGCATTAGCATCTTTTTTTGTTCGGTTTTGCCGTCGCTGTTGCCCTTTGTGTTTTTGTCAAAACTATTAACCGACCTTGGGTTTGTTAGCAAACTATCAAAAATTTTTGAAAAACCAATAAAAAAACTCTTTGGTTTGCCGCCAATTAGTGCCTACGTGTTTTTGATGAGCATTTTGTGTGGCTACCCTATGGGCGCAAAAATTGTGGGCGATTTGCACGAAAAGGGCGCCATAACTAGCGATGATGCCAAACATATTGTGGCGCTTTGTTCCACCTCGGGGCCAATATTTGTTATTGGTGTGGTTGGTTGCAGCATGCTAAAAAGTTACAAACTGGGCGCACTAATTTTTGCCGCGCACATTTTGTCGGCTATTTTTTGCGGACTGGTGTTTAGAAACTACAAGTATAAACAAACTCAAAAGGTGCAAACTCCATCCACATCTGCCGAAAACTTGCTCGCAGGCGCCACCACTTCTACCATTTTTTCGGTGCTTACCGTTGCTATTTATGTTTCTATTTTTTATATGGTAATTGATATGGCATACGATATAAAAATTTTGGCGTTTGGCGCAAAAGCCTTTGAAAAGGTGCTTGCTTTGTTTGGCGTGCCAAGTGTTTTTTCAAGCGCAATGGCTTCGGGAACCATTGAAATGACGCGTGGGCTTTATGAACTGTCGCTTGTAAGCGGACTAGACACCTACAAACTTGCCCTCGCCAGCGGGGTGGTATCCTTTGGTGGGCTATCGGTAATACTCCAAAGCATCACCTTTTTGTCTAAAACAAAAACAAACGCCCTTTACCTTGTTTTGGTAAAGAGCGTACATATGGTTCTTTCTATTTTGCTTGCCGTTATTCTGGCTTGGATTTTTTATTAACATCCGGCAAAACTTTGGTAACCAATTCTTCGCGATTGCTTTGAATAATGCGTAGGTGGTCTTTTAAATAATCTTCGATGTTTTTTAAAATTTTGTCTACATTTTCACGCGCGGTATCGTAAACGGCGTTGCAATATTTTTCTGCCTTTTGGCAATTTTCGGCAGCAATTTGCTCACTGCGTTTGGTAATCACACTGGTTGCAACTAGTTCATCTGCTGTTTGTTTGGCTTCGGCAATTATGCGTTCGGCTTCTTTTTGCGCATTTGCAATTACGCGGTCTTTTTGCGCAAGCAAATAACTCGCTTCTTGAATGGCCGGTGGCAAACCGCGCTTGATGTCAAAAAGCAAATCTTCGCACTTTTTTATGTCTACCACACCCTTCTTGCTAAACAAAATACCTTTGGCAAGTGATAGTTCTGTTTCAAGTTGATTTAGTTTTTCTTGAATATCCATTTGCTATTTTTACTTTAAAACAGCGATGTGCGCCGTTCCATAACTCCTAATTGTTTCTATTATACAACTTTTTTCTAGTTTCTGCAATAGTAATTTGTTATCGCTTTCACAAACAATTATTCCGCCACTTGCGAGCAAGTTTAAGCGCTTAATCATTTCTACCGCCGGAACCATAAAATTTTCGTGGTAAGGGGGGTCAATAAAAATAATATCAAACTGCACCTTTTTTTTGGCAAAATTTAGTAGCGCTGAGGCGTAATCGGTATTTAAAATTGTGTAAAGTGAACTATCTACCCCTTTTAGGTTTTGCAAAAGCGCGTTGCACGCCTTTTTGTCTTTTTCCACAAAATACGCACATAAAGCATCTTCGCTAATACATTCTATGCCAAGAGCGCCACTGCCTGCAAACAAATCTAAAACAGTTGCCCCCGCAATATGTTCACGAATAATTGAAAAAAGAGATATTTTTACGCGTTGCAAAGTTGGGCGCGCGCTATCGGGGCTAATAAGTTTTCTGCCCCTAAATTTTCCAGTTATAACTTGCATATTTTCTCCTTTTGTATTATAACATAATTAGCGTAAAAATCAATTGTTATTTTTAGGAGAAAAATATGTCACTAAAATCACTTTTTGCCCGCAAGCCGGAGCCAACCCCCACCCCTTACACCAAAATTGACAATGTTACCTACTATCTTATGACCTGCGAAGAACTAGACCAACACCCATCACTTATTAAAAAGATGGATCGACTTCTTCACTCACAAGGTATTGCAACTTATGACGGATTTCTTTTTGGCGGATACCACGTAAACAAAAATACTATCAACATTATTGGCGTAAACGATCAAGACAAAGCTGTAAGTTACGGCGAAATTTATTCAAACACACAAAATAATATTAGCGAAATTTTGTGGATTGTTGCCTACAAAGCCAAAAAGAACGAGCCGGTTAACTTTAAAAATTTAAAGCCACTAATTGATCTATTGTTAGAAGGCGCACACCTTCACGGCATTGATACCTTGTATGCAAAACTTTATGACAAAAGTTGGGGACGCATAAAAGACCCTATTGCCCTAATAAAACGTTATGGTATTCCTTGCTACTCTGCAAAAGGCGAACACAAAGACCTTGGTTGCGACTATGATTGCAAAATTGACGTTAAGGAATATTTTGCCAAAAAGGACGCCAGCCTTGACGGCGCCGAAAACGAGTAAACTGCATTTAAACAAATAACAAAAATTTACTTGACAATTATTAAAAAAAATGGTATTATTTTTAAGTTGGAAAAATTTAATACCCTTTTGCGGGCATGGCGGAACTGGCAGACGCGCTAGACTTAGGATCTAGTATCGAGAGATGTGGGAGTTCAAATCTCTTTGCCCGCACCAAACAAAAAGAACCAAACAGACAAATTTGGTTCTTTTTGTTTGTACTCTTCTTTTTTATTTATTCGTTCTTCTTTTTTCTTTTACTTTTTGGTTCTTTTTGAAATAAAAAATAAAAAAGAAAAAATAAAAGTGAATGGTGCCGACCGCGCGCGGTCGGAAAATTAAAACAAAAAGCGGTTTATTTGCCAGCAATTAAGTTCCTAGTCTTTTTAGTGCTTACATAAATATACTATATAAAAAGATGTGTATCTTTATAGCGAAGCGGGAAAACTCTATTATAGTTCCCCCGAAGTCACCGCAAAAACGGAACTTGCTTCCGTTTTTCGTTTGGCGGTGAGCGGCGCGGAAACTGGACGATAAACGACGCTTTAATGTGACCACATTAAAGCAAGCCAAAAGTCCAAGTTGAAGCGCACAATTCGCGACAAAACAGCACCCCGAATGGAGTGCTGTTTTCGTTTGGTCGCGAGAAGCGCGGAGACTGGACGATAAGCGACGCTTTGATGCAATTGCATCAAAGCAAGCCACAAGGTCAAGTCGTAGCGCACGCGCTAAAAGTCGCCGTTGTGATAAATTTCTTGAACGTCGTCTAGGTCTTCAAGACCGTCATAAAGTTTTTCTAGTCTTTCGCGTTGGTCATCGGTTGGAACAATATAGTTTGATGGAATATATTCCACATCTGCGCTAGCAATTTGTATGCCAGATTGAGCAATTGCATCACGCACAGCGTGCATATCACGCGCGGTGGTATAAATGATAAAGTTGTCGTCTTCGGTTTGTAGGTCGTCCGCACCGGCGTCGATGGCAATTTCAAACATTTTTTCTTCGGTTAAGCCGTCAGTTGCTTCCACAACAATAACGCCTTTTTGCTCAAACATATACGAAACGCTACCCGAAGTGCCCAAACTGCCGCCAAACTTGTCAAACAAGTGTCTTACATCGCCAGCGGTACGGTTACGGTTGTCGGTTAAGCATTCCACCAAAAACGCAACGCCGCCTGGGCCATAGCCCTCGTAACTTACGCTATCAAAGTTGATGGCGTTAATTTCACCACTAGCCTTTTTGATGCTACGAGTGATGCTATCGTTTGGCATATTGTTAGATTTTGCTTTTGCAATTACGTCTGCCAATTTGTTATTGGTTGACGGATCTGCGCCCCCTGCCTTTACTGCAACGGCAATTTCTCTACCAATTTTGGTAAAAATTTTGCCACGTGCTGCGTCGGCTTTGTCCTTTGTTTTTTTGATGTTGTGAAATTTTGAATGTCCGCTCATAATTTCCTCCCTATTTATTAGATAGTACAAACATTAGTACGCTCGCCGAAACTCCGGCGTTTAAACTTTCAACCTTTTTGTCCATTGGAATGGCTATACTTTGATGTGGCACAGCTTTTAGTTCGGCACTTATGCCGTTGCCTTCGTTGCCCACCGCCAAACAAAATTTGGCAGGCACCTTTAAAGTTTTATCAAACACCGAAGTGCCAGACATCTCCGCGATAATTAGCGTGGTTCCGGTTTTGGCAAGATGTGCTTTTAGCGCTGCTATGTCGGTTTTGGCAAAGTTTGCGTTCCAAACGGTGCCACTACTAGCGCGTACGGTTTTGGCGTTAAACGGGTCTACGGTGTCTATTAAGGCAATATTATTTAGTCCGCTTGCCACGCCTGAACGAATTATGGTGCCAAGATTGCCTGGGTCTTGCAAGTGATCTAGCACCAAAAAGTTGCCCTTAAAGTCGTTTAAGTTGCTTTGGCTAATGGTAGCCAGTGCCAGCATACCTTGGCTGGTAACGGTATCTGCTACAAAGGCAAAAACGTCGTCCGTTACCACTTTGGTTATGGCAAGTTCTGTTAGTTCCGGTTTTTGCGCGGCTTTGGTTTGGCTAAGCACAAGCGTGCTTACAAGCCCCTTGCGCTTTAAGGCTTCCTCAACCGTTTTTTCGGCTTCAATTACATACAAACCAAACTGCTCTCGATATTTTTTTACCGAGAGCGAGCGAATCTTCTTTATAAGATTGTTGGTTTTGCTAGAAATAATTTCCATAACTATTATTTACAATTATTTGCTTTGTTGTTTTGCAGTTTCTACAAGTTTTGCAAAAGTTTCTTTGTCCGAAATTGCGATTTCGGCAAGAGATTTACGGTCAAGTTCGATACCGGCCTTTTTGATACCGTCCATAAACTTGCTGTAGCTCATACCATTGGCTCTGCAACCAGCGTTAATGCGGGCGATCCATAGGTTTCTAAATTCACGTTTTTTGTTCTTTCTGCCAACATATGCATATTGACCAGATTTCATAACTTGTTCGCGAGCAACTCTAAATAGTTTGCTTTTTGAACCGCGGTAGCCTTTGGCTGCCTTGAATATTTTGATACGTTTTTTGTTTGCGTTTACGCCTCTTTTAATTCTCATTGTTTACGTCCTCCCCCATTAGTTTTGCTTGCCGACCAATTTTTTAATGGTCTTTGCTTCGCCTTTAGCTACAAAGCCACCTTGACGAAGTTTGCGAGTTCTTCCTGTTTCTTTTTTTGTTAAAATGTGTGCTTTGTTTTGTTTTGCACGTTTGATTTTGCCCGATGGCAAAACATTAAATCTCTTTTTTGCTGCACTATTTGATTTTTGTTTAGGCATAATTTTTCTCCTTTATTTTACTTTTTCTTTTTTGGCGCAACTACAACTAGCGCATTTCGACCCTCAATTTTGGTTTCTTTTTCTTTCTCACCAAGTTCGGCAAGCATTCCACAAAATTGGTTTACAATTTCGATGGCGTGTGCTGAGTAGGCTTGTTGACGACCACGCATACGCAAAACAACTTTTACCTTGTTGCCTTCGCTTAAAAAACGATTGGCGTGTTTGGCCTTGATTTCCATATCGTGCATTTCGATGGTCATTGACAATTGAATTTCTTTGACTTCGGTGACTTTTTGGTTCTTTTTAAGTTCCTTAAGTTTTTTCATTTGGTCAAAGCGAAATTTGCCATAGTCCATTATGCGACAAACAGGCGGAACCGCGTTTGGCGAGATTTTTACTAGGTCGTAGCCTAGTTCTTCTGCCTTTTTGTTGGCTTCTGCCCCCGAAACAATGCCAAGTTGTTCACCTTCTGGCCCAATTAAGCGAACCTCTTTGTCAGTGATTTTTTCATTGATTTGGGTTTCAATTTTGTTGTTTATAATTGTGTCCTCCACAAAAAAAATTGGTGGAACAAAGAAAGTTCCACCATATATACGTTTGATTAAACTATTTACGTATGTGCCAACAAAAATGTTTCATTCGGTTGGTGAGAGGTGGTCCTCTGCTTTTATTCTGCCGAAATTATACCACCCACCCATCACTTTGTCAAGCGTTTTTAAAATTTTCAATTAAATTTAGCGAGCGCGTTTCGTTTAAGTAATCTAGCGATTTTATAAAGTCTTCTATTTTAACGCCCGAGATTTTTTTGCCGCCGCGCATACGCACCGATATAGTGTTGCTAGAAATTTCTGTTGCACCAATAATTAGCGTATACGGAATGCGTTCTTGCTGATATTTTTTTATTTTTGCGTTCATACTAGCGTCGCCGGTGCTAACCTCTGCGCGAAGTTTGAACTTTTTGAGCAAGGTTTCTAGTTTTTTTGCAACCGACAAGCATTCGTCTTTTAGCGGAACAATGCCCACTTGCAGCGGCGCAATCCAAAATGGGAAATTACCATCAAAGTGTTCTATCATGAGGCCAATAAAGCGTTCTAGCGAGCCGTAAATTACTCGGTGAATAACCACCGGTGTTTTTTTGGCGCCCGTGCTATCGGTGTAAGTTAAGCCAAAGCGTTTTGGCTGTTGCAAGTCTAGTTGAAAAGTTCCGGTTTGCCACTCGCGACCCAAAGCGTCTTGCATAATTAAATCTACTTTTGGGCCATAAAAAGCGCCGTTGCCTTCGCTTACCTTATACCCGCCCTTGCCAAAGCGTTTGTCCAAAATGTTAGTAAGTTTGCTTTCGGCAAATTGCCATTCGGCATCGGTGCCAAGATAGTGTTTTGGACGCGTTGAAAGCACTGCGGTGTATTTCATTCCAAAGGCATTATAAAACAAATCTGCAAGTTTAAACAAATGCTCAAACTCTGCATCTATTTGACTTTCGGCAACAAAGTTGTGTGCGTCGTCTTGCCTAAACATACGAGTACGAAGCAAACCATGCAGCGAACCGGCAGGCTCGTAGCGGTGCAGTACATCCACGCTAGAAATACGCAAAGGAAGGTCGCGGTAACTGCGAGGTTTGGATCTAAAACATACCATTGCGTTTGGGCAGTTCATTGGTTTTATGGCAAGAGTTGGGTTGCCATCTTCGCTCTTTTCGTTGTTGAGCAAAAACATATTATCGAGGTAATGTTCTAGGTGCCCGCTAGATTGCCATAGTGACAAATCGTTAATGATTGGCGACGAAATCTCTTTGTAGCCGTATTCGTCGTGAACTTCGCGCCAAAAATCTAAAAGGTTGTTAAAAAGTTTCCAGCCGCGAGGTAGCCAATATGGCATACTCTGCGCTGAGTGATCAAACATAAATAGTTCAAGTTTTTTACCCAGCACGCGATGGTCACGCTTGCTGGCTTCTTTTTGGGTATGAAAATAATTTTCAAGGTCGGCCTGTTTGAAAAACGCCGTGCCAAAAATGCGCGTTAGCATTTTGTTTTGGCTATCGCCGCGCCAATATGCGCCCGCAATTTGAGTTAAGGCAAAGGCCTTTACTCCGCCCGTACTTTTTAGGTGGGCACCTTTGCAGATGTCGCTAAACTCACCTTCGCACATTGCATAAATTGGTTGGTTTTTGTCAATTCCTGCCAAAATTTCTATTTTGTATGGCTCTTGGTTTTTGTCCGCATAGCGCGTTGCGTCCAGCCTTGAAATCTTTTTTCGCTCAATTAAAAAATTGGCTTTTATTATCCTTTTCATTTCGGCTTCAAGTTTGCCTAGGTCACTTTTGTTTATGCGCGACTTAAAGTCAAAATCATAATAAAAACCGTCATCAGTGACGCCACCAGACGCAATTTTTGCGTTTGGGAAAATGGTTTTTACGGCGTGCGCCAAAATATGTGATGCGGTGTGACGCAAAACTTTTAAGGCGTCGGCGTCTTTGGCGGTTAATATTTCGAGTTTGCAATTCTTGGATATCACGCTAGATAAGTCTACAACCTCGCCGTCCACCTTGCCACATATTGCCGTTTTTGCAAGATTCGCGCTAATACTTTCTGCAATTTTTAAGACGGTTGTTCCGCGTTCAACCTCTGCTTCTGCATTGCCCTTTATTGAAATTTTCATTGGTGCCTTCTTTTATTTTTTCAAAATTTGCTAGCCCCAACCGGCAAATTTTATCTAACTTTTTTTGCCTATTAAGTTTAAACGACACCCTATATAATTGTCAAGTGCAAAACACAACTTTTTCGGTAAAAATGGCTTCCACGCCGTCCACCACTTCGGGACTTTTTTCACGCGAGAGTTTTAGCACCACGCTACTTGGCGCAAGTGAAATTAAATCAGCCACCACCCTTTCTTTGGAACCTTTGTCGGTGCGATTTATGGGGGCAGATAATAGTTTCCCGCTTGGGTCACAAATTAAATACTCGCTCGCCGTTTCGGTCACCACCGCTTGCTCGGTGCCCGCCTTTGTTATACTAACCAGTTCACGCGTGAGTTCTATAAAGGCACTCGAACTCAAAAAGCCCGCCATATTTTGCGTAAGCAAATCTACCAGTTGGTGCCATTTTTCTTTTAAGGCAATTAGCCTAAAATTGTAGTAACTTTGAATATCCACCACGCTAGTAATTTCTAGTCCGGCCTTTATGCTTAAAATATCGTCCGTTTTTTCAAATATAGTAAGCGCCCTAATCAAACTTATTAGGGTAAACTCATCTAGCGGTTTTAGGCGCAAATTCTGCCTTAAATATTGTTCTTTGTAGCACACGGCCATTACCTCGGCTATGGTGTCCGTTAAGTCGGCTTTTAGTTTGTCTGTTTTGCGGTCGGGCGCCAAAAGTTCCACCCAAATTGCTTCGGCAGAATTTTTGATGACTACACTATGATAATTTCGTTTTTTTGCTTCAAATTTTTTCCAAAAGTATACAAATAAATCGTTATTTGACTTTGGGAATTTTAGTTTGGTTATAAACATAAAAAATACACTCCCTTAAAGGTAGTGTATGAAAAGTTTTTAAAATAATACTTTTTTTATAGCAATCATCAAATGCGAAATTTGTACAAATCATTAAAACTATTGGCGGGCGTGGTCGAATCTTCTTTGCCCGCAAGTTCGACTTTTAATCTCGACAAAATTTCCACCAGTTCGGCGCGCTCAATTAGTTCTACTTGATTTTCTTTGGCTAAGGTTTCCGCCTCGGGTGTAAAGCGGCTATTGGTTATACAAATTGCCTCAGTGGCGCCATAGTGGTTTTTTGCCGAAATAACTTCTTGCACCGCACCGAGCCCCACCGATTTTTTGTAGCGTTTGGCTTGCACAATATAAATTTTGCCGTCCTTTTTTAGCACCAAATCGGCGCCATAGTCTTTGGACTTTTGCGTTTCTTTGGCGTCAAAGCCTAGATAAAAAAACATTCGACGCAAAAACACTTCAAACTCGTAGCCTTCCATTATGTCCACCCGCTCGATGTCGGCATCTGCCAAAAACATCTGCTTGTCGTAGTTTGTACTATTAAATTTGCGCTTTTTGTGAAGTTTGATTATCCCTTTAACCAGCCCCACAATACAGAGCACCGGCAATAAAACAATAAACAAAATAATAAAAAATATGCGTTTTATTATTAAAGGTTTTTTCTTCATTTATCTTCCTTATTTGTCTGTGTTTGGCTCCGTGGTTTCGCCTGTGGCCCCCGATGACAAATTATCTTTGTCGTCCGTTTTTGGCTTTATGGCTTTTTGCTCGTCGGCAACTTCGGCATTAGCGGTTTCGGTCAGTTCGCTCGCCGTTTCGGTATGAACCTTGCCAACTTGCGTGGTGGTTATGTTGCCAGCTTTTGCCTTTTTGTAAAAAATGGTATTCCAAATTTTGGTGTAAATTGGCCAAAGGAAAATGAAAATTAGTGAAACAATTACCGCCAATGCGTAGCCTGCCAAAATGTCGGTTAGGTAATGTTGCCCCAAATACATACGGTTGAACATATTAACTAGTGCGTAAAGCACCAAGCCACTAAAACAAAGCACTTTGTGCTTGTTTTTTATTTTTGCATTTTTGACAATTATGCCCAAAAAGATTATGGTTACCATACATTGCACGCTATGTCCGCTTGGAAAAGACGAACCCAGCGCCTGAAAAATGTTTTTTACTTCCGCGCTAGCAAGATATGGGCGTGGACGGTTGATTATTGCTTTTAAGATGCTTTTAACAATGCTTGCCACGCCGGCAGTACCAAAATAGTAAACGGCAAAATCTTTTTTGTAAAAGAAAAAGAGCAGCACGCTTACCAAGAGTAAGCCTGTCCAGTCCGAAAAAAATGAAATTATGGTGTTTATTAAATCCATCGCCGGCGAAGAAAGAGTTTGCAACGCCTTTATTATTTCTATTTCAAAGTCCATAGTTTTCTCCTAGGTATTTTTGTAAGTGGCGTCTATGCCATCTGCCGGAAAACTTTCCGCTTGAATATCGGCGCCAAATATTTCAGTGTAGGTTGTTTGGTTTTTGTCCAGCGTAAGTTTGCCCTTTTTGCCGACAAAATTAAACCTAAATATATCAAAGGTGGCACTCTCGTTTTTGGAAATTACTTGACCGATGTACCCTGCCTCTTGTTTGGTTATTTCAAAGATAGTAGTTGTTGTGCGGCTGGTGCATTTTACAGAAAGGCTGTTGCCCACCAGTTGTAAACACGTTTCGTTTTGCTCGGTGGTGGACTTTATGTCTATTTTGGTTTTGGTCTTGATTATTTCAACATTGGTGTCGCCCGCTTTGCCCGCGTCATCAAGGCTGTTATAACCATCTAGCACTAGTATTATGCTAGATGACAAACTTTTTAGCGTCTGCGAATAAGCGTTTAGTTCCTCGGTGTTTATTGCCGCAGATAGCGTGTTTAAAAACATAATAAAATCGCTATCAAATGCGCCAAAATTGGTCTTTACCGCACTTATTTGCAAGGTATCGTTTTCGGTAGCGTTATCTTCGGCGCAACCTATTAACGTTAACGCCGTCAGCCCCACCAGCAAAAAGCATAAAAATTGTTTGAGTTTTTTCATATTATCCCTTTAAACGGTTGTCTAGTTCTTTTAAGAATTGTTCCGTTTTTTGTGGAGCAATATACATTTTGTATGGTTTTTCTGGGTTTAATGATTGGTAACTTACTTCAAGTTTTTTTATGGTGCCTACATAGGCGGTAAGTTTGATGTTTTTTACGCGTTTTACCTCTAAAATGCGGTTGTAACCAATTTCAAAAGACGCAAACCCGCAAAACACTTTTATTCCATAGTCGGTTAGCTCTACATAAGAATTAAAGGTAAATACCGTTGTTAAAACGATGCAAACCAGTGCTAGCGCTATATACGCCCAAAAGTACCAATCTTGCTTTAAAAAGAACACTGGCGCCACTAGTGCGGATAATGCTACTAGATAGCAAAGAATTGAAAAAACGTCTTGTCTTGTGCGAAATTTCATTTTATTCTCCTTGTGTGAGCCTGCACCCACAATAATTTTGGCGATAAATTTTGTAAAGCTTGCAAAGTTCTATAGACCTTAGGTAGCCGTTTTGTTTTTTAAAGTTGGCGGGCAAAAATTCTATGCCATAATCACTCGCTAGGCCTTGCCCCACTAGGTTTATTAGTTCCGCATTTTTGTGCGGGCTGACCGAAAGCGTGGTGCAAAACAAATCGTAGCCGTTTTTGGCGCCATATTGCGCCGTGCGCGCTAGGCGATACTTTATGCATTTGGCGCAACGACTTCCGCCCTCTTTTTCGGTTTCTAGCCCCTTTACCACCTCTAAAAACTCTGCGTTATTGTACTCGTCTTCTATTAACTTTACTTGCGGATAAACAAGTTGTAGTAATTTTACTAGTTCCGCTTTGCGCTTTTCGTACTCTTCTGCCGGCATTATGTTTGAGTTGGAAAAAAATGCGGTTATCTCGTATTTTTCTTCACTAAGCAAGCGTTCAAGCACGCTAGTGGCGCAAGGCGCACAACATACATGTAATAATAGTTTTTGCATTATGGTTGATTTTGTTCTTCTCCAGATTTTTGTTTGAAAAGTTTTTCGACGGCTAGGTAAAATTTATCTAATGCCCCCGTTGTCTTTTTTATGCCTGCCATAAGTTTTTTTAGTTCGTCCGCTGGCAAGGTGGCAACTTTTTTGATGTCCACTTCGGTAAGCGAACCGCCGCCAATTATTGAATTTATCATACTGCTGTATGGGCTTAACATATGTTCGTTCATATTACATCCTCTCCGGCAAATCTATTGCCAAAATATTTAGTGCTTCCGCGATGTTATCTAGCACCAGTTTGCAAGTGGTTAGGTAACTATCACGCTTTTGCTTGTCTGTTTCGGTTAAAATTCGGTTATTGTTGTAAAAAGTTGAAAAACTTGACGCAACGCCATATACTCCTGCGCAAACCAAACTTGGACTAAGCGCATTAAAGGCGTCCTTGTATGCCTGCTTTAAGGCAAGAATGGCAAGCAAAATGTCTTTTTGTTCTTGGCAAACTATATCAAAGTTTGGCGTAAAGTCGCCCGCTTTGTTTAGCAAAGATTTTATGCGCACGCCGGTGTATTGCAAATATGGCCCCGTTTTGCCTTCAAACGACATAAATTTGTCTAGGTCAAAAATGTAATCGCGCGATACATCGTTAATTAGGTCACCAAACTTCATTGCACCAACCCCAATTTGCAAGGCAAGTTCGCTAGAATTTTGGTTGCCGTTGGCCACAAGTTTTTCTTGCGCCTTGCTAGAAATTAGGTCAATTATGTCTTCTAGTTTTATGGTGGTACCTGCACGCGTTTTAAAGGCTTTTCCGTCTTTGCCGTTCATAGTGCCGTAGCCCACGTGAGTAAGTTTTAATTTTTCCGGCGCTATCCCTGCCATTTTGCAAGCCCTAAACACTTGCTCAAAGTGAGTGTTTTGGCGTTTGTCGGTTACATAAATTATTTCCGCCAAATTTTTGTTTTCTTCCACTCTTTGCAAAATTGTAGCAATATCTGTGGTGGCATATAATGAACCGCCGTTATGCTTTTTTAAAACTAGTGGCGGCATTGGGTTTTTGTAAAGTTGTTTTTCGTTTGGGTCGCTTGGGTCTTTTTTTGGTATAGGAATATGTTCCCCCTCGCGCGCAACTTCAACAATTACCGCACCGTCGCTTTCTTTGGTTAAACCTTTTTTCTCAAAAATCTCTACAGCACGATTTATATCTTCTTCGGCATCACTCTCACCTTTCCACAAATCAAAGTGACAATTTAGGTTTTGGTAATTGCGCGCAATTGCCTTTACCGAAACTTCACGAATTCTTTTAAAAACCTTGTAAAATGGTTCCTGCTTGTGTTGAAGTTTTAGGGTGTAGTCTTCTGCTTTTGCTTTAAATTCCGCGTCAATTTTGCTACGCTTTGAGGCTTCTGGGTAGCACTCGTTTAGTAGCGCCAAGGTTATGTTTGGGAGTTTTGCATTGGCGCTTGAAAAATTTACCAGCCCCTTTTCTTCTAGCATTGCCATAACCAAACCCATTTGCAAACCCCAATCACCAAGGTGTGCATCGGCTATGGTCGTGTAGCCAAATTTGGTGTACAAATTTTTTATTGCCTCGCCAATTATTGGTGAACGCAAATGCCCCATGTGTAGTTCTTTGGCAATGTTGGCGCCGCCGTAATCTAGCACCACCGTTTTGCCATTTTTTGGTTCGGTGGCCCGCGCCTTATATAGCGCTTCAAAAATTTTAGATAGCCCACTTTGGGTAAGTTTTAGGTTAACAAATGCCCCCGCAACCGAAACTTCGGCAATACCATTAAGATTTTTTTGCAAAGCCGGCAAAACCTCTTCGGCAAGCGCTAAGGGATTTTTGCCCGCTTTTTTGGCTAACATGAACACACTGTTGCATTGGTAATCTGCCATTTCGGGACGGTTTGAAACCGCAACCGACACACTCTCCGTATCGTAGGCTAAACTTTTAAAGGCGTCCGCAACCTTGCCGGTTAAATATTGTTTTATTTCGATTAAATTGTTCATATTATCTTTCTTGATGTCCTTCGTCTTGGTATATGTAATAGTTTAGCATAATTTTTTGCGTGCGTTTGGTTTCTGCACTTGGTTTTTCCGCCAGCGTAAAGCCAATGGCAAGCAAGTTTTTTACCATAAAAATTGGCGCGTTGTACCTTATGGCGCCAAAGCGCTGCGCCTGATTTTCGGTAAGCCTACTTGCTAGTTCGTTCATTAAACTTTTTAAAGCGGCACTAGCATATTTGCCTTCTTCCGCCACTAGATAGTTTATTTCCGCCGCTAGCAAATTTGCCGATAGTGTAGCCACCATTTTGCCCGAAATAA
Organism: uncultured Clostridia bacterium; assembly: GCA_934747885.1. Classification (GTDB taxonomy): domain Bacteria; phylum Bacillota; class Clostridia; order Christensenellales; family UBA1242; genus UMGS1908. Next base: position 52,917 of record CAKVHE010000001.1, read on the forward strand.
GCATATTTAGCACTAGCACCTGCCCGTTTGCAAAGGCGCGTGCGTGCATTCTTTCTGCCGGCAAAAAGTTGGCGATATTGCTATCAATTTTTGCGGCTTTTAGCCTTGCCGCCAATTGACCAGTTGCAAAATCTTGCGACATAACAAAACTATTTAGCGTTTTTGCTTGTTCTACTATTATATGCATTAACTTTATTTTAGCATATTTTTTGTTGCTTTACAACAATTTTGCCAAACAATATTGTTACTGCTAGCACCAAAAGTGCCCAAAAAAAATAAAAAAACAAAAAACGCTAACTTTGTTAGCGCTCTTTGCAAAAATACTATTTATTCGCCGTGCGTGGTTCCTTCGCTTGGCGCGTCCGCGCTTGGGCCTTGGGGCAAGGTTGCAACCTCAGGCTCCTGCTCGGTTAGCGCGCCACCATTTTCGGGTTCTTCTTCAATTTCTATTACCGCCGGCTCCTCAATTTGCGCAGACATTTCTTCAATCACGCTAGAAATTTCACCCGCCGTTAGGTATAGCCCATCACGCTTTAAAAGCACCGGCATATTTTCATAACTTAGTTTGAAAGTTAAACTCGACACAAAATTTGGGTCAGTTAAAGTCGTCAAGCTCGTTTTGGCTTTTTCTTTTAACGAATCGTAGGCAATTGCCGGCAAAAAAAGTTTTAGGTATTCCGGCTTTTCTGCCAGCACAATGGTTTCGGCAAGTGGCAGTTGCCCGCGCGCCAAAGAACCTTCGTCGCCGTCACGGTTGCAAACCAGAGCGTTTGTCCAATTAGGCGCAAGTTCTATTTTTTTAATCTTGCCGAGAGAGCATGCAGAAAATTTTTCCACCAATGGCACAGTTTCGGCTTCCGCCTCGGATTTTTGTTTTTGGCGTTCAGCCTCCACCACCAAACCATATTGGTTAATGTTTTTGTCGGTAGTTAGCAGCACTACCCCTTGCCCCTTAAAGCCATAAATATCTGGGGTTTCGGTAAGCAAAAATTCGTCTAGCAACTCTTGAGTGTAATCACTCCGCGGGACACTATCGGTCATAATTTTCTCCTATAATGGCTAGCCAAAGTTTTTGCGACGGAACAAAAATTTTCCTTCGCGGGGCTACCATTAAGTTCAAATTATACCACTTTTGCGTACGGCTTGTCAAATCGGGCTAATTTTGAGAGTGCTTGCTTTGCCATTCGGCAAAGGTTGGCAAATTTTTATCCTTGTCGCTAAGTATCAAATTTTGCACCCCGCCAATTTGAGAAAAATCCCAGTCTACGCCCAAAGTAGCGTCGTTATAGCAGATGCCCGTATCGTCCGCGCCATAAAATTTTTCGTTGCATTTGTATGAAACTATACTGTCTTCTAATACCAAATATCCATGCGCAAAGCCCTCAGGCACCAAAAGTTCGGTCATATTTTCTGCCGAAAGCACAAAGCCTTGCCACTGTTTAAAGGTAGGCGAATTTGGACGCAGATCCACCAAAACGTCGTACACCTTGCCCGACACACAACGCACCAACTTGGCTTGCTGATGCGGTTCTTGAAAATGCAAGCCCCTTAAAACGCCTCTGCGTGAAAGAGTGTAAAAAACCTCTTTTAGTTCAAAATTTATACCATTTTGCTCAAAGAGTTCCGTTTGGTAATCTTTTAAAAACCCGCCACGGTTATCTTCCGCAAAAAACGGCGCAATTTTGTATGCGCCTTTTAATTTTAGTTCCTCAAACTGCCAAGTTTTCATAGTGTTCTCCTTAAATAATTTTGTCAAGTCCGCTCGCAAAATCCACCAGCGCATACTCGCCAATTTCGCTTTTTAGCGTGGATATATCAAACATCTTTTTGCTGTATTTTATTCCGTCACTAGCGCGCGCCCCAATTTTTATCAGTTCCGGTTTGCCCATTTTTTTGCCAACTTGTTGCATAAAGGTTTTTAGTTCTTTTGGCTTGCCGGAACCAACATAATATTCCGTTTTGGTCAGCGTTTTTGCTTTTGCTACTAACGCAATCGCGCGCACGACATCGCCAATATACACAAAATCATACCACTGATCGCAAGGACCAAGCTCGGCGAACTCACCCGCCTTTAATTTGTCCACCACAAAAGACAGCAAATTGCCGGTTTGGTTGTTTTCGCCATAAATATTGCCAAGCGTTAGCCAAACAAAGTTTAGCCCCATACTCTTTGCAAGCACGGTTACAAAATTTTTGGCAGCATTTTTTGCCGCCGCATAAAGCATTCCTTTGGATAGGGTTTGCGCAGTATCAAAACTTTTGATGGCGTTTTCTGCCACCGTTCCGGCAAAAATAAGGCGCGAAGCCGACAATTTTGCCCCAAACTCGCAAACTTTGCACGCCAAAGCGACGTTTGCTAGTTGCACTTGCTCGTCTGCCTTTTTGGCGCCGTTTACGCCTTCCCACGCTAGGTGAATAATGCAAGCACCTTTGTAGCCATCTAAACTACTTGCAAGGGCGTTTATGTCTTGGTAGTCAGTGACTATGCGCTTTACCTTTGGCAAAAAGGTCTTTTTGTTTGTGCGAGTTAACGCCACAACATCTTGCCCTTCTTTTGCCAAAAAATCTACTAAATTGGTGCCAATAAAGCCGTCAGCACCTGTTATTACAAACTTCATAATCTTTCCTTTATTTGTCACCAAAATATAATTTTATTTGTCTTTCCATTTCGGCAGGCACTTGTTTTTTATCCGCCAGCATTATGCGCGTAAATTCTGCCGTCTGCGCTAAGGTTTGGGAGATATCCCATTTGCCGGTAAAGCCAAAAGTATTTTTAATTTTGTTTGGGCTAATGGTGAGTTTGCCCATTTCTTTGCCAGCCTGCACCTTGCAAGTTTGAATTTGCACGCCCGCGCCAAACTTTTTAAAGTTATCATTTAGCGCCTGCACCAGTTCGATGGTGGAAACCAAATTTTGCTCACTTGGACCCACATTATACTCGCCCGCAAAGTTAATATTTTTATACTGCTTTTCCGCCACCAAAAGATAAGCCGAAAGAGCATCAAAGACGCTTTCCCATGGACGTACCGAATTTGGAGTTCTAACCAGCAAAGGTGCGTTACTCATTAGCGCTCGCACCATATCCGGCACCAAGCGATAGGCGCCAAAGTCGCCACCGCCAATACAATTGCCCGCACGCATGGCGGATACCGCCACGCCGAGGTCACTCAAAAACGAGCGCTTGTAACACGACACAATTAGTTCAGCGCACGACTTGGAGTTGGAGTATGGGTCGTAGCCATTCAAGCGGTCGTTCTCCACAAATGGACGGTCTTCGGTGAGTTCGGCATATACCTTGTCGGTAGTGACAATCAGTAGCGAGCGCACCCCGCCCACTGAGCGCACACATTCTAGCAAGTTTACGGTGCCCATTGTGTTAATTTCATAGGTTTCGCGCGGGGCCTTATACGAATTTAAAACTATTGCCTGCGCGCACAAATGAAAAACAATTTCCGGCTTGTATTTTTCAAAGGTTTCATGCAATTTTGCATAGTCACGGATATCGCCAATTACGGACGTAATTTGCCCAGCAAGGCCGGACATATCAAACAAATTTGGCTCGGTTGGCGGCGTGAGTGCATAACCAACCACTTTTGCGCCACTTTGCGCCAAGATTTTGGCCAGCCAAGCCCCCTTAAACCCTGTATGACCGGTGATTAGTACCGTTTTGCCATTATAAAAAGATAAATCCATTTTGCCCTCATTTTTTTAAATTATACCGCACTATCACCCAACGTGTCAAGCGCACCGAGCGGGCGAACCTTTCCCCAAAAACCTACTTTTTGCCTTCATCTGGCGATTGCGTGGCCTTGTCCTATGCAAGCGCGCCCGTTCCATACCTTCTAAAAATTTCAAAGGCAACATAGTATAATATTATTTTGTAGACTTTTTACGTTCGTTTATTGAATTTATTACATTTCCCCCCAATTTTGTTCTGTCCAGTATAGGCAAGTTTACTCTTATTTTCTCTTTCTTATTTTTTATTTTAAAAATAGCCAAACTTAAAATTTAAAGAAGAAAGAAAAACGAAGAACGAAGAAATAAAAGTACAAAAAAACCAAACCTTACGGTTTGGCTATTTTTGTTTGGTGCCGATGGCCGGACTTGAACCGGCACGAAGTTTCCCCCGAGGGATTTTAAGTCCCTTGCGTCTGCCATTCCGCCACATCGGCATTTTGGAGGCACCACCCAGAATCGAACTGGGGATGAAGGTTTTGCAGACCTCTGCCTTACCGCTTGGCTATGGTGCCAAAATACTCACGAATGAACAAAAAATATCTTACCATAAATTTTGCCCAATGTCAACAAAATTATGTATCTTTGCCACAACAAATATCCCAACTTGACTTAGGGCGCTTTGCACTAAAACTGCAAAAACGAAAATTTTTGAAAAATTATCTAAAAACGCTTGATTTTTTAGTAAATGTTTGATACAATACTACCTGTTTGAATAACCTATGCGGGAGTGGCTCAGTGGTAGAGCGTTGCCTTGCCAAGGCAAATGTCGCGAGTTCGAATCTCGTCTTCCGCTCCATAATGGCTACCAATTGCGGTAGTCATTTTTTATTTGTTTGTTATTTTTTACGCCTTGACTAGCATTCGCACGCAAAAACTGCCGTCAAGTCTGTCACTCGCGCCAAGAAATTTTGATTTGGGTATTGAAAATTGTTAATTGTTATGTTATACTACAACCAGAAAAGCAAAAAGTTTGGGGGACACAAATTTGACGCATCAAGTTTTCAAGTTTGTAAATATTTGCTTTATGAGCGCATTTGATAGGCTACCACTATGCCTATCGCAAAACAATTTGTTTAAAAGTTGCAGGTAAATTTTGCCCGCAACTTTTTTTAACTATTGATTTTGTTTGCGTTTTGCGCCACCGCAGTGGTATAATTGTTATAGAAAATTAAAGAGGTTTTATTTTATGTTTTACACCGCACAAATCAACAGAATTAACAACACACTAAAAGAAATTGAACAATGGATGAATGGTTTTTGGGCACGAGATGTTGCCGGCACCAAAACCCCAGACGATGACAAAAAGTTTGCTGCCCTTCGTATTAAAGTTGATGAACTAATTACCGAACGCAAAGCCCTCACTCAAAGGCAACTCGACTATGCGCGTGGACTTAGCGAAGAAAATGAATAACTAATTGTTAGTTTAAGTGCACTTGCCCTACGGCAAGTGCACTATTTTTGTTTAGCCATTTTGACCATCTTTGATTTTGTTTTGCATTTTAAACGCGGTATTATCTAAACTCGCCAAAAACGAGTTCCCCATTTTTTACTGCCAGCACCAAGCCCATGGCATCGATGTTTTTAAAATATGGAAAAAATTGCTGTTCTAATTCACTCTCGCCGCAAAACAAGTTGTTAATTTTTTGCATATCATTAAGCTTCATTAAAGCGCTTATATCTTCCGCCACAGCGTCTTCGGTTTTGCCATTCTCTAATTCTGCCATAATTTGATAGGCAAAGGTTTTGTAAATTCGGCGGCAAAGCATATAGGCAAGGCGACTTGTACACTTTGGGCTATCTAGCACCACAGATAGTTCGCTGAGCGCTTTTAGGTAGTCGGTTACTGCCGTTTGACGCCCCGACATAGTTATGCTTCCCAAGCGCCTTATATAGATATAGCCCGCATAGGGTAACACAAGAACCTTATTTAAGTTAATAATATTTTTAAGGTTAAATTCATAATCTTCGGCAGTGATCAGTTTTTCATTAAACATACTTGTTAATTTTGATCTTTTAAACATTTTGCCTAAAACACCAAAACAATTTGATTTTTTTAATAACGCAATTATGCCGTCCGCACTAGTAGTTAATATTAGTTCTTTTTCGGCGGGAGCGCATATTACAGTTTCGCCATTTAAGCCTATATTTTTAACCCCCGAAAAAACGGCATCGGTGTAATTATCCGTTAGAGCGCGTGCAAGCGTGCCAATATAATCTAGCGATAATTGGTCGTCGCCGTCCACAAAGGTAACATATTCACCGGTTGCCTGCCTTAAACCATAATTTCGCGCCGACGACACCCCGCCGTTTGTTTTGCTTAAAACAATTATACGCTTGTCCGTTTGCGCTAATTGGTTTATTCTTTCTAGCGTTTGGTCAGTGCTTCCATCATCTATGCAGATGATTTGCAGGTTTTTGTACGTTTGATTAACTATTGATTGAATGGTTTGCTGTACCACCTCTTGCTGATTGTAGCAAGGCACAATAACACTAACCAGTGGGGTTTCTGCCACAAAAATATCTTTTAGTAAATCTATTTTGTTGGCGCGACGCTCGTCGTTTAGTTCTTTTTGCCTTTCTGGTGTGGTAATAATTAGTTCACCTGTGGTATTATCTAAAATTAGTTTGTAATCCATATTTCATCCTTTTATTTATTTTAACACAATATTGCGCACGCTTGCAAATTCTTTAAGCATTTCACGCAAAATAAAAAGCCACTTATAAAAAGTGACTTTTGGTTTTTTGTTTATGCTTCGCTTTCTTCCGGCTTTCCCATTAAGGTTGTAAGCGCTGGAATTTCGTTAAATTTGATTTTGTCTTTGGTTTTGAAAAATCTTCCCATCACAACTCTATAACCGTTGCTCTTGTAAAATTTACGCACGCCATCATCGTTTGGGTCATTTACGCAGTAACCGGTTACTGATGCAACGTTTTGGTTTTTGCAAACGGCTTCGGCATAGCCAAGCAAGAGCGAGCCTACTCCATTTCGACGGTAAGCCTGCTTTACCGATAAGTTGGACACTACCACTTTGTTGGTTTTTGGCTCTACAAAAAATAGTGCGGTGCCAATGCGTTCAAGTTGGTCAGCCTTGTTATAAGTGTACGCCTCAATGTAAAATTGGTCGCGCTCGTCCGTAAAATCTATATCCAAAATACATTTGATGCCTTTTGATGAATATTGTTCGATATTTGAGTTCATTTATGTTCCCCTTTGCTTTTATAAATTTATTATAACATACATTAAAAAATTTTCAATAGTTAGGTGAAAACATTTTTTGGTTTTTTTAGTCGTTTACCACCTGCATAATTGGTTTTGGCAATCGTCTATATGCGTTGCCGTAAAAAATGTCAGCAATTTGATCATAGTTTAACCCAACCAATTTTAGTTCGCTTTCTATTTTTTGCAAACGTTTGGCTGCCTTTTTGCCATGCATATCGTAGGTGGCAAGCATCAAATTTTTTGAGCCAAATTTTTTTACAAACTTTGCCACTGACTCAGCAAGCTCCTCCGGCGTAAAGCCATCACAAGTGGTATCTAGCACAATATTGGCGTCACTATCCACCAAAATCTGTTCTTGATAAGGCCGCAAGCAATCTAGCCTACCCAGTCCCGACAACTTTGCCTTGGTTACAAAAGTGCGCGTGGTGGCAATTTGCATAATCTCCAAAAAGGCACGCTCGGATAAGTCTTTTAAATCTATGCCAATTTTGTTTGCGCACAAAATTTTTACCGCAAGTTTGCCAAATTCACTCAAACCGTCCATAGTTTTGTTGTCGCCCGCTAAGTGATTGCTTTTTTCTGCCACCAAGGCACAATAAAGCGGACGCGCATTTGCAAGAGTTAATAACATACTTTTACTCAAAAAATTTAGGTCGTTTATGCAATAGTTTGCCCCCGAATAAAACAACGCAGAAATTTGTTCAAGTTCAGTTTCTGCCTTTTCAGTTTCACTGCTTAATGAAAAACTATACACCGCATCAATGGTCGGGTCTACACTTTTTGCGCTATTTACCTTTTTGTTAACATCAAAAAAAGCCATACTAAATTGTATGGCAATTTTTTGTTTTTTATTCAGTTTGACTGTTATGTTGCGTAGTCAACGCTGCGAGTTTCACGAATGATGCTAACTTTTATTTGACCTGGATATTCCATCTCGCTTTCTATCTTGCGAGCAATTTCCTTTGCCAAAATTACAATGCCGTCATCGTTTACTTCTTCTGGTTTTACCGCAACACGAATTTCTCTACCTGCTTGAATAGCATAACAATTTGCAACACCCTTAAACTCTTTGGCAATGCTTTCGAGTTTTTCAAGTCTTTTAATATAAGTTTCAAGCGATTCGCGCCTTGCGCCCGGTCTTGACGAACTAATGGCGTCGGCAATTTGAACTATCATGGCCTCAATTGATTTGTACTCAACGTCACCGTGATGAGCCTCAATGCAGTGTACAACCGCTTCCGGTTCTTTGTATTTGCGAGCAAGTTCTACCCCAATTTGAACATGGGTGCCCTCTACTTCAAAGTCCATGGCTTTGCCAATATCATGCAACAAGCCACCGCGTTTTGCCACCTTTTCGTCCGCGCCGAGTTCGCCGGCAATTAGGCCAGCAATATACGACGTTTCTAGGCTATGTTTTAATACGTTTTGACCGTAACTAGTACGATATTTTAGTCTACCTAAGATTTTTGTAAGTTCTGGATTGATGCCAAAGATGCCAGCATCAAAGGCAGCATTTTCACCGGCCTCTTTGATAACGTTTTCAAGGTCTTTTTTAACCTTTTCTACCACTTCTTCAATCCTACCTGGGTGAATTCTGCCATCACTAATTAGTTTTTCAATGGTTTGACGCGCTACTTCACGCCTGATTGGGTCAAAGCAACTAATGATAACGGCCTCTGGCGTGTCGTCAACAATTAAGTCTACACCGGTGGCGTTTTCTATGGCTTTGATGTTACGACCTTCACGGCCAATAATTCTGCCTTTCATTTCGTCGTTTGGCAAGGTGATTGCCGAAACCGTAACCTCGGCAGTGTGGTCGGTTGCGCAACGTTGAATGGCTTGCACCACAATTTCTTTTGCCTCGGTATCGGCTTTTGCGCGGGCTTCTTCTTCTAGTTTTTTAACCAAAGTGCCAGCCTCGCGTCTTGCATCTTCTTCGATGCTTTTTACTACCTCAGCTTTGGCTTCTGCCTGAGATAGTTTTGCAATGCGTTCAAGCTCGGCAATTGCTTTTTGTTCTGTTTGTTCAAGTTGTTTTTCTTTGCTTTCGAGCGCTTGCATTTTTCGGTCTAATTGTTCGCGCTGGTCGTCTATATATGATGCTTTGCGATCCAAAGATTCTTCTTTTTTGTCTAGGGTTTCTTCTTTTTGACGCAAGCGGTTTTCAAATCTTGTAAGCTCCGCTCTTTGTTCTTTTAGTTCGTCTTCGGCTTGCGTTTTCATTTTTAAAAGCTGTTCTTTTGATTCAATCTCAAATTCTTTACGCAAAACTTTGACTTCTGCGCGGGCTTCGTCGAGCAATTTGGTTGAATTTTCTTTGGCTTGTTTGTACTGCTTTTTACTAACAAAATGGTAGTAACAAAATAAGCCGGCAGATGCCAAAAATAAAACGCTACCGATAATAATTAAAGCTATTCCCATTTTTACCTCCTTTTTATTTTTGCCTTGTTGGCGTTAAAATTTTTTAGTTTGTTGAACAAAAAAAATTTGTCCCACAAAATTATTTTAACACCTTAAAAACCACGTTGTCAAGGAAAAACGCAAAAAACAAAAATCTCACAAAAGGCTTGCCTTTGCGAGATTTCTTAAAATTTAAAACAATTATTTGGCGCGGATTTCTTGTTCTATTTCGGCACAAAGTTCTGGATTGTTGGCCAAGTAATTGCGTGCATTTTCTTTGCCTTGACCAATTTTGTCGCCTTTGTAAGCAAACCACGAGCCACTCTTTTCTATTACGCCAGCGTCTACACCCATATCAATTAGGCAGCCTTCTTTGCTAACGCCAACGCCATAAATAATGTCAAATTCGGCTTGTTTGAATGGAGGTGCAAGTTTGTTTTTTACTACCTTTACACGAGTGCGGTTACCTACGCTGTCTGAGCCGTCTTTAAGTGTGTCAATTTTGCGAACATCCAAACGAATACTTGCGTAAAATTTAAGCGCTTTACCACCCGGTGTGGTTTCTGGCGAGCCAAACATTACACCCACTTTTTCACGCAGTTGGTTGATAAATACTACACAAGTTTTAGTTTTGTTGGTTATACCAGCAAGTTTACGCAACGCTTGCGACATTAAACGCGCTTGCAAACCCACGTGCGAATCACCCATTTCACCTTCTATTTCGGCTTTTGGAGTTAGCGCAGCAACCGAGTCGATAACAATAATATCTAGTGCGCCTGAGTGAACCAATTGGTCAACAATTTCTAGCGCTTGTTCACCGTTGTCTGGTTGCGACACATACAAATTTTTTAAATCTACCCCCAAGCGTTGAGCGTAGGTTGGGTCTAGCGCGTGTTCTGCGTCAATAAACGCAGCCGTGCCACCCAATTTTTGCGCTTCTGCAATCATGTGCAACGATACGGTGGTTTTGCCAGAAGATTCTGGTCCGTATATTTCAATAATTCTGCCACGAGGCACCCCACCAATGCCAAGTGCTAAATCTAGCGCCAAACAGCCGGTTGGAATAACCTCAATGTTGCGATTTACATCTTCGTCCCCAAGTCGCATAATGGAGCCCTTGCCGTGTTGCTTTTCTATTTGAGCAATAACCTCATCTAGGGCTTTTTGTTTTGCGCCAATAACTTTTTCGTCTTTTGCTTCCTTTGCCATTTTTGTTCTCCTAGTATTTAATTTATGCTATAATTATAGCACATATGTTCTATAAAATGCAACAAGTTTTCGAACAAATTTTTGAAAATTTGCCAAAAGTGGCAATGTTTTTGCCACTTTATTACACTTTTGTTTGTTATTTATTTGTTTTTGCTTTTGTTGCAGTTTTTGTTTTTGTAGCTTTTTTTACTGTCTTTTTTGCGAGTTCTCTTTCTTCTGCTTTTTGGTTTTCGGTTTCGGTTGGTTGCATGGTTACTGCCTCTTGAACCTCTGGTTGCTCTTTGGCTTTGGCCGCCTCATCGTCACCTACCGAAAAAATTGAACTCCAATTATTTACGGTGTAATTAACGCAAGACAATACGGCAAGACCGGCACCAACTGCCAAAATTGATACGCCAAGTGTTAAAATATACTCTATTGGCATTGCACCGATTTTTGCGCTGTCGCCCTCTGGCAAAACGCCTACAAGTGCAATATACAACATAATTACCACAATGGCTACATCAATAAAGATGGTTTTTAGCTTGCCATAAAAATCAGCCGCAATAACATTGCCTTTGCTTGCAGATATTTGGCGGATACCATTTATTAAAATATCGCGCAAAACCATAATTAGCAAAACCACAATTGCCACCCATTCTGGCTCTATTACGTGGCTAGTTGCAATTAAAATTAAACCCGCAGTCTGTAAAAATTTGTCTGCTAGCGAATCGGCTAGTTTGCCGAAATCGGTCACCAAGTTGTACTTGCGCGCAATATGACCATCAAGGATATCCGACAGTGATGCAATAATAAATAGCCCGAGCGCAACAAAGGTGCCTATCCCATTTTTGATTGGTAGTAAAAACATTACAATCATTAGTGGTGTACAAAATATCCTAAATAAAGATATTTGGTTTGGAATGTTTAAAATCTTTTGTTTCTTTTCCATTTTTATCTCCTTTTTTATTTATTCGGTTACCACACCGATTAAATCATAGCCATTGGTTTTGGTAATTTTTACCGTGTAAAAATTGCCCACATCTACCGGCATATTTGGCGAAGTAAAGTAAGTTATGCCGTCAATTTCGGGGCTTTGCGCCTCAGTGCGACCATAAAACATACCTTTGTCGTAGTCTATGCCCTCGTATAATACCGTTTGTTTGGTGCCACGCAACTTTTTGATGTTTGCATTTGCAACTTTTTTTTGCGTCATGGCAGCTTTTAAAAGCCTTTTACGTTTGGTTATCTCGCTAACTTGGTTTTCCATTCTGCCAGCGACCGTGCCTTCTTCTTTGGAGTACATAAAAAAGCCTACATTTTCTAGTTTAAACTCTTTTAAAAAGCCAATCAGTTCGGCAAATTGTTCCTTGGTTTCGCCCGGGAACCCAACCATAAAGGTTGAACGTATGGTAATTTGTGGAATTTCATCGCGAAGTTTTTTTATTAGCAGTTCAATTTGCGCGCGAGTTACTTTGCGGTTCATTGCCTTTAAAACCGGATCACTGATGTGTTGAAGTGGAATATCTATATATTTGCAAACTTTGTCGTTGGTTTTTATTTCGTAAATTAAATCGTCGTCGACGTTTTCTGGATAGCAATACAATAGTCGTATCCACTTTAAGTCTTCAATTTTGCTAAGGTCATGCAAGAGTTCTGGCAATGAGTTTTTGCCATACAAATCTGAGCCGTAACGCGTTATATCCTGTGCCACCAAAATAAGTTCTTTGGCTCCGCTTTTAACAAGATCGCGCGCTTCTGCCAAAATGCTTTCTTTTACGCGTGAGCGATATCTGCCGCGAATAAATGGTATGGTGCAATAGGAACAAAAATTGTCACAACCATCGGCAATTTTGATGTAGGCTGTGTGTGGCATGGTGGTAATTAGTCTGCCCTCTTCTATGCAATCTACCACGGCGGGCGAATCATTTTTGTGAATTTTTTCGCCATTTTTAAAAAATTCGCTTAGCATTTTTGGTAGGCTTTTATACTCGTTTGTGCCAATAAAAATGTCTACATCTGGGTAATTTAGCAGCAAATCTTTCATACGGTTTTGTGGGTAGCACCCCGAAACTACCAAGCACTTGGTTTTGCCGTTTTGTTTTACGGCAAGCATTTCGGCAATAGTGTCTTCTGATTCTTTTCTTGCTTGGCTTATAAAAGCGCAAGTGTTAATTACAATAATATCCGCCTCGGCAGGGTCAGCCGTAAAGCCGTAGCCCGCCTCTTTTAGTAGCGTCATCATGTTTTCGGTGTCTACGCGGTTTTTATCGCATCCAAGTGATACCACACCCACCAATTTTTTTGTTTGTTCTTCCATTGTCTATCCTTATATACATATTAAGCAGAAAATTTTTAATTTTAATATCCGTTTGGAATGTCGTCTTTGTTGCCAAACATTTCTTCAAACTGTTCGTTTGTTATGTAAACTGTGCGCAGTTTGCTGCCATTGCCCGGCGAGATAAAGCCCGCAAGTTCCATTTGGTCAATAATTCGCGCCGCACGAGCATAGCCAACTCTAAATCGACGTTGAATCATGTTTATGCTTGCACCGCCGGTATCCATACAAAGTTTTAGGGCTTGTGGCATTAGTTCGTCAAAGTCGTTGTTATTTCTATCGTTTGAGCCCTCATCTACTTGAACTTCTTCTTTTTTGTCTGACATAATTTCCTTCTCTATTTCTTCATCAAAATAACATTCGTTGTTTTCTTTTATGTATTTTATAACTCTTCTTACTTCGTCCATGGTCATAAAACCACCTTGCAAACGCACGTTAACGTTGGAGTCTTGCGCGGACAAAAGCATATCACCTGCGCCAAGTAGTTTTTCAGCGCCACCTTCGTCCAAAATGGTACGAGAGTCGACATAGCTTGATAGCGAAAACGCAATACGGGTTGGCAAGTTGTTTTTGATGGTACCAGTAACAACGTCGGTTGATGGACGCTGAGTGGCAATTACCATATGAATACCACTTGCACGGCCAAGTTGTGCAATACGTTGAATTTTTTCTTCTACCTCGCGCTTGCCGACCATCATAAGTTCAGCAAGTTCATCAATAACAATAACAATGTAAGGCAGTTGTTCTTCTTCGCCGTTTTTTACCAGCGATGAATGGTTAAAGTCCTCAATGTTTTGGTAGGCATGTTCTTTTAGCAGGTCGTAACGTCTTTCCATTTCTTTTACCGCCCAACCGAGAGCGTTTATGGCTTTATCACATTCGCAAACGGTGTTTGGAAGCATCATGTGCGGCATTCCGCTATAACCAGAAAATTCTACGCGCTTTGGGTCAATTATGATAAATCTTAGTTGTTTTGGCGAAGATTTGAACATTAAGCCCAAAATTAAACTATGCATAAAGATACTTTTACCAGAACCGGTAGCACCCGCAATAAGCAAGTGCACCATTTTTGGTAAAGATTTTACTACTACCTCACCCGAAATATTTTTACCAATAGCAACTGGCAAAGCAGCGGTTGAAGAAGTAAATTCTTTGCTTTCCAAAAGTTCTCTTAAACCGACTTTGGAGCGAACATCGTTTGGAACTTCAACACCGACAGCGTTTTTACCCAAAATTGGCGCTTCAATACGCACACCGTTTTTGGAGCGCATTGCCGCCGCAATATCGCTATCAAAGCCAAGTATACGCTTTACCGAAACACCAAACGGCATGGTAAGTTCGTACTGAGTTACCGCCGGCCCACGAGTTACCGCGCTTACTTTTGCATCAATTTTGAAACTGCTTAGCACTTTTTCCAAATCGCGCGAGCGTTGTTCGTAGTTGCCGCCATAGGTGGAAATATCGTCCGAATTGTTTTCAAGCAGTGACGTTGGTGGTGCGTTGTATTTGTAATCTTTTTCTTGAATATAAAACTTTGGTTTTGCCATAATTGGCATTTTTAGTTGTTCGTTTTCACGCCTTGGGTTTATGCCAAAATTTTCTTGTCTGCGAGAGGTGTAGTCTTGGCGGGACAAGTTTTCACGCGGGATACTTTGTCTGCGTTCGGTTCTTTCGGCATCCAAGTTTCCCAGCGTTGAAAAGTTAAAGGCATTATTTTCTGGAACCTCTTCGTCTTCCGGTTCAGCCTCCTCATCGCCCGCTGACGTATTGTTCAAAAAGTCAAAGGCGCTAGTGTTTGGCGCGGCAAACGCGCTACTATCTGCGTCAACACTCTCCGTTTCTTCTTCCGCGCTTTCCGCATCATCTAGCAAATTGGCGGTTGGTGCAAAATAGTTATCTTCAGGCTCGGCGCCAGCGTCCGCATCTTGCTTTTTATCGTCAAACGGCGAATCGAAAAGTTTTGGCGAATATTTATAATTTATATACTCGTTTGGCGAAGAAAACTTGCCGGTATCAAATTTGGAATTGGCTTTTTCGTCCAAAGCCAAAGTTGGCTCTTCTTCCTCTTTTTTGTAACTAGCATAATCTGCGCCGCCATAAAGCACCTTCATGGCTTTTTCGGTTGGCGACAAATTGTCTTCCGGTTCCGGTTCGGTGTAACGCTGTTTTGGCTCGCCGGTGTTGTCGTCAATTATGCTGTTTGGCGAAAAATTGTAAGCGTTGTCTTCCGTTTTTGCGTCAGGACTATAAAGCCCAACATAACTGCTGTCACGCGTTTTGGTTGGTGGCGCTTCGCCTACTTCGGCGCCTTGCAAACCGCTTGCAATGGTATCACCCGATTGCGCGCTAGACAAATAGTTGGTTTCGTTGCGTGCATAACTGTTTTTGCGGCTAAGCGAAGCCTCGTAAAAACTTTTTATGTTTATGTAATAATCTATAGTTAGTGACAAAAATACTACCAGCCCAATTGCAAACACAATGCTACTAGCAATTTTACCAATTAGACCAATAAATAGGTAACAAATGGTGCCCAAAACCACCCCACCCACCGTTATGCCGTAGGTTTGAGTGTAAGTATGTTTAAGATATTCGCCAAACGCGGAATAATCGGTTACTTTGAGAGAATTTAATATCGCACCCGAAAAAATGGTATGCAGCAAAAGCGCCAAACACAGCACAGACATACCAAGATAAACGGCGTTTTTGCGTTCCATAGTAAATTCAAAATTTTTGTACATGGCAAGCCCCAAAAGCACGCCAAACAAACACATTGGGAAAAATATTAGCCCAAATGTGCCAAGAAAAAATTTACTAATTGCAAACTTTGGCGCCACCAAACATAGTGTCGCCATTACAAGCATTGCAAACACCAGTACCAGTCCTATTTTTTTGCTGGCACCCGACTTTTTTCGCTGTCTTGAATTACTATAACTACCCACGCGAGATTATTCTCTCCTTCCTTAATATTTTAACATACTTATTTTGTTTTGTACAAATACTTTTAAGTGCCTTTTGTCGTTATTTTTCCACTAGTATGGTTAGTTTTTGTACTCATTTATAAAGTCTAAATTCATTTTTGACTTATTGCCCACATACGAAACACACGCCTTGGATAACTTTGCATATTTGCGGTAAACATCTTCACATTTTTCTTTGGTTAATGCCGCAATTTGGTCAATAAGTTCGTTCATATCAATAATTTTACCGGTTATAAAATGATATTTTGCATGTATGGTTGGGTTGTCTTCCGCCATTTTCATACGATTTATTAGCATATTTTTTACTGCCACAAATTCCGCATCGGTTACGCCAGAAGTAAGCACCTCATTTATTACATCAAACACCGCTTTGGTTGCCTTTTCGGCAAACTCGTTAGTGGTTGCAAAGTCTATTACGCTAATGCCGTTATTTATATAAGTTACTTCTTCCGAAAAAATATTGTAGCAAAGCGACAATTTGTTGCGAAGGGTGCAAAACAATCTTGAATTCATTGACCCACCAAGTATTGCCGAAATAATGCCATAGGCAAAGCGCTCAATGGTGTTATATTTTGGCGCATTTAGCCCAATGCAAATATTGGCTTGCTCAATATCTTTTTTTGCAAAAACCTTTGCCGGCAAAAGTTCCATATTTTTTGAAAACTCTTTACGTTTATGCTTTTTGGCGCCAAACTGGTTTACAAAATATTTTTCCGCAAGCGCTTTTACCTCGTCAAACGTGTAATCACCAACCACGGCAATAGTGCAATTGCTAGCCGTGTAATGCGCGTTTTTGTAAGCAATTAAGTCTTCGCGCGTGACCTTTTTTAATAGTTTTGGGTCACCTGCGATGCGGTTTGCGATACCCACCCCTTTGTAGCAATTTGCAATAAGATTGTCAAACACCAAACTCGTTGGATCATCTAGGTGCATTTTTATTTCTTCCAGCACTACGCGTTTTTCGGCTTCAAGGGCTTTTTCTTCAAAGGTGCTATCAAAAAACATTTTTGACCAAAGTTCAAAGTTCTTTTCAAGTTTAGTCTTTGGAAAAGTAGATTTAAACACCGTAAATTCGGAGGACGTGCTGGCGTCCGGCGCGCTACTTTCCATCATAAAGGCGCCCGAAAGTTCTTCTTGGTTATACTCACTTGTACCCTTAAATAGTTCGTGTTCCAAAAGGTGCGACAAACCAAATTCGTCGGTTTCGTCTTCCGAACCTACCGCCATTTGAATTTTTAAACTCGCACCAAACCTATCCGGTGTTTGCTTTAAAATAAGCGACAAACCATTTGGATATTGCTTTTCTTGGCAAATATATTTCATAATTAAATTATTACCTTCTTTATATTTCGTTAATCTTATTTTTACCAAGACAAACCGTATGCTTGCATTCTAGGTTTAGCATTTGCTTTAAAACATACACAAAACTATCATAATCTAACGATTGCACCTTTACAATTTCTTTATCTATGCTAAAAAATTCACCGCAGAGTTGCATGCGCTTGTTGTATTGGCGCGCAAGTGACAATGTGCTATCAAAATTTTTTAATAGCAAAGTTAAATACGACATCTTTATTGCCTCAAATTCTTGCTTGTTAACCAGTTCAGCACGAAGCGAAAATAGCAATTTGTTTATGCGCGCATAAGCCTCGTCTGCGTCTTCCGCGTCTACCGCAAAATAAATCATTAAGTGCGCGTTGTTTTTGTAAGCCTTCGCTTTTACCGACAAGTCGTACAAAGTGGACAAATCTTTTATGCCATTTTTTAGGTAGGTATTTAAATAAGTTTCTACCAGTTTTGAATACTTATATCCCGTGGAAGCATAAGGCGCCGATGGCAACATAATTTGCACGCGGGTTTGGTTTAGATTTTTGTACTTATACAGCATTTCTGCGCCAGATGGAGCAAGGTACGCCGTTGAACGAGGTTTGCCCTTGCCAAGGTTTAGGGTTCTGCCGTAAATATATTTTACAATTAAGTAGTGAATTTCTTCAAACTTGCGCTCGCGGTCACCAATAAGTTCGTCAAATTTGTCCGCCGGACTAACAAGCGGCAAGTCCCAATTTATATTCCCCACCACTTTGTGCTTTATTATGGTTTGAGGTTTTGGCGCTGGCGAAGCTGGCGTTTCACGTTTTGCGAGTTTAAAACTAGTTGTAGCGCTGGCAGCTTTTTTGTTTTCTGCTTTGTCTTTGTCTGCAATTTCGTCAAGAAAACTGAAAAAACTTTTGGTGGTAAACTCATTTGGCGCCGAAAGTTTTGCTACCTTTGGTTTGGCGCCTTCTGGTGCGCTTGCGTTTTGCGCTGGCGCGTCCGTTTCTACATCTGCCACATCGCCTACTATTGCAATTGACAAACATTCAGGCGTGCAATATTTTTTATGAAAAGTCTGCAAATCAGCAAGGGTTATGGCCTCAACACTTTTTGCCGTTCCGCAGCTATCTGCGGCAAGCCCTGAGCCCTTATATTCAAACTTACGAGCTAGTAAATTTATAAATAGTTGTGGGTTTGCATTGGTGTTTTCCACCTCTTGATGAACCATAACTTTTGCATTTTTTAAGGTTGTAAGTTTTGGTTGATAATCAAAAAAAGTGTTTGCAAGCGCGTTTAAGGCTAGTTTTAGATGTCTACGCAAAACCGTTATCGAAAAATCTATGTTTTCGAGGTTTGACCTAGACGACACTATGCCACCACAATTTGCCATCTGCGCTTTTAGAGGTGCAGCGATTGTTTTTTCATACAATTTGCAAATACCAGCCTGCTTTTTTGTTTCACGCTCAGCACCCACTGAAAGTGATACCGCAATGGTAACAATTTTTGATGGGCGGTCTTCGAGCACCAATTTGATTTTGTTTGGAAAAGTAATGAGTTCCGGTTTCATTTGTTCACCTACTACTAATTGATTATATTTATATAATATATTATATACTATATTAAGCGTTTTTCAAAATGGTTTTTTGCAAATAAAAAAAGTAGCAAAATTGCTACTTATTCAATTTCAATTTTTTGTTTTTGGTTATAACATTCTTCCAAAAGTTCATCAACATTTAGTCGCGCTTCTTCTCTTTTTACGCGTTCAAGTTTTGGTTTTATTATTGGACTTTCTGGCAAAAATACGGTGCAACAATCGTCGTATGGACGAATGGAAATTTCAAAGGCGCCAATTTTTTTAGAAAGCACCACCGTTTCTTCTTTATCAAACGCCACAAGTGGCTTTAAAAGAGGCAAACTTGATGGCAAGACTTCGCCAATCACGCTCATACTTTCCACCGTTTGACTGGCAACTTGCGCCAAACTTTCGCCCGTTACTATGGCGTCATAATCTTTTTCGCTGGCAAGGCGGGCAGTTAGGCGTAGCATAAAGCGGCGCACTAACGTTATCATATAATCTGGGTGGCAATGCTCATGTATGGCCTCTTGAATTTTTGCGATGTTAAAAACATACATATTGGCTTTTCCGTTAAATTTTGAAACCACGTGCGCAAGTTCTATGGTCTTTTCTTTGGCTAATGGACTGGTGTATGGAAAACTTTCAAAATGCACATAAGTTAGTTTCATACCACGTTTTGCCATCAAATAACCTGCAACCGGGCTATCTATCCCGCCCGATAGCAAAAGTAGCCCCTTGCCGCTGCTTCCAACCGGCATACCACCAATTGCCTTGATGTCTTTGCCGTAAATATAGGTGTTGCCGTCTTCGCGAATATCTATATTTATTATATGCTCCGGTGTGTGAACGTCTACCGACAAATTTTTATTACTCTTTAAAATTTCTTCACCAATCATACTAGATAGTTGCATAGAACTTAGTCTAAACGCCTTGTCTGCGCGTTTGGTCACCACTTTAAAAGTGCCAGACAAATTTTGCGCTTCCGCCTTTGCCACGCTTGCAATATCTCGCAAACTGGTTTCTATTTTGGTCGCCTTTGCCAAACTATGCAAGCCTGCCGTTTGTGCAATTATGGTAGCCACCTGTTCTTCGTCTTCTTCGCGGACGCCCGAAACTAAAAATCTTCCCGCAATAATTTCCACCTTGGCTCCAAAACTGCTTAATCGGTCTTTTAAATTGTTTTTTAACAATCTTTCAAAATAGCCGCGATTTTTACCCTTTAGGTGCAATTCGCCATATTTTAACAAAAATACTTTTTCCATTGTTTATTTCCTTTTACTTTTTAATTTGTTTTGCTAGCGCGCAAATGGTTTTGGCAATCTCGCTCACCGACTCAGTCAAGTTTTCTTCACTAAAAGACAACCTTAAATTGCCGTCCGCTTCCGCCATACTTTTACCCATGCTAGTTAATATGCGATTTCCACGAAGTTTGGACGAGCACGCGCTGCCCACCCCAACTAGTAGCCCCTCGCGCGATAAAAGGTTCATAAGCACCTCCCCGCGCACGTTTGCTATACTTAAACTTAAAATATATGGCGAAGCGTTTTCACTGGTGTGGAACTCTACCGACAGCCCAAAACTTTCCGCTTCTTCGATTATTGCCTTTATTAAACTATTTTTTAGCGCCGTAATTTTAGGTAAATTTTCTGGCATTTTTTGAACGGCAATTTTTGCCGCAAGCGCGAGTCCCATTATTCCCGAAACATTTTCGGTGCCCGAACGCAAGCCATTTTGTTGCCCGCCACCAACAATTATTGGTTTTAAGTTTAGTTTAGGATTATACAAAAGTGCGCCCACGCCTTTGGGCCCGTGAATTTTATGCGCCGAAATGGTGAGCATATCCACCGCTTTTGCAATTTTTGAAATCTCTATTTTACCAAACGCTTGTACTGCATCAGTATGGAACACCACTTTTGGATTTTTCTGCTTTACTTTTTGGCTTAGCGTTAAAATATCACTAATCGCGCCCGTTTCGTTAGAAACTATCATTGCCGATACCAAGGTGGTTTTTTCGTCCACCAGTTCAAGCACCTTTTCTATCGAAACAGTGCCGTCCGCATTTAGCCCCGCAAAACGCACGTCTTTGCCTTCAACTTTTAGTTTTTTTGCAAATTCATAGATGGACGAGTGTTCGCCTTCGCTCACTACAATATTATGCCCCGTTTGGCAAAGCGAATTTAACGCCATGTTGTTTGCTTCGGTTGCGCCCGAAACAAAAACCACCTTTTTGCTAGCATCACCCACTAGTTTTGCAATTTCTTCGCCCGCTTGTTTTATATCTTTTGCCACGTTAATGCTTTCAGCATATTTTGCGGACGGATTGAAAAAATTTACAAGGTTATATTTGCTTACCACTTCTGCCACTTCTTTGTAGCAAGGCGTGGTACTTGCATTATCTAAAAATATCATAACTACCTCTCCTAGTAACGCAAGTTTAGCACAAACGCGCCAAATTTTCAATAGTTTTAGCCAACCATATTAAGAAGATCACTTTTGCTTTCTGCCATAAGGTAGGTATCGGGTATTTCACCAATTATCAAACTTTCGCACACTAGCACTTCTATTTTTGATTCTACCATAAGTTTGCTAGTTGGCATAACCACGTTTACGTCGGTTTCGAGTTCTATATAAATTTTATGTTGAGTTTGGTTGATACCTGCCGAAACAAATTTGGACAAAAACCTACAATGAACTTTTTCAAATGGAATAATTTTTATTTTTAGTATTGGACCCAGCCCCGAAAACACCGGTAAACCAAAAAATGCGCCAAGCGGAATTTCGAGCGGTTTGGAAATTTCTGGAGCCAACAAATCGTAACAACTTGTCACAATATCTTGCGACAACGAGTTTATTAAAACGGTATTGGCTTGAAGCAAAGAAATTTTTCCGGCACCGTCGGTTACTATGGTTATTAGATCATCATAGGTCACGGTGCCATTCATCACCCTTTGAACCGATTGATTCATTTTGCTATTGGACAAGGAATCAATTTTTGAGCGTGCCGATTTTATCATTATTGGGTTTACGAGAAGTCCCATAACCAGCGACAAAAAAACGATACACAAAAACACTACGAGAAAAAATTTTGAAACTTTTTTTCGTGCGCGAAGGTTTACTACCCCTATTGTTTTTACCGATTTTTTTGCCACAATATAGGTTATTCAAAACTTTTTTGTGGTATGATTTTTACAACAGTTTTTGCCAAAAATTTTTTAACTGAAATTTTGCCAGTTTTGATTTTGGGGCTTTAAATTTGGCATATTTGCCCCATAAGTAAACTATCGAGCGTCCGTCCACTCCCGAATTTGACCCGTTTTTGTGCGTTTAACACCAGTCACTCATTTCGCAAAGTGTACAAAATGCAAAAAAGCGGAGAAAAATTCTCCGCTAAACTTATATTATTTTTGTTTTAAAAATCTTTTTAATTTTTTTAGTTTTCGATGCGAGTATGGCATATATTTTAGCCCAATGTCAATTTTTGAATTGTTAACCAAAACGCTCTTGTAATGACTAAAAGTTTCAAAGGTTTTTTTGCCGTGATATCTGCCCATACCTGA
This sequence comes from uncultured Clostridia bacterium, assembly GCA_934747885.1. GTDB lineage: Bacteria > Bacillota > Clostridia > Christensenellales > UBA1242 > UMGS1908. The sequence continues at coordinate 75,226 of CAKVHE010000001.1, forward strand.
TTGTCCAACCCCACCAAATGGAAGATTGCGATCAGCCACATGCACCACAGTGTCGTTAATTGCGCCGCCGCCATAAAGCGCCGTGCTGATTACATAATTTTGTTTTGCCCTATCTTTGCTAAAATAGTAAAGAGCAAGTGGGCGCGGTTTTGAACGCAACTTAATTAGTTCTTGGTCAAGGGTAGTAAACGAAACAATTGGCATAATGGGTGCAAAAATTTCTTCTTGCATTATCGGGTCTTCGTCGGTCACTTCATCCATTACGGTTGGACAAAGCACATCGCCGTCAAATTCGCCACCAAATACTACTTTTTTGTTATTATCCAAAAGTCTTTCTATTTTCGCTTTTTGTTTGGAATTTACAATTTTTACAAAGTCTTGTGTTAGTACATCACCCAAATAGTAGTGCTTTTTTATTTCTGCAATTACCTTTTGAATAAATTCCTTTTTTATAGTTTCATGAACCAAAAAATAATCGGGCGCAACGCAGGTTTGCCCCGCATTTAAAAATTTACCCCAAACGGCCTTTTTAGCCGCCAAATTTATATCAGCGTCGTAGTCAATTATGCAAGGCGACTTGCCACCAAGTTCTAGCACGGTTGGTGTTAGGTTTTTGCTAACACTGGTTAACACTTGTTTGCCGGTTTCGGCGCTACCGGTGAAAAAGGCAAAGTCAAACGGCTCATCAAACAAACCTGCCATTTCTTCTCGGCTACCCGAAAGTGCAACCACATATTTTTCTTCAAACACTGACAAAATTTCTTTTATTACCGCCGATACATTTGGCACGCTAGATGAGAGTTTTAGCACTGCCGTATTCCCTGCCGATATGGCGCCAATTAGCGGAACCATTGATAGTTGGAACGGATAGTTCCATGGCGAAACAATTAAGCACACACCATAAGGTTCTGGCACAATTTTGCCTCGCGCATAAAAGTTGGTAAGCGAAAGCGCCGTACCTTTACTTTTTGTAAGCTTCTTTAGATTTTTTTGCAAATATCTAAGTTCGTCCATAACCACCGAAATTTCAGTTAAATACACATCGTATTCAGTTTTGTTTAAATCTTGAATAAAAGCGTCAAAAAGTTCCTGCTTGTGCGCTTCTATTGAATCTTCGAGTTTTTTTAACGCGGTTAGTCTAAAATCTACATCAAAGGTTTGGTGCGAATTAAAATATTCGTGTTGGCTGGAAATTATTTCTTTTAAATTCATTTTATCTTAAAAATCCTTTTATTATTTGTTCTTCAGCTTGTTTTTCGGTTAGTCCTAGTGTCATTAGTTTTATAATTTGGTCGCCGGCAATTTTACCGATTGCGGCTTCATGAATTAAACTAGCGTCCGCTGAAAAGGCGTTAACTTCGGGACGCGCAAGCACCGTAGCGTTATCCATAACAATGGCGTCGCATTCGCTATGTCCAAAGCAAGTGCTATTGCCGTTTATTTTGCTTACAAATTCTTGCTTGCTCTGGTTTTTGGCAACCGCGCGCGAAACTAGGTGTGCCGATGAATTTTCGCCGTTTAAGTTAACCTCAAAACTGGTGGTTGCGTATTGGTCTTGTTCGGTTAAAATCTTTTCGTTTATATCAAGTTTTGCATTTTTTGCAAGGGTTGCTACGCTTCGGCGATCCGTGTACGACACCCCACCAATTTGGCTGGTTTCCATAATAAATTCAGCATTTTGCTTTAAGGTTATTTCGGTGGTGGGGTTAAGAATTTTTTTCGCTTTTTCACCCTCGCCATAGTGTCGCTCAATATATTTTACTTTTGCGCCATCTTCAAGAAAAAACCTATGAATGCCGCTATGCGAACTATCTTGGTTGCCACAGTTGTGTATTGCGCAACCTGCAACAATTACCACATCTGCGTTCTTGCCAATGTAAAAATCGTTGTAAACCAAATCATTTAGCCCCGACTCGGCAAGAATTACCGGAATGTGCACCGATTCATTTTTGGTGTTTGGTTTTACTATTATATCTATCCCGCTTTTGTCGGTTTTTGTTTCGATGGTTATGTTTGCCGATTGCCCGCGCGAAAGCAATTTGCCATCTTTTCTTATATTATATGCGCCTTGTGGCACGCCGTGCAAATCGGCAGTTATTTCGAGCAATTTTTTATCTATTTGGGTTAAGTTTGCCATTTTAGTTCTCCCCCCTTAGTTTTGTACAATAGCCCGCGCCAAGTTTTGCCCCCAAATTGCTTGGTGGTGCAATACTTTCAATTTCGCCAGCGTTTAAAAGTATTACTTCGTCAGCAATTTCAATTAAGCGCTGTTGGTGAGAAATAATAAGCGAGATACTTTTTTTGTTTTGCTCGCGAATGCGCTCAAAAGTTTTTATGAGGTTACCAAAACTCCAAAGGTCTATGCCCGCTTCCGGTTCGTCAAAAATGCTAAGTTTTGCCCCGCGCGCTTCTAACATGGCAATTTCAATACGTTTTAGTTCCCCGCCCGACAAACTATCGTCTACCACGCGATCTACATAATCTCTGGCACAAAGCCCAACGCGAGAAAGTTCTTCGCACGCTTCGCTTACGCTAATTTTTTTGCCCGCCGAAATGCCAATAAGGTCTAACACTGTTAGACCTTTAAATTTTACTGGTTGTTGAAAGGCAAATCCAATACCAAGGTTTGCGCGCTCGGTAATTGAAAGTTTGGTTATGTCTTTTCCATCGAATAAAATTTTGCCACTTGTTGGAGAAATTATCCCCATAATAAGTTTGGCAAGAGTAGATTTACCACTACCATTTGGACCCGTTACGACATAAAATTTGCCGTCCTCGAGTTTTAGGTTAATATCTTTTAAAATTTGCTTTTCTGGCGCACCTTTGGCTTTGTCCGCCTTTACTTTGTAGCAAATATTTTTTAGTTCTAACATATAAACTCCTTTTGTTACCTGAATATTTTAGCATATTTTACGGGAGTTTACAACTCTATCTTTACATCTTTTTGGTGCGTGGCTTAAAAATAAATGCCACCAAATACGACATCGCAATCGAAACGCTTACACCCGCCGAAATTGAGGCAAGACCATTAGATAGCGCGCCGAGCAAGCCTTCCGCTTTTGCGCCCTCAATTGCACCACGCGAAATGTTGTAGCCAAAACCCACAATCGGCACCGTGGCACCTGCGCCCGCCCATTCTACCACATAGCCATAAATGCCAAGTCCGCCCAACACGGCGCCAGCCATCAAAAAGATTACCAAAATGCGCGCCGGTGTGAGTTTGGTGCGAATAATCAAAATTTGCGCCAGCGAGCAAATTAAGCCGCCCACCAAAAATACTTTTAAATACATAAATAATGCTTGTGCCATACTAAGCCTCCAAAATTATTGTGTGCGCTATGGTTGGAATGGTATCACCTTGCTGATTGGTTGTGGTGCTCATTAGCGCGCCCGTTGCAATAAAAAGCACCTTTTTGTAGGTTCCGTCACGCATTTTTTGCATAATATATGAGTTAAACACTGTTGCTGAGCAACCTGCCCCACTGCCACCCTGAAAGGTTTTTTGGTCTACGCCATATATGGCGTGTCCGCAATCTATATAGTTTTTGCCTAGCGCGTAGCCCCGCGCATAAAGCAAATCTTTTAAAATATCCGAGCCAAGTTTGCCGAGGTCGCCCGTGGCAATAAGGTCATAATCGGCCGGACCCGTGCCCGTTTCTTTAAAAAAGTTGTAAAGATTTTCTGCCACTGCAGGCGCCATCGCGGCACCCATATTGGCAATATCGCTAATGCCATAATCGGTAACTTTACCAAAGCACACGCCAACAATTTTGGGTCCGGCACCCGTTTTTGAAAGAACTGCGCAACCCATACCCGTTACCGTCCATTGCGAATAAGTTTGGCGCTGGTTGCCAAGTTCTAGCGGAAACCTAAACTGTCTTTCGCTGGTTGAAAAATGGCTGCCTGTGGTGCAAGCGATATAATTTCCGTAACCCGCTTCGAGCATACACGCGCCAATTCCCAAACTTTCGGCAAAAGTAGAGCACGCACCGTACACCCCCACAAACGGAATATCAAACGAACGCGCCGTGTAGTTGGTGGTTACCAGTTGGTTAAGAAGGTCACCGCCCACCAACAAATCTACATCCTTTTCGTCTATGTTCGCGTCTTTTATTGCGTTAAAGATGGTTTCTTCCATCATTAACCTTTCTGCTTTTTCGTAAGAGTCTTCACCCAAACTATCGTCGGCGACAGTGTGCGCTAAATATCTGCCTATTGGTCCCTCTTTTTCTTTGGCGCCCGCAATTGTGCTAGAACCCACAATATATACCGGACTATCTAAAAAAAATGTCTGTCTTCCTACCTTTTTACCCATTTTTTACTCCTATAAACCAAATATCATATAAATTATTGCAACAATTATTGAAAAAGTTACGCCATTTACCAAAACCGGCCCCGCAACAAAGAACATTTTTGCACCAAGACCAAAAACCAGTCCTTCGCGTCTAAATTCCATTGCGCTTGATGCAATTGAGTTGGCAAAGCCCGTAATTGGAACAACGGTGCCCGCCCCCGCGTAGCGCGCTAATATGTCAAACACCCCAAAGCCAGTAAACAAAGTTGTTAAGGTTATTAAAATAATATTTATCCAACTCGCCACTGTTTTGTAATTCATTATTGGGTTTACGGCTTTAAATATATCACCAATAAATTGACCAAGCACGCAAATTAAACCACCAATTAAAAAGGCATGAAAAAGTGGTTTTAACCAAGATCCCTTTGGCGATTTCGCTTCCACATAAGACAAATAAAAGGCATTGCGTTTTTCGGTGTTGTTGTTCTCACTTGCTTTTACAATTTCACGCATTTGCTTGTTGGTTGGCTGATTTTTAAATTCGGTTATTGCTTCTTTTAATTTTTGGTCGGTTTTTTGCATTTTGCACTCCTAAATTTATGTTTTCTTAAATTATTATCAAAAAAATGAAAAATAAACTTTTTTTGTAATATTTTTGGTTGATTTGCAAAAAATAAATTAAACTTTTTAGGAGTAAGTTATGAAAAAATTTGTTTGCGTTTTATTACTTGTTGCGACTTGTCTAGTTTTTACCGCGTGCGAAGTTTCCAATGTGGAACTAGCAAACTCGCTTGAAGGAAACTTAACTAGGTTGGTGTATTCGGTTGGATATCTTGACAGCATTCAACAAAGCGAACTGGAAAGTTTGGTTACCGGCTCTTCCTTTGGATATTTTGGCGGGAGTTCGTTTGCAGGCGGAAGCGCGACAAACGGAAACCTAAACGGCGCTAGCCTAACGGGACTATCTACCAGTGCCAATTACACTCGCGGAAACGGTGGTTACAGCGCCTATAAAAATGGCGGTTTTAGAAGTAACATATATAATAGTGAAAGCGCTCAAACCAATTTGGGTGCAAGTGGTACAAGCGTAAATATGGGCAATATGGGCGCGGGCGTTAGCGGAAGCCTTGGCGAAATGGGCTCAAACACTGGCAATGCCGAAGCCAGCGTGCTTGGCGGACTTGGCGAAACAAATGTAGGCGCCGGAACGGGCAATACCACCCTTACAGAGAGTGGCACAAGCGGACTAGCAAGTGAAAATGGCGCTTTAAATGGTGGCGTAGCCGGCGAAAACGGCGCACTAAATGGTGGCGTTAACGATTTAAGCAACGGAAACGGCACCGCGTCTTTGGGCGCAATTGCAAACGTCACAAATGGCACCACCGCAAGCGCTTCTAGTTATGTGGATATGTCGCTACTTGAAAGCAGTGAAGCAGATTTAAACGCAATACTGGTTAGCGTAAGCGAAAAACGCGGAATAATTATGCTTTATTGCACCGATTTGCGCGCAGGAACTTTGGCGCTATCGGCAAATGACAAACTCGCCATAACTGAATATATTGCCATAATTAAAGAAACTACCAGTTATTTGAGTAGTTCTAGTGGACTTTTGACCAATCATTATAACAATATCGTTGAAGCATCTAGTGTGGAAAACAATCAACAATTAGTAAATGCAAAACTTATTCGCGCAACCGAAGTGTTAAAAACGCGTTATGCCAAACTTGATAGTTGTTTGGACGCTTTGAACGCTATTATTGGGGTTTTGCGCAGTTATGTTGGCGCGGACTATGCCGGCACGGCTGGCAAAGTGGATACCACCACTAGCGGAAACAACGCACAAAATGCAATAGGCGGAAGCACAGTAAATTTGAACGAAACCAATAGTGGCATAAATAATGGCACAAACGGCATCGTAAACGGCGGAAATTATTGCGGCTGCAACAACTGTACAAATGGAACTAATAATGGCGCTAACAGCGCCGCAACTGGCATCATAAATGGAACTGCCGGCATTGCAAACGGCAACAATTTTTGCGGAAATAGCGGCTGCCTAAATAACGGCACTAGCGCAACTTTGCCAATGATTACCGGAAATGAAGGCGCAAACGGAAACTGCGGCTGCCCTACCCCAAACACAAACGGGGGCTTTGCAAACGATGGCAACACCATAATTAACAACAACTATCCCCTTAGTGGAACCACCAGCAACAATCTTGGTGATGCAAGTGGCAACAACGCAAACGAAAATTACGGCATCACAACTTTGCCTATGGTCGGCGGTGACCCAGTTAATGTGGACAACAATATAATAAATAACGATTTGACCGCTGGCACACTTGGCGGTGAAAACTTAACCGGCGAGATGGGCGCCAATGTTAATTACGGATTTGGAAACGGGCTAAATAACACACCGGTCGTTAGCGAGCCCTTGACCGGCGAATACAACAACGAAGTGGATACCCTAAATGGGTTTGGAAATGGTGGTTACGGCTACTCAACCAATCAAGGCGTGAACAACGGATATCTTGGCGGCGGTGCGTCCCCTACCCCTATCACCGGCGAGTTTGTTAGACCCAATGAACTAAAAAGCGATTCATTGGTTTTGTCGGCCGCCACCAACAATTTTGAAGAGCCCACCTTTGATCCACAAATTAAAGTTATACCTTTAACCGAACCAAACAAACTACAATCGCGTGAACCTTTGCCAAACGACAGCGCTGCACTAGAGTTGAAACTTCCGGCACCAATAAACCCCGAAGGAGATATTTTGTCGCCCGAAGCGAATAACGGCGCACCTAGCAATAATGAAGACTTGCAACGAAAACCTCAACCAAAACCAATAATAAACAAACCAGCGCGCCAGCCAGAAACAACTGTGGATGAAGCCTCTCAAACCCAGAATGAATTGTGGCAAAGACCGCAAAATAACGCAGGTTTTGGTTTTGCCGAACTTGGCAAAATGGCGCCACAAAATTTGTTTCCAGAATACGAGGACACCAACCCGCTGATGGTTGTACCTAGGCGCTCAAACTAGGGGCGCTACGACTTGACCATGCGCTCCAACTTGGACTTTTGGCTTGCTTTGATGCAATTGCATCAAAGCGTCGCTTATCGTCCAGTTTCCGCGCCTATCACCGCCAAACGAAAAACGGAAGCAAGTTCCGTTTTTGCGGTGACTTCGGGGGAACCTTAATAGAGTTTTCCCGCTTCGCTATATAGTATATTTATGTATGCACTAAAAAGACTAAGAACTTACTTACTAGCAATTTTGCTTGAATTTTTGAATTAAAATGTCCAAAACAGCGTTGCCCATAGTATTGTTACATGGGCGTTCTGTTTTGGGCATTTTAAACAAAAAGGCTGCAAAAGTGCGTATAGTAGTGCCGGCGGCTCGGCAGAGAGCCGGAACAAAACATTAGTGTCGGCGGCTCGGCAGAGAGCCGGAACGAATAAAGAACCGCCCCACTTGCGTGGGGCGGCACTATAATTTATTTTTTATAAATTTCATAAATGTAAAAATCGGAAGCGGGTAAAAGCGACTCGGTTTTACATTTGTTCATATAGTCTTCCGCTTCAAAAATTGAACTAAACAACCCACAATCGTTAAGTCTGCCAAAATATTTTTTGGTCTTTTCGGTTGCCTTAGTAAAAAGTTCTTTTACCAAACTGATGGCGCCGCTGTATCTAGGCTCCATCGAAACATCAAACCCAATAAAATTGTAGCCGTTTGGTACCGTATCGCTTGCACGCGCACCACGCACCCAAATTAGTTCGTATTCGCCTGCGTTTTGAAACAAATTAAGATAGTTTTTGGCGTCTTTTTCTTTTAACATAAATTGGTCGGCGCCAAGCGATGAAAATTCCAGTTCTTTTAGCATCGCCTTTTGAAAGCCCGAAAGTTCGGGCTTTGCCTGACTAGTGGAAAGCAATCCCATTCTATCCACGCCTAAATATTTTTTATCATTTTTTGTTAAGCCCTTTATTAGTTCCGCCTTCTTTTCGGTGCAGAATTGGGCGCAAAAACTAGGCAGCATATTTTCCAAATTCGTATATCTCCAATTGCAATTTTGTTGCAATTATATTTTTCCCAAAGTTACCTTTTTATAATACCACTTTGCATAAAATCGTGTCAAATGGTTTTTAACCCCGCGCAAGCGGGCGGAACTACTTTTATTTCTTCTTTCTTATTTTTTATTTTAAAAACAGCCAAACCTATAAAATTAAAGAAAATAAACGAAGAAATAAAAGTACAAAAAAACCAAACCTTACGGTTTGGCTGTTTTTGTTTGGTGGGAAGAGATGGATTCGAACCATCGAAGGCGGAGCCGACGGATTTACAGTCCGTTCCATTTGGCCACTCTGGAATCTTCCCATATTCATATTGGAGCTGGTGGTCGGAATCGAACCAACAACCGGCTGATTACAAATCAGCTGCTCTACCATTGAGCCACACCAGCATAATTTTAACCTAAAACTTGGTGGTGCCTTGGGGCGGAATCGAACCACCGACACGAGGATTTTCAGTCCTCTGCTCTACCGACTGAGCTACCAAGGCATAAACCATAAGTTTTAGGTAAAAATAAAACAAACTTTTGGTTTGCCTAATTCCCCCTTAGGGTGGCGACTCCGAACGGGATCGAACCGTCGACCTCTAGCGTGACAGGCTAGCGCTCTAACCAGCTGAGCTACGGAGCCAAATACCCTTGGTGGGCCTTCACGGACTTGAACCGCGGACCGACCGGTTATGAGCCGGTTGCTCTAACCAACTGAGCTAAAGGCCCAAAACAGGGAAAATTGTTGGTCGGGGTGGAGAGACTCGAACTCCCGACCCCATGGACCCAAACCACGTGCGCTACCAAACTGCGCTACACCCCGACAAATTTTATTTGGCTTTTTACCAAAAGTTTGTTATTTTGTTGTTTAAGAACTTTTAAGTTTTGACAACGCTTATAAATATACACTACTTGCGCGCAAAAGTCAACAATTTTTTGCAAAATATTTTACTTTTAAAAAATCTAGTCGACCTCTGCTCGGCATTAAGTGCGCGCGGTACCTTTTAGTTTATGCCTAGGTACTCGTTGTAGGTTATTCCACGGTCGTACGTTTTGGTACCGTTTATTACTATTATACGGTTTGCGACCGTTTGCATAAGTTCATGGTCGTGAGAGGTAAACAAAATTGGGCCGTTAAAGTTTATCATTGCCTTATTTAAAGATTGTATACTCTCTAGATCCAAATGGTTGGTTGGCTCGTCAAAAATCAGCACATTGCTGCCTTTTAACATCGCGCGCGAAAGCATACACCTTACGCGCTCGCCACCACTTATTACGCTGGCTTTTTTCTGGCTTTCTTCCCCCGTAAAGAGCATTCTACCCAGCCAACTACGCAAAAACGTTTCGTCGCGTTGGTCTTTTTCTTTGGCAAATTGTGCTAGCCAGTCTACCAAATTTAAGTCCACGCCCTTAAAAAAGCTTTCGTTGTTTTCAGGCATATATCCCACCGTGATGGTTGTACCCCATTTTATGGTTCCGCTATCCGGTTGTTCTTCACCCGTTAAAAGTTTGAACAGCATGGTAATTTCGGTACTTTTATCCGACAAAAAGCCAATCTTGTCGCCTTTGTTTACCGTAAAACTTACTTTTTCAAAGTAACCTTTTTTGCTCAAATTTTCTACCGACAAAATCTCGTTGCCAACTTCACGCTCAGGACGGAAGTCGATGTATGGATATTTTCGGCTAGATACCTTTATTTCGGCAAACTCCAATTTTTCTAGTTCTTTTTTACGGCTGGTGGCTTGTTTGCTTTTGGACGCATTTGCCGAAAAACGCGCAATAAACTCCTGCAACTCTTTGGCGCGTTGTTCAGCCTTTTTGTTTTGCTCTTTGGCTTGACGCTGCAAAAGTTGGTTGGTTTCGTACCACATATCGTAGTTGCCACTAAACATATTGAGTTTGCCGTAGTCTAGGTCGCAAATATGGGTGCAAACACGGTTTAAAAAGTATCGGTTGTGCGATACAACAATAACAGTGTTTTCAAAGTTTATTAAATATTCTTCTAGCCAGTTGACCGTTTTGGCGTCTAGGTTGTTGGTTGGTTCGTCTAGCACCAAAATGTCAGGCGTCATAAATAGCGCCTTTGCTAACAAAATTTTGACCTTCTTTTTTGGCTCGATATCTGCCATTAGTTTGTCAAACTCTTCTTGCTCAATGCCAAGATCCGACAAAAGCGTTTCTGCCTCGCCTTCGGCTTCCCACCCGCCAAGTTCGGCAAATTCGGTTTCAAGTTCTCCAGCGCGAATTCCGTCTGCGTCAGTAAAATCGGCTTTGGCGTACAAAGCGTCTTTTTCGTGCATAATGTCCACCAAGCGTTTGTGTCCAAGCAAAACTGTTTCTTTGGCGGTTTTGTCGTTGTAGGCGTTTTGGTTTTGTTCCAGTACCGACATACGCTCGCCTTTGCTTATAGAAATTTCACCACTGCTTGGCGAAAGTTCACCCGTTAATAGTTTTAAAAAGGTGGACTTGCCCGCACCATTTGCGCCAATTATGCCGTAGCAATTGCCTTTGGTAAATTTTACGTTTACGTCTTCAAATAATACCCTTGCACCAAATTGCAAGCGCACGTTTGTACATTGTATCATATCGTTTCTCCTAAGAATATAGTTTAAACCATTTTGCCGTTTTTGTCAATTGCGTTTGACTTAATAATAGTGCGCAAAAAAGGATGAATTTTCCGCCCTTTATGCCCTTTCCACTTTACCCCAACAAAGTCTACACTTGGCGCCTGCCTAAACGCCCGCGCAAAGCCTGCCTTGTATTGACAAAAACAGACTTTTGAGGTATAATTATGCTTGCAATTAAGTTAACGAAAAAGGATAAAATTATGAATACACAAGATTACTTAGTACTTGTTAATAAAACTCACATATTGCCAGAAAAATCAGCCGCAGAAATGGCACTTGGCAGCAATTTGGTTAAGGTAACCAGCGCGCGTGGCGACTTTTTGCTTGAAGAAAAAACTGCCGACGCCTTTGCCGCGCTTATGAAAGCCGTAAGCGAGCAAACCGATTTTGAAATTGGTGTTAGCGATGGTTTTCGCACCTTTGAAGAGCAACGCGCAACCTATAACGAAATTAAAAAGCAACAAGGCAAGCGTGAAGCCAATACTTCGGTTGCCCCAGCCGGCGCGAGTGAACACCACACCGGTCTTGGCGTAGATTATTATGTTGCAACGCCAAAAAACCTTACCTCATTTTGGACAAAAGTTAAGGGCAAACTTTCGGGCAAAAGCGCCGCCGGTGAATATATCAACAAGGGTCGTCGTGCTGTTTTGGCTCTAGCAAACGACTACGGCTTTATTGAGCGTTATCCTAGTGGCGCCGAAGATACCACCGGATACCCTGCCGAACCATGGCATTTGCGCTTTGTGGGCTCACCGGAAAAAGCCCATCAAATTGCCGATTGGTGCAAAGCAAAACAAGCAAAAGACCCAAGCGGAAAAATTTATTGCTTTGAAGACTTTATTGCCGAAAACTCTTCGGCGCGCACTTCAAGCGAAGAAGAAATGGCATAAACCCCACCTTGCTGCCTGCTTGAGCGAAAGTTTATTTTTGCGGTTGGCTTTTATTTATCTCAAAATATCACTAAGCAGCGGCTTGGTGATATTTTTATTTACCCTTTTTGCGAATAAATTTTGTTTAGTTGGTTATACTTGCAGTAACTGAGGAGCAAAAAATGAGTAAAAAACATTTAAAGAGTAAAGAAAAATTTGACAGCGCGCCGAGTGGCAGTGCCAAACTTGAGGCTACCAATACAAATGGCAAAAGTGATGGGCTGATATCAACAAAAAAGAGTTGGTGGTTTCCGTTTTTGACTTTTTTTGTAGGAACGCTTGCAATGGCGCTTGCCGGATATTTTGCCACCGCGCGAATGTTCTTTGATTTTAAGGTTAATGGTGAACCATCGTATGCGCTTGGCATTTATCCAATAATTTATATTTCGGCAATTATGCTAGTTTTTTTGGCGAGCGCAACCTACCTTATGTGGAAAGTTGCCAGTCGTGATGCCAACGAACAAAACACCAACCGTTTGAATTTGAAAAACAATCTTAGAGTAAACTTAATTATCTATTACAGCGCCCTATTTTTGTTCTGCATCTTCCCCATGCTATTTTTTGCACTAAAAATAACTTTGGCGGGCGTGATTTGTTTGGGCGTTTCCTGCCTTGCCTTTGCATTTTTGTGCGCAAGATACTTTTTTGACAATCTTCTTGCCGGCATTTTGTGTCTTGCTTGGACACTTTGGGAGATGTATATTTTTGCGCTTGCAATCGCCTACTTTTTGGTTCCGCTAGCCTAAATCAAATAAAAAACAAGCAAACAGAGTTTTCTGCTTGCTTGTTTTTATGCTTCGCGCTTTAAACTTTTTATAATTTCTTGCGCTTCGGCTTTGGTTTTGCAAAAGGCAATTGTTTCTTTGGTTTGTTTGTTTTTTACATAAAAACCGTCATTTTTTTCGGTTTCTACCATAATAAATTGTTTTTCGGCGCCCGTTTGCATTGCCGTTTTGTTGGTTTGATGTGCTTGCTTTTCGTAGCCGGAACCAATTATTTCTTTGTCTGCACGCTTTATTTCATCCAGAGGCATATCCAGTTTTCGGTTTTGCTTTATTACACTTAAAATAAACAGCGTTATAAACACCAAATTGCTTATGGTTAGGGCAATTATTATGATGTTGTTTATTGTTTCTGCTGATACTAGACAAAAAATATTTTGCATACGCTACTCCTTTTGTTACAAATTTTTAATTTTTTCTGCCAGCACTTCGGCTTGAAGTTTTAGTCCTTCACCTTTTACTCGTGGTGGCAAATAGGCATCGCCAAAGGTAATGTTGTTTACGCTAAATAATTTTGGTTTGTGTGCCATTTTTGCCGGAACAATTGGCGCGCCCGATAGGTTTGAAAACATAATTACGCCGGTCTTTAGAGCCTGCAAATCTTCGGTGCCGGTTTTGTTGCGTGTGCCTTCGGGATAAATTACTAGCGTTTTACCCTTGCGAAGCAGTGCATTTACTTGTTTTATGGCGCCAATATCGGTGGAACCACGCGAGATGTATACAACGCCAATGTGGCGTAATAGCCAGCCCAAAACGGGCACTTTTTGCAGTTCTTTTTTGCCCAAAAATTTGTACCTTTTTAGCGGGCAGACTAGCAAAATAAAGATTATGGCATCAAAGTTGGAAAAATGGTTTATGGCAACAATTTTGGCTCCCCTTTGCCTTTTTAGTGCCTTTTTGTTAAAGGTTATGGTTGGAAAGCACAACCAAATTGGCACAAACAGCAGTATGCTGAGTAAGCTTGCCAGCACATACACTATAGCGCCAAAAAAAGCGTCTATTCCCTTGCCTAAAACCCTAAAAAACTTTTTCATAGTTCTATGATAACACTTTGCAGGCAAAATTTCAATTGTTTGAAGGCGCATTTTGTCAAATTGCTCTTGCAAAAAAACCTTGCTCGTGTTAAACTAAGTAAGAAATATAATTTTGGGAGAAAATTATGCGTATTAACAAATTTTTGGCAGGCGCCGGCCTTGGTTCGCGCCGTGGTGTGGAAAATTTGGTTACCGAAGGTAGAGTTTCGGTTAATGGAAAAATTTGCACCAATCTTGCTGAAACAATCGAAGCGGACGACGTTGTTATGGTGGACGGCGTTATCGTAAACTTTAATCAGCGCAAGTACTATTTGGCTTTTAATAAACCAAAAGGTTGCGTTTGCACCACCAGCGACGACAAGGGCAGAAAAACCGTTATGGACTTTTTGCCAGAAAACCTTAAAAAAATTGTAAAGCCGGTTGGCAGACTGGACTACAACACCGAAGGCCTACTTATTTTTACCAACGATGGCAATTTTGCTAACTTTGTAACCAGCCCTAAAAATGAAGTAGAAAAACACTACACTGCAAAAGTTTTGGGCGTGGTAACTCGCGAAGAAGCACAGACCCTAGCAAAAGGCGGCATTAAACTTGACGAACACGAAAAAACCGCACCTTGCTTTGTAAGACTTTGTGGCGTGGAGCAAAAAGGCGACAAACAAATTTCTACGGTGGAAGTAATTATTCATGAAGGCAAAAACCGTGAAGTTAGAAAAATGTTTGAGGCAATCAACCACCCCGTTAACTTTTTAAAGCGTTCACAAATTGGCGCTTTGCGTCTTGGCGGAATTAAGCGTGGCGAATTTAGAGAGTTTGACCCTTACATTTTTGAAGAGTTTGTAAGCACGGTTAAGTAACTAACAATTTTTAAAGCCCCCACTTTGGTGGAGGCTTTCGTTTTTGCTTTAAACTATTTGGCAAACGATATTATTTTGTAAATAATGTCCATTAGGTTTTCGGTTTCGGCGCTTTGAATGGCATAAATTGGCGCGCTAAATAGTTCTTTGTCGTTTAAAACCACCTTAATTTTGCCCACAACTTGTCCGCTGCGCACAGGAACACTCAAAACTTCTGGATAGTCCGTAATCACCCTAATTTGTGCTTCTTCTAGCGCACTAAGAGTGGCAGTGTAGCCTTGCTTGGTGCAAAGGTTTACGCGCATTTCGGTGCCCTCTACCGGCAAACTAGAAAGGTGGCTGTACGGTTTTAGCAATTCCACCCTTTTGTATTCCTTGCCGGTTTTTTCGATAAGTTTTTGACTACTTGCAAACATATCCGGAGCGTTTAAAACTACCACTACCAAATTTAGCCCGTTTACATCGGCGGTGGTAACCAAACATCTACCTGCCTCGGGCGTGTAGCCACTTTTGGTGCCCGTGACTAGTATACCGTTTTTTTCTAAAGTTTCGTCAAACATAAGTTTTTGTTTGTTTTTTAAGTATCTTGGGTTTTTGTCATTTATGTTTGGAAGAGTTATGCGCTTGGTGCCCACGATTTCTCTAAACGTTTCGTTTTGGTTGGCGTATGCCGTCAAGGTCGCCAAATCTCGCGCAGTGGTGTAATGATTGTCGTCATGCAAGCCGTGAGGGGTTACAAAGTGCGTGTTCGTTAAATTCAATTTTTGCGCAAGTTCGTTCATTTTGGCAATTGCATTTTCTACGCTGCCAAACACCCCAACACTTAGTGCCACGCTGGCGTCGTTGCCGCTGGCAAGCATTAGCCCAAACAGCAATTCTTTTATGGTTAGTTCCTCGTTGCCCCTAAGGTAAATACTGGAACCCTCTACCCCAACCGCCTCAGCCGGTATTTTTATTTTTGCGTTTAGGTCAGGCGCGTTTTCGATGGTCACTATGGCGGTGGCTATTTTTGTGGTACTTGCCATTGGCAGTTTTTCGTCTTCGTTTTTGCCATACAGAACTCTACCCGAATTGGTTTCTAGCACGCACATTGCCTTGTACTCACCTTCCGTGCTAGGCGCTTTGGCGTTTGCTTTTGAAATGTTTAAAACAGGCGATGGCATCAAACTATGATAAGTAGTAACGCTGTTTATGTTGGTTAAAAACATTGCCGACACATAACACGCAAGCAGCAAAACCGCTATGGTAAACAGCACCGCTATGGGGCTGGCGTGCGTGTTGCGCTTTGGGCGAGTTTGATTTGTTTGACGTTTTTGCGCTTGACCTACTACCTTTGGGTTTGGCGCAAGTTCGGTCGCCGTTTCGGCGTTGCAAGTGGGTTTGTAATGGCTGCTAGTTTGCGGCGTGACACCATCAAATGCGGAATAATCGCCGTACAAAGCGTGCATTGCTTTGCGCTTGCGCTCAAACATATTATCTTGACTAAATTCGGTGTTAATCATTATTTCTTTTTGCTCTCCGCTTCAAATTTTTCTTTTATTACGTTTAGCATATCCGGCACACTATCTACTAGTTTTTCCACCAGTTCGTTTGGCTTTACTTTTATTAGTTTGAGGTCGCCGTTTTTTATTACGGCAAACCCAATTGGGCTAACCGAAAAGCCCGCACCACTACCGCCCGCAAACGGACTGGTTTGGTTTTCTTCGGTTGCCGAAAGTTCGTATTCGCCCCCGCCGGCAACAAAGCCCACCGAAACTTTGGATAGCGGAATTATGGTGGTGCCGTCCGCTGTTTCCATTTTTGCGCCCACTACCATACTGGTGTCGAGCATACTTTTTATGCGCGTGATGGCGGTGTCCATAATGTTTTCTATTGGGCTTTTTGGTGGTTCGATATTTTTGTTTGTTTTGCTTTGCTTTTTCATATTTTGTTCCTTATTAGGCAGTTGCCAATTGTTTTGAGAGTTTGTTTGCTTTTACAAGTAGTCTTAGTATTCGGTAAACGTTAATTTTTATACCAATTTGTCCACAAAGTTTTAATTCGTCTTGGTAATATTTGGGAGCCAAGTACAATCTGGTTTCTATCCGTTTGCTTTTTAGCACCGGTGCAAGCGCTTTGTGTATGCTAAGCACATAGCCTAGCGCTACGGACGAAAGGTAGGCGTCGCTTTTTATGCCGCCGGTTAGGTACATTTCTGCCTTGGCGCTTATTATGTGTTTGATGGCAAGGCTAACAAGCGCCTTTTGAAGTTCGGGGCTGATTGGGCGTGAGATAAGTCGGCTTTTGTGGTCAACTATATGAATGCCACCTTCGCGCACAAAAATTTTTGCCGAAAACAAATTGCTTTTAAAAGCGCCTGCCGACAAATACCCTGAGCCACTAAGCGCGTTTGCAAAAAATTTTGCCGTTACCTTGAAGGGGAAAAACAACAAAATTAGCAGCAAAGTAAGCAAAAAAGAGGCACAAAAAAAGACTATTTTCATAATAAAAATAGTCTTTGAAAAAACATTGGTTTTTATGCATTAAACAAAATCGTCACTACCGCTCGCAGGGTCGGTGTCTTCGGTTCGGCTAAGCACTTTGCGCTTGATGCTTTCGGGAATAATTTCTTCGCTGGATACATCAAACTCGCGATACAAACTGTCGGTTTCTTCGGTGCGAATGGTTTGAATGCGACTAAGCAGTTCTTCGGTGCCCGGCAAGTCAGCAAGGCTATGCAGATTAAAGCGTTTTAAAAATTCGTCAGTGGTGCCAAAAAGCAAAGGCTTGCCCACCGCGTCCTTTCTGCCCACCACGGCAATTAGGTTGTGTTCCAGCAAAATTTGTACGGCGTAATCGCTGGATACCCCACGAATTTCTTCAATATCAAGCCTTGTTACCGGTTGCTTGTATGCCACAATTGACAAAGTTTCCATCATGGCTTTGCTTAGCGCGCGTTCGCGCAGTGGGTTTAGGCAAATGGCAACTTCGGTTTGGTTATCGCTGTTTGTACTAAATTGCAATTTGTCGTTAAACTCCAAAAGTTTTATTCCGCCGGTGCTATATTTTTTTTGGAGCCTAGATAAACTAGCGTTTAGTTCTTTGTCCGTAAGTTCTAGTTTGCTTTGAATATCCGCGCGCTTGATGCTAGTGCCCGCAACAAACAAAATACTTTCTATTACGCTATCTATCTTTTCGTTGGTTTTTTCCATTTTAGTTTTGTTCCTTTTTTGTTATCAAAATTTCGCCTAGTTGCTCAGGTTGCTTTACGCAAATTTGTTGAAGTTTTAGTAGTTCCAAAAGTGCCAAAAAGGTGTTTATTATTTCGCTTTTTGAGTAGTCCTTGGCGTATAGGTTCGAAAATTTTACTTCTGGTTCCGCCGAAAGTAAATCTTTTATTTCGGTCATTTTTTGAGCCACCGTAAAGCGGTCTTTTACTATCTTTTTGGGTTCGGGTAGTTCCGCCTTTACCTGAATTTTGTGCATAATTTGCGCAAAGGCATCAAGTAGTTTATCAAAAGACAAATCTTTTGGCAGTTCGTAGCGGTAACCGGTGGCATCAGGTTCGGGCGCTTTGTAAAACTTGCCCATATCGTCCAAGGCTTGCAAGGTTTCGCTTTTTTCCTTAAACAACTTGTACTCTTCTAGCCTTGCAATCAAGCGCTTTTCGGGGTCGTCCTCTTCCGGCACTTCTACTTCCGGTTTTGGCAGTAGTTTGCGCGATTTTATTTCGAGCAGTGTGGCGCTGGTTTCCAAAAAATCACCAATTTTTTGCAACGGTAGGTTGTCTTTGTTTTCAGCCACAAACGCCAAAAACTGCTCGGTAATTTGGCTGACAAAAATATCTTTGATGTCTATTTTGGCTTCTTTTATTAAAAAGAGCAACAAGTCTAGGGGGCCGTCAAAGTTGCTGAGCGAAACTTTGTATGAGTCGCCCTCGGCAAGTTCCGCCTCTATCTGCTCATTTTTTGTAAGTTTTTTTGCGGGCGCGTTTAAGGCTTCCGCTTTTTGTTCTGCTTTTTTGTTAGTTTTTTCTTGCATAGTTATTTCCCAAACAAGCCAAACAGGCTAGTCCACATTGTAATTAGGCCTTGCGACAAAAAACCTACCGCGTAGCCAAGAAGAATGCTCATTATGTCCGTTATTACCAAAATTAGCAAAATTATGGTGCTGTAATTGCGCAAAAAGTTTATAAATTTGTTGTCGGCGCCAAGCATAAGTTCCAAAATTTTGCTTCCGTCTAGTGGATAAAGCGGTACCAGATTAAAGATTGCCAAACTTAGGTTTATTTGAATGCCAAAGGTTAATAGATAATAAACAAACGAACTTGCAAGCGTGGTACTTTCCATCAAAAATACCGGTGCGCAGGTGCCCACGATGGAAAAAATTAGCGAGTAAAAAATTGCCAAAATTAGGTTGGCGGTAATGCCCGCAATAGACACGGCAAACATACTCTTTTTGCCCTTGGTAAAATACATTGGGTTTATTGGAACTGGTTTTGCCCAACCAAAGCCAAACACAATTAAGCAAATAAAGCCCACGGTGTCAAAGTGTGCAAACGGGTTTAGGCTAAGTCTGCCCTCCGCTTTTGCCGTTAGGTCGCCGTGAAGGTAGGCAGTGAGTGCGTGCGAAAATTCGTGCGCGGAAAAACTGGTTAATAGCACAAACAAATAGGCAAGCAAAATAATTAAGGTGTAACCTACTGGAAGCCCCAACATAAACAATTGAATTAACATATTTTTCTCCTACTTCAATTATACCCTTTTTGCTTTGCCGTTGTCAAACCAAAGCAACCAAAAAAGCCAGCAAAATGCTGACTTTTTGTTATTTTTTGGGGCAATGCTAGGCAGTAAGCGCGCCTAACTGCCCTATCTATTTTGCGAAATGATTTTGTCCACAATTTCGCCAAATTTTACTGCCTCAGCGTCCTCGCGCACCACTAGTGGCATACGCGAAATTTCTTCCCCGCTTTCGCTTTTTATAATTACCGTGCCCACCGCGTCACCGGCTTTTAGTGGCAGTTTGATGTTGCCGTTTATTTGAATATCGGTGGCAATAACAGCCGGCTCGCCTTTTTTGATAAGTTTTTGGTAGTCCTCTTGCGCGTACAAATTTAATTCGCTTTTGTTTGCGCCCTTTAATGGCAATTTGCCAAGAGCAGTTTCGGCGCTAAGTAGTTTTTTACTTTCAAAGTTTGCAAAGCCGAAATTTAACAAACTGACGCTATCTGCAAAGCGCTTTTTACTGTCACTTTCACCCAAAATTGAACAAATTAAGGTGGTATCGCCGCGTTTTGCCATTGCGGTTATGCAATATCCCGCACCGTCGGTGCTACCGGTTTTTGCAAAAACCAGTTCGGGATAGGTTTTTACTAAGCGGTTGGTGTTTACTAGTTCGGTCTTTCTGCCACTTGGATGCACTAGTTCGTCCATCCAAGTTTTAGAAAATTTGGCAAGTTCGGGACGTTTGCCCACCACTCTAATAAGTTTTGCCATATCTTCGGCGGTGCTTTCGTGCCCCGCTTCGTCTAGTCCAGTGCTATTTTTAAAGGTGGTGTTGGTCATATTTAATTCTTGCGCGCGGGCGTTCATTTTTTCGGCAAAGGCTTTTTCGGTGCCTGCCAAATGTTCGGCAATTGCCACGCTGGCGTCGTTGGCGCTGGCAATTGCCACAGCGCGCAAAAGGTCGATTAGGGTGTAGCGCTGTCCGGCGTCCAAAAAGCACTCCGAGCCTTCTTGGCTGGCAGCATATTCGCTTATGGTGGTTTGGTCGCTTAAATTAACCGCGCCCGTATCGTTTGCTTCAAGCAAAAGTAGCATGGTCATCATTTTGGTCATGCTGGCAATTGGCAATTTTTGATTGGCGTTGTGGCTGACTAGCACTTCGCCGGTAAAGTAGTCAGTTAAGACATAACTTTTGGCTGAAAGGTTTAGCCCCGCCACATCGCTATACTCTAAAATTTTTTGAGTAGGCGCCGCAGTTTTTGCATAAATTTTTTGCATTGCTTTTTGCGCCTCATTTACCGGAAGAGCAAGCATCACCGCCGGAGCCACCGCTAACACGCTTACGCTTAATAATTTTTTATTCATTGTTTTACCCCTGTTTTTTCTATTATTTTGCGCGGGGGAAAATATAGTTATGCAAAAAAACAATACTGCCTCGCAAAAACTTTGTCGAAATTTGTAATAGAAAAAATTTTGGCATGCAAAAAGCGAAACCCGTTTTGAGTTTCGCTTTTTTATAACAGGACTATGCATCTAAGTTTCGATAGCCTGCATATTCACTTGTGTGTTTGCCAGTTATGGTTGTTCCTTTTACCACATTAAATGGATATTCTAGAATTGGAGCAAAAGGTATTGGCCAATAAACGACATTTCCAAGTGGAATGTTACTTGTCCACACGCCACCAAAGATACCACCTGCATAGCCATCACTTGCTGTTGCCGTGATGTTTGCATATACCCTAGCGATGTTACTCTTCGTTGGGATATAAATGTTGCTTGCTCTACCCATTAAGCCACCAACATATTTTGCGCCGTTTATGGTAACTATAATCTCGCGTTTGGTGCCGTTAGATAAGGTTTCAGCGACACCACAAGTAGATAAGCCGGTAATGTCTGCGCCGTTTGAAATGCTGCCTATCAAACCGCCGACTGTATCCGAATTGCGGGCGATTATATCTCCATAGTTATCACCATTTATGGACAGTTTTGTATTGTCTTTATCTCCCCCACCGCTGACAAACCCAAATAGTCCACCAACATCAGCACTAGCCGGAATTACCGTAATATTGCCATAGTTCATAACTAAACCAAGTGATACCACATTGTTAGTGTCGTCGTGAGAAACAAAGCCAACCAGACCGCCAACAATTCCTTGATTAACCATCATTGAACTTGTTGATATTGATTTGTCGTACAATACAAGCACGTCGTAGTAGTTGCGACAGTTTGACATTACAGAGCCTTTAAATAAGCCCGCCAACACGCCAGCGCCGTAAATACGACTTTCTTGGTTGCCTTCTACCGTAAGTTTTGTGGTTGTATCTTGATCACCAAGGTAAATGCTTGTAAGTGAAGCACCTGAACCAACTTGACCAAACATACCCCAGTATGTGCCAGTTGCATATAATTGCAAACCATATATTTTGTAACCGCTACCGTTATAGATACCACAGAATTTGTTCTCAACACTAGTTGTTCCAGATGAACTTGCACTACCACCAATTGGAACCAAATGCAAACTTAGTGGGTTATAAATGTTTACCGTTTGTTTGTATTTTGCAGAGATATATGGGCTAATGCCATCATTTACTACCGCTGACATTGTTAACAAATCTTTGTAAGACTTTATCGCATATACCGTTTCGCTATTATCAGTTGTTGTGCTAAATAATGTTAAAGTAGGATAATCAGTTGTGCTTGTGTATGCGTTTAAGTTTGCAAGAGCCGTTAATCTTGGAAGATAAGCAATATTGTTTGTGCCTATTGGGGTTGTGTAGGTGCTAAATCCACTTAGAGACTTGGTATTTTTTGCTAGTTCTGTCACCGTTAAGGTCTTTGCAAAAAAGTCTTCACGAGAACTCAAACCATAATTGTTGTTGTATGCTGTGTTTAAGATGTAAACATTGGTTGAATCACTTGTTAAGGTTCCACGAGTAAATGCATGATTGGTTTCACCTGCGACATAAGAGGTTTGTATTTTTATAGTTAAAGTGGTATTAACTAGTCCCGCAACATCTGCGCTAGTATTGTAACCCTTTAAAGCACCCGAGTTATAGCATTTTGTTGCACTTACTGTACCTTGATACGAGCCTCGACTATATCCACCGACCAAACCACCTACGTTAGATTTTGCCATTATTGAGCCTTCGTTTGCACAATTTTGTAAAACAAAAGTTGAACCTCCCCAAATTTGTGCAATTATACCGCCAGCCATATCACCAGTAACTGTATTGTTTGTGTGTATATAGCCATCGTTGAAGCAGTTGTACAAGTAGTTGTAGTAATAGGTACTATTTGCGCTAAACGCATATCCAATTATGCCACCTGCCGCGTCAATTCCCATAATATTGCCATTGTTGAATAGCAAGCCTTTGTCTTGGTTTACGTTTATTTTTGCGTAAGATGAAGCCATATAGCCAATTATGCCACCTGCTTTTGCCGTGCCTTGTATGCTACCATAGTTGGTAACTTTGTTATTTATGTATAGCGCGCCACCTTCAAATTTACCAATTAAGCCACCGCTATAATATCTAGAAACAAGACTATCCGATGCATTAAAGCAAACGCCATTTAGGTTGTAGGTTGCAAAGTTGCCATTGGTTCCAAGTCTTCCAATGATACCACCACCCGCACCGTCATCTCTTACCGCGAATGGACTTAATACACTACCCACCTTACCGTGGTTAGTCATATTGTAATTAAAGGTTACAGTCATGTTGCTTGAAGATGAAGTTGTAGCAGAAACTTGACCAAAAATACCGCCGTAAGCTATGGTCTTTTTGCTGAGAGAACCTTCAAAATCAATATTGCCGTAGTTCATTAAAGTGCCAAGCGCCGTAACGCCTATGGTTCTATTGGTACCGGTAGTAAATTCTACACTACCAGCAATACCACCAGCATACGCCATAGAAGCTGCACCGGTAATATTAAGTCTGTTTGTCATTGAACCAGTTATATATTGACAATTTAACATTTTACCAAAGTAGCCACCTACCGTGCCAGTACCGGCGCTGTTGCTGCTTGCGTTGTAAGTAACGGTACCCGAAGTTGACGTGATTTGACAATTCTTAAACGAACAATTTTCTGCTAAACCTACCATTGCGCCAACATAAACATCTTTATGCAAAGTATTGTTTGCGTTACTGGTTACCGAAATGGTTCCGGTTAGATTTAAGTTTTCAAAGGTCGCGCCTTGTGCGTAGCCAAACAAGCCTACATACTGTTCAGTAGAAGATATTTTTAAGTTTTGAATGTAACTTAATCCAGTATAGTTGCTATCTGAACCGTAATCGTCAAATATCATGTCGTCCGAAGTTTTGTAAACTTCTGCTTTGCCCTCAGTTATATCAAATGGGTCAGAGCCTTCATCGTCATAGCCACCCAAAATCTTGCCTTTAAATGGTCGGTTTTTGGTGCCAATTGGAGTAAAGCCGCTGGTAATAGTTATGCCAGATGGGTCAGAAATTGTACCAGTGTTTGCAGTGCCACCATGAATTAGGTAATTGCATTCGGCGTAAAGTACACCGTAACTATCATACAAACCTTCGTTTACTACTTTGGCTAGGTTGCGTAGTTCGGTTTGTGTTTCTACAATATAGTACTTTTCGCCGTTAATATAACCATAGTATTCAAAATACACAATACTGCTTGGGTCTACTGGGTTTACGCTTGGAATATTTATTCCGTCAGTAACTTCGGCTGGTTGATGTTTGAGTTTTGGAAGAGCGGATAATCTACCGTCCGCACCAGTGCTATATATCCAACCGTGCGCTTCGGTGTCATTTGGATCGCTCGGTGGATACAAACCGTCGTCGCCATTGGTAAACAAATCTTCCTTAAACTGTTCAGCCGCAATACCAACTGCTGTTACCCCTATGGTTCCATTGTTGTTTAAATATACGTGACCATATTTGTTTGAAGTTGAAACCGTATCTATAGCATAAACATCATAAATGGTTATTGCCGGTTGTGCATTGTTTTCTGCCCCGCCATACATAGCATTTAGAGCAAATTTTTGCAAGTCTGCGTCACTGTTTAAAGTTATGTTAGATGCCAATTGGTAATATTTCATAGTTTGAATTGTTACCGCAGTGTAAAAACAAGCAAATCGGTTAGCCGAACTATTGGCAGCGGCGGTAAGATAACCAATTAAGCCACCAGCATATCCGCCCGTTGCAGTAGTTATAGTCGATTTTATCGAGCCAACAACCGCAATTGAGTATATTTCTAGTTTGTAACTGGTATTTGTTCTATCCAATTTACCAATTAAACCACCTACCTCAGTGCCACCAGAAATATCACCGTAGTTTGCCGAAAATTCAATGTTTGAAACTGTTCCATAGCCAGAAGATCCAATTACAAGTTTACCAATTAAACCACCAACTGCAGATGAGTTGTTGTTGCCAAGGACTGCAGAGTCTGCATACGCTGTTACTCTGCCAATGTTATAAACATCATTCATATCGGTATAAAGCGCTACATAACCTGCAACACCACCAACATTGGTAATAGTATTTTCATTGGAACTACTACTATTTTTTGTTACTGTGATATCTCCAAGATTGTGCAAATATTCTATACCATATGAACTACTACCCAATATGTTGACTTGTCCCACAACACCACCAACATTGCTAATTGGATACATACTAGTTATATCAATTGTGCCAAAGTTGCGAGTTGGTGTTGACGAAGTGTTTTTAATTGTGGTGCTATTGTTAGTTCCAAATGCACTTGTCTGACCTACCAAACCACCAACCTTGTCTATCGCGCCAAGCGCGGTATTGGTTTTTAGTTTTATGTAGTTTAACGAATTTGTTATATAAACGCTACCGGTTTCGCCACCACCGACCATACCACCAATACAACTACCATACGAGAAGGTTATGGTTCCATAGGTTTTTACGTTGTTTATAGTTATGGTGCTTGCACTTGTCATCTTACCAACCAAGCCACCAATGTAATCGGACTTTTTCTTGTATTCTGACGATACTGAAATGGCGTTTATGTCCTGAATGGTTATATATCCGTACACATAACCAACCAGACCACCAATTCCACTTACCACTGTTTCACTATTTAAGTTGATTGGCATATAAACAATTTGACTGCCTGCATTTTTGTAAGAAATGGTTAAGGTTGTTAAAGTTGAAGTATAGGAGCCAATTAAGCCGCCAATATAGTTTGCTGTTCCAGCGTTTATAGTAATTCTGCCAGTAACATTTGGGGTTTCGATGGTTGCTTTGGTTGTTAGTGATAGCGAACCAAACAAGCCACCTACCTCACTGACGGTTCTGCTGCTTTGACCCACCGTAATGTTGGTTGCTGAAGTTATACCAACTACATTACCGACTATTTGACCGGTTTTTTCGCCATATAAGCCACCAATTTTGCTGCCATAGTTACCGGTAATTTGACCGGAAATTACTATACTATCCGCCGTTGTGTAGTAGCAGTACAAATCGGTACCTTTACCAGCCACACCGCCAACGCTTTGTAGTTCGTCTGCTTTTATGTTTGTTATTACTTGATTTCCGTAAGTACCAGTGTAAAATTCTTCAATATCACCGCCAAGGCCACCCACATTGGTTGCTGTGTTCGCCGCCGTGATATTTGTGGTAAAGATTGAACCGGTGCTACCAGAATTGGACAAGTATAATTCGCTTGCGCCGGTGCCACCATTTGCTAGCGACGCCTTGCCTACCACGCCACCTGCGCCGGTTAGGGAGCCGGTTGCGTTGATGGTTGTGTTGATTTCAACGCTGTCCATTCTTACATAAGTTACGGAGTTTGCATTGCCAACCACGCCACCTACTGCGCTTGCGCTTGCCACACTAATATCCGCTTGAACGGTTGAGTCTTTCACTCTTACTGTTTTTGCGCTTTGCGCTCTACCAATTAAGCCACCAACTGCGGTTGGGTTGCCACCTGAAACGATTATGGTGAGGTGAATATCACAATTGATAAACTCAACATCACCGCTTGTGTCACCAACAATACCGCCAATGTAATTGTATGCGCCTGAGGTTGTTAGTTCACCCGAAACGCTAACATTTTTTAAGGTAAAGCCCTTGCTACTCTTGTTAAACAAACCGCCCTTGCTTGAACTGTTTGCGTTGACCGCCATACCATTTAGGCTATAACCCGCACCATATAAAATGTTATTAAATTCACTTTTTGTCTTGTAAGTTGCACTAGCAAGGTCTATGTTGTCGTCAAGTTGTACATTTGTTACAAAAGAATTGTAGAATGCGAAATAGTTCCAGTCGTTTGTGGTGGTCATTAGGTTATACCAGTTTCCACTACCATCACCCGCAAGAATTTGTTGCGCGTATAGTGAACGCGACATAAAGCCTGACAGGTAGTCTTCACTGAACTCGCCGGTGTAATCACCCGGTATAATATTACCGTTTTCGTCTTCGTATTCGTCTTCGGTGTATTCATAGCGACCAATCAAACTATCTGCGCCAAAATTGGTTAAGTTTGGCAAATGGTTGGTTAAAGCCAATGAGTTTCCGCTACTTGAACTTGATGTGCACAAATTGCCGAATTTTGATTGAAGCGCATTTATTTTTAATGCCGAAATTTCGTTATTTGCAACTTCTGGGAACATAAATTTGCCCGAGCCATTGGTGCCGTAAGTTCCGCGCAAGGTGTAATAACTCATCGAGCCGTCGTTATCGCTCACTACGGTGTAGCCCGAAAGTGAGGTTGGCAATTGTCTTTCACCTACCGTACCACTGAGTATTGTGGTGTCGGCAGTGTTAATATTGCCGGCGCTATAACAATCTTTTATTGCGCTGTATACATAGTTGTTGCTTGAATTGTAAGCGTTTAGTTCTTCCCTGCCTACCAAACCGCCAACTTTGCTAGCGCTTTTGGTACCAACTTGACCAACATTAAAGCAACGAGAAATGCGTGTTAATCTATCGTATTCGTCCATATCGTTGGCGCGCGTTATTACCAAACCAACCAAGCCACCCACATTGGTTGCGTTAACATAAATTGTTTCTACATTGGCGCTTGAAGTGATGGAGTTTTCCATTAAATCTTCGTCAGTGTCTTCAAAGGTACCAACCAAACCACCCACGTTTTTGGTCGTTGCAGTGGTGCCGTTGCCCATATATACATTTGCAATACAGTTTGAAAGATCGGTATCTTTTGCGTAGCCAACTATTGCACCTACGTTTTGTGCCGTATCGGTTAAGTAAAATACACCATGAACAGCAAGGTTTGAAATGTCTGCGCCGTATGCGTAGCCAAACAAGCCAAAGTACGAACCAGCCATGTAAGCCGAGTTATCTCTAGTAAAGTTCACTACATGATTTGCGCCATCGTAGCTGCCCGAAAAGGCGTAGTCGGTGGTGCTTGGCGCAGCGCCAATTGGTTTGTATTCGGTTTCGCCTTCTAATGTGATGTCCGCCGTTTGAAGGTAACTCATGGTCGCAAAGTATTTGGTTTTGTTTACTGCCAAACTCATAAGTTTTAAACGTGCTTGGTTGTCCACTTCAATTTGGTTTACACTGCTTTGTTCTACCGAACCATTTTTTGCAAGAACGCTTAGCAATTCACTATATCCCGTGCCCGCTTTTAGATAATAAGTTGTGGTAATATCGTAGGTCGTTGCGTCGCTATAAGTGTCACCACTCTTGGTCTGCAAGTTTGCTTTATGTTCGTCAAAAATCTTTTTGCTATAAATGTCGCCAATATAAATTGGATAAGCGGTTTTTTCGGTTGAGTTATGACTAGTTAAGGCTTTTGGAATTGGGTAATATAGTGTATTTTCTTCGGTTGCGTCACTGCCATAAGCATTCCAATTTGCCGTAACCTTAAAGCCTTGACCTTTGTAGTAGTTGTTGGTTTGTGCAAGGTTTGCAACTGTTGATGCAAATTGCATTTCGTTAAACTCTGCGCCGAGTGGCAAAGTTTGAAGGTTGGTTTCAAAAATAGTTTGTTTTAAGTAACTATTGTTTGCGTAGTTTGCAATATCACCGAGCGCTTTGGTGTCGGCTTGGTTTAAGAACTTGCCGTAAATACCGTTTATGGTGGTGTTGTTTGCAATAGTTGTGTTTAGTCTTGCACTAGAATAACAATCGGTAATGCTTAGATTTTTTGCCGTTTGAGTTTCGGTTATTCTTATGCCACCAATTATGCCACCATAGGTAGACATAGTTTTTGCGTTGTCTACCACTTTGCCGGTGGATACACACCTTAATAGACTTATGGTTGCGCCGTTTGGCAAGTCTAGCGAACCAACCACGCCACCTACCTCACTTACTGCGCCGCCCGAGTAAACGCTTAGGTTTAGGTCGCCAAGGTTGTCGGTTAGGTTTAGCGTCATGGTAACGCTGGCGTTTGCGCTTGCTATAATACCTCTACCAAGTATGCTACCTGCCGAAGCAAAAGTAAAACCTGAGAAAATGCTTGATGAAACATTTTTTGTAATGTCTACGGTGCTAGCGCCCGCGCCTGCGGTAACTGCGCCAATTATGCCACCCACATTGGTTAAGGCGTTTGCCGTAAGTTCGGTTACGGTGCCCGTAAAGGCGTTGGCAATTATGCTTGCCGTAATGTTGCCGGTAAGTTCTATTCCGCCAATTACGCCACCTAGGTTGGTTGGGTTTTGGGTGCTAGAACCGGTGCCGCCCGTGAGTTTTGCGTCTGACGCGTTTTCGTAAATGTTAATTTCGTCAGCGCTTGTGGAGGCAAAAACAATTCCGCCAATTATGCCGCCCACATTTTTAATGCCAAGCACGGTACCCGAGCCCATGTTTCCATGAACATTTAGGGTAAGTTTGGCGCTATTTTCACCGTACATATACCCAATTGTGCCACCAACATAGTTATCTTGGTTGCTACCGATGTAGCCCGTGTTTGAGTTATCTTTTATTTCAATTGTCTTTGCACTTCCAGACGAAGCAAGATTTAGCGAGCCAATAATACCGCCAATACCAGCGCCACCGCCTACGCTATTAGAACTAATTCTGCCCGCGTTGGTGGTGCTAGATATGGTTAAGCCTGCGCTAGATTGCAAATTGCCAATTATGCCGCCCACATTGCCCGAGCCAATTACCGAAGAGTTGTTTGTCCAGCCCGAAATGGTGTTGGTGCTTTGGTTGTTGAGTAAGCCAATTACGCCACCGGTTGAGCAAGTGCCATAACTTTTTGCGCCGTTATTGGTTACGCTTATGCTGGTGCTTGTTAAACCAGTTAAGGCAACATTGGCTTTTGTTAATAGCATTTCGCCCACAATACCGCCCACAAAACCAAAGTCTGCGGTTACGTTTGCCGACGAGTTGATGTTTGAGAGTGTGCTATTTTCGGCGTAGCCAGCTAACGCGCCTACCGTAACTTTGATGCGGCTCATGGTTGAGCCCACAACTTTGCCCGCCAGAGTTACATTGGTTATGGTTGCGTTATTTAGTTTGGCAAACAAACCTATGTTGTCGGTGGTGGTAGTACCAGTCAAGGTATTTACCGCATTTGTGGTTATGTTTAGGGTAATGATAAAGTTTCCGCCGTCAAAGGTGCCTTCAAAGCCGTTAGTACCAATTGGCGAAAATTCCATTTGAATTTCTTGGGCGTTAAAACCAGAACCCGTGAAATATTCATAAAATTTGTAGGTTTCTTCTAGGTTTATAGCGCTGGTGATTTTGTAGTTTGCTTTTGCATAAAGCATACTTACTGCGTCACGAGAATACGAAAGTCCGCTATTTATTAAATAAGATAAATAAATTAGTTGTTCGTGTGTGCTTAGGTTAAACACATAGTCGGTGCCCGCGCCAAGAAGACTTGCAAAATTAAATTGTGCTTGCAAAGACGCTTCTTCGGTTAAAATTGGTACCCATTTGCAATATAGATGAGTTTCGCCACCGTCGGTGCCGGCGGTGCCAAATACTGTGTCAGCGGTCACCTTTTCGCTATCCAAACAATTTGGCGAAGTGTACCATACCACTGCATTGTTTTCGGTGTATACATTGTAGCCCAAAATGTTTTGGGTAAAGCTGTAAAAACTGGTTTTGGTGCTGCCCGCAATTAGCAAGCGTTCTTCCGGAGATGCATCGGTGGCAATTTCATCACCAAGACCATATTTTTGTTTGTATAGGTCTGGGAAATTGTAGTGGTAAACAAGGGCGTGCATCACTTGCTCGTCAATTTTTTCCACTGTTTCCCACTTTGTCCAAACGGTGGTTGGAACATCGGTGCTGGTAACTAGGTTGCCGTCTGCGTCCGTCCAACCAATAAAGGTTAGGCCAACTTCGTAATTAACTTGTTTGTTGCCATAATATACTTGGCTGGTGCTGGTTATGTCCGCTAAGCGTTCAAATAATTCGTCTTTTGTTATCCACAATTCTTCGGACTTTTCTTCACCCGAAATATGAGTGCAATTGTTTTCGGTATGAACAAATTTTACCAAAACTTGGTTTTTGGCGTAAACATTTATGGTTACCTTGGTTCCGCTAATGGTAGCGCTCGAACCAAAGGCCGCCAAAATGCTTTCGCGGTTTTCTAGCGACATTTTTATGGTGGTGTTTAGCACGCGCGCATCTAGCAAGGTTTTGTCCAAAAACCATTTTATGCTAGAAAGTTGGTTTGAGGTGTTTGCGGTGCCGTATGCGCCGGTTGCTAGCAATATGCGATACATTGTGCCGCCGTTATGTCCCAAACCGGCAAGGGCTTCGGCAATTGTTAGGCCGTCTGCCTCACTTAGGTTTATGGTGTAGTTTGCGGTGCCGTCGCCAAAGTTAAAGATTATGTTATACACATAGTCGTCGGCTTTTGCGCCAAAGGCGTATACCACGCTGTATCTTTCGCACACGTCTTCAAATTTTAGCACGCTAGATAGCGCGGTGGTTGCGGTTTTGCTTGCGCCCCAAGCGTTAATTTTGTAGCGAATGCCACTTATGGTTACATAAACATCGGTTGGGAGCGAAACTAGTCCGTCTGCGCTCAAAATCGCCCCCGCTAGACTTACACCGCTAGTTGCCGGTGAAAAATCGGCTGGATAATCGAGTACGGTGTCGCCAAAGTTAAATGTTAGGTACTTGCTGGTTAAGTTTATGGTTACTGCCGTTTCTGCCACATAGTAGTTGCTTGCCTTAAAGTCTAGGCTGATTTTGTAGCCGTCTTCTATGGTAGTGTCTGCCCCACCGGTTGTATGAACCAAACTATACACATAGCCCACAAAGTTTGCTTTGGCGTCCGTTATGTTCATGCTAAGCGCGGTGCTATCACTTATTTTAAAGATGTGTTCCACGCCATCTATAATAAGTTTGTTTTCTAGTGCTTCGTAGCCCGCATAAACTTTGGTGCTTGCAGAAATTTTTTCGTCTGCGTTAAAGGCGGTGGTTGCCTTGTTGTCCTTAAACCAACCAAGATATTTTGCGCCGGCAAGTTTTGGCAAATATTTTGCATCGGTGCCAGTGCGCAAAACTAGTGGATAGTTTGCGTCGCGGATAAATTCGGCTTCTAATTGGTCGCCGTCCACTACTCTATATTTAAAGTAATCATTATATATAGCGTCGTTTACGCTGGTGCCTTCTATTAAAATTAAGGTAAAGGCACGCAAATTTTGGTTGCTAGCGCTAAACTGCTGGTAGTTGTAAAATACTTCTACACGCACGCCCCAAATTGCGTACAAGGTCAAGGTGCCGTCGGTTGGTTCGGCGGTGAACAAATCTGCCACTGCAACTTCTTGGTTTGCCTCAAACTTATTGTCACCCGCTTGCCAAGTAGATTTTAGCGAGTACAAATAAATTTCGTAGTTTGAAAGTAGTAGTTCGGCCAAATTAAAGGTTTCGCTATACTTAACATTCTCTAATTTAAAGGTAGATGTGTTAAAGCCATAAGTTGGATAGGTTTGTCCATCTAGTGAGCCAAGAGTTGCGCCCGACTTACCGTTTGGGTTAAGCACTATGGTGTAAGTGTTTTCTCTCCATACCGCGTAAAGCGTGGTGTTTTGCTCAATTGTGGTGTTAAAGTCAAAGGCGTCGGTGCCGTTTTCGGTTAGTGACCAGTGCAAAAAGGTGTAACCAAGGCGAGTTAAACTCTCATTTGGTTGGGTAGCCTTTCCGCCTATGTGCACTTCTTGACTGGCAATGGTAACATCGCTTAGGTCGGTTTCAAAGTCTACCAGTGCGCCCCAAATTGCGTACAGGGTTACCGTTTCACCCGTGGCGGATAGTCCGCTAACGGTCTGCCCTGCTGTGTACTCAACTTCGGTAGCGCCTTTGGTTGTTGCATAACCTTTTAGGTTAAAGTTTGCGTTTGTTAGTTGTGGCAAGGTTACCACGGTGGTTGCACTTATGCCCGCACGCGTAAAGGTTTTGCCAAGTTCGGTTTCTACAAAGCCTTGACTTAAACCCGAAATGTGCGTGTCTTCGATGCTAGAAATAATAGCGATGGCGTAAGCATTTTGTGGTTGTTGCCATTTTGCGTAGTAGGTGGTGTCTTCAGTTAAAACGACATCAAAGTCGGCATAGGTGGTGCCGCCTAGAGTGGTTGTGTAGCCCAAAAACTCATAGCCCTCGCGAGTTGGATACAAAACGCTGGTTAGTATGTTTGATTGATTGATGGTTTTGTTTAGGCTTATGGTGGTTTCGTAAGCGTTTGGTGCGCCCTCGTAGTTGTAATCAAAGGTTACTTTTATTGGGTTTTTCCATTTTGCGTACAAAGTTAAATTTGCGTTAAACTGGGTAGCGCCAATTATGTATGCGCCGTCTGCGTTTTTGCCGAGTTCATTGGTGCAAGCGCTGTCGGTAAACCAGCCCAAAAATTCCGAGCCTTCTTTTGCGCCATTTTTAATTATGGTGTCTGCCCCGCCTCTTTTATAAACAAACTTGCTTGCAATTTCAAAGCCAAATTCGTCTAGCGGAACCCCTTGAGTGTTGGTCATACCGGAGTAGGTCGCCCCACCTTCGTCTTGGTAGGTTATGGTGTGTTCGGCGCCCGTCCAGCCCGCATACAAGGTGGTTGGAGCCGAAATGCGAGTGGTAAAGTTAAATACGTTTTCGCAAGTTGCTTCTTGGTACCAGTTCGCAAATACCAAACCTTCACTGGTTGGGTCGGTTGGTCTGGTTGCCGTTTCATTCATGTTAACATACTGTTCGCTAGATGCGGAATTTGCTTGGTCGGTGCCGTCATTTTGAACAAACTTTACCAAATATTTTGGATAAGCGTACAAGTCTAGCACTTTTATGCCGTTGTCGGTACGCGCCGTGGTTAGGTCTTCTACCGACAAGGTTAGTTCGGTGCCGTCCATTTTGTATAGTTTGCCATTGCTTAAATATGCATAAGGTGTGGTGGTGCAAGATTGTTCCAAATAAAATACAATTTGGCTTGCGGTGCCGCCCGCTTTGGTGCTATACAAAATGCCTGCCGTTTGTGGAGATGTGGTTGGGCCGGTTATGGTAGCGCCTTCAACAGTGTTAAAGATGCTGGAGCCGTTTACGCCGTCATTCCAGTTGTAAACAATTTTGATGCTCTCTGGGCTAACAAGTGACCATTGTGCGTACACATTTATTGGCGCAGTAACCGCGGTTGAGGTGATATCAAACACTTCACCGGTGCCGTCCGGTTTGGTGTTCCAAGTGCCTACCGTTTTGGCAATATATTTGCTATCCCCACGAAGAGAGGTTAGGTTTGCACCCGACAAAATGCTAAGAAGATCAGCGTCGGTTTCGGTAACGGTGCTACCAAATAGCACTTTCACTTCACGCAAAATGCTTTGCGTTGCGCCATTGTAGTTTACGTAAAAACGCACGGTATTTAGGTTTGAACCTAGTTCGGTATAGAAAGATACCGGACGAACAATTAGGGCTGTTTCGCTAGGAATTTCGGCAACATTGGTGCTGTTCCAAAGTTTAACTTTGCCGTTTGTGTCCGCAATAACATAATATTTGCCCGTGTCTATCCCATTTGCAGTAAGCACAGCATCAAGGTCGGCTTTGGTAGGAAATTGGTCGCTGGTTAAATATTGTCCGCGCACCACTTCTACCGTTTTTACTTGGATATAGTTGTTTGCATTTGTTGGATCCTTGATGGCAAAGGTAACGCTATTTACCCATTTTGCATAAAGGTTAAGGTTGGTGCCGGCAGGAAGTTCGGTGCCAAAGGTGTAGGCGCTGCCCGAAAAATCAGGAGCGGCGTACCAGCCTGCAAAGGTGTATTCACTATCACTAGCAGTGTACGAAATGGTTGGCTCGGTTAAGGTTTGACCGCTAAGAATGGTTTGGCTAAGCGATTCACCGGCAAGTTTGCCTTGCACGGTACCGCCGTTTGGATAAAAGGTTACGTGGCTATCTTCTTTGCTTGGGTCTGGGTTGGTGTTGCTGTCTAGATTGTCAACATTAACCACGCCAAGTTTAAACGACCAGAAAAAGTCGGTTATGCTGATACCCGTTTTTGAGATAGCCTTGTCGGTTAGACTTAGGCTAGCATACAGCCACAAGTGGTTGTAAACGCTTTCGTCACCTTTTACATACAAAGTGGTGCCGTCTGTTAGCGCGCTGGCGTTTTGCCAGTCGGTTGGTTCGGTTTCGCCAAACGAGTAACGGTAAGTTAGTTTTAGTATGCCATCATATTTGCCAAGGTTGCTTGCACTAGCAATTTTTTGACCGGCTACTTTGGTGAGTTCACTAAAATCTACCTTGGTATCTTCGGTTGCGTCCGAACCAAGGGCGTAATGAAAGCGATAAATTATGCTTGATCTATCTTGAGATAAATTTACTTTTTCGTCTTCTAGTTCGGTCTTGTTCTCTTCAATTAGGCCGAGTGTTGGCGAGTAAATTTGCTTTTCAAAGTCGACTGCATTTTCGCCCGTGGTATAGTTGTACCCTTCGGTAACGGCGCCATACACACCGCCCGTACGATATGCCCACATGGTGGCATTTGTCATGCGCGAAAAGTCCAAATCGACACTTTGGGTGATGCTTACAGCAAAACTAGAAAGCGTTGACATAACGCCAACAGCAATCATTGCGCCGGCACTTGCAAGAGCAACGATGGTTAAAATAAGTTTGCTTTTTAGCGCCATTCCCACGCCAATTTTCTTTTTTGCAGATGAAGAAATTGTAGATGCTTTCATACTTTTTAGTAATCCTCTTTTGCTAAAAATTTTGCACAGGGCATAATTACCCTATATTTTATATTACTATTATATATTTTTAGCAAACTAGTGTCAAACAATATTGCCGTAATTTGGAAATTTGTGTAAATTTTTGGCAAAAAAACTCTTTAAATAAAACAAAAAAAGTCGAGAATATTTTCCCGACTTTTTAAGTTTTTTATTAAATTTTTGTGCACCAAACTTGGGGGATATCCCGCCCTTTAAGCGTTAGCGGTTTCGATGTAATAATTGGTTACTTCGTCACCTGAATCGTTGGTGGTAATTACTTTGTTTAAGAAAATAACTTTGTTGCCCACCCTTTCTAGTTCCATCTTTTTGTTGTCAAAGTATACCGCGCTACCGCTAACACTTGCCGGCACAGCATCGGTATCAGCAATATTTAGGCTAACAAGTTTGTTGTTTTCGTTTACCAAGTATAGTTTGCCGTCTACCACTTTGTGCAAAGTAACGTTAATTTCTTTGGCAAGACGTCTTGATACCAAACTGCCTGACGACCAGTTGTAGTACATAACATCGTACTTCTTTTCATTTTTGGTTGCAAGCGATACAAAACCGCCATCTTCGGTGTAAACCGCACCTTTAAGTTCTGCGTACGAAACCACACTAGCGCCCGACATACCTTCGGTGGCTTTGGTGCGATAAACGCAAGAATTTTCGGTGTAATACAAGTAGCCAAAGTAGTTGCCAACAAGGCTAATATCCTTGCCGGTTGAAATTAAGGTAGCCTCTTTGCCCGCCTCACCACGATAAACTTCGGTGCCAATTTGGGTTACCGCGTCTTTGTCTGGGGTTTTGGTGTAGAAAAAGTAATTTGATGCGCCGCCAATGGTGGTGTCGCTAGCAAATACCGCACTACTTACCTCTTCGGCATAAGTGGTGGCTTTTATTTTTGAGCCTACTTTTACCTCGGTGATGGTGCTATCTTCAAATACAATAATTGCCAAATCGTTATCACCAATTTTGTAGTAGCCGTAGTCCACCGCGCCTGAAGTTGTGGTGGTATAAAGCCTTGCAAAGTCGGTGCCGTCTAGTTTTACACGGTTAAAGTCGGTAAGTTCGGTAGCAGTAACGCCCGTGCTTGCCTTTTTGGTTGATGGCGTTGCAAAATACAAATAGTCGCCAAAAGCATAAAGTGAGCCGTTTTTAAAGCCTGCAATTGCTTTGTAGACTAGTTCCGGTTCGGTATCTTCGGGCAAGTTGCCATCGGTTGTTAGTTTATAGCGCATAATGGCGCCTTCGTTGTTGGTTACGTATTTTAACACGGTTTTGTTGGTGGCGCCGTTAATAAAGTAATAGTAGCCGTCTACTACCACCCCAATGCCGCCGTTGCCGGTAACCTTATCGGTTGAAAAATTGGTCACGGGCTTTTTGCAAGCGGTTAGGCAGAGCATAGAGCCAAAAACGATGCCAAAAGTGACAAGCGCGCAGACCGATTTTTTGATGAATTTTTTAAGTTTGTTCATTATTGCCTCGCTAAAACGTAAATCTTTTTACCTAATAATTTTACAACACCTTTGCAAGCAGTGTCAACCATTATTTAATTGTTTGTACGCTTTAAGGTTCTCTTTTTTTTGAGTTGACGGGCAGAAAGCACCGGTTTTATTGGTCTGCCTTGGTCGGCGTCCTGAATTAGCACAAAAAAGCCAAATTCGGCGCCGTCAAATGCCGGAACAAAAAAACTAAACTTGCCAAGTCTTGAAAAAGCCTTTTCGCTGGTTATTGACGGTTCCGCCATCAAAATGTAGTCCGGTTCCCCTCTGCCCATAGCATCACTGCCCGCTTGTGGGTGATACAGTTTGCCCATTATAAATGGTCTACCCTTAAATGGCACGCGCCTGAGTTCGGCGTTTAAACTGCCCGCAATCAAGGGTTTTAGCAAAGCGTCGTCTTCGCCATAACTAAATAGTTCCTCAAATCTAAGTTTTATCAAATCGTAATACATTTTGCGTTTTAATGGTGGCGGAACTAGCCCCGCAAACTTGCCCACCTCGGCAGTAACGCTTTCGGGTTTTTCTAGCAAAAATTCTGGGGCAACATACTCGGCGCCCAAATCAAAATTGGCGTCTTCGGCACCCACCACCTCAAAATCGCGTTCCGCGCCGTCCGGCACATCAAAAAAGTAATAGTTATCGCTGGTTACCGCCTGCGATTTTTTGGCAAACTCTATCATTGCACCGGCTTCGAGCGAACGCGCAAGCGCATCCTCATTTTTGCCACCATAGAGTTTTTGGTCAGCCTCAGCCAATTTTTCGGCAAAGCCTTCTTCGCCCGCTATCGCGTCCACCGTTTCGCCCTTTTTTACATAACGCTTAAATTGTTTGCGTGGGTCAAAGTCCATATCATCGCGACTTATTATGTGCAAACTGCCGTCCTTGTTGTAGCGGTAGCCGATATCTGCCACCTTGCAATTGATGGCGGCGGACATAATGCGGAACTTAAAGTCCTCTTTTTCATCTTTTTTGGTAGGTTCACGCCAACGCGTATGATTGACAAGGTCAGCCACCTCGTCTTCATCTAGTCCGCGCAATTTGTACTTTGCAATTTTGTCGGCGCTTGCGCGGTAGCCCGCCATTCCCCTAAGCAAAATTTCGCCATTTACTATGCAATCGCAAAAAATGCGGTCACTTAAAAATATTTCGGGCGGAATAGAAAACACGCGCGTCTGTCCCACAAAATGTTCCACCCTACGACGGGTTGCCATACCTTGCAAAATAATTTCAAATTGGTCGGTTGGCTCGGCATCAAAGCAATTGAACACACCCATAACTCTTTCGCCGATTTTTTCAATGTATAGGCATGCCTGCTTTTCGGGTTCGCCGTCTACATTTTGCATTAAGATAATTCTTTTTTCCATAAACCATTTCTCCGTGTCAATTATTGCTTGCCATTGTAAACTAATTTTGTCCATTTGTCACTCTACTCTTTCAAAAATTTGAAAAAACTTTTTTCGCATTTTGACTTTTCAATTTGCGAAAAACACAAAATTGGGTAAAATCAGTGAAAATTTAGGTCATTTAGTGAATTTTTCGACAAAAAGCGCTCCAACTTGGACTTTTAGCTTGCTTTGATGTAGCCACATCAAAGCGTCGCTTATCGTCCAGTTTCCGCGCCTCTCGCGACCAAACGAAAAATCTTTTGCATTCGCAAAAATTTTTGTCGCGACTTGTGCGCTTCACCTCAACCTCTTAATTCGCCCCACAAACAAAATGTTTGTAGGGCTTCATTTTATGGTTGGGTTCCGCGCTTATCACCGCCAGACGAAAAACGGAAGCAAGTTCCGTTTTTGCGGTGACTTCTAAGGAACCCTAATATAGTTTGCCCGCTGACGCTCTAAGGATATACATCATCTTATATAATATACTTATGTAAATACTAAAAAAACTAAGAACTTGCTTGCTAGCGATTTTGCTTGAATTTTTGAATTAAAATGCCCAAAACAGGTTGTCCATAGTATTGTTACATGGGCGTTCTGTTTTGGGTATTTTAAACAAAAAGGCTGCAAAAGTGCGTATTTTAGTGCCGACCGCGCGAGCGGCCGGAACAAATTTATATTTATTGCATCGCAACGTGCTTTGCCAGCAAAGCGAAATCTGCGGCAGAAAGTTCTTCCCCGCGGGCGGTCGGTTTTTTGCCAAGCATGGCTAGCAAGTTTGCGGTTTGCTCGGCTGGCAAATTTAGGTCGGCTTTAAAGTTGTTGGCAAGAGTTTTGCGTCTGCGTGCAAACGCAGATTTTACCACCTTGCCATACGCTTCTTCTATTTCGCGTCCAAACGGATAGGTTATGCTCAAAGTTACCACGGCACTATCCACCTTTGGCATTGGATAAAAATTTTGTCTTTTTACCACGCGGCAAATTTTTGCCTTGCCCGCAAAAGCAAGCGCGCACGAAAGAGCGCCGTAGTCAGGGCTTCCAACCCCCGCAACCATTCGCTCCGCCACTTCTTTTTGAACCATAACCGTAACCGAACTTACCGGCAAGTTAAAACCCAAAATTTTGAAAAGCAGCGGCGTGGTGATGTAATACGGTATGTTTGCCACCACCTTTAAACTTGTGCAGCCGCTGGCGTCAAATTTTTCTTTTATTTCCGCTTCCGGCACCTTTAAAAAGTCGGCAAAGCAAAAGGTTAAGTTTGGCGTGGTCTGGCTTAATGCAAGCAAATCGGGCTTTAAACTCTCGTCAATTTCAAAGGACAAAACGCCATGTGCGTTTTCCGCCAAAATTTTTGAAAGGGTGCCCGCACCCGCGCCAATTTCTAACACAAAATCTGCCTTTGTTACCCCTGCGTCCGCCGAGATACTTTTTAAAAGATTGGTATCGCTAATAAAGTTTTGCCCGAGCGATTTTTTAAACTCGTGACCGTTAAAGCGCTTTGCGCCTTTTTCAAATTTTTCCATTTATTTTTATTTCCTTGAATAATTTTTGCCTATCTGCAAAAGATAAAGTAAACCAAAGACAAAAACCAAATATGCAAAAGACAACTTACCACCAAATGCGCCCGCCAAAATGCGCCTTTGCGTGGTTTTTTATTTTTTTCGGTTTTGCGATGACTTTGGAGGAACCTTAATAGAGTTTTCCCGCTAACGCTATAAGGTTTATTTAATCTTATATAATGTGCCTATGTATGTACTAAAAGGACTAAGAACTTGCTT
The DNA here is from genome assembly GCA_934747885.1 of uncultured Clostridia bacterium. Classification (GTDB taxonomy): domain Bacteria; phylum Bacillota; class Clostridia; order Christensenellales; family UBA1242; genus UMGS1908. The sequence continues at coordinate 115,283 of CAKVHE010000001.1, forward strand.
GCCAGCAATTTTGCTTGAATTTTTGAATTAAAATGCCCGAAACAGCGTTGCCCATAGTATTGTTACATGGGCGTTCTGTTTTGGGTATTTTAAACAAAAAGGCTGCAAAAGTGCGTATCATAGTGCCGACCGCGCGAGCGGCCGGAATTTAATTTAACCCAAAAAATTCTTCGGCGTTTTTGTTGGTTTGGCCAATAACCTCATTTGCCGAAATGCCTTTTATTTCTGCAATTTTTTCCGCCACCAGCAAAACCATTTTGGGTGAGTTTTCAGTGCCTCTATATGGCGCCGGCGACAGAAACGGTGAGTCGGTTTCTATAAAAAACTTGTCCATTTGTAATGGCTTAATAATTTCCACATAAGGGTTTGGCTCGGTCTTTTTTTCGTAAGTGATGCAGCCCGTAAACGAAAGGTGCAAACCAAGCGTCAAATAGTCTTCCGCGTCTTGTTTTGTGCCCGAAAAACAGTGCACCACCCCGCCCCTTTTTGCAAAAAGATTTTTGTTTGCAGCAAGCACTTTTTTGGCAAGGTCGTGTGCGTCGCGAAGGTGCAATATTACCGGCAAATTAAGCTCACGCGCAAGTTCTAGTTGCTCCACCAAAACGCGCGTTTGCTCCTCGGCTGAGGGGTTTTCGGGACGCGAAAAATCTAGCCCGATTTCCCCCACGGCGACAAATTTTTTGCCCAAACTTTTGTGCAGAGTGACAATAAGATTTTTAAATTCCGGTGTAAACTTATCGCAGTCATACGGATGAATGCCCGCCGCCAAATATACGTTTGGGTTATTTTTTACAAAGGGCAAGGCGTCCGCGACATCTTCTTGACTGGTTGCCACAACAATAATTTTTTTCAGCCCGTCCGCTTGCATATTTTCCACAATTTCGGCGGGGTTTATGCCATCACGATTAAAGTGCATATGTGTGTCGATGGCCGGCACGGATATGTCCGCCGGTTTTTCGTATGGCGGCACTATTTTTTTCTTGCTCATAGGCTTTATTATAGTTTAATCCGCCGTGTTTTGCAATAAAAAGTGTTCAAATTTTTAAGCGCTCTTTTGCCCCACCATCGCGCTTTCATACTTTATGAGTTTTTTTCATACAATTTGGTATGAACTTTATTTGGACAATTGTATTTTTGCTTTCGGTGGTGGTCATTGGCATAAAAGGTCCCGCCGAACTATTAAAAGGGCTTATTTCGGCGAGCAACAACGCGCTAAGTTTATCCTTTGAACTTTTGGCAATTTATGCTATTTGGCTAGGACTTTTAAAAATTGTGGAAAACACCAAAGTTAGTCAAGGGCTTAGCAAAGGGCTTTCGCCGCTTATTGGCGCGTTTTGGGGCAAAAATCTTACCGCGGACGCAAAAAAATATTTATCTATGAGCCTTGCAACTAGCGTGCTGGGCATTGGCGGGGCGTCGGTGCCTTATGGTATCAAGGCGGTGGAAAATATGGACGATGGCTCGGGCGTGGCAACTTTTCCGGTTATTATGACCATTATTTTTGCAAGTTCGGGCGTACAACTTTTGCCTACCACCGTTATGAGCCTAATGACCGCAGCCGGCTCCACCAACCCATCGTTTATTATCTTGCCCACCATTCTTTCCGGACTGGTTACCACCATTGTGGGCGTGGCGCTGGCGCTAATGCTTAACAAAATTTTTAAGAAAAACAAAAAGGTAAAAGAGTTATGACTTATGTTTTGCCAATTTTGCTCGGTCTATTATTTTTGTATTGTTTTATAAAAAAAATACCCGCCTATGATTATTTCACAGCGGGTGCCGGCGAAGCCGTTAATTTGGTTATTTCCATTTTTCCGTTTTTGGTGGCTATTTTTGCGTTTATAACCTTAATGAACCTATCAGGTATTTCAGCCTTTTTATGCAAGTATCTAGCGCCAATTTTATCCGTTTTGGGCATTCCTAGCGAACTTTCCGAACTAATTATTCTGCGTCCATTTTCGGGCAACGGCAGTCTTGCCATTGTGCGAGATATTTTTGCCAAATACGGCGCGGATAGTTATGTTGGACGCTGCGCTAGCGTGGTGGTTGGTGCCAGCGACACCATTTTTTATGTGACTGCCGTCTACCTTTCTACCACCAAAATTAAAAAGTTGCGTTTTACTATTCCCGTCTGCCTTGTTGCCTGCTTTGCAGGGTCGGTAGCGGCATGCTGGCTGGTTAGGCTTTTTGCACACTAGTTAGCGCTATACTTGCAAAATTCAAACATTTCGCGTTCTAGGCCGCCCGACAAATACTGTTTGCGGACAACCTTAAACCCACACTTAGCGCACTCACGCAAAATTTCGTTTTCGCGAGATTTTATGTGCACCATAAAAAACTTTCCGTCACTTGTCAAAACTTCTTTAGCGGCAAAGATTAGTTCGGCAAGTGTTAACTTTATTTCGTGACGGGCAAGCGCGATTTTTTCATTTTTGCTTATATCCCCTGCCCCAAGTTTAAAGTAGGGCGGGTTGCAAAGCACCACGCTTGCGCTCCCTTTGTTATGGCGGGCATAGTCTTGCACCGTTTCGTTTACCGCCTCAATTTTTACCACGCCAGCCTTCTTGTGAAATTTGGCTGAAAGGCGCGCACCCTCACTAAGTTCAGGCTGCATTTCCACCATAATGAGTTTTTGCGGGGAAACTTGTTCAATCATTTCTAGCCCAACAATTCCGCTACCGCTGGCAAAATCTACCACTATATCGGTATCTTTTATTTGCGGTCTGGCAAAGTTGGCAAGCGCTATACTATCACTCGAAAAAGTGTAATTATTTTTGAGTTGAAAAATTGGGCTACCCTCACATAGGTAGTCCAATTTAAAACCTTTTTCGGTATAACGCATTAGTTCTTGGTCTTTAATGCCGTTTTGCATAAGCCTATTTTTTTGCTTCGGCTGGCGCTGGAGCTTCAAACGAGCACATAGATGCGCAAAGTCCGCAAGCAAGACATTTATCCGGATCAATTACATATTTATCTTCTTTTAATTCAATTGCGCCAACTGGGCAAACTCCAGCGCAAGCGCCACATTTAATACATTTTTTATCATCAATTTGGTATGCCATATTTTCTCCTTTTTTTCACACGCAAATTATTGTAGCACCTTTTTGCGCGTTTTGCAAACATTTTGCGCTTCTCGCGCCATTTTTTATTTTTTCTTTCGTTTAAAATTAAACCATCTTTTTGGGGTTGATTTAGCGCCGTTTTCTGCTTCGCTTTTTTGCTCGCTAGCCGGCTTTACACTATTATTGCCAGACTTGATTTCGGTTTTCGCGCCGCCCCCATTGGCTGGTTTGGTACCATTTTGAGGGCTACCCACCTTTGAGCCAATTTTGTTATTTGCCACGCTGCCATTTTCGTTTTTGCCACCACCTTTGTGGCCATTTTTGCGGTGACGTTTAGCGAAAAATTTGTTTTGTTTGTTGCCCATCTCCGCACCTGCGGTTTGCTTCTCTTCTTTTTGCTTGCGAGCTAGCGTCAAATCATTTTCGACTTTTGGCTCCGCGTGCGTTGCTTCTGGCTTTGAGGCTTCGGGTTGAGGCTCCTTTTCTTCGCCTTTAACTGGCACGCTATCGACCTTTTCAATGTTTTTCAGTTCGGGGCGCAATTCTTCCAAAAGGTACTCTTTGTAACTAGCGCCGTTTTCGCCGTCAAATTTTATCATGACGCGACGCTTTAAGATATCATTAAACTGCACCTTGCCTTTGCCGTCCGGTGTGTCAATAATCGAACCAAGCGCCGGCATTTCGGCAAGCATCTCGCGGTAAACCGGATCCTCAAAAGCTAGGCAGCACATCATTCTGCCGCAAAGACCGCCCGTTTTGGTTGGCGACATACTTAGATTTTGCGTTTTTACCATTTTTACCGTGATGTGTGCCGGTTCCTTTAAAAACTCGGTGCAACAGCAAGGTCTGCCACAAAGTCCAAGCCCACCAATACGCTCAACTTCGTCCTTTACCCCAATTTGGCGAAGTTCTATTTTGGTTTTTAAACTTGACGCTAGTAGCTTTAATAATTCTCTAAAATCTACCCTGCCCTCAGCCGTAAAGGTTATGGTTATTTTGGTGTCGTCAAAATTGTAGCGGACGTCCACCACTTTCATTACCAGTTTAGCCTCTTTAATTTTTTGCTCAACTATTGGCAACGCGCGTTTAGCTTTTTGTTCTAGTTCCTTTTCACGCGCAAGGTCGCCGGCTAGAGCCAACCTTAATACCGGTTTTAGTCCAAACTCGCCTTTTTGTACATTTTCGGTAACATTTATTACTTTGCCAAGAGATTTGCCCTCGGTGGTTTCTACCAAAACTCGGTCGCCCGCTTTGTATGTTTTGCCGTTTGCGTCAAAACTGTATACCTTTTTTGAACCGTCAAACTGCACGCCTACTGTCGTCTGCATTTTACTTTTACCTCCAATAGTTTAAAAATTAGTTGGTCTATGGTGTTGGTCGTTATTGCCTTTTCGTCTATCATTTTGTGCGCGTTGCGGCAAGCGTCAATAAACGCAACCAGCGCCATTATGGTAAATTCCCCCGCGATTTTTTTAACATCGTCCATTTTTGGCTGACAAAAAACCAAATCTTCGCGCTTTAGGCGAATTTTTATGGCATCACTTGCCAAAATTTCATACATATTTATTATGTCCTCTAATACATCTTTGTTTTTTTCAAGCGCCGTGATGTAATCTGGAAGTTCAAAGGTGCGTTTGAGGTTTATCATACTACCCGCACAAAAATCATAAACTTTGCTTGCCGTTTTGCCTTCCGCCAAACTTTTGGCAGTGGTAAGGCTTCCGCACGCTTCCAAACTTATGGTTGCCGTGTTTGCCACCCCAAGTCCCGAAAGATAGGTTGAAATATCGGTTGGCGAAAGTTCCGCAAGTTCAAACTTTTCGGCACGACTAAGCACCGTTTGCAAAAGTTTGGTAGCGTTGCTTGCAAGCAATACAAATTGCACCGACTTTGGTGGCTCTTCTAGAGATTTAAGCAGTTTGTTTTGAACTATCTCGCTTGCCTCATCAAAGTTGTATAGCACATACACCTTTTTGTCGCCCTCATAAGGCATCAAACCCAGCGACGAAATTATGGCGTTTGCGTCGTCCGCCGTCATTGGTTTGGTTTTGCCATATTCATAAAGGTCGGCGTGTATGCCCTTTTGCACCTTTATGCAAGCGTTGCATTTTCCGCAAGGCCTATTATTCTCCGTACATAGCAATAGTTCCGCTATTTGAGTGGCAAACGCTTCGGCGTACATTTTGTCTTTGCTTGCCAACAAAATGGTATGCGAAAGGCAGTCTTTTATAAAAGACTGATAAATTTCTTTATATTCGCGTGAATTTTGTACCAATTTTGCTATCATTATATACATAATTATAGCACTTTTAAGGCTAGTTTTCAACTACTATTTTTACGGATTGACCACAACCACCGTACGCAAAAGTAGCGGATAAATTACCGAATAAACCAGCGACGCCACTAGCACAAATAATGCACAAAGCATTAGCCCAATTTTTGCGCCCCTAAGTGACGGCATAAGTTTTTGTTTTTTATCACTTGCTTCAAGCAGTCTTCCCCAAAAGGTAACAAGCGCCTGAACCAAGCACAAGTAGTTAAGCAAATTTATTGGAAGCACAATAAATAGCGCGCTTAGCGCCCCACGAATACCGTTTTCTAAAATTATACCCGCTGTGCTAGACCCAAACAAATAACCTTGATAAGCAAGGTAAACAAAATCTAACGGAAAAGTTACTTTGGTTAACGAAAACGCAAACAAAATTATTACTGCAAGCAGCAAAGTTGTTAAATTGTGCGAAAAGCCGTCCCACCACTGATACTCGCCTATTATTATATTGTCCAGTTCTTCCGCACCGGCGGAGTAAATTACCGCATCACCCTCACCATATACGCAAAGCACCGCGCCAAGAGCAAAACCTAAAAGCAGCACAAACGCCACAAAAAGATACTTTTTGCGCGACACCCAAAAACTCTGTTTTACTCCACTAACTAAACCCATAGTTAAGTATATGAGCGAGAGATGGAAAATAGCACAGGGTAAACGCCAAAGCGTTTGCCCTGTGCTATTTTCGTTCCGGCCGCTCGCGCGGTCGGCACTACTAGACGCCCTTTTGTTATCTTTTTGGCTAAAATTCTCAAATCAGAACGCGGATGTAAAAATACTATCCGCAACCTGCTTTAAAAATTTTATCTCAAAAATCTTAACAAAATTGCTCACAAGTAAGTTCTTAGTTTTTTTAGTATTTACATAAGTATATTATATAAGATGATATATATCCTTAGAGCGTTAGCGGGCGAACTCTATTAAGGTTCACTAGAAGTCGCAACAAAACAGCACCCCGAATGGAGTGCTGTTTTCGTTTGGTCGCGAGAAGCGCGGAAACTGGACGATAAGCGACGCTTTGATGTGACCACATTAAAGCAAGCCAAAAGTCCAAGTTGGAGCGCAAATTGCATTGCGCAAAATGGCGCAACCTACGCTCTGCCGTTTTGTGCTTTGTATGCCGAAGAGCGAGGGAAATCACGCGAGCCAAACTCGCCCGCAAGTTCGTCTACCAATTTTTTTGCCGAACGCGAAAGCGTACGTGGCATTTCTATTTTTACGCGTAAATATAGGTTGCCAAACGAATTGGTGTTAATTATCTTAGAGCCTTTTCCGCGCATAGTAATTACAGTGCCGTCTTCGGTTAGCGGATCTATTTTTATTGTCTGTACGGTGTCGTCCGGCAATTTTATGGTGGTTTCGCCACCGGTGATTGCCGTGGTTACCGGAATAATTACATCAGCAAAAAGGTCATTGCCTTGTCGCTTAAATTGTTTGCTGTCCCCAATTTTAACGAACACTCTAATGTCGCCCGCTGGCCCACCGTTTCTGCCGGCCTCACCTTCGCCCGACAAAATTATCATTTGGTCTTCGGTGATGCCACCCGGAATGTTAATTTCCTTTTCTACGGTTTCACGAATTATACCCGTGCCGCCGCAAGACGAACATTTTTCTTTAATCTTTTTGCCCGAGCCGCCACACGAAGTACAGGTGGTTTCGGTAACAACTTGTCCAAAAATAGAATTTTGACGCACTCTAACTTTGCCCGCGCCTTTGCACGCCGAACAAGTTTCGTATTCCGTGCCGTTTTTGGCGCCGGTACCCTTACACGAGGCACACGCCTTGCTGCGCGTTATTTTTATGGTCTTTTTGGTACCGACCAAACTTTCGGCAAAGGTCACCGAGATTTTTACATCAATGTTTTGGCCTTTAATTGGTCGCACACCTTCGGCGCCGCCACTTGACTTTCTGCCACCAAACATTCCGCCAAACATACCGCTAAGGATATCCTCAAAGCCACCAAAGGACGAGGCGTCAAACGAATAACTTCCGCCACCAAAATTGCCAAAGCCACCAAAGCCACCGCCGTTGCCACCGGCAAAACCTTCCGCGCTACCAAACTGGTCATAGTTGGCGCGTTTTTGTTTGTCCGAAAGCACCGAGTAGGCTTCGTTTACTTCTTTTAGTTTTTCTTCGGCTTCTTTATTGCCTGGGTTTAGGTCTGGGTGATATTTTTTTGCAAGTTTGCGATAAGCCAATTTTATCTCATCATCACTCGCATTTTTGTTAACACCTAGTACACTGTAATAATCTTTATTTGGCATCTTTCTATTTAAAAGGGGGACAAGTTATCCCCCTTTTATTCCTTTTTGCTAATTATTTTGTTTCGGTCCCGTCTGTGCTAGCACCTTCGCCGGCATCAGTTCCGTTTGGATTTGGATTTTGTTTGTAAAGTTTGGTAAAGATTTCGTTTGAAACTTTGGTCAAGTTTTCAAGCGCTTCTTTTAATTTTTCGCCATCATCGCCATTTTCGGCATAAACTTTTTTGGCCGCTTCAATTTCACCATTAAGTTTGGTTTTGTCTTCTTCGGTAAGTTTGTCGCCGCTGTCTTTTAGAATTTTTTCAATTCCGGCAATCATTTGGTCGAGTTGGTTTTTGGTGTCTACCACTTCTTTACGTTTTTTATCTTCTTCGGCATATTTTTCTGCATCTTTTACCGCTTTGTCGATTTCGTCGTCAGATAGGTTGCTTGATGCGGTTATGGTAATATCTTGAGATTTTCCAGTGCCGAGGTCTTTTGCACTAACGTTTACAATACCGTTTGCATCAATATTGAAAGTAACTTCAATTTGAGGTACCCCACGAGGTGCAGGTGGAATTCCGGTTAGTTCAAATCTACCAATGGTCTTGTTGTACATCGCAAGTTCACGCTCACCTTGCAAAACATGAATGTCTACGCCCGGTTGGTTATCGGTTGCGGTTGAGAAAATTTGAGATTTTTTGGTTGGAATGGTAGTATTACGATCAATAAGTTTGGTAAATACCCCACCCATGGTTTCAATACCGAGTGATAGAGGCGTTACATCTAGTAGTAATACATCTTTTACATCTCCGCCAAGTACACCGGCTTGAATGGCTGCACCAATTGCAACACATTCGTCTGGGTTGATGCCCTTAAATGGTTCTTTGCCCAAAAGTTTTTTAACTTCGTCAAATACCATAGGAACACGGCTAGAACCACCGACCATAATTATTTTTGCAACGTCATTTGTTGAAAGTTTGGCGTCTGCAAGTGCTTTTTTGGTTAATGTGATGGTTTCGGCAACCAAATCTGAAATTAGACTTTCAAATTTTGCACGAGTAAGTTCAATGTCCATATGTTTTGGGCCGTTTGCATCTGCGGTAATAAATGGCAAGTTGATAGTGCTTTTGGTTACGCCCGAAAGTTCTATTTTTGCTTTTTCGGCTGCTTCTTTAAGTCTTTGCATTGCCATTTTGTCGCCCGACAAGTCTACTCCGTCGGTACGCTTAAATTCGTCTAGTAAGTATTTAACAATACGGTTATCAAAGTCGTCACCACCAAGACGGTTGTTGCCGGCGGTTGCCAAAACTTGGAATACGCCGTCCGAAATTTCTAGTACCGAAATATCAAAGGTACCACCACCAAGGTCATAAACCAAGATTTTTTGAGTGGTGTCACCCGACTTGTCCAGTCCGTAAGCCAAAGCGGCTGCGGTTGGTTCGTTGATGATACGCAAAACTTCAAGGCCGGCAATTTTGCCCGCGTCTTTGGTTGCTTGACGTTGGCTATCTGTAAAGTATGCAGGAACGGTAATAACCGCCTTGTCTACCTTTTCACCTAAAAACTTTTCGGCGTCGGCTTTTAGTTTGCCTAATATCATTGCTGAAATTTCTTGTGGGCTATAGGTCTTGCCGTCTATGGTTATTTTACGGTCTGTACCCATATCCCTTTTAATTGAACTGATGGTACGTTCAGCGTTTGCAACTGCTTGACGCTTTGCGACCTGACCCACCAATCTTTCTCCATCTTTTGCAAAACCAACTACCGATGGCGTAGTACGTGCACCTTCGGCGTTAGGGATAACAGATGGTTCACCACCTTCCATAACAGCCACGCACGAGTTGGTTGTTCCTAAATCAATACCAATAATTTTTGACATAAATTTTATTCTCCTTTTTATTAAACTTTTTTATAAACCGACACACTAGCAACTCTAATAATTTTGTCAGATGGTGTGTAGTAGTAACCCTTTTTTAGAACCTTAGCAACAGTGCCGTCAAGTTCTTCATCAGGGGTGTTTTCTAGCATCACTGCTTCCATAGCGTTTGGGTCAAGGACGCCTCCTACGACCACAATTTCCGCCACATGTAAACTATCAAGCGCACCCTTAAGTGACAAATAGAGCCCTTTTAAGCCTTTATACGCGGTGTCGTCTTTCGCAAAAGGCAAACTTGCCTCAAAGTTGTCCAAAATTGGAATTAAAAGTTTGGAAACTTCGATGATAACTTTTTCGTTCATTTCAGCGTTTAATTTATCGCTTCTTTCACGAATTCTATCAACGTCGGCTTTAAAATTTTTCACCATTTCCATACTTTCTTTTACCGCCTCTTTGGCAAGGAAAAGTTCGTTTTCGAGCTTTTTGTATGGCGCCGAATTTTTGATTTGCTCATCCGTTATTTCAGCGGTTTTTGCTTTCAAATTTTCGGTTTTTAAATTGTCCTTTTTGTCGTTCGTTTCTTTCGCTGTGTTCTCTTTTTTCACAAAGTTTGTCATCTCCCTTTAACGCTATATTGTTTTTGTTATATGATTTTTCAAAGGCATACCCCGCTTCTTTAAGTATGGTTACCACCTTTGCATAATCCATTCTTGCTGGGCCAATTATACCCGCCTGCCCCACCGTTTTGCCGTTTACCATAAAGGTTGCCGAAACGAGTGCGCTGTTTTCGTCTAGCCCGTCTTCGCTAACTTTTACCGAAATTTGCATTTTGCCGTTTTCGCTTGATGCATTTTGGTTTAAAAGTTTTTGCAAAGTTTCTTCACTTTCTAGCAGTTTTATTGCCTTTTGGGCTTTTTCTACCGACTTAAATTCGGGCTGGCAAAGCAATTTGCTGGCGCCTTCGCACCTTACAAAATTTTTGGTTTCACGCGTTTTTAACGCTTCTATTACACTTGCAAAAATTTCGCGATAGCCCGAAAGCATTTTGCCAATTTTGTACCCTACCTCAAAGCCCGACGCATCTTTTAGCGTATGTCCGGCTAGCGCTTCGGTTAAAAGTTTTGCCACTGCCGACGCATCTTCTTCAGTTACGCTGGCGTTTACTTTTATGGTAATATCCTTAATTACCCCAAGGTCGGTGGACAAAATAACTAGGCAAGTATCTTCCAAAATTTTGACCAAACTTACTTTGCTTATAACCGCGTCATCGCGTTCGCCAAAGCATACAACCGAGGCGTAGTTGGTGGCATCACTTAGCACCTTTGCCGTTTTTAGCGCAAGTTCTTCCATATTGGTGATGCGCGAAGTAAGTTCGGTTTCTAGCCTATCTACTTCCGCCGGCGAAAGTTTTACGCCCTCCATAAGTTCATCTACATATTTATGATACCCAACCGCGGTTGGAAGTCTGCCACTTGAGGTGTGAGGCTGAAACAAATACCCCATTTCTTCAAGTGCCATAAGTTCATTACGAATGGTTGCCGAAGACACACCCAGCCCGTACCTTGACTCAATGTCTTTGCTGGACACCGGCTCGGCGCTAACTAGGTTTTCGTCGATTACTGCTTGTAAAATTTTTTTCTTTCTTTCACTTAACATATTTACCTTTTTATTATATGCATTTTTAGCAGATATTATTCACGAGTGTTAGCACTCTTTTGTCTTGACTGCTAAATTATATACCCGTAAAAAATTATTGTCAACTATTTTTCCAAAATTTTTTCACATTTTTTAAAAAAATTTTAAGGACTAGTTTTGGGGCTTTTATATAGGCACCCTTTCTTTATATATAGGCGAGATAGCAGCGCGCAAAAAATTGTTTTACTCTTGAAAAATGGTCGCAGGTGTGATAGAATTATTATAAGGAAAGTAGTTATGAGAAAACCACTAAGTTTGTATATCCATATACCGTTTTGCAACTCAAAGTGCAACTATTGCAACTTTGTAAGTTTTGTTAGAAACCCAAGCACCAAAGCGTTGTATATGGACTATTTAAAAAAGGAAATTGCGCTCCGCGCGAGCGAACTTTCGGCAAAGTTTGAAATACAAACCATTTACATTGGCGGCGGCACCCCATCGTGTTTGGACGCCGGCGAAATTGCCAAACTTATGCTTGCAGTGTATAGCAATTTTACGGTATCCAACAGCGCGGAAATCACCATAGAAATAAACCCAAACACCCTAACGCTTGAAAAGGCGCGCGAGTATTTGCGTGCCGGCATTAACCGTTTTTCTATTGGCTTGCAAAGTGCCAGTCCAAAACTATTAAAACTTATGGGACGCACCCACACCTATGCAGATTTTGAAAAGGCGGTGGGAAATTTAAGGCGCGCCGGCGCAAATAATATTTCGGCAGATATTATGCTTGGGTTGCCTACTCAAACAATTGCCGACATTGATGATGTGCTTAAAAAAGTTATTACTCTAAAAATTTCGCATATTTCCGCATATATGCTATCGGTTGAAGAAGGCACGCCGTTTGCAAGGCTAAAAGCCATTGGCGAACTGGTGCTCCCTACCGAAAGGGAAACCTTAAGGCAATACAATCGCGTGTACAAAACCCTTGAAGCCAACGGCTACAACCGCTATGAATTTTCTAATTTTGCAAAAGACGGCTTTCAATCGCGACACAACAAAATTTATTGGGAACGCAAAGACTATTTGGGGCTTGGTATCTCTGCCCACTCCTATGTAGATGGCGTACGCTTTGCCAACACTAGCGACTTAAATTTGTACGAAGACTATTTGGCAAAAAACAACTTTGCACTTGAAAGCAAAGACAAATTAACCGAAACCGAAAAAAAAGAGGAAGCCATTATGCTTTCTCTTAGAACCGCCAACGGTCTTGACCTTGATGAATATGAGCGCGAGTTTGGCGAAAACTTTGTAACTACACACAAGAGCGCGCTTGAAACCTTAATTAAAGGCAAGTTTTTGATACTTGATGACAAAACCTTGCGTGCCACCGACAACGGCTTTTTAGTACTGAATAAAATTATTGAAATGCTTGTTTAGTTCCGGCTCTCTACCGAACCGCCGGCACTACTAGACGCACTTTTGCAGCCTTTTTGTTTAAAAAAACCCAAAACAGAACGTGATTTTGTTCCGCCCCACTTTCGTGGGGCGGCTCTTTTATACGCACTTTTGTTATCTTTTTGGCTAAAATTCTCAAATCAGAACGCGGATGTAAAAATACTATCCGCAACCTGCTTTAAAAATTTTATCTCAAAAATCTTAACAAAATTGCTCACGAGTAGGTTCTTAGTTTATTTAGTACATACATAAATATATTATTAAAAAGATATGTATCCTTAGAGCGTTAGCGGGCAAACTCTATAAAGGTTCCTTGGAAGTCGCGACAAAAATTTTTGCGAACGCAAAAGATTTTTCGTTTGGTCGCGAGCAGCGCGGAGCCCAACCATAAAATGAAGCCCTACAAACATTTCGTTTGTAGGGCAAATTAAAAGGTTGAGGTGGAGCGCACAAGTCACCGCAAAAACGGAACTTGCTTCCGTTTTTCGTTTGGCGGTGATAGGCGCGGAAACTGGACGATAAGCGACGCTTTGATGTGACTACATCAAAGCAAGCCAAAAGTTCAAGTTGGAGCGCGACTATGGGCAACCTGTTTGGGCATTTTAATTCAAAAATTCAAGCAAAATTGCTAGCAAGTGAGTATTTAGTCTTTTTAGTGCTTACATAAATACGTAATATTATATGTATCCTTTTGCGCTTGCAGCGCGCTAATTCTTTAGTATTGAAATAAACGATTCGGCGGGAAGTTCCACACTGCCGAGTTTGCGCATACGCTTTTTGCCTTCCTTTTGCTTTTCAAGAAGTTTGCGTTTGCGTGAAATATCGCCCCCGTAACATTTGGCAGTTACATCTTTGCGCAAGGCTTTTACCGTTTCACGCGCAATAATTTTTCCGCCAATTGTGGCTTGGATAGGAATTTCAAACAGTTGACGCGAAATGGTGTCTTTTAGTTTTTCACAAATAGCCCTACCGCGGCTAACGCTACTACTGCGGTGAACAATTAGGCTAAGTGCATCACAAGGTTCGCCGTTTAGCAAAAAGTCTAGACGGACAAGGTCACTTTGCTTGTAGCCAGCAATTTCGTAATCAAAACTTGCGTAGCCGTGCGACAGGCTTTTTAAACTATCAAAAAAGTCGTACACAATTTCATTTAATGGTAGCGTGTAAGAAAGTTTTACGCGCGAAGCGTCAATATAGGTCATATCGGTGTATTCCCCACGCTTGTTTTTGGCGAGTTCCATAAGTTCGCCCACATATTCTGGTGGCGTAAAAATTTCCGCCTTTACCACCGGCTCTTCAATTTTTGCAATTTCGCTAGTGTCCGGCAAGTTGGTCGGCGTTTTTATTTCTAGCACATCGCCGTTGGTTTTGGTAACGCGATAGGCCACACTTGGCGCCGTGTTTATTATTTCTATATTAAACTCACGCGTAATGCGCTCGGTAATGATGTCCATGTGCAAAAGCCCCAAAAAACCGCATCTAAAACCCGAACCCAGTGCCGTGCTATGCTCTTTTGCAAAAGTTAGCGAGGCATCATTAAGTTTTAGTTTGTCCAGCGCGTCTTTTAGTTCGGCATATTTTCCGCCGTCTACCGGAAAGATACCCGAATACACCATTGGTTTGGCTTCTTTGTATCCGGCTAGCGGATGCGCCGTTTCGTTCCCCACCAGTGTAACCGTGTCGCCAATTTTAACATCAGCCACCGTTTTTATGCTGGCAGTTAGGTACCCGACATCGCCTGCTTCGAGCCTATCTGTTTCGGTAGTGGTTGGCGAAAACACGCCCACTTCGGTTACCTCAAACTCTTTGCCCGTTTGCATCATTTTTATTTTATCGCCCTTTTTAAGTTTGCCGTCAAAAACTCTAATTAGGCACACCGCCCCCTTAAAGTTGTCGTAATAACTATCAAAAATAAGCGCTTTTAGTGGAAAATCTTCGTCACCTTTTGGTGCAGGGACTTCGGTGATAATTTTTTCTAGCACCTGTTCACAATTTAGCCCCGTTTTTGCCGACACGCAAGGCGCCGACGAGCAATCTAGTCCAATAATGTCCTCAATTTCCTTTTTTACGGCAGGCACATTGCTACTTGGCAAATCAACTTTGTTTAACACGGGCACAATTTCTAGGTCACTATCTAGCGCCAGATACACATTGGCAAGCGTTTGCGCTTCCACCCCCTGAGTGCTATCCACCACCAAAATGGCGCCCTCGCAGGCTTTTAGCGAGCGCGAAACTTCATAACTAAAATCGACATGCCCCGGTGTGTCTATCAAATTTAGTATATACTCTTTTCCATTATGGTTATATTTCATGGTAACCGGCGTAAGTTTTATGGTTATACCACGCTCGCGCTCCAGTTCCATACTATCTAATAGTTGCGCCTTTAAGTCGCGTTTGGCAACCACTCCAGTAATTTCCATCAAACGGTCAGCGAGAGTAGATTTGCCGTGGTCTATATGCGCAATTATGCAAAAATTTCGTACATTGGATAAATCTTTCATAGTCTTTTAATTATGGTCTAAAACCTTCAAAAATTGCCGACGCCCCCATTTCACGCGCGCGGTCTAGGTCGTTTAAGTCTTTTACGTTCCACATAACCAAAGGCAAATGTTTAAGTTTTTTTAATGCCTTGTATGGCGCGTCGTCTACATTGTAGCAGACAAAATTTGGTTCGGCTTCTTTTATGCCTTTTAGTTTGTAAATTTGTTTGCGGTAGCGTCTGCCATATGGCGCTTGTTTGCAATCTATGGTGCCACCAACTAGTCCGCGTTTTACGTGCGGTGCGTTTAGTTTAAACCATTCGAGCATTTTTGGCGAGCAACTTATTACTGCATAATCGCCTTTGTAACCGCCCAATGTGTCCATAACTTTTCGCTCAAAGTGTTGCCCCGACATTGGCGCGTGCAAATGTACAAAAACCGGCACCGCCCCGTTTATTTCCGCCAAGGCTTCGCTTAGGGTGCAAATTTTTTGGTCAGTTTTGCAAAGCACCAAGTTTTTTAGCGCGCTAGACATAGAGGTCGAAACGTAGCCATCAATGCCGGTAACGCGACAAAGTTTGTCGTCCTTTATTACCACAACTTCCCCGTCGCCGGTTGGACGCACATCTAGTTCTATGGCGTAGCCGTTTTTTATTGCTTCCTTAAAGGCAAGCAAACTATTTTCCGGCACCTCGGCGCTACATAGTCCGCGGTGCGCAATTAGCAAATTATTATTTAAAAAATTGTTATCTTTCATATTATCCCCACTAGGTTTTATAGCATTATTATAACTTATTTTAACGCCGTTTTGCAATAGTTTTGCTAGCCTTTTGTTATTTTTTCATAATTTTTGTGCGATAAAAAACGAGTAAAAAACAAAAAAGCCACCCCCAAAGTTAGGTGACTTAATTTTTAGCCTCTACCTTTCATTTTTTTGAAATTGGTTTTTAGTTTGGCTATGCCGGTTATATTTACTTCACGCATTGCAAGATATCTACCTTGCGTTTTTTGGTTGTGTTTGTAAATTTTTTGCCAAATTGCCAATCCGTTAAAGTTGTTTGAAAGTGTTGATGCAAACGAAAGCATTAGCGGAAGCACCGACAAATCTACACTTAGTGATGTTACTAGCCACAAACTGATGCCGGCAAGGTTGCCCATCATAAAATAAAACCAAGTTTCTATCTTTTGTCTGTTACGAAGTTGTCCACCAACTACAAACGCCGAAATACTTATGGCATTTAAATAAGCGTAATTTTGTTTTACCACAAATTGTAAAATTACAAACACCACCGCGGCCATGCCGGCAAAGATGCCCGCCACGCCAAAGTTGTTTTTAACGCTCATATACTTAACGCCGTCAATCTGCGCTTCTTTTTCGGTGCTGGCTTTGCCCCACTGGATAAAGCCCAAAATCTCAATTGGAAGATACATAAGCGCGTTTATTAACACTTCGCCCCAAACTTTGGTTATGGCGCTAATAATTATATAAATTACCATTTGTGCGCTGTTTATTAAAAGTCCTATGCGATACCCGCGCGCCGTTAGGTTGTTGCCTACCATGGCTATCCACAAGCACATTACCGACGAAACGAGCAGTGCCGTAAACGGTTTTACCAAAAGCAAGCAAATTAGTCCGCCAATAAAAAAAATTGGATACCAAAAAAGTTCAAACTTGCCGGTGCGATGAATTATGGTTTCAAGCGTTTTTAGCCGCATTTTGCTGGCTTGCCCGCTAGAAAGCTTGCTAACACCTTTATCCTTTTTGCCGTCTAGTTTGATAGTTTTTGCCACGCGCAAATATTTTTCCGCACCTGAAAGCACTTTTTGTTCCTGCTTTGGAGTTGGTTTAATTTCCGCTTTTTGCTGTTTTTGTGCGTCCAAGGTTTTTGCCCGAGTGGCGCTTTTTTCTATTTGTTTGTTTGCCATACTTATTATTATAAATTAAATTTTTATTTATATCAACTTTTTTGCCCGTGTTTTGCAAAACAAAAAGTAGCCAAACGGCTACTTCTGCTTTTTTGCACTTAAACACCCCGTTTAAAGTACCAACGACGATGGAATATCATCATAGTACAAACTTAGGTGGTTCATGGCGCGGGTGCAAGCAACGTAAAACAGTTTTTTTGTTTCGCTGTTGTAGTTGTCTTCGTTGCAGCCTGCCACCAAAACGGCGTCAAACTCCAACCCTTTGGCGGTATAAAGCGGCATTACCATAACTTTGTCGGTCGAAAAATTGCATTCGCCATCAATCATATACAAAAAGTCTTTGGCGTACTTGGTTTTTGCAAGTGCCTTTTGCAACTCCTTGCATTCTTTTTTTGTTTTGTAAATTATGGCAACCGTGCCAAAACGTTTTTTAAATTCAACCGCGTCTTGCACCATTTTAGATTTTTCGCCTGTTTCGTGGTCTTGAATTATTTCCACTTGGTCGCCGTGTCGCTCAACTTGCTCACGGTAGTAGGCTTGATTGACCATAAGTTTGCGGGCAAAGTTGTTAATTTCCACCGTGCTACGATAGGTTTTTGTTAAATATTGAGTTTCCTCTTTGTCGCGAGCGCGGTCACGCAAAAACATTTTTATAATTGGTTCGTAACTTGTATAATTTACAAACGGCATAATGCTTTGGTTTAGGTCGCCCAGTAAAGTAATTTTTGCCGACTTAAACACATTTGACGCAATTTGGTATTGCACCAACGAATAGTCTTGTGCTTCGTCAATTACCACGTGCTTTATGGCGTGCTGTTCGTTAAAGCCCATCACGCGCTCTTTTAGGTACATAAATGGCGTTACGTCTTCGTAACTAATGTAGCCTTTGGTTATGCAATCGTTGGTATACTCAAACACATCTTTAAGTTCTTTTATGGTCAAACGCTCTTGCTTTGGCGTGCCAAGTTCGTTATACACCCCTTGCACGTCCGCAGTAAAGCGGTCAAGGTTGCTATACAAATCTAGATAAATTGCCTTTGAGCGAATTTTGCGCATATTGGTGGACAATTGTTTTTTAAGTTTTGTTTTTACCTTTAAGTTTTTGGTAAGTTTTACCGAAGATATGCTAACAATTTTGTCGTTTACTAGTTTGGCTTGTTGAATGATTGGCAGAGTACTTTCGGCATAAGTGTTGGAAACATAGCGTTGCAAAAATTCCGCCGATGCAAGGTTGATGCCGTCAATTACTATATCATTTGCCACCGAAAACAAATCAAACTTTTTGTTATCTAGATGTTTTTCAATAAGTCTTATATAGCCTGGCCAAAATTTTAGACGAATGGAGTTGTATAGTGGCGTCTTTTTGCCAATAAACAATTCTTCGTACAAATCGTCCATATTATTTTTAATTTTAAAGTCACCAAGGCAAGCCGAAACATAATCATAAAAGGTGGTTTGGTAAACGTTTTCCTCACCCATTTGTGGAAGAACGTCCGAAATGTAGTCCGAAAAAGTTTCGTTTGGCGACAAAATAAGCATATTGTTTTTGTTCAAATTGTCTTTGTCTGCATACAAAAGATAGGCGATACGGTGAAGAGCAACCGAAGTCTTGCCACTTCCTGCCGGACCTTGCACCGCCAAAACATCTACATCGTCTTTACGAATAATGCGGTTTTGTTCCTTTTGAATGGTGGCAACAATATTTTTCATTTTTACCGAGCCCGAGGTAGACAAAATTTTTGCCAACACTTCGTCGACAATTTGCATATTGGTATCAAAGATTTCAAGAATCTTGTCGCCGTCTATCTTAAATTGGCGCTTTAAGGTTACTTTGCAAGGTATAACGGTTCCGTCCGGCAAAGTGTAACTTGTATCACCAATATCACTATCATAAAACGGACTACAAATTGGTGCACGCCAGTCGTACACATAAAATTCATCACCATCGTTTAAACTTGCAATGCCAAGATAAACCGGCAAAGTTTCTTCCGCCGTTTGAATGTCCACGCGGGCAAAATATGCCGAGGCGAGCATCCTACGATACGCCTTTAAACTATGCTCGCGAGTAACCACCCCACGGTTTAATGCACGAACCGAATCACTAGAATTGTTCCAATCGTCCGCTTCGGTGCTACCAACTTCCCAGATATATTTCATTGCTTCACGAATGTCGCTATCTAGTTGTTCCTTGCCCGCTTCTAGTTTATCCATTTGTTTTTCGAGGACATAAAGCACGGTTTTTAAGTAATCGGCTTCACGCTTTTCTTCCTGCTTTGAAATCATAACCTTTCGCTCCTTGTATTTTATTTTTGTATTATAACACAACTATGTGTTGTTAATCAAATATTTTTGCGCTCCACCTCAACCTTTTAATTTGCCCCACAAACAAAATGTTTGTAGGGCTTCATTTTATGGTTGGGTTCCGCGCTTCTCGCGACCAAACGAAAAATCTTTTGCATACGCAAAAATTTTTGTCGCGACTTCCAAGGAACCTTGATAGAGTTTGCCCGCTTCGCTATAAAGATATATAATATTATATATTACATTTATGTATGTACTAAACAAACTAAGAACTTGCTTGCTAGCAATTTTGCTTGAATTTTTGAATTAAAATGCCCAAAACAGGTTGTCCATAGTATTGTTACATGGGCGTTCTGTTTCGGGTATTTTAAACAAAAAGACTGCAAAAGTGCGTATAAAAGAGCCGCCCCACTTGCGTGGGGCGGAATTAGTTACTGCTCTCGTCGTCGTCATTTGAAGAGTTGTCATCAGGCTTGTTTTCGCCCGCACCCATTTTTGCCTCTCCGTTTGGCGAAAGTTTTACATCCAAACCCGCTTTGTTAAAAAGGCGTTCAAATTCCTGAATCTCCGCCGATGTTAGTACTTTGTTGCCTATTTTTGGTTTGCTTAGTGGGGCTTCTTGTTTTTGTGCCCCATCGCTTTCAAATTTATTTGCCATTAGATACTTGCTAATGCACATAAAATAATCTCTTAGCGTTTGCGAAACCAGTCCACCGGCATCGGCAATTGCAAGTCCGGCTTGGTTGCTATCCGCAACATCATAGGCGCGGTCGCTTTCACGCCTAATACTCTCTTCTAATTGTTTATAGGTTTGGCTTTGAGTAAGTTTTTCGCTAAGCGAAGTACGCGCAGCATCTTTTTTTGACAAGAGTTCTTCAAAGCGTCTAAAACTTTGCGACAATTCGCCAATAGTACGAATACGTTCCGCAATTGTGTGCGACGAACATTTGTAAGAGGCTTCACGCAAGGCATCGCCATAAATTTCCTCAATTTCTTCTTGCGCAACCGGACTATCGTCCACAAAGCCCTCTATAATCTTGTCAAATTCGGCGTAACTGGACATAATTTTTTCGGCGTAATCTATTGATGTTTCGTTTGCCGAAGAAAGCGCGTCCAAATACCCCATCACCAATTTGTTGCCAAGCATTCCAATAAGGTTGGTTGCTTCGGCGCCAAGGTCGGCCATTGATTGTTGATTTTCACGCTTAAACACTTTTTCAACTTCCTGCAAAGTCTTTGCGTCTTTAACTTCCCTCATTATATGAGGCAAACTTCTGCCCGATGGCACCAAAAGGGTGCTAAAGGCTTTACGCATTAAGTTTTCTACCCTTTCTGGAGCAATTCCGCCATCTTGCCAAGAGATGCACAAATCTTCGTCCGCTTCTTCCGGCAATTTTGAGGTTGGAAAATCAAATGCGTCTTCTCTTAATCCTTCCACAAGCGCCTTATTCATCTCTTCTTGCTTTTCCTCACTTCCAAGCGAATTCGCCAAAGTTTGATTTACACCTGATGCGGCAATTAGTCCGTCATAAAGTTGTCTGCCTTGCTGGTAGCCTACCGTTTGATACATTACAAACGGTCTGCCCGCCACCGACGTTGAGCCAATAATTTGTTCTTCGGTTATCCCTAGTTCACCAACTTGTTTGCAAATAGATAATAGCACCGCATGAATTTCCGCTGGGCCGTCGCTCTGAGGATCAGCTTCATAATTCTCGCCTTCAAGTTCGTCCATACAATTAAAAAATAGGATAACGTTAAATGGTTTGGACTCAATATCTTCTAGCGCTTTTAGAATTGCTTGGTCGTTTTCGTTCTCTTCCACTCTCGCCCAAATGCCGTCCAACACAACCTCTGGGTGCAAATCTAGTGAGTAACGTGTACCAAGTTCTCTACCTGCCAGACCTTTTGCAAACTCCGGCACAAGCACCGAATGAACATCAATTGCTCTATCCATCGCTTCGGCTTTCGTTAAAACTTCTAGTGATTCGCGGTTGATTTCGTTTAATAGTTTTTCGTCAGTGACTTCTTCTGCACACACTTTTTTAACAAAAGCATCAATTTTGGCGTAAAAATTGCCACTTTTTGTTCCATTTTTAATTATTTCTACCAGTTCTTTACGCTTTTTGTCTAGTAGCAAACTATCTACCTTTTGTTTGATTGCCGTCAAATAGCGTTCACGAAGTTCCCACACCGCGTAGCTATCCAGATATAAATCTTGGTCGGGTGGCAAATCATCACGCGAAGTTTTTATATCATAACTAACCGTGTCTTCTTCTATTGTTACATCTAGGTTTATATCGGTGCCAACCTTTAAGTTTTTGGTACCACACTTGATGCTTTCTGCCATATCGCCATTATGCGCGGATAAAATTTCTGCTTTTTTGTCCGCAACCATCTTTATGTCAGCACTTATGGCGTTATCAAATTCACCGTACGCTTTGCCAAAGGCGGAAGTGTTTATTTTGCTAAGCTTTTCCGCAGTGTCCACAATTTCTTCAATTCCGTCCACGCGCTCAGATAGTGCCAAAGTTTCACTGGCGGTTATTACCATTGCTAGCAAGGTCTTTTCTTGCTTGGTCAAATTGCCATCGTCAAGCGCATTTATATTTGGCGCAAAATCAAACTCCGAACGCTTAAACGCGTCGGTTGCCACCAAATCTTGCGCCAACTTTATTATTTCAGGGTTTTTTGCAAGAACTTCTAGGTTTATATCCGCACCACGAGTACCAAAGTTGGCATCATCAAAGTTGCCATTGCCTTTGTTTAAGGTTTTTAGCCTACCAAAAAACTTATTAAGCGCACCCACAACTGATGGACTGGACGACGCTATGGTGCTAGCCTTTTTGATGTCGCCCATCAAAAGTTCGGCCGGACTTACACCGTTTTCAGCCTTTTTACCCATAAGTCCGTCAATTGAGGCTATGGCGTAATCTACCATTCGCTCTTCGAGTTTAAACCCAACCTCACCAAACGCAAGTGACGAAACCACCCCGCTGGCGCGCGCCATTTCGAGTTTAAGTTTGCGCTTTTGTAGTTCTTTACGCTTTTCAAGTAGTCCTTCGGCGCGCTTGATGCAATCGGTGCTAAAACCAGTAGGCATATTTTGGTAACGCGCTAGTTCAATTGCGTTTTGCAAAACAAAGTTTGCACCACGGTTTACACGCTTTTCTTCTATTTGTCTTTTTTGTTCTGCCGTGCGTTCGCGTTCGGCTTTTGCCGAAGCCTTTCGGCTAAATTGCTCATTGCGCGCTTCTTCCACGCGGGCTAGCCTATCCTTTTCTGCCTGACGCGCTGCCGAAATTTCGGCAATCTTGTCATCAAAAATTTTGTCGTACATGGCGTGCGTACGCTTTATTGCCACATCATATTCGGCGTTGTAGTTGACGCGATCAAAATAGTGGTCATCAAAGGCAAGGTCACTCAAATTTAATTTTTGTGTAAAGGACGCGTTTCCCATAAAGTCAGCGAGTTCTTGCATTGCGTCGGCGGTTTTTAGGCTTAATTTTTGTTCAAGCTTTAACTGCGCTACAATTTTTTGCCCCATCGTCGCAAGTTGACTTTCAATTATAACTCCATCGTAAACGTTTGGCAAAGTTTCGGTAGCCTTTTTAACCGCCTCTTCGGCGTTGGCGCCCGCAAGATAAAAACCTTTTGCCTCAGCATAAAACGCGGACGACACCGGACGATTTAAAAAGCTGCTTCGTACCGCCTTTTTTACTCGTACGTTTTCAAGATAAATATCAAACGTGTTTGAGGTTATTTCCTTAAATTTTGATAGTTCGTCCAGTAGTTCCGGCGAGCCGTTGTCTTCCATATCTTCTAGGCGCTTGGCGTAGTTTAATACTAGTTGCAAATACACAATATATGGCGACTTAAAAGAGGTGGTCTTTTGTCTGCTATCGTGGAATACGCGGTCGCGGCCTTCCAAAACGCCCGCCTTGCGGTCGGCTTCTTCTATGGCGTCAAAGTCGTTTAAAAAGGTGCGAATACGCGCCAAATCACTTTTTATTTTTGGCACATACTTAACATCTGAGGTAACTGTTCCGCTTGCGTTAATATTTTGCGGAACACGGCAGTTGGTTTTGTCCATGGTGCCGGCAACAATTGGAAAACTTTTAGTAAGGTTGATGCTATTTACCATTCCATCTTCTGGTCTATGCACCGTGCTTGATGGAATATAATGCGAGAGTTCGTATGGGTACTCTTTGAACTCATACGATTTAATAAGTTGCGGGTTTTCCACCAAATCACTCTGTTTTGCGGTGGTAAGGTAATAGGCAAACTCACATTTTAGGGCTGGGTCATACACTACCAAAAGAGGTCTAAAAGTGTGCGCGCCCGTTTTGCTACTAATTTTTTCAGCATTAAAACTTGCGTTTGGACTTAAGAGCAAACCGTCGCCCTTGCTGGTGGACACAACGCGCCCGAACTCGTCTACCACTGTTAATGGTAAACGCTTTGCGAAGTCGCTTTTGGTATCCATAAATGCAATATAATAATTTTTTAGTCTGCCGAGGTCTAGCGCTTTCATGTAGTTTTGCACCGACACTACATCATTTGGCCTTTGTGGATTTGGCATAAATTTTCTTCCTTTTTGTTATTTTTTTTATTTTCTGCCCGATTTTTTATTTTTAGCCTATTTTTTATTTTTAGCCGATTTTTTGTTTTTGTTGTACTCATTTGCCTCGCGTACCGACTGCAAAAATTCCTTAACTTTTGCCTCGTTTCCGTTTTCGCTTGGCAAATAAATCTGCTCGCCAACCAGTTCGGTCGGCAAATATTGTTGGCTGACGTACCCACCATACGAATGTGGATATTTATACGCGTCGCGTTTTTCGTTTAAAAAGTTGTAGTTTTTTAAGTGGTCAGGCACTGCGCCAAGTTTGGTTTTGCGCACTAGTTCATTCGCTTTATCCCTAGCGACCACCACCGAATTAGATTTTGGACTGGTTGCCGTAACAATCACAGCATGCACCAGCGGAATAAGTCCCTCCGGTGCGCCCAAATTTTTGTATGCAGTAAGTGCAGAAACCGCCGTGTTTAAAGCATTATTATTGGCAAGACCAACATCTTCGCTGGAATGGGCGATTAAGCGGCGCAAAATGATTTCGGGATCTACACCACTGTCTATCATTCGCATTGCCCAGTAAACCGCGGCATCAGGGTCGGTACCGCGCAGACTTTTACCAAAGGCCGAAAGCATATCAAAATAAACATCTTCGTCCACCGACAAAAGAGGCTTGCCGGTGCATTCACTTGCAATTTCAGGCGTGATTTCCACCGTGCCATCTTCGCTTGACGGCGTTGAGATTACCGCCAGTTCCAGCGCGCCAAGCGCCGAACGCAAATCTCCACCTGAACTATTTGCAAAATGTGTAAGCGCCTGCGGGTCAATTTTTAACTTAAACTCACGCAAAACTTTGTCTTCCGCCAAACTGCGGTTAAGCGCCGACAAAATATCTTTTTCGCCAAGAGGCTTAAACTCAAAAATGCGACAACGCGAAACCAGCGCGCGCGTCATACTATAAAAAGGGTTTTCAGTAGTGGAACCAATAAAAATAATCTCGCCCTTTTCTACCGCGCCAAGCACCGAATCACTTTGCGCCTTGCTCCAACGATGACACTCATCTAGCAAAAGATAGGTGCGCTTGCCATACAAAGCTAAGTCGGTTTTTGCTTGCTCTATAACTTTTTTGGCGTCCGCCACCCCACTACTAACGGCATTAAGTTTTACAAAGTTTGCACCTTCGGTTTTTGCAATAATTTCGGCAAGCGTAGTTTTGCCCGTGCCCGGAGGCCCAAAAAAGATGGTGCTACCAAGTTTGCCCGTTTCCACCAAGCGCCTTAATAGTTTACCTTTGCCCAAAATATGTTGTTGACCAACAAACTCGCTAAGTGAATTTGGACGCATACGCTCTGCAAGTGGTTTTGCGCGCTCAAACTCGCCCGACGAAAACATTGATTCCTGCATTTTCCGTGTTCCTTTTTTTATTTTATTATATACCAATTTGACTGTATTTTCAAGCCCATTTTTTGTTTCGGCTCTCTACCGAGTCGTTGTGTCTTGTTCCGGCTCTCTACCGAACCGCCGGCACTAATGTCTTGTTCCGGCTCTCTGCCGAACCGACGTGTCTTGTTCCGGCTCTCTACCGAACCGCCGGCACTACTATACGCACTTTTGCAGCCTTTTTGTTTAAAATGCCCAAAACAGAACGCCCATGTAACAATACTATGGGCAACGCTGTTTTGGGCATTTTAATTCAAAAATTCAAGCAAAATTGCTAGCAAGCAAGTTCTTAGTTTATTTAGTACTTACATAAATACATTATATAATAAGATATATATCATTACAGCGAAGCGGGAAAACTCTATTAAGGTTCCCCCGAAGCCGCGACAAAAATTTTTGCGTATGCAAAAGATTTTTCGTTTGGTCGCGAGCAGCGCGGAACCCAACCATAAAATGAAGCCCTACAAACATTTCGTTTGTAGGGCAAATTAAAAGGTTGAGGTGAAGCGCCTACTTTGCACTATAAGTATGATGCAGCGCATAAACTTTTGGGAACTCCTTGGACGTTTCGGTTAAAACATAGCCCGAAAAGTCTTTGGTAGCGTCATCATAGTTTTGCTCATCGCGCGTTAAGGTGCGCCCCTTTCGCGTTAATGTTTGTTCGATGTAAAGCGGAACGCTTACATTGGCTTGATTATCCAAAACCAGTGTTACGGAATTTTTGGTTTTGGTGTATTCGCCACAAAAAAATTTCTGTTCGCCCTCGTTTTTGCCAGCATCGTAAGTTTCAATAAAAAACTTGAAGGTGCCGTTACTAGCAAAACTTACCGTGCCAAACCAAGGTGAGTCCTTCGCGCTCTTAATTGACGTTATTTGAGCGTCGACTTTGGTTTGCTCTTCTTCGGTTAGCGTGTAAGCTTTTGCTTCGGCGTAAGTTAAATCTTTTGTGCGCATCAAGTATTCGTAAGTAATTTGTTCACGCTCGGTAATTGTTTCGGTCTTTGAAACTTTTCCATCGGCATTTAACTCAACCGCGTATTCATACGTGGTTTCGGTGTAAGTGTAGGCTTTGGCGAGCCCAAAATCACAACCCGAAAAAGCAAATGCACCAAAAACAATTATGGGTAGTGTAATTAAACTTAAAATAAACTTTTTCATATTGCCACCTTTAGGTTACTTGGTTTTTGCATAAATGTAAGTTTTGTAATACACTTTTGCCAAAAACTCATTAACCGTTAATTTGTCCGCATCGGCAAGCGCACTACTCGCCACCGCGGTAAACCGTTGGTTATATTCGTCTAAATAAACCAACTGTTTGCTAATTGTTGCCTTTTTAAAAGACATTTCGCCATACTCAAAGTTTGTGTACTCGTTGTAACTTAAACTTTCACCGGACATATACAACACTAAATCGTTTTTGTTTTTCTCAAAAACGCCATCTTCGCGGGCGAACTCATTTACTCCTTCTTCTTTGGTAACTATGGAATAACTTCCATCTTTTTTAAGTTTTAGAGTTTGAGTTGTTTTGCCCGAACCGGATATAGCTTTTAAGTAATCGTCTTTTTTTGCAAAATATTCGTCTTCCTCAGCTACGGTTAGGTCATAGATAAGTGACTCTTTGTAAGTTTTGTTCAAGCGATTCATCTTAAAAACCAGCAGCGCGATATCTTCGGCAGAATACTTTACAACGTCTTTTACTGTGTTAACTTCTTTCCCGTTTATTGTTTCGGTTTTTATGGCAGTTGCAAAAACATATTCGGTCTTGCTTAAAGCGTACGTTTCCGCTTTCCCAGCGCAACCGGTTAGCATTACCGACATCACCAATAACACAAAGGTCATCACACTAGCGCAAATTGCTCGTTTCATTTCTCCTCCCCTTTTTAGTGACGAACCAAAAATAAATACCTTGGTACCACTCGCCATTAGCGCCGTGCCGTCGTCGCCAGTTGGTACAAACTTGTACACTAAGTCGCAGTCACGCGCGCAGGCGCGGGTACATATATAATTTTTATGTTGTCACCTTTGGCAAAAGTCAAACACTAGCCCGCACTCTTTTTGCAAGCAAACCGCAAAAAGTTTTAGAAAAGTTTTAACTTTTACCTTAATTTAAGTATACGGCATTTGGCGCACAAAAGTCAAATTTTTTAACGCGCGAATATTTTCATTTTGCATCTATTATCCGCGTTACGCAAGCCCAAAACCAAACAAAAAAAATTGCAATTTTGTTTTATTCGCTTTTAAAAAATTTTTACTATTTTACGCTTTTATGCGCCCTGCCCACCTTTCTTGGCGCGCAAAAACGGGGCAAAAATCGGTGTGAGTGTCTCCTTAATAGTTTATTCACACGTCGAAAACGGCTCCGTAGTGCCTTTGATTTTAAAATTGCCAATTTGCCATAAAGATTTTTGAGCGGCAAAATTTGCTTTTATTTTATCTCACTACCACGCAAAAAAAAAATTGTATTTTCCGCAAATTAAAAAATTTTTTTGTTTTTTAGGCGCCAAAAGGTAAAAATTAAGCAAAAAAAATCACGCCCCAAAACTTAGTTTGGAGCGCGAAATAGTTATTAAAAATATTATTTTACAAGTTTGTAAGTAAATGTCATAGTAGCAGCATACTCAAGCAGTTGGTCAAAAGTGGTAATTGCGGTTTTGTCGAACAGTTTAATTACACCGCCGACACTATCCGCACCTTCGCTTGCCACCAAGGTGTCACCTTTAATGGTAAATTTAGTTTCAGTTAAGTTGCTACTTTCATATTTGGTGTTTGCGTTGTTAACCGAATTTGATGTTTCGTCTTCTGCTACCCAGTAAGTGAGTTTGTCACCTTTTTGAGTGTAGGTACCATTTATAAATTGGTGTGCGCCTTCATTGGTCGCTTCGTCAATTTTATCAACGCGATAAACCATTTTGCCGTCGCCTTTAAAGGTGTAGGTACCGGTAACTGATGCAATCATTTGATTGATTAGCTTTACAGACTTAGCAACCTGCTCTTCTTCTTCAGCGGTTAGTGTAACTTTTTCGGCGTTTTCAAAGTTAATACTTTTAATCTCCATAATTGCGCCAATTCTTACTAAATCTTTTAATGAATAATCTACTGTGTTTTTTGCAGTGCCATCTTCGTTAAGTTCGGTTGCAAAAGTCATTGTAGCGCCTTCATACTTGTAAGCTTTGCCATTTACTCTTGCGGTACAAGCAGTAAAACTGAATGCCGATACAACAAGCAAAGCCAACAACATAATTGATGCCAAAATTTTCTTCATCGTTTTCTCCTAAAATTTTTTTTCGCGGGGTTGAGCCTTCCGCGCCAAGGCTAAGAGTGTTGGTCTAAATTTTTACCTATTTTGCAAGATTGTAGGTTGCAGTAATGGTAATTGCTTTATTTATAAAATTGTTTAGGGTGTAGGTTTGAGAGCCATTCAAAAGTTGTGCAACTTTTTCTGATGTTTCGGTTGCGTTTTTTACTTCCCAAGTGCCTACGTTTTTCTCAACACCAATAAAGTACGAAGTTGCGTCAACTATTTCGTAGTCAGTGCCGGCATTGTATAAATCTCTTGCCATAAATATTCTAATGCCTTTTTCTTCGATTTCGTAGGTACCGTTGATGATAGATTTGCTATCATTGTTGGTTTGAATGAAGCTAAATTTGTCATCTTCAAACTTTATTTCGCCATTGTATTGGCGTGTTAAGGTTTCTTTTGCGCTTTTGATGTAATCTTTATAATTATTTGCAGTTTTGTCTGCTTCAGTGATGGTATACTCTTTTGCTTCGGTGTAAGTTTTTCCAAGCTTTTCCATCTTAAATGCAAGTTCTGCAATTTGGTCTGCCGTATAATCTACGGTAGTTTTAACGACAGTTTCGCCGTTTTTCTCTTCAGTTTCGGTAACGAAAGTATATTTTACTTCGTTAAATTTTGCTGTTTTGCCTTCTACCTTAACGGTTTTACCGCAAGCAGTAAAGCAAACGCCGGCGCCAATAACAACAGCGAGCGCCAAAAATGTACTTAAAAATTTTTTCATTTACTTCTCCTTTTTTCTATTTTTTTTTGAAGTCCGCCGACCAACAAATGCGAACCTTTCCACAAAGATTAGATACAATTTTATTATATTATTTTTAAGCAAATTTTGTCAAACATTTAACGCAAGATTTTAAAACTTTTTATAGGCTTTTGCGCCGCTAGCGCTTGCCGAAATAACCTAAAAAATTTGTCATATTTTGAGCCCAAACTTAGTAACAATAAATAAAGGAGAAAAATTTATGTGGACGATTTTAAAAAACATTTTATCATTTTTTTCTAGGATATTTTTGTTTACCGGCAAACTTGAAAAAAACGGGTTTGAGCGCCGTTTATCCCCTGCCGAAGAAAAGGTATTGTTTGAAAAACTAGTTAGCGCCAAAGCCCGAGGTGAAACCGACCCCGAGGCCGAAGAAAAGTTAATAAAGCACAACCTAAGATTGGTTGCGCACATAAGCAAAAAATATAAATCAAATTTTAGTGACCAAAGTGACCTTATTTCTATTGGGTCTATCGGGCTTATTAAGGCGGTTAGAAAGTTTGACCCTGGGCTTAACAAGGCGTTTTCGTCTTTTGCTTCGCGCTGCATAGAAAATGAAATTCTTATGCAACTGAGAAGCGAGAAAAAGTACTCCGGCGAAACTAGCCTAGACGCCCCTATCGGCACCGACAAAGATGGCAACGAGTTATCGCTAGCGGATATTATTCCCGAGCAAAACGAAAGCCCTGAAATTACGCTAGAAAACAATATTCGCCGCGAAATGCTAGAAAAGACTGCAAAAAGAGTGCTGACCGACCGCGAATACGAGATTTTTGTAAACCGCTATGGGTTAAACGGGCTTAGTCCGCGCACGCAAATTGAAGTTGCGGCAAAACTAAATATTTCGCGCTCTTACGTTTCGCGCATCGAAAAAGAGGCGGTTGCAAAAATCACCGCCGAAATGAACTCAAACAGAGTTTAGACCTAAAAGCCCCGCTAGCGCATAACTCCACGGGGCTGCTCAGCTCATCAGCAGTCATCTTCCCCGCGCCGACAAGCAAAACCCGCCACCGATAAGTATTTTCACTGCGCTAGATAGCCGCAAAGCCGACGCGCCAACAATGCCTCAGCCGCGCCTAAAAAATTTTATTATAAATACTTATGTAATATATATATAATATATCATTATATAGCGTCAAAGCATTAAAATTAAAAATAAAAAATCACCTAAATTCAAGGTGATTTTTCGCTTGCTTGTAAGCAAAGATATGCAAAAACGCAAAAGCAAGAATTGCATTTTTGTTTAGCCAGTTTGTAAGCCGAGTTCTGTTTTAAACTATCATCTATCTTGACTACTTATTGCTAAGCAGTTCGTTTGCGACTGTCGGCAGGCGCTAAAAGGCGATATTATTCAAGACGATTTGACAACAAGTTGCCAAATTGGGGGGATTAGACCTTGTCTTGCGCGCTTTGCCATCTTGCACCAAATAGAGTTTACATCAAAAAAATGTCACCATTTTTTCGCGTGGGCTCTTACCCCACGTTTCCACCCTTACCACAAAAAATTTTGTGGCGGTATATCTCTGTTGCACTTGTCCTCAACTTTCATTGGCTTGCCGTTAGCAAGTATTATTGCCTTGTGGTGCTCGGACTTTCCTCACCGCAACAAAATGTTGCCAGCGCGATAGTTTAACTGACGATTATATTATATCACCGCCCCCGCATTTTGTCAATAGCGCGAGGCGGTGCAGCAATACTTTTAAGTTCTCCGCGTTTTAGGCAAACACCAAATAAATATCATTAACTATATACACAATTTTACCATCTATATATTGATAGTTCTCTAATTTTTCGGTGCCGTCTTCACGCTTAAAGTACATTTTTAGTTGTTTGCCGTCCAATTCAAATCTACCCTTGCGCTTGTAAATTATCTCTTCGTCTTCGGTTGAACTAATGGTGTAAGTTATCACAAAGGTGTCGTCTTTTTTTAGCGTAATTGAGTAATCTTTAAAACTCATTATGCTATCGTACTTTTCTTTGTCTTCGTCGGTAAAGTCAATCAGTTTTTTAACTGTGCCACTTTCGCCATCTGTACTTTCAAGCACGCCAAGCAAGTTGTAAGTCTTGTAAGTGCAACCGGTAAGCACCAATGTGCTAGTTGCTACAACTGCCAGCGCGCAGACTATTTTTACAATAAAAGATAACTTATTTCGCATTTTGCTTTCTCCTTTATGCTTCGCAAAATATCCCCCTCGGTAACCAAATTTAGTGCGCTCTTTGGCGCCTTAAATTTTACAAACAATTTTTGTTGTACATTTTTGGCGTCCAAAACCTCATTGCCGTTTTCATCGGTGATTTTTTCTACCGTTACTACCTCGTTATGCGCGTCACTGCTGCTCAAAATTTCAAGTTTGTCACCAACCTTAAAGCGGTTACGCATTTCGAGCTTTAGTTCGCCGTTTTTATTATCCAAAACCAACGCAATAAAGTTTGCGTCTTGCGTTTGATAAGACGAACGGTAGTTTTGTCTAATTTTGCCATCAGCGAACATAAAGCCCGTGGTAAATTCTCGGTGACTAGTTTTTTCAAGTTCTTTCACGCGATTTTCTTTTCCGATGCGAGTATCTTTTTTGCCAAGCAAAATTTCATCCAGCGCACGGCGATAAACATTAACCACCGAGCCCACATAATATGGTGACTTCATTCTGCCTTCAATTTTTAGACTACTTACGCCGGCATCCAAAATTTCTTGCAAATGATTTACCAAACATAAATCTTTGCTATTTAAAATGTAGGTTCCGCGCTCGTCCTCGCCAATTGGGTAAGAAAGTTTTTCTCTATTTTCGTTTGCTTTGCCTGCCGAATTTTCCGTTAGGCAATAACTAAAACGACACGCTTGCACGCACTCGCCACGGTTGCTATCCCTGCCCGTCATATAATTTGAGAGCAAACATCTGCCGCTATACGAAATACACATTGCACCGTGTACAAAAACTTCCGTTTCCACGCCAATTTTGGCAAGTCCCTTTGAAATGTTTTCCACTTCCGCCAAACTCAGTTCTCGCGCAAGTACCACACGTTTTGCTTTGGCAAGACGCGCATACGCCATTGCCGTTTGCAAGTTGGTTATATTTGCCTGCGTGCTAACGTGCACATCTAGGTTTGGCGCCACCCTGCCCGCAAGTTCCATAACGCCAAGGTCAGCCACAATAATGCCGTCCGCGCCAAGTGCTTCCAGTTCTTTCAAATAGTCCGCCAGCGAAACATAATCAGAGTCACGCATATAAGCGTTTACGGTAACATAGGCCTTAGCGCTGTGCTCGTGACAATAGTTAATTGGTTCCGCCAAATTCTCAAAGTTTTTTGAAAATGCGCGCAAGCCAAATTTTTTGCCCGCAAAATACACCGCGTCCGCCCCAAAGTGCAACGCCGTTTTTAATTTTTCCATATCGCCCGCAGGAGCAAGTAATTCTACTTTTTTCATCTTCATTCTCTTTTAATGTTTATTACATACTTATTATATCTTTATTATAATGGCAAAACCAAAAAATAGCAAATGGGCAAAACCGCGTTTGCCCACCCGTATGTTAATTTGCCTTTTTGGTCGCAACCAAAGCACCGTCATCAAACTCGTAAAGTGCAACATTTTCTAGTCTATTATCGTTTTTGCATTTTTCAATAAATTCGCGAAGCGACAAAACAATAGTGCGATGTTTATGCTTTGGATACTCGCCGTTATTTACCATTCCGTGATACAACACATTGTCCACAAACAACACGCCTTCTGGCGCCAAAAGGTCAATGAGTTTGTCAATCATTTTGTTATACGAAGATTTGTTGCAATCTAAAAATATTAAATCAAACTGCTGACCTTGCGCGCCTTTGCCGTCTTCTAGATGAAGCGCGTCATGCATTTTGTCCACCACTTCTTCGGCGGTTGCATTTATTGGGATAATGCGCTCAAAAAATTCCAGATTGGCAAAACTGGTAACTGCTTCGTGATAGTTGTCAGTATCGCGTTCAATGGTAACCAGTCCTGCGCCGTCATGTGCCGTAAGCATTACCGAACCGCTATAACCTTTGCCCGTTCCAAGTTCTAGTATTAGCATCGGTTTTTTGGTTTCTACCACCTTGGTAAGCAAGACCTCAGTGTTTTCACGAATAATTGGAAAATCTTGTTGACTAGCACGCATTTCTTTTAACTTATTTAGCCTTTCTTCTTTGTTCATATTTTTACCTTTTGTTTTTTTATTTTTATGTTACATTTGGCAAAATTGCACTTTTGTTTGACGCCGACGCACCGTGTGACGCACGCAAATGGGTTAAAAATCGGTTTTGTTGGCTCCTTGATAGTTATCTCGTGCCGCAAAACATACTCCTTATTGCCTCTAAAAATTTTTAGCGCAAATTTTTACGCGCTGTTTTTTAGTGCAAAACTAAGGGATTTTTATGCAGCATAACGCCCGCCCCGCCGGCAAAATTTTGCCAAAATTTGCTGTAATTTTTAAACCAAATTAAAGATTGGAAGCACAATTGGCATTCTACCCATCTTTTTATTTAGGTAATTGCGTACCGGGCGACGAATTAAATTTTTCGCTTCGTCGGTATCAAACTTTGGATTTTTTAAAATATCGTCAAGCGCATCAATAACAATTTTTTGAAGTTCAGCGTTTAGTTCGTCCGCTTCACCAGCATAAACCAAACCGCGAGTTAGGATAACAGGTCGTGCCATTAGTTCGTGAGTATCACGCTTTATTACCATGGTTACAATTGCAATACCGTCTTCGCTAAGTTGTTTACGATCGCGAAGAACTACGCTTGATAGGTCACCCACGCCAAATCCGTCAATCAAAATTTCCCCACTCTTTATTGGATCACCATAGGTTAGGTTGCCGCCCGACAAAATTGCCGTGTTGCCGTTTTCACAAATCAAAATATGTTTTGGATCTAGCCCCAAACTTTCTGCAAGTTTGGCGTGTTTTTGCAAGTGACGATATTCACCATGCACCGGAATAAAATTGCGAGGTTTGAGCAGCGAGTGCAAGGTTTTTAATTCTTCAGTGCAAGCGTGACCCGAGGCGTGCACATCTTCGGTGATGACATTTGCGCCTTTTCGGCAAAGGTTGTTAACCACCCTGTTTACCAGCGCTTCGTTGCCCGGAATTGGCGACGACGAGAAAATTATGGTGTCGTTGGTGCCAATATCAATTTTTGGAAATTCGCCATTTGCAAGGCGCGCAAGCACCGCCGATGGTTCACCTTGGCTACCCGTGCACAAAATTAGCACCTTGCCGTCGTCATAGCCGTTGGCTTTTTCTATATCAATAAAGGTGTTTTTAGGAAATTTAAATTTGCCTATGCGAGTGGCGGCATCCATATTATTTACAATACTTCTACCCACAACCGCAACTTTGCGCTCAAACTTTATAGCCAAATCAATAATCTGTTGAATGCGGTAAATGTTACTCGAAAAAGTTGCAACAAACAGACGCTTGCCAACATTGTCAGCAAAAATTTCTTCAAGTTTGGCGCCGACATCACTTTCGCTCAAAGTATAGCCCGCGCGTTCAACGTTGGTGCTTTCGCAAAGTAACAAATCTACCCCTGCTTCGCCAATTTCCGCAATGCGTGGCAAATCAATCATCTTGCCATCAATTGGTCTAAAATCTATCTTAAAGTCCCCACTGTGGAAAATTCGCATGCCGTTTACCACAATATGCAAAGCGCAAGCATCACCAATTGAGTGGTTTACGTCTACAAATTCTACGGCAAAATTGCCAATCTTGTAAAGTTCGCGCGTTTTTATGGTAATTAAATTTACGTTTAAGCCCTTAAACTCGCGAAGTTTGTTTGAAATAAGCGCGCTGGTTAGCCCACTGGCATACACCGGAACGCGAGGAAAATCGCGCATTACATAAGGAATGGAACCAATATGGTCCTCGTGGCCGTGAGTTATCACAAACCCAACCACCTTGTCCGCGTTGTCTTTTAGGTAACTATAATCTGGAATAACAAGGTCAATGCCCGGCATATCTTCGCTTGGGAACATAACGCCCGAGTCGATAACCAAAATTTGATTATTTGCCTCAATAAAGGTCATATTTTTGCCAATTTCACCAACACCGCCCAAAAAGCCAATTTTAACTTTGCTACTCAAAGCGCCGGAATTTCCGCGCCTGCTTACGCGAGTTTTTGATTTTTGCGCTACTTTGGCGTTTGATTCTTTGCTTTTTAACGAAGCATTTTCCGCATTCGCATTTAATCTTTTTGCAGCGCTGTCCTTTGAGGCTTTTGCGTCCGTTTTGGCTGCGTTTTGCTTTGACGCCTTGGCATTTGGTCTTGCCTTTGGCGCGCCGGCGTTGTAAGTTCTAACTGCTTCCACCGACAAAAATTGTCTTTTGCGAGTTTTTGCACCTGTGTTTTGTGTGTTTTCATTTACGGTTAAGCCCACTGCTCCACCGTTTGTTAAATGGCAAACTACAGCATCAACCGTTTGAGCTGATGCCGATTTTGTAAAGTTTGTTGGTTTTTCGCCAACGATGTTATTTTTGTTCATGATTCTCCTTTTTTAATTATAGAGGCGATACGATAGTTGAATCGTTAACATAAAATTTATGTTTGTTATCGATATTTAAGGTTACAAAACTATACGAAGCAGTTAGTGCAACCATTGCAGGAAACACAACAATTAGTCCAAGCAAAGCGGTAAATAGCACGCTTGCCACAATTATTGCAAGACATACCAAATTTAAAAGTATGCGCGCTTGGAAAAATCTCCAAAATTGTTTGCTATCTTCTTTTATGCTTTGCGCCAAAGCGCCAAACACTTTGCCACTGCCCGATACCGCACGCGCCAAAAAACTTGACAGCAAGCTATCACGCACCGCAAAAATTAAAATCAGCAAAAGAAGTAAAGCCGGAAGTAACAATAGTCCATATTTTAGCGCACTTGCAAGCGTTGCATAAAGCCAAAGCGTGCAAACAATTAACGCGTAAAATGGCAAACTAACCAAAAGTTTGATTAGCGCATATCTGCTGCTTCTGCCAAAAGTGGTGAAAAGGTTTTGCACATAACTTTGCGAGCGAAGCGATTCCATTTTTCCGTAAATAAGTTTTCCGCAGACAAACTCTGCCACATATACGCTGAAAAATGAAAACACAACTAGCAAAATTAGCGCAACATAACTGCCCCACACCAAACTTGCACTATTTTTTAATATTTCAAGCAAATTTAAAATCAACGAAGTTAACCCGCCCGCAAAGCCTTTAAAACTTGCAAACGAGTTTTCCACAAACGCCGTAAATTCTGCCCGCCAGCCCGAAGCGTTAACAATTTCGACAACTGGCGTTAGTGTAAGCGCGGTGACAAGCGCCACAATCAGCCCAACAATAATAAAGTACAAAAGTTGTTTCCACACAACAATAAAGTTATCACCCAGTGTTTTAAGTGAATTTCTAATAATCATAAATATTACCTATCGCCTATATAATTATAATATATTTATATAATTATTACTTATCCTTATTATAATACACATTTTTATTTTTGTAAAGAACTTATTTTAATTATAAAAATATATTTTGACGAAATTTGGCGAAATTTGTAAGCAAAGCGTAAACTATCCCGCAAAAGCCAAAACCAGCAGACAGCCAAAACCAGCAAAAGCGCAAGGGTCGGTAGGTTGACCTTTGCGCTATCGCTTTAATTTTGCCACTTAGCCCCAACGGGCTTTATTTTTAATTTTTAATTCTGGGCACCGTAAGGCTTAAAGTTTGTTTTTAGTTTTTACTCTTAGTCCCAAGGCTTAAAGTTGATTTCTAGTTTATTTGAGTTCACATAAGGCAAAAAGTTTTGAAAAAACCAACTCTTAGCCCCAATTTACCAAAATTTTACCAAAAACTAAACAAAATTATGCCTTAACGAACTTAAACTAAAATATTTTATCGATGTTTTCCAAAAGAAAGGCTTTTATTTTTGCTTGCAAGTTTGGCTCAACTATCACATCGCCACCCGCTTGCAAATTTTGAATAAATTCGCCGGTAACCATATCCACCGCGACGGCTTTTTCGTTTTTGCCATCTTCTGCAAGATTATTTTTATCGCATGGCGATGTGCCGCCACCAGCAAGATTGTTTTCATCGCCCGTTTGCGCGCCCGCAAAATTATCCAAGGCACCCTGCTCAGCGCTAGCGCTTGCTGGTGCATTATTAGCGGCCACTGCCGTTTCCTCTTTGGCAAAAAGCGCACCTGCCCTTTCGCCAAGTGGCTGCGTTGTAACTACAACCGCCCCAGTTTGCATAGCACTATCTGCTTCTAGCGGATTTGGGCAATTTGTCACTTGAGCGTCACTTGCTAGCACCTTTTCCGCCTGAGAGGCAATGCCACCGTTTACCGGCACCCCCACCCCTTCAGTAACTTCTTCAAAAATTTCCTCGTCACCTAGCGTAGCCACATCTGATTGTGCGCCCCAATTTTCGGCTTGCGCGCCGAGCGCATTTTCAGCCGTTTCACTCAATAGGGCTTCATTTTCCCTCAAATTTTCAGCGCTAACCTTTTCGGCAGTTTGGGTGGTAGTCACATTTTCGCTCGCAAAACCCTCAATATTTACCTCATTATTTGCGTTTTTGGCGATATTTTTTGCATTTTCGGCATTTTCGCCAGTTTCTTCTGCCATTTCAGTCGCATCTTTAACCGCACTTTCGCCGCCTTCCGCTTGACTGCTTTCAGCATTTTCACCAGCACTTTCGCCTTGGGCGCCTAAATTATTTTCCGCATTGCCGCCACTATCAATAAGTCCAAGTTTTTCCGCTACCTGCAAAATAATGCTACCAAGTCCGCCCCCTTGGGAATATTTAGACGAAAAGTTTGTTAGCAAATTTTCCAGTTCCAGTTCGGCGCCTTCTAGTCCGTTATTTTCCATATTGTTCTCCTTTTTTGTTTTTTTAGTGGTCACCGGCGCTTGAATGATGCCACAAATTACCAGCATGCCTGCAATCGCGGTGGTGATATCCATAACCAAATCACTGTCAAACATATAACCAAGGTCGTTTAGCACCACGCGACCAACCAGCACCAGCGCCGATATTAACTTTACCCAAAAGTTGTAAGATTTTAATTTTTCCACCGGTTCCCCCCTTTATTTTTTCATTCCTTTGTTGTACAAATAGCCGTAGGCTAGGTCGCCAAGGCTGCGTTGAAGGTTTGGCACCTTGTAAAGCAAATCAACCAACTCTTCGCGCGTCATACCGTCCACCAGCTTATCAAGGGTCGAATACATTTCTTCCTTTTTGGTGCGCTCGTTTACACCCGCATAGGCTTCGGCAAATTTTTGCGCCAGTTTGTCGCTTGTTTCCATGGCGTTTGTGCGCTTAATTTGATATTCCGCCTCCAACTTTTTAATGTTATTGTTAAAATCTATTGCTTCTTGCTTTTCTTTTTCGTAGTCAGTCAGCGCCCTCTCAAAGAGTTCCTGTGCCTTTGCCCAAGCTTCTTTGTCCGCACTCTCCAAACTTTTTGCAAGGTCAGCCTGCGCCGAAAGCAATTTGCTATTTGCGCTATCCAGTTTTTCGCTTAAACTAACCGCCAAGTTATTTAGCTGCTGCACTTTTTCTGCTTCTATATTATTTAAACTCAAAACCGCCACCGACGAACGCGCCAGCCCTCGACGCAACAATTCGTATTCGTTTTGCTCCCTTTGCGCGTCATAATTTTTTACCAACTTTTTGGCAAGTTCCGCACTAGATTTTTCGGCATCTTTTGCCTCGTTTTCAATTTCGGTTTTGGTTTTTGCAAAGTCTGCGTTAATTTCGTCAACTTTTAACTGCTTCTCCGCATTTGCTTTGCTTTCAGCCTCTTCCGTTTGCTTATCCTTGTCAAACTCCGGCAATTCTTTCTCGGTCAACCCCAAACTTTCCGGAATTTCCGGCAACTTATCCTTGTAATAATCATAATCGGTCAAGGCGTCATATTTTTCCCTAACGCCACTCGCCTCTTCGGCAATTTTATCGGCTAGTTCTTGCAATTTTTGCACATAATCGGCTTCCTCTTGAGTTTTTCGCTCCGCCTCGTCCGCCTTAGACTTTTTATAATCTTCCAAATATTCTTTAAGCCTGTCCACGCCCGAGCCCAAATTGCCGCCTATCGCTTCTTTTGACGCCATTGCGGTTTGAGTTTTTGGCGCGCCAATCGCACTTTCCGTTTTTTCGCCTTGTGCAATTTTATCGGTTTTTTCTTCATTTTTTGCGCTTTTTGGCGTAATTTTATCATTATTTTGTGCACTTACCGCATTTTGCGCTTGCAAAGCGCCACTTGGTGCCGCCTTGCTTATACTAGCCTCTTCAAGCGGCTTACGCTCTTTGCCGTTGGTTTTATAAACCAAATCTAGCGCTTCTTCGGCGTCATTTTCCGCTTTTTCCGCGGTTTTTTCCGCTTCTTTAAAATATTTTGACGAAACTTCGTTTAGTTTCTCCTTAAAATCGTCGCTTGTCGGCTTCAAATCGGTCTTTTTAGAATTAAAGCGCATACGCAAAAGGTTTAAAAGTCCACTAGGCTTTTGCGTTTGTGATGCTTGTTTTTCTTTTTTTGATGTTTTTTCGCTCATTGTTTCTCCTTTTTATGTTAAAAATTTAATTCCACCATTTTCGTAGGTGATGCACTTATCACTCGAAATAGGCAAAATCAAGTCGGCGGTGCCCATATTGGTTTGACTTAGAAACCTATAACCGCCCTTGCCATTTGCATATTTTTTGTTGATAATCTCTGCGCCGTCCCGCGTAAACAAATCAATAACGCCATCATTTGCATAAATGCCAAGCGCACCATTGTTGCCCACGCGCACCAGTTTGCCAGCAAGGCAAAGTTCATTTTGAAGAACCTCGCTAGACAAACTCGCCTTCATTTTTACCGTTGCCGTATCACCAACCTCATAGCCATACCCAATTTTGTAGGCAATTTTATATGGCGCGTTGGGCTCCAGCCCCACATAACGCTCGCCGCCCTGCACCACTTTTGCTCCAGTTGTAGAAACAACTTCCGTGCCGCCTAAACTATAAGTGGTTACGCAAATATTCTCGCCCACCACCTCTACACGGCGCGGCGCGTTTTCAGCCGTTTCGGTTAGTGCCATAGTGCCTATAGTTTGATACTCATCGCCATTTTTAGCCTCCACCACCAAACTGCTACCGGTCGCACTTGCAAGCAAATGCAAATCACCCGAAAAGCAAGCGTCAAGCACGTCCGCCGCAAGTTCTTTTCGAGTAATTTCCTCGGTTTTGGCGTTAAAGATATAAAACACAACTTTGCCATTTTCACGCGTTTTGTTAACAAGTCCCAGCGTAAAGGCACGCGGATAGCCTTCGCAACCCCCAGTGCGCGAGATAACTTTGTCGTAATTTGCACCCTCAAAAGTCTTTTGCGAGCCATCTACCCCCACATACACAAAGCCAGTCAAATTTTCCTTGCCCACCAAAAAACCACCATTTTGCAGACCACTTGGCGGAACCGAATAAATGCGGCCATCAGTCACAAGTTGCGGTTCAAGTTCAGTCGATGAGGTTTGTCGCAAATAAGTATTTTCTATTTCGTTTGCCGTAAGTTTTTTAATCATTTTATCCGTAAGCGCATATAGCCCCACCGGCACAAGCGCCTCTACCGAGTTGTCTTGCGTAAACGCGAGCGCCCTTGTACTCCCGCGAAAGGCCGCCATTGTTGCCGGAGTTGCCGACACCGTTGCATCACTTGCGTTAAAATAAAACTGA
Organism: uncultured Clostridia bacterium; assembly: GCA_934747885.1. Lineage (GTDB taxonomy): Bacteria > Bacillota > Clostridia > Christensenellales > UBA1242 > UMGS1908. Next base: position 156,346 of record CAKVHE010000001.1, read on the forward strand.
TTTAGCGTAATTTTTGTGCCATTGTTATAAGACATTATGTATCTGCCATACGGCGTTTCAAAAAAGTTGTAGTTAAGATACTTGTTTGCGTTGGTCGACTTCATTGCGTACGCCACCAGTTCGCCGTTCACTCTTTTAAAAAGGTCAATGGTGCCACTTGGGTGCCTAATTATTGCAAGCGTCGCATTTGGTGACACGCACACATCAGCATCTTTTTCTATCACGCTTTCGCCAAACGGTGAAAAATCTAGCGCCGCAACCGAATTATAGTTTGGTGCAGCATCATAGTTAGCCGCCGTGCCATCGGCGCCAACCAGCCCAGCAAATTTTGCACCCGCCGGTAGGGCAATATCGGTAATTTGCCCCACGCTATTTGCCTTAACATTTTTGTAAACGGTGCCACCAGGTGCAAGCCCGTTTCCATAAACTTGCAAACATTTTTGGTCGTCCACAAACAACGCAAACGCCATTTGTGGGCTTGTGACCGCCAGCGGTTCAAACGCAATCTCTGCGGCACCGTCGGCTATTACCTTGCTTGCCGCGCTCAAATTCAACAAATCGGTTTCAGTTCCAGTTATTTCGCCCGAAAAGTTTGCAAAGTCCTCTTCGGTGAAAAACTTTGCTTTAATATCGTAGTTTTCTGCGCCCGAAAGCTCCATTTTTGGCGTTTTTACCCCCGCCAAAAACCTAAGCAGTGCGTCGATGTTTTCCTCTTCAATTTTTATTTTTCCGCCCAGCGTGTCTATCACAAAGTACATTTTTACTACAAATTTTAAATACTCGCCCACTTTTCGCGTTAATGCCCTTTTTGATATCAAAAACCTATTAACCAGCGGCCACTTATAAGTTTCCGGATCCTGACCGGTAGTTAGCCCTGCCTCGCTATAACCAAAGGTAAAGGCAAAATCTTCGGCTATTTCCGCCACCAGCGTTACGGTTCCTACGCCTGCCGACGAGTCAAGTTCCACCTTTTCCACTGTTAGCGGCAAGAATTTTGAAAAGGTCTGCAAATAGTTGTCGCTTACGCTCTCCGCCGTTCCTCTACCAAGCGCCAAGCCTGCAAGCCACGGCTTGCTACCAAACAAAATGTCCAAAGCGCTATCAAAAAGAGTGTTTTTTGCAATTATTTTTCCATTTTTTGAAAAAATTTCCAAACTATTATGAATTTTCATAGCACACTATTCTCCCCGTTCAATAGACTTAGTTTAAAGTTTATGTTGCTTTTGGATAGGTCAAAAACCGCATTTGCGCCAAACAAACAACTCGCATTTTCAGTTTTCGCCACAAACGCAAACCTTGCAGTTTGCCCTTTTATGGCAAGCACCTCAACCACTTTTGGCAAAATTGTAATCTCTTTTTCAGCGTAATTTTTATTTTCGGTAAAATATTTAACAGAAGTTTCGGCATTTACCACCACCGACAACCCATCATATTCTGCGTAGCCGACCGAAAGCCCTACCCCGCCCGTCACGCTAAAAAGTAAACTCGCGTCCGTTTCACCGCTAGGCGTTATGTATTTTTCATAAACTTTGCCATCTTCGGTCAAATACACCACTTTGCCCATAAGGTTATTAGAATTTCCCACCACCACAACATCGGCAGACACTGCATTTACTGAATAAACAAAGTAATCTTCCGGAAAATTCTCCACCGCACTAAGGGTAGGCGCGCCATAAGTAATTGCACCCCCCTCAATTTTTAGCGCCATAAACACGCCACTGCGATAATCGGTAACAATTTTTACACTACTTGGCTCAGACGCATCACTAGCCGCGACAATTTCGGCGCCAAACAGAGATATCTCCATATCGGTAAGTTCCACCACGCTTGTGGCGGAAATTTTTACCACCAAATCTTGACCGTCAATTGCCTTCGCGCTGCTAGGATAATCAGCGCCAATGGTGTAGGTTTTAAGGTATTCACTTGCCGTTTTGTTTGCAATTGCCACACAAGTTGCACCCGCATACAAAGCAATTTGCACCTTTTCCGCCGCGGTTTTTAGTTCCACCGACATACTGGCGGTAAGCATATTGCTTTTTACATAAATTTTACCAATAGTTTTTTCAATAGTAGTCCCGCTTTCGCTTACGGTAAAATTGTAGTTATTTCGCCTTAAACTCGCCACGGCAGACTCAAGTTCGTTTGCACGTGCGTCCAAGTCAAATAATTCCATATTGTAGTTTTTAGTCATTTCTGCCACCTACCACATCAATTTCCACTGCGTCTAGTAGCGATTTATCCGCCACACCCGAAAAGGTAAATTCAAGCGAAATTTGTTTTCCACAAAAACTAAACTTGCGCGAAATTGGCGCGCCGCCATAAATGGTGCGACTATCACTTTCTCCCTTTTCGTTTGCAAGCGAAAGAATAATATTATTAAGCGCTTTGACCGTAAGTTTGTTAAAGCAAATTTTTGCGCCCGAAAAGCCAAACCCACAAAGCGGAAATTTAATTTTGCTAATCAAATCATCCGCCGCCGTTTCGCCCAGTTCAAAAAGACTATATCCTGACTGCGCATTAGCCGCTAGGCAAATCAAGTTATCGTAGCCACTTGCGCGCACTGCATCAACCGACGCCAATATAAATTTGCTCGCCAAGCCAAACCCGCCTTCCATATCCAGTACCAGCAAAGTGTTACAAACCTTGGCGCCACCATTTAGCGCCGCCGCAGCATAAGGCGAATAGCACACCAAAAGGTACTTGCCTTTGGCGGTGGTAGCCATACTGCCATCTAGTATTTCTATAGCAGGAAACACGTTTTCGTATATTTTTTGCGCGCTCGCACCATCAAAAACATAAAAACTTTCAGTGGTGGCGAACACAATTTTGTTGTCAACCACCGCGATGGTGCTATCCACAATTCGCGCCGAAGTGGAAAAAATTTGACTAACCGTAAAGCCGGTCGATATTCCCGACGCATACAGCCTCGTTATGCCGTACTCCCTAAAGATATAAAGGTACCCTCCAAACGACACCACCTTTTTAAGGTCGCCACGCTCATCGGCAAAATCTATAAACCCCGCGCCCGCCAAACTTAGGTTCCAGTTGGTAATATCAAAGTCACTGGTATAAAAAAGTCGTCGCGGTGCGTTTGGCGACACGGCAAACAGCCTTTCATAATGGATGGTCATGCTCGAAATATTTGGCGCATCAATCACCGTTTCGGCAACGCCCGAACCTCGCCACACCGTCAAACTATCTTTTGGTGAAGACAGCAGTAACACATCTTCGCCATTCAAATTGTAATAGGTTGCGGTGGGTTTGTCCGCAAATTTTAAACTCGCAACTGCCGTAAAAGTAGTGTCGGTGCCGAGATTTAACACATAACCTTGGTATTCATTATCAAACAAAACTAGTTGATTTTGCTCCGTTACATTTTCACTCAAGAGTTTTCTAAAAAAGAAAACACACGATTTATTGCCCACATTTTGGGGCATAAGTAAACTATCGAGAGGCGCCTCACCCGCCAATTTGCCCCCGTTAAACGCGTTTAAAGGCATATATGATTTTGGCGAGTTGTCAAAATTGCAAAAATTGTAAAAATTATTTATGTAAAGATTGGTATCAGCGACCGCAGTTTTTCTGGCGTCAAAGCGAGTAAAAATTTTACTAAATTTTTTATGCATCATTTCCCCCTTAAATTATTAGTCGGTTGTTTAGATAACGCCTACGCGAAATATTGTAAGTTGAAATAAGCTCTTCATAGGTCTTAAAAAATCTTTCGGCGTCTTCGGTATTGCCGCGACGCAAACTAACTTCCCCCGCCAAAAAATATGCCATCGTTAACGGATCAAGCCCAATTGGCAAAAATATATCATCATTTGCCGAATACTTTTTGCCGGCAATAGAGTACTTGTACTCAAGCGCATAACTAACGCCAGGTACCGAAACCTGCACTCCTTCAGGAATAAGTTTAAATTTAACTTCACCCACATGATTGCGAATACGCAAAATCTCAATTGGTGGCGACGCAAACTGCGAAGTTTTTATAACGGCATTGTTGTCACTAACAATATTTTGAAGACGTCTAAAAATAAACTCCTTTCGGCAAAGTTTAGGAAGTCCAAGGTTTAGGCATCTAACATATTCGCCAAGCCTTTCTTTATAACCCTCAATAATTTTAATAATGCCAGCTTGCTGCGCCGCCTGCACTTCCTCAATTTGATCAATCATGGTTTGGTCTTCTAGCAAATACGCAACATCTTTTATTACATCAATAACCTTAATATCCATAGTTCTCCTTTTTATAAAAAAGGCAACAAACTTTCATCTGTTGCCCTTTTTACACTAAATATCCTTATTTTTTTAACATTTTTTCCAAGATTTGTTTTGCGCGTTGCTTAGAGTTATCCAAAATTTTTGCATCATTTTCTTTTTCTATTTTAGCGTTGCCCGCCTCCACTTCTCTAAAAAATTCATTTGCTCTTTGCGCGCTAGTTCTACGCACCAGCGTAATCAGCCTTGCGTCAACTCGGTCGTATGGGCAAACGAGCGACAGCGTTTCGCCTTTATTTTTTTGGTTATGAACCTCATAGCGATTTTGCTTCGCGTTGTACATAAGTACATACCCATCGTCAATTTGTCTAAGTCGGTCCGCAATGCCAAACATATCATTATAGCGCACCAAGTAGTTTGGAAAAAATCTATCCATTTGTTATCTCCTAAGCATTTTTTACGCGCCTGTGGTAGGAAGACTAGAAAGTTCAGTAATATATTGAATTTTCGCTTGACCACATGGTTTGTCACAAATCATATCGGCATATTTAACCAAAGTTGCCGAGTAAGTTGGCTTGTTGGCATTTTGCTTAATTACCCTGCCATCTTCACCTTCCAGCCATTGCCAGTCACAAAGTTGATGCAAAGCAAATTCGCGAGTGTTAAGCATATACATAGTGTTTGCCGGTGCAAAGCGATCCGAAACAACCGGAATGCCATTAAACGACAACGCTTTGTAGCCACCTTTTAGTTCCATAACGTCGATATTTGAGCGATAAGTTGACAAATAATATTGATAATTGCGTTTTACACCGCCCGAGCATACAATAAAGTCAACGCTAGAACCAAAGTTTTCGTCTAGGTAGTCAACCACTGCTTGCATGGTGATATCGTTGATGTTAGCATTTGCGCTAGCGGTTCCGCAATTTGCAATGTATGGTTCCATCCACTTGTTGTTTGCGCGGTTTACGCCATACAAAGTGCTGCCTGATGTATCAAAAATTGCACCAAGACCGGTCAATTCGTTGCCATACGAGCCTTGTACACACAAATAATATTGCGTGGTTTGGCTAGAGGTAACTTGCACATCATTTGCGGCATAACTGCCAACCACCAAAGTAACTTTTTTGTTGGCGCGGTCAACGCTGCTAACAACAAGTGCAGCCGAGCCAGATTTTACACTGCCAGTTGAGGTAATAACGTCCACTAGCATACCTTCGGCAAGATTTTGCACCGTATCCACCGAAAAAGTAGTCAAACCGTTTGCCGTTGCAGTGTTGTCCGTAAGTTTGCAAAGTTTGCCACTGCCATCACCATAAAGCATTCTACCAAAGTTAAAAGATGACGCCTTAATAAGCCCATCCATTTCGGCATTTAATAAGTTTACAAACGCGCCGGCAGAGTTGCTAGAAGCGCGAATAGCCTTGTCACTGATGTCAATTTTGCCATAAAGGTTTTTTAGCGGCAATTTAAATTGTTCATAGCGGTTTCCGCTTGCGGTTGGCAAATCGCCGGTTTCGGTTCCTGCACCGATACCACCGTTAATGCCGTATGGCGCAAGTTTTACAATCTCTTTGCCCCATACATCACTAGTAGTTTGTTTGATTTTTGCGAACAATGGGTTAATTGAGGTATTAAGTTGTTCACTAACGACATCCAAATACACCTCTTTTAACGCACTATCCGCTGTAGATAATGTAATCATAAATTCTCCTTAGTTTTTTAATAGTTTTTTTAAATAGGTTCCTGCGCTATAAAGCGAATCAAACTTCGGTTTATGCGCCTTTAACGGTGACGAGCTTCCGCCCGCAATCACCTTTGGCATTTCGCCAGTTTTTGTCGAAACGCTAATTAAAAGTTTTTCAATCAACTCAAATTTTTGCGTTTCAAGATCTTTTTTCGGCAACTTTTCAGCGCGGGCGTCACCGATTTCTGCCGGATCTGTGCAAGACTCTTGCAATTGCGCCTCATTTTCTGCGCCACTGGTCACCGGCTCCTTTCCCGTTTCTTTATTAAGGGAATTGCCATCAGCCAATTTTGCGCCTATGGCGTCAGCGCTTAAATCGGCTTTTTCCTTGTTTAATAAAGAATTTTGTGCAGGCAAAGCAGAGAAGTCGCTTTCGCGCAAAGAATTTAACTCCGCCTTAACTTTTGCAAGTTCTTGACATTTTTTGGTAAATTCTTTTTCAAGCGACGCATAAGCCTCTGCTAGGCTTGTTGCATCCACAAATTTATTGTTGTACATTTTGTTCTCCGTTCCCTACCTTGCTGGCACTTGCAAGCGTTTTATGCTGGCGAATGTGCAAAAGTAGTGCATTTTTGTATTTTTCGGTTAGTTTTTGCTCGTTTTCTAGCAAAAAGCGCGTATGTTCCAAGATATGTAGTTCGTTGTCGTCAATTTCCAAAACGTGAGCCGAAAAGATATTTAAGTTCTCTTCCTTGGCGCGTTTTAAATTTAGCGAGGACAAATCAGCCGATGCTTCCCAGTTGCCAAGCCCGAGCATTTCCAAAATTTTATTTTTGGTTCGACGATCAATTTTGCCGTTATCGTCTTCTAGCAAATGATTTTTTAAGAGTTCTAGCACCATATTTTTGCGCGTCGCCGGACTTTCGGATAATTCGTTTTGAGTATCAAGTACAACATCGTCGCTAGACAAATTGGCACCCGACCAATAAAACAACTGCACCTCACCATTTTCGCCCGAAACTTTTGCAAGTTTTGGAAGAGTGGCGTTGTCTTTGTAAAGTTTGATAAGTTTTTTAGACAAATTGAGCAGTGCGCGCCTTATGTTCTCCGCCGTAACCGAAAGACGAGTATCGTCTTGTTCAATCAGCAGGTTAATTGCCGTACCGCTCATAACCGAGTTTGGCAGCGTGCTGTTGCGCATAAGTTCCGACACACCGGTTAGGGTGATAAATTCGTTTAAAATTCGGTCTTCTTCAGCCGAAAGTTCCGGCGGAATGTCGCCCGAGTCCATAAATTTTGGAATGGTTGCACCGTTGCGATAAACCAAAATTTTGCCAGGTGTTAAGCCATCTTCGGCAATTTCGTCCACATCAACCGAACCTTCTTCCACCGTAAGCACGCCGCCAGATAACCTACTTAAAAATTCGATTTTTCTATTTTTAATGGCGTTGTAAGCGCGTTGCAACGGAATACACCTATCCACCACACTGGTACCCCAAAAGGAACCAATGGTTGCTGACGACACTTGCTTTACAAACGGATAATCGTCCATAGGCATATCGCCGTCAAACACCAAATTGTCACCAACCACAATTTCAAGTTTGCCTTTTGGATACTCAGTAGATGGCCTTGTCCAGCGCTCAATTACTATGGTTTGATTTTCTTTTTTAACCGAGGCCGATTTATACACGTTGCTAGAACCCGAAAGCATAAGCCCAAGTTTTGCAACATTTAAACTTAAAAGGTCAATCGGCTCGCCAACCACCTTAACGCCATAAGTGCGTTCAGCCTCGCCGGCGTCCATTGCCCTTGCGTGAATGATAGAACGCATAGACGCAATGTCCACTGAACCCGAACTATCAGGAAAAATTTCAAACGGCGAACAAACCGAAACATTTACTTCGCCCGCCGAAATTTCGGTTGGTGCTTTGGCTTTAACTGCCCCGCCCGTAGGCTCGGCGCTTAAAGTTCTAACACCAGTACCCGCTGCGCCGGTTTGTCCATTTGGCTTTTCAGCGCCCAACTCTTCACTTTCGCCCGCTTGTTTTTCGGCGCCCGCTTGACCAATGGTGCCCGCAACAATTTTTGAGCCCGTCAGCGATTTTGCATCAAACTTTTCACCAGCCGTAGCGTCCCAAAAAATTTTGTAAAAACTAGTTCCGCAAACCTCGCTCCACACCGTGGCCTCGGCAATTGCAGACGAAATATCCAGTTCGTTATATACGCTGTCCAAAATCAGTTTGGATAGTTTGGCGTTTTCGATGTCTGCTTGTTCAATTCCGGACGGCCTTACACTAATGGACGGGCGCACCCTACCGAGTTTTGCAAGACGCGACTCTACAACCGGCGCAATATGGTTAAACACTTCTCGACTTTCCCACGGATACATTTTGGGGATATCCACCATTTCGCCGTTTTGCGACACCGCCGAATACTGGTTGCCAATTACATAGTTTATATTAAGTAGCCACGCCAGTTCATAGGGTTTGCGCTGTTCACGCCGCATTTCAAAATCTTCCAAAATTTCGGCAACTTTTTCGCGTTTGGCACTATCGATATTTTTTTTACTTGTCATAACTTTCTCCAATATGTTTTATTTCTGCAAACAATTTTTTTGCTTTCTTTTCCAGTTCCAAAACGGACACGCTAGCCAAAGGTTCTTCGCACGCATTTTCAATTGACATCAAAAGTTTTAATGCCGAAAAGTCTGGCGGCGAATAACTTACCGTGCTGCGTTGTTTTTTTATTCTAAGTTTTGGAGCCGAAACAAACGAGCGCAAACTTTGAATGTCCTTAAACCTTGGAACGATTTTTACTGCCACCGACTTTTTGCTTTGCATATTCACCTACCTATTTTTTCTTGCAAGCAAAATCGCTGGCAAACCGAAATGGGTTGTCAGTGATTGCACTCGTTTGATGTACATTTTCAGCATACACTACACTTTTTGTTTTTGCAAGTTTGTTACCACACTTTTTAAAAAAATTGCCCTCTATGCCTTTATTTTAAAGAAAAAATTTTTTTGCGCTTTGTTTAAATTTTGAATTTTTGGGGCTAAAAATTTCGGCTTAAATTTGAAACCAAAAGGAAAAAATTGTTTAAACTTTTTACGCTATGATGGTAACGCAATTTTTTACGCTATGGCGCTAATTCAATAAATTTTTAAAACATCTCTTAATTAAAAAACGATTGTTGAAGTGCCGCGGTCGATTTTTTTACTTTAAACTTTTTATACTTTACGCCCTCTTTAGCGCGGACAAAACGCACGCCGACAAAAGTGCATCGCACTTCGGCGGGAACCGTTTTATTGCATTTTGCAAAAAACATTCCCACCTGCCCGCTTGTCAAAAATGCCAATTTTACAAAGCCACTTCTAAAAAACAATTTACCGCCGTATACAAAATTGACTGTTTTATCTTCCTCTTCGGTATCGGTATTTTTTTCACGAAAATAAAAGCCGTAGGCGCGTTTTTTAAGCGCGGTCAACAACTTTTCATCATACACTTTTTCCATAATCTCTCCTAACAATTTTTACAAAAAATTATATATTTTTATATATTTATTATTTATTCGCGCGCCCGTGGCACGCAAAAACGCCCCAAATTCGGGAGTAATAGGCGCCACGATAGTTTACTCATACCGCAAAATGACACAATTTAAACCCCATAAATCATTTTTGTGGTTTTTACAATTTCTTTTTGGTGCGCTTAAAAGCGTTAAATTTCTATATTGTCCAAACTATCATAAAAGGCATCACATTGCTCTTTGGTGTACTCGCGTTGGTCAAAATTTTGCGCTGCGGCCTTGGGCGCGTTCGCTTTTGCTGCGCCAACAACTTGCGGCTTTGGCAATTTTTTGCGCCTTATTTCCCAGCCGCGTACCGTGGCTTTCCAATCGCGCATAAGGCTATTACCAACACGCCAACCCTTGCTTTCGTAAAACGCCACAAACTCTTCACCAAAATCTTCGTACCCCTTTTCGACTATATAAGCCTTTACTTCGGCTACGGTAGGAACAGAAAAATTTTTAAAAGCATTTTTATTTTCGCTCTCGCTCGCCGTTAGGCTTTGTCCTACTGGGGCAACTTTTTTAACTGCCTCTTCTGCCACCTTGCTAGTGTTTAATAAAATATTTTCTTTATCTTTACTTTTCTCTTTATTATTAAGCAAAGATAATTCAGGGGGACTATTCGGGGGAATTATCCTATAATTATCCCCCGACAAATCACGAAATTTCGTGGGGGTACCTAGATTATTCGGGGATAATTGCATTGAATTATCCCTAGATAATTCGGGAATTATCCCCCTTGCTTTTTGGTGTTTTTTTGATGTTTCCGTAATTTTTTTGGTATAAGGATTAGTTCGTCCCTTTTGAAAATTTGGATTTCCGCGCCTACTATGCTTTAATCCCCATTTACCATCGTATAGCGTCCAATAGGTGTTCGCCAGCATTGCCACGGCGGTGGGCATTTGTACCACCTTGCCGACCGACCAAAAAATATATAGCGCTTCCAAAACTTTCCAACGCGTTTTGTATGACCTTACTGCGCTAAGCGATTTAAACACCGAACCAAAAACATACATACCCTTGCTTTGCAAAATGGCGGTCTGCTCGCGCGCATTTAGCATTTTTTCAACCTTTTTTGAGGAATACACCATTCCCGATTTACTTTTGCCCATAGTTTTCTCCTTAATAATTGTTTCGATTGGCGCGCAAACGACGATACAATCTTTCTTTGTCGCGCTGAATGGCAGTTTTGGGTTCTTCTATTCGTGCCGGACGCGGACGGCTCATTAGATAATAGCGCAATTCATCCATTGCGTGGTCGTCGCGCTTTATTGGAACATCGCCCGCGCCAAAGCGATAGCCTTTTATTTCGCGAATCATATTGGTGCAACACGAAAAAATAAAAAGTTTTGCCTTGCCTTCGGCATTTTTTAGGTAAGAGCGTACGCACGAAATGCCCGAAAATAAATCCTTGTTCACTTTGGTGTTTACATAAATTCCGCGTTCAAACATCAGTTCAGCCACTGATTTTGGCGAAGCCAGCGTCGATTGCGTGCTGGCGCTATCAATAAGCGCATCAATTCCGCCAAACGAGTTGCGATGCCAGTTTAGCGCGTCACTAATTTCTTTTATTTTAGCAATGTGATTATCCAGCGTTTCGCCCGCCTTGTAGTGTTCCGCCACCACAAAAACGTTGCCGTCACCGTCCACCGCGTACCAATGACAAGAAAACGGGTTGGTAAGCCCTGGGTCGATTGAAAGTTTATCCTGCCATTCGGGCGGAATAGGAAAAGGTTCCACAATATGCACTTCGGGCGAAAAGTTTTTGTACACTAACCCCTCATTATTTATAATAAAATGCCCAAATTTTCGCGCTTCCAGTTCTTCGGTCGGCATAAATGCGGTCATTCGCTCCACTTCGGCGGCGTCGATGTATGGGTTGTCACTCCACTGCATAAATATAGTAAATAGTTCGGGGTCGTTTGCGCTGTTTAGATAAATTTTGTCATATACAAAAGTTCGACCTTTTAGCGGCGTCATAGTAGCAAAGATGTCGCCCTTTTTGTCCACCACACGCATAACGCACTCGCTGTAAATGTCTTCGGGCGGTTCTTCGTCAAACCAAACATAATCTAGTGACGCGCCCTGAAATTTCTCGCGCCCTTCTTCATGCGACTTAAAACCAATAACGCTCTTGCCGCCAAACACATTTTTTACCACAATTTTTTCAATTACGCCATAAAGCGGCGCTTGACTTTTGCCGGTAAGCATAATAATTTCGTCTATCCATTCGGGGTCTAGGTAGTCGAGTATCTTTTTTTGTGCGACATCTTTTTGCACCCTAGTGGACGGCGAAACTACCCAGCCTTCGGTATTTTTGCGGTTTTGCCTAAACGGATGGATGCCCCGCGCCATCCAAACCACTTCCACCGCGCCGCACTCCGATTTGCCCGAACGGTTTCCGCCAAACACCCAACGATTGCGTTTTTGCGAGCGGTGAAAAGCCAATTGCTTTAAGTGCACTTTTGCGCCTTTGTTATATGAATAAATTTTTAAATTTTTGCGTCTATCCAGTTCCACTAATATGGCGGATAGCGCACCGTATTTTTGTTTTAGATCTGAGTTCATTACATTCTCCTTTTTTTGACGATTTTATAAATAAAAATGCAAATTTCGATTTTGATAAACGCCCTTTTGTGGGCTATACTTTTGGTATGACCAAAAAAGAAAAGATAATTTTTGCGGTAGTTAGTTTTGTACTTGCCGTTTCGCTGATTATGGCGTACATTGTGGGCATTAGCCGAAGCGCCCTTTTAAGCGTTCACGGCGCCAAAGTAGCGACTTGCCACGCCACCGAGCCGGACAGCGAAGCCAACTATTACCGCCTAAGTCAGGACGCAACTTTGTTTGCAGACGCAGAACTAAGCGCGCCAATTTTTGATATGCCCGCCACCTACTTTGTGCAAGTGTTTGGCGAAAGTGATAACTATTATTTGGTGATGTACGGCAACTTTTGGGGCTACGCAAAAAAAGAAAACCTTGAAAAAGTTTCCTATGTTCCAAAAAATGCTTATATAAAGGGCGTTACCGTGCGCGCGAAGAACAATTTGTCGCTTGCTATAAAAGAAACGCCAGACGCGGGCGCCGCCACCAAACTTATTTTAAGCCCAAGTTACACCATTTGCTATGTGGCATCAATGACCATAAACGGCACCACTTGGTATTATATTTTGGCAGAACTCGCAAGTAGTTTGGTAATTTGCGGATATTTGCCAAGCACGGCGGTTGAACTTTCGCGCGCGCTAGAAACAAACACCGAAACCGAGCCCACCAAAGAGGCTTCTAGCACAGTGACCGACACCGAAACTAGCTTAGAGCCAGACAAAGAACTAATTGAGCCCGCCATTACCACACCCACAAAAGTGATGATACTGATAATTTTTTCGCTCCCTGCCCTTGCCTTGCTTTTGCTGCTTGTAATAAAGCCAAAGCAAAATATGGACGAAAAAGACGAAAAAACCATCATTTTTGATAAAAATTTTGAAGAATTTGATAAAAAACCCGATAAAAAGGCGCGTGAACTAGCGGTCAGCCAGCCGGTAGACACTTATTTTAGCGCAAGCGAGCCTCTTGAGCCCGAAAATATGAACAATTTGGCACCTGAGGCGCCACAAAAACCCGAAAATAGTTATCCTGCTAGCAAAAAAATGGACGAAATTTTTATAAATAACTACTCTGCGCCACAAAAAAGACCTAGTTTTTTTGATTTTTTTACCAAAAAACATTCTAAATAATAGAAATGCCAAAAGCCCTAATGCAACTCAGCGCGCCAAGTTACTCCTAGCAACTTAGCGCGCCTTACTTGTGCCCTGCAAAAGCAAACTGCCGCCTAGAGCGCGTAGTACTGCACAATAGGCAAACCGGCAAACTCATTATAAAACCAATCTACCGAACAATTTTTTAGCATCAAAATTTCTTTTAGTCGTTTTAAAATTTTGTCGCGCTTGCGGTAAACTTGACGGAAGTTGCCAATTTTTTCGATGTCGCAAATATCTGTTTGATGCATCACCGACGCGCGGATAACCGCGTCCTCATCGGGCGTGAGCGCCTTTAAGAGATACCCGCCAACCACATACAAATTTATTAGGCGGTCTTTTTCGTCGAGATAACTAGCCATCTCTTCAAAGCAATCAATCACCGCCGTACCCCAGTTGCCCACGCGTGGCGCAACTGCCGTGCTATCTATCACTGCTTCTAGCGTGTTGACAATTTCGGGCAAAAAATTATGCACCGACAAAGCCAGCCTCGCCCAATCTAGTAGCCCGTATTCGGCAAGTGCCTTTTTGGCGCGGCGCGCCATATTGCCGGTGGTGAGATTTAAATTTCCGCTAGAACGCTCCTTTGCGACTGCGTCAAAACACGCCTCGGTGTCAGTTTGTAGTTTGCCAAGCCCACCGCGAATTTTGCGAGCGAAAATTCGGTTAAATTTTTCCAATTGTTTTTTGTTTACAAAATTGATGTTTTTTCTTTTCATTTGTTCTCTCCTTATTTTGACAAGTTTGTCATAATTTTTTATTGTTTTTGTGCGCCTTGCCCCTTGCTTATTTTACTGTTTTCATCACAATATCGAATTATTTTGAATAATTATAACAGCACGCTTTGGCTAAGGCAACTAAAATTTTGTGATTTTTGCAAAAAATGTGGACAAATTTTGCACCGAATATCCCCGCTCGACTTTTGCGCCGAATATAGCGTCACATTTGCGCCTTGCCCCAGCAAAAAGCGCTTTTGCCCGCCTAAAAAGCACTGAATGATACCCTTCTGCACTCGTTTGCACTATTTTTTGCTTTTTTCGCACCTGAATTTCACTATTGTTATGAAATTATAACTATGGTGCTCGTTGCGCTAAATTAAGTAATTTTTGTGCCCATTTGGCACTATTTTGATAAAAAGATGGCTGCAAATTTTGCATTTTTGATTTTTTCTCCTTTGGGTGATATTTTTGCATATCATAAAATGATTTTGAACGAAATGCAAGTTTTGGTACACACTTTTTTGTTTTTAAAAGTAGCGTTAGCGCCAAACATCAGCCAAAATGCGGCTTTTTTAGACTTTTGCGCTTTAAAAAATTTTTTATTTTTCTTTTTGCATTTTGTCGCCAAACCAATAAAAAGTTTTTATTTTTTGGGGTTTCTTTTTGTTTTACCCAAGTCGCCCGCTAATGCGGCTACCCGATTTGCCCGAGCCGACCTTTGCCCAGAACTTTTGTTCCACTATCAAACATTTGTTCGATAGTAAAAACAATTATACCGCACAAAAGTTGCCAACTAGCTGGTACCGATTAAAAATTTTTTTGGGAAATTTTACGCTCATTTTGCCCAAACGGTGACACCACCCCGCCCCGATTGTAAAATTTTGTAAAAACTTGCCAATCTTTATCAAACCTTGTCGTTTGGCGTCACACCTTGTCACATTTTGGTGTCTTGTGCCTTTTCTTACCACCTTATGTCGCACATTGTCGCTTTTTGATGCCTTGTGCCTTTTCTTGCCACCTTATGTCACACCTTGTCACGCCTTGTCGCATTTTAGTGCTTTGTGCCTTTTCTTGCCACACCTTGCCACACCTTGTCGCATTTTAGTGCTTTGTGCCTTTTCTTGCCACCTTATGTCACATCTTGCCGTTTTTTGTCTAACACCGCCGCCAAGCGCGTATAAAAGAGAGCGCGCAAAAGAAGCACCAAGCAAACACAAAATTCGGTTTATTTTTATATAAATTGTCCCCCGTAAAAGTCCCTTTTGGCCACCCAAAATTCGAGTTTTTAACAGCGCCAAAAATATCTCAAAAATTTTGCGAAACGGGCGTTATTTGTTTGCCTTATTATGCAAAATATGTTATTATTTATATATTATTATATAACCTTACCGAAAGAGCGATTTTTTTGCAAAAATAGGTCAAAAATTTTCCGCAAAAAATCACCTTCGCTGCAGAGTTTGGCGGCATCAAATTTCGTCAAAATTCGCACAGCAAGGCATAAAAATAATTTTTTTAATTACAAAAAATAAATTGTACTTAGGAGAACACAAATGAACTTGTGGCAAAAACTTTTTAAGGGTAAAAATCAAAAGGAGAACACATCTGCTAGCCGTGCTAAGGCTTCGCCGGCGCAGTGCCAAAGCGAAAAAATGGCAACTAGCGCCAAAAATATTAGCGGCGCAAAAGCCAGCAAAGCAGCAAGGGTGCAACAGCAAAGCAACGCCGCGCCAAAGAGTGCGCATTCAAAGGGTTTTTTGCAAAGCGCAAAAGCCATGCTTGGGCTGGTTGTTATTTTGTGTTTAAGTTTTGTTTTAAGCGCGTGCGACACATCTAGCGTGACGGACATCTTTAACCGCGACAGCAGCATTTATGACAGCCTTGGCAGACTTATGCTTACGCCAAGCACGGTCACCTTTGTGGAGACTGAACGCGAAGAGACTTCCGGCTCCACCACTGGTGATTACCAAGACGTAAACACCACCAACTCGCGCACCGGTTCGTTTGTAATTTCGTACAACCCGTACGAACATTCGCTAACGGACGAAAGCAGCGTGGTTTACCGCTTCCCTGACCTAAGTTTTGTGGTTGATGGCGAAACCATTTACTACTTTGCCAGCGAAAGTTTGCAGAACCTAAGCCTTTATAGTGGAAACACTTACAGCTTTACGGCTCACCCAGAGGTTTTTGCGCGCTATTCTAGCCGTCTTTCGGGCGGGCTGGTTTACTCCAACCAAAGTTTGGGCGCAAACGCCACCAACAAAGTTAATGAATATTACCCACTAAGTTTGACCGGACAGTTCTTAAAGTATAACAATCAAACGGGCAAACTTGAAGAGGTTTCGTCTAGCGAAATTTGCATAGAATACCGCCTAACGGTTATTGATACCGCCACCGGCAGTGAAGCCATTTTTGACGAAAGCACTCAAAGTTACCTTGTTACGCCGGGTGCCGCATACAACTCAATTAGTTATAGCATTCGTTACAACCCTGCCCTAAAAAACGGTGGCACTCGCCGCAGTTTAAAGGTTAAACTTTTGGTTGGCGAAAGCTCGGTGCTATATGGCAACAGTGCTTTTTCTAACGCTTGCGTTTTTGATGTAAGCAAACTTACCTTTTCGGTAAATTCTGCCAACTCTGCTGAACTTGGCTATGGCGAACTGATTGTTGGTGATGAATATTATTTTTACGACAAAACCACCACTTTTAGCGCCGAAAACCAAACCTACTACCTAACCAGCGTTACTGGCTTTTTCCCTTACGGCAGACAAGTTAAGGTTTCGCGTTCTTTCCCTGGTTCAAAAATTGGCACCGCCGGAAATGAAGATGCATCGAGCGATTACGCCCTTGCAAGTTGGACGGTAAACACCTACTCTAACGAAGTTACCGCCAGCCCAATTATGATGGACGGTTTGCCTATCACCACCGCAAGTTTAAGCGAGAGTGAACTAAACATTTTGCGCTCGTCTATTAGCACAGACCTTGCCACGGTGGGCAACCAAAGCGATATTGACAAATTGTTTGCTCTCAGCCAAAACAACCTGTCTAGCAAACGCTCAAATGTGGACTATGTCCGCAATAGTTCGGTGTACAATTTAAGCACCGACGGCATCAAACGCGCAAACGGCGTTGAAGAAAACGCCCGCACTTATGTGGGAAGTTATTTATCTAATAGCACCAAAGTAGACAAGCGCGCCGACAGCCAAAATCTATATTTTGAACAAATAAACACCACCAGCCGCACCAGCACCCTGACGGCCATTTCGTGCAAAGAAAACCACGGCAACAGCTTTGTGGGCAACTACACCAAAGTTACCAACTTTTTGGTATCCGGTTCGGCATTTAATGGCGAAGACAACTTTAAGGCGCTTGAAGGTCTAAACCTAAACATTTACACGCGTGAACTAACCAGCGACGGACAATGGAAAGTTTCGGCGCGCCCACTTATTCACAACGGCGTTAGCCAAGCGGGAACCATCACCACCGGCGAAAACGGTGAATTTTCACTTGCCGGTTTGCGCCTAAATGAATTTATTGGAACTTCGGCAAAAAATGCAAGTGGTGTAAACTTTTACCTATACTCCACCACCTTTGGCGAACTTTCGCACACCGAAGGCAAAAGCAAAGGGCTGCTTATTGCCAACGAATCACTCACCAGCGAACGTATTAAGTTTGCTGACCGCACCAGCGTGGCAATAATCGGCACCACCAAACCAGACAACAGCAACCTAAAAGTAAATTTGGTAACCCTTAACCAATCGGGCACCGGCTACACCAGCCTAGAAAACCTTACCGACCCAATTGCTTATGAACTAATAAAGAGCGTAACCAGCGCGCCAGATAGCGACGGTTACCTCACCACTCAAATTTTGCTATCTATGCTTTTGCCGGAAGATAGCATGCTTATTGGCTACAACCTACTTACCGACAATAGCGACACTCGCGAATACACCTTTTTGGACAAACGCAACGGCGACGTGTACCAACTAACGGCGGTACCTCAAGCCAACGGCACCTACGCGTACACCCTAAACTCCACCAAAGGTCTATCGGCTAGCGAAGAAACCTTAACGGGCATTACCGAAAAAACCAACTACACCTATAACGGCGCAACCATCGCTTGCCTAGACTACCTAAACCTTGTGGACGTTTACCTAATCAGGCAACTTACCGCGCCGGAAAGTTACCGCACTTCGGTGTTTAAGACTTTGGACAACGAAGGCAACCAAACCTACGACGACAACGGCAAAGCGCTTACTCACGGCGGTTATGTGGACGCAAATGGCAATGAAATTTTGGGTACCATACAAGAAGGCGACAGCGGCTACGAAGATTGTATTTACTTTGACTACCTCGGCCGCGGAATTTTGCCAAGCGTGCTAAAAACGCGCGGCGTGGTACTCACCAAAGCCAACTACAACTATTTTTACTACTATGTAATTAGCCTAGCAAACGCAGACGGCAACTACAAAGACAAGAGCGCAGAACGCACTCGCACCGCCATAGAATTTATTGGTTCGGGCGAAGACGACACCCCACAAACTTGGGACAGTTACAAACTTTTGGGCGCTACCGCCGGCTATACCTTTTATAACGCACCAAAAGAACTTTGCGACAAACTTCAAGAAGGTCAAACCTTTGAAATCGCCGCAATAACCGGCAACACCAAAGCGGACGGCACCTCAATTGGCAATGCAAAACGCTATCACTCAAAACTTAGCACCATCAAACAATCAAACGGTCAATACGCTTACACCTACCTATTTGACAAAACTGGCAATATGTTTGAGTGTGGCAGTGACGGCACAACTGGCAACGCGGACAATTACTTTAACGCGCTTATGACCGAAAAAGCCGAAAACGCTTACGGCAAAAACTCAATTTTTGCCATCACCATAAAGTCTAGCCAAACCGAAGCGCTAGCGTACATTCAACTTACCGAAAAAGACCAAGGCAAAGTTAGCCTAGTTAGCGGTGTGGATTTTGCTCTAACCAGCCCATCGCAATGCATAAACAAAGAAACCAGCCTAAAAGTAGATATCTTTGGTCAAGCCGAAAGCGACGCCAACAACAAGAACACCAGCGTTAGCACGCAGGACATTAGCGCGGAATATTTTTACAACGCAGAAATGAGTATGGTAATTGCCAAATTTATGGGTCTTGGCGGAAGCACTGAGTACTACACTCAGGCGCCAAACGGCGATTACATAATTGTTAGCAGCAATGTGCAAAACCTAAACAACGGCTACCTAATTTACAATGTGTACGACCGCTACATTTCGTACGCAAGTAGTTCTACCGGCACCTACTACAAACTCAAACAGTTTAATGGCGCCTACTACCTAACCAACGAAACCACCGGTGCCACCAAAAAATATTCAGCCGACAAAATCACCTTTACGGCGCGTGGCATAACCATAAACGGCAGCGAAGTGATGTATCTAGACGGCAGCACTTACACTACCTATGAGTTTACCAGTGAATTTAGGCTAAACAAAAACTATACCCTAAGCGACTTTTTGTACACCACCAACGAATATGGCAACCTATCTCGCCCACTAACCGGCAGCAGTGACGAAACCTCACCACTCTTTACCGCCATTTTGCAACCAATTAAACTCGAAGACGGCTCCACTATTTACTACCTAGTGGACGGCGGCAACGATGTGGGCAACACCAGCGACCAATTTGTAGACATCAGTTACAACGGTATTCGCGACGAAAAAAGTTCGTTTACTTTTGTTGGCACCTCGGCAGCCAGCGGCACCAACTACTTTTTAAACGCCAACGGCAAACTTATTAGCGAAATAAAGAGCGCAACCTTTAATGAAGTTAGTGGCAGTTCCTCCATTCGCTATTCTTACTATTTGCTTGGCACCTATTTGTCCGAAAACTTTAACAAAAACACCAAGTACTACTTGTCGGTTGAAGACGGATACATTTACAAACGCACCAGCAACCTAGACCTAGACCACATTTTGAGCAATAGCGCCTACTTTAACGGCATTAACAAAACCGCAATAGACCTTGCAAAAACCGAGTTTGCTCGCGCTTACTTTGAACTTGGCGCCAGCGCAAACATCACCGCTGAACAAAAAGCGGAAATTGTACAAAAGATTACCGAAAAACTTTCGGGCAACTTTACCGAAGCCGATTTGTTGACCGGCAGCAAGTTCTTTTTAACTCGCACCAGCGACAAACTATACAACTATAGCCTAACTTACACCCTAAATATGCCGGAACTTTCGAGCGATAGCATAATTTTGGACGCAAACAAACTAAAAGCCAACTACGCTCTAGCCGAAACCTTGCTAGAAGTTTATACCAATGCCGAACTTGGCAACATTGTGGTAAACAGCGCAAACGGCAACATTGTTGCCATCAAAGATAGTTCGGGCAAACTTAAACTTGCCGGACAAAGCCTAGACCCTAGCAAAATTTTGGCAACTCTCCTCGGCACGCGTGATACCGACACCAGAGCGCTTTCCAAAATCACTAGCGGCGAAATGGCAAAATCTAACGCCTACGCCCTTACCACAACCAGCGCTAGCACAGAAAATTCTAGCCAAGCCAAAGCAACCACGCTAGGTGTAAAGACCTATTTGTTTACACTAACCGAACTACGCGTGTATGGCTCAAAAACCATCAGTCAAGTTATAACGGACGGCGCCTACGACGAAGAGGACAGCGACTCGGTTGCTTGCCTATTTGCCGAAGTAGACAGCACCACCCTAGATAGCGCAAATGGTACCCTTACTGG
The DNA here is from genome assembly GCA_934747885.1 of uncultured Clostridia bacterium. Classification (GTDB taxonomy): domain Bacteria; phylum Bacillota; class Clostridia; order Christensenellales; family UBA1242; genus UMGS1908. The sequence goes on from CAKVHE010000001.1 coordinate 177,044, forward strand.
CACCACAGTGGTTACCGAAAATATGGCACTAAAAGGCGCCGAAAACGCGGGCATTATGCGCACGCTTTATCGCACCGAATTTAAAATGGTGGTTACCAAATCTAGCCTAAGCGCCAACAAAAACGCGGTTGATGTTGTGGCAGTTCCACAACAAAACGGGGGCACTTCTTACTACTACTTTAACGAAGGGTTAAACACCTATGTTGCACCAAACGGCAACACCTTAACCACCGACCGACTAATTGCCAAGGCGCAAAAATATATTTATAACGAAACCACTCAACTACTTGAACTCGAAGGCAACACCAACATTGCCATCAGTCCGGCAGAAATTTACGGCGCGCGCCTAGAAGCGGGCGTGTATGAAGCCAAGAGCCTAACAAACGGCGAAGTGGTTTATGTACTTACCCTATCCCACCAAGGCATAGTAGTTAGCGCGGACGATGCGCTTAGCAACCTTGTGGGCGTGATATTAACCATAACCGAAAACCATTACAGCACCGCAACCTACACCCCATATATCAAACAAGGCACCATTGGCACGGTACGCTCTTCTAGCGCTACCACCGCCTATACTTTTAGCGAATTTGCAGTAGAAGACGGCAAAGTTACTGGCGACCTCGTTCAAGCCAAACTAGTAATAAAACTACTAAACGGCAAATATTTGGTAGAACATTACGACACCCAAAACAACTATATTGACCTATCCGTAACCATCACCAACAACACTCACACGGGTGAAGTGCCAAGCGCTAGTGATCGCATTACCCTAAAAAGCGGCGCCGACGGCTCTACCATACTAGACGACATTAACTTTGACCTAAACAAAGCCTCGTCTAGCACCAGCATAACCAGTGAAGTTTTTTCAAGCCTTCTTAGCAGCAGCAGCGTTAGAGCCAGCGCCAACATCAACGGCGAAAAGATTACTTACACCGTATTCAAACTCACCGATGAAAACGGCAACACCGTGGGCTTTAACCTAGCAAATGGTGAAAGACTAACCGAAGTTTATCTAAAAACCGAAGATGGCAAACTAGTGCCAGCGGACGAAACGGACGCAGACGCCCAAAAATACTACATTTACACCACCAGCATAAAAGACTCACTTGCCGGCGTTACCGGTCGCACTGCTTTGCACAGTTACAGCGTAGACGGCGACAAAATCTCGCAAATAAAGAGTGCCAGCCTATCTCAAGGTCAGGTAGTTGCCGTACTAACCAATTACCTTGCTAGCCGTAGCCTCACCGCTTATATCGGCTTGGTTTTGGACGAAGCCGGCAAAGTGGTTGGCGCGCGTAGACTATCTGGTATTCCGGTAGATACCACGCACGACAAACGCGGTAATTTGCAAGACATCACCTACGCTATTTCTACCAACCTTGCAACCGGCACCGAAGACGCGCCAAACCTACAAATGCTAGAATATTCTTATAGCGACATCAAGTTTGTTAGCACCAAAAGCCAACTAAAAGCCGAACTTGCTTCTAGCGCACCAAACTTTGTATACTTTAATGAAACCGAAGTGGTAAACGGCAAAAACAACTACCAAACCAACACTAGCCAAATTTATTTGTACTACGATATGTCCACTTTGTCTTACCGCGTAAAAAGCACGGACGCTTCGGGCAAAACGGTATATAACAAACGCGAAACCACCTTTATGACCACCGCAATTGCGGAAGAGTTTTTGGGCGAAACCAACCTATACTTTGGTGAACTATCCAACTTTTACGCACTACTCAATAACACCAAAGACGCAAGCGGCAAGCAACTAGACTTTACTAGCCTAAATAGCAGCCTATTAAAAAGAGTGCTTGGCGCCGACAAAGCCATCTTAAAAGGTGAACATCTTCGCGCCATTTACAAGTATATGACGGCAAACCTTGCTCAGGACGAAACCGAAAGCGTTATGAGCAAACTAGTTAACAAAATAAACAGCCTTGGCGGGTTTGACGCCGGTCAAAAGGCAAACCTTGTAGAAATTTGCGCCTTTGTAGAACTTATGGACGGCAAAATTGCCGACAATTTGTACTACTACTACAAACCAATTAACCTAAGTTCAAAAACCAACATTTATGTCCGTCAAGACGAAGTTATGGTTGGTTTGACCACCAAAGTGGTAAACTACTACATTCGTCAAACCGCACTAGATAATAGCGGCAACGAAACGATTAACAAAACCAAATACACCGGCATAACCAATGCTCGCAAAGACTATTCAAGAGCCAATATTTACTACGAAGTAGTTTCTAGCGACGGCAGCACCTACTATGTAAAAAATGCGTGGGAAAAATCTGAAACCGTTTATGGCGACTACATCTTTAAGGGCTTAAAACTTTACGACGAACTTGGCATCGAACAAACCGAATTGCGTTTGGTATTTAGCGCAGATAGCGACACCGTAAAGCAAGCGGTAATAAAATCTGGTTCTAGATTTGTCGAAGTTGACTACACCGTATGCTTCTACCAGACCTTAACCGGCGAGTACGGCATTTGCTACCGCACCACCGACGGCAAATACTACAAATCTATCGAAAGTTTGGTCTATAACGCCGACGGCACCCTTACCGAAATTGTTTACGACGGCGCCTACTACAAAAAAGGCAACATTACCGAAAACGGCTTTTTGTATAGCCTAAATGAAGGCAAAACTTGGCACAATTTGTACCGCAGAAAGGTAAACGGCGAATACAATTATTACAGCGCCGAAAACCTAACCTACACCTATCGCGGCGCCGAGGTTTACTACGACGAAGCCAGCGGCAGTTACTACACCGACCGCAACTTGTCGAGCTACACCTACTATGACGAAAATTTGACAAGTTATCCAGCAACCCTAATTGGCGGCAACTTTTATATAGATGAAGACCTAAATTACCACGAACTAGTGCTAGATGACGCCGACAAAGAAATTTATACTAATATATATAAGTATAACAATAACCTATATTATGGCAGACTAGAAGTGTTTACCGCCCTAATTGGCAACTCGCTTAACACCTATGCAAGCGTGCCTAGCCTAGATGGCGGCGCCCTAACCAAAAAGTTTTATGCTCTTGGCAGCGACACGGACACCAGCCAACTTTCGAGTGATATGTCGTGGGCAGATGCAAAACGCGTTTTGGGCAGACTAACCGAAACCGGTGACCCAGCCGTTGTTAACGCAAAAATAGTTGCGTCCGTGGCATACTACCTCACCGACTTTAAGTTTAGCGCTTTATCTCACAAGTATGGGTTTAATCAAACCAGCCTAAGTCAAGGCGCAAACATCTTGCCAGCCTACTTAAACGGCGGAAGTTATTACCGCGTAAAAGCCGAAATTTCGGTACCAAAATCTCCAATTTTGGGCGCAGATGCTACGAGTTACACCGTGGACGGCAAAACCTTTGGCACTCGCCGCGAACTAAACGAATATTTGAGGACGGCAACCAACGGCACCAAAAAAGTTGTTTTGCACTACATCTTTAAGGATGTAAAACTAGTAGTCGGCACCGACGGCAACAGCTATTATGTTCACGGCTCCAACTACTACGCCGTAAACGGCAGCTTTGAAAACAGCTTAAAAAATGGTACGGTTCCAGCGGTAGAAATTGCCAGCGAAGGCGTTACCACCACCTACGACCTAACCAGCAACGAAGGCATCGAAACCACCTACCACAACTTTGTAACCAACAGCAACCTAATTTTAAAATCTTACACCAGCAAAGTTGATGGCAGCATTTACATAAACATCAAGCCATCTTACACCTACTCGGGCAGAATTGAAGAACTAGACGGCATAAAGTTTACCAGTGATTTATTTACGGGCGACTACCAAACCATAATTACCGATAGTGGCAGCAGCATTACAGCAACCAAGACCTCGTATATCTTTAGTAATTACAACAAAATCACAACAGGCGGTCTAAGCTTTATTACCCGCACCACCTACACCAAAGGTGAAGCACTCACCCTTACCGATGCCGAAAAGGCAAGCATCAAACCGGTGCTTTCGGGACAATTTACTCCAACCCGCACTTCGTCTTCACTTTTGTATGACAAAGGTGGCAACGCAATTATGAGCACCGAAAGTTATGTGCAGTCGGGCTACACCTTTAATAACCCACTAGACGGAACTTCTAGCACCGTAGAAGCCAATAACGGCGCCGGACTTGGCACCACAAACGGCATTTCAAAAATTGTTTTAAACGGCAAATACCAAATTACCATCAGCAACTACTCGGTGTATAACAACCTAGTTGGTGAGTTCCAAAAGGCAACCATAAACCTAACCTTCACTCCGCGTTTTTACTACGCAAGTGATTATAGCGGCTACTACAACTTTGTGGGCATCGAAGGCTTTTTGTACTACGATGGCGCCGAAAATGGTTATAGGTTTATAAAAGGCGACTTTTCTAACCTAGTAAACCGCAGTTACCAAAATAGACTAACCGGCGAACAATATTACGAATATTCTTATTTGTACGACGAACGAACTCAAACCTACTACTCAGTAAACCGCTTTGAATACACCGTGTTTAACACCCTGTATTACGCCCTAGACCAAAAGGCGTTTAGCTTCATCAAAACGGTGGACGGCGAAAAGACAATTGAAACCGCTAGCACCAAGACCTTTGAAAATGTAGAACTCTTAACCAACGGTATCAACCTTTACTACCGCTACAAAGGCATAATTTATGCTAGCACCACCGACCTAACGCTAGACGGCTCAAAGCGCAACATCATTTTGGGCAACGTTTGGTACAGCCTAGCCTACGAACGCAACTTTATCCAATTTTTGGCAAGCGACTTTATAAACAGTTACCACAATGACCTAACCGCCACCGCGTACTATCCAAGTGTAATTTGCACCGCTACCTTTAGTTCAAACATAGTAGCGCGCGCGGACGAACTTTACACCTACGACAGCACCGGCTCGCTTCGCTCTGCCTACCTTCTTGGCACCGACCTTGCCATCAACGTGCTTGGCAAAACCACTCGCACCAGCGCCGACCCAATTATTTTGCCTTCGTTCTTTGCATTAAGTTCGGGCGAACCAACCGATAGTTCTATCCTTGGTGACAAAAACAACTACTACGACGTAGATTACAGCTCAATCAAAACTCAAAAATATGGCCTCGTTGGCGTAAACATTTACGACGGCGCCCCATATCCAAACCTAGTTATTTCAATTAGCATTCGTCACAAACTTACCGATGACAGCGTCGTTACTCTTGGTTTAAACATCAAAAAGGCCTACGCGCTAGAAGTTATGGCAAACGCCAACAACCAAACTCGCGCCGAAACCATTACCGGCTTTAGCACTTATAGTTTTAAAGACACCGAAACCAACATCGACAACAACAACTATCCAAAGTTTGTACTAAGTTTGCAAAACAAACTATCTGGCGAAATTTTGGTTAGCGATAACTACTACGATTTGTCGTTAGAAAAAAATAGTGATGTAAAAGGCTCGGAAGTTTCCATAACCGACGTTACCACCATATCTAGCGCCGAAAACTACGAACATAACAAACTATACAACAGCAACCTAACGCACAACTATTTGTTCTACAAACAAGGCTATGTGCTACTATACGACAACAGCACCACCCTTGGTGGATCTAGCAAAGGTTTGACGGTTTATGCAAAAAATAACAACCATAACTACGCAATAAAAATAAACAGCAAAACCTACTACTACAACCTAGCAAGTGGCAAAGGCTATCTTTGCTATAATAGCCCACTAAACCGCGTTCCAACCAACGCAAACCCACTAGACTACATCAAAGTTGTTACCAGTGACGGCGAAAGCTATTACTACAAAAAAGCAAAACTTCAAACTCGTGGCGGAAACCTAATTATACAAAACTACAACGAAGATGTTTATTTGTACACCGACTATGCAGCGCGCAACTTCAAACAAAAGGCGTACGAAACCTACCTAGATGCCACCGAAGAAAAAGCAAATTATAGCACCGATGAGCACAACTCGCACTACCGCTTCTCGCTAGACGACTACGCATGGCACGAAGTAGTTTACGACCAAACTGGCACCCCAGTGCTTGCAAGCAGTTATAGTTTTTGGAGCACCAACGCCTACTCAATGACCGAAGTTCCTTCGCTAGATATTCACGGCTTTACCGAAAAAGCGGACGGCACCATCAGCCTAACCTCTTCGTGTTTTGAAAACGGCTATTGCACCGGTCTAGATGCTCTCACCGCAAGCAGCGGGGACCTACTAACCAACGCCGAAAACTACGACGAACTACTTATTGGTGGCACCACCAGTGCTTACCGCATAAAGGCAAATAGTTACAACAGTTACACCGGTTGGTTTAAGTCGGTACCATACACCATCAAAAACCTAAGCACCAGCGCCGACCAATACTTTGTATCAAGCAAAGAAACCGCCGTGTTTGTAACCAACCCACTCATTACCTTTAATGACGGCACCCAAAGTGTTAAATACCGCTTTAAAGAATGGCGCATTTACACCAAGTACAACAGCGAGATTTTGTTCCTAAATTCTTACGAAACCGAACGCCTAGAGAGCCCAACTTCAGCCACCCTAACCTTTGTGCCAGAAACGGCTGATTACTATGTTGTACTTCCGGTTTACGAACGCGTATTTGAACTTCAACTTTCTATGCAAGTCCTGAATGGTATGTCGGGACAAGGCGGAACCATTACCGCATTATACAAAAACGGCGAACGTGTGGACGCTAGCGAAAAGTTTGTAGAAGAAAACACTCGCGACGTCAACCTTATTTCGTACAACCCAGACGGCGAAGACGAAAACGGCGATTATATTTACAACTACGAAGAACTAGAAATTGGCAACTACATAATTACTAGCGAAGTGCAAAACTTCCAATACACCAACAAGTTTAACCTAGACGGCACCATGGACAAAAAATTGTATTACGAATTTGTAAACAAATATTTGGCAGATGGTACCCTAGAAAAATTTTATAGCACCAAGCAGTACCTAACCACCGATGATGTAGACAGCTACGGCAACCTAATTACCGACTACATCACCAAAGAAATAGTTCCAAACTTCACCCAAGTGGTTGTTAATGCCGAAGGCACCACCTCAATTGGTTATACCGATGAAAAAACCGGCGAGTTTGTAGCCGTTTACACCTTGCCAGCCATTCATTACGGGCTAGTAAAGGCCACCGACAAAAAAGGTGAAGTTAGTTACTATTTGTACGACAAAGACGAACTTGCAAAATCTGGCGACTACTCAAAAGTAGAACTCTTACCACTTATTGAGAGCAACGGCAAATTGATGTTTGCCACCGACGCAAACGGCGACTATATGGACGAACTAGCGCTAAAAATGCAAGTGCTATTTGAACAACTTAACCTTGCCATCAACGACCAAACCGCAGGCATTGCCGAAAGAATGATAAACAGCCTTTCAACTGGTGCAGGCGCCTTGCTAACCATGCTATTTGGCTCCATTATTTACGACACCACCAGTTACAACCACGCTGTACCACTAGTTGGAACCATCTTAAACGCACTACGCAAGTTCTTCGTTGCAAAAGACCTCGAACCGGGAGTGTACTCCAACGCAGCAACTTTACTACTTGGCAACTTTAAACGCGTGCTCTTAGCTCCAAGCGGACAAAACAACATTCAAACCATTTTGGCAAAACTTACCGAAGGTTCCACCCCAGAAAATAGTACGGAAAAACTTACCGCCAACTTAAAAAGCACTATTTCTAACTTAACTGACCTACTATTCAAACCTTACAACTCAATAGATGCAGTTGCCGAAGACGCCGACAAATATGTTACCTCTCTTAACAAACTGATGTTAAGCATATTGGATACTAACATAAGTGGCGCAACCACCATAGTGGACAAACTGACGGGCGGACTACTAAGCGAAGTAAACGAACTTATGCTAGACAAAGCCATCGAAAACTTGCTTTACACCACCGACAAAAATGGCAACAAAGTTAGCCGACTAGACCTAATAAATAACGGTGACAACACCAAAGCCTACTCGCGTTACATCTTTTATGTAACTCCGGTAACTTACAGCTATGACGCTGGCACCACCACCGGAATTTATGAAGGCACAGGCGACACCAACGGCAAGATAAAATACCTAAATGACGCTTCAAACGTACAACAGGTATACACCACTCGCCTACTTGCAAACAGCAGCAGCTTAAAAGAGCTATTGCCGGTAATAAAAATTGGTTCGTACTTCCACGCTTATCGCAACACTTACAGGAATAGCCTAAAACTCCAAAAAGACCGCATCGCGCGTGAAATTTTGGTAAACAGCACCTACATTTCAAACAATATCTCAAAAATGGACGGCACCGAAGACGAGTACCGCGTAAGTAAGGATATCTTAACCGACTCCACCGACGGCAACGAACTCACCTTGTATTTTGACCGTCACACCGGCATAAAATTGCAAGCCGTTGCCAACACTGGCTACCGCATTGCAAATTGGTACCTAAGTTATTACAGCGAAACCACCGGTGAGTATGTGCTAAGTCGCACCCCACTAACCTCAGGCACCGACGGCGGATACAAAAACGAGATACTAAACATCGAGTACATAAAAGGCGACCTAAACGGCACTTATGTGGACGGCTGGGTAATTATTGACGGTTACAATCCGGTTTATGCCGACGACGGCGTAACCGAAATTGGCAAAACTCCAATTTATCGCGTGGACGAAAACGGTGACATTGCCACCGTTCCAGAACGCATAGTAAGTTTGTACGCCGGCTACTACCTAACCTACCTAAAACGCACCGACGGCACCACCGAAGATGTAATATTTGATGGCTCGCACTACTACTACGCAAGTGCAGTAACCACCGGCACAAGTTCTAGCCTTGCTGGCACACCGGTAGAAGTTACTTACACCTTAACCAAGCCAGACGCCGAAGCACGCGCATACACCACGAGCGACCAAAAACTTATTACCACTCGCGTGTACCTAAACAGCAATAACGGCAAATATTACTACGACGCCGGCTTTACCAGTGCGGTTTCAACCAGCCTAGCCGATTATATCGACCCAAATATGTACAGCGTGTACAGTCAAGTGGTTCCAAGTTGGATAACCAACGAACGCTACTTTGAATATTCAAGTATGGCGGAAGAAGGCACCAACTACGAAGTTTTGTTAAGCAACGAACGCGCAACTTCAGGCACTTACAAGTTTTACAAAAACAAACCGCTCGAATATGTAATTTTTGAAAACAAACTACTATCTTACGAAAACTTTGCAAATGCAAAAATTAACCGTGGCTTGATTGACACCTTGTCGGGCAGAGCAAAACCGGACACTCGTCTAACGGCAACCAGCCAAATTGGTTACATAATTGACTACACGGCAGGCACTGGCAGAATTATTAGACTAAACAACCTATCTAATGAACTCAAAATCTACAACGGCGACTACATTTATGATTACCACCTATCTTCGCCAATCAACAAAATGACGCTAAACGGCAAAACCTTATATTACTACGCCGGCGCGTTCTACCAAAGTGTAAAACTCACCTTTACGCGTAATGGCAGCACCACTACCCCAATTACTTTAAGTAATGGCGCAATGCTAGACACCAGTTACCTATTTAGCGGATACAGTGATAGCGAAGTTACCGTAACTTACGAACAAAAATGCACCGATGCCGAAATGATAGAATTTACCGGACTGACCGCTAGTGGCACCAACACCGCAGGCAATCACTACGGCAACCAAAATCCAACCGGCATAGAAATGAGTTATGGCGTAAGTTATAGCCTATCTGGCGGAACCATAGTAAAAGACGCAGCCGGAACCCGAATTGAGTACAACTTTGAAATTTATGAGTACGTAAAAAATCCATACTACGGCGTTGGTACCGAATATGAACTAATTTACGTAGAAGGCAAAACCCAAGTACACTGCAAAACCGAAGTTGGACTAGATATGGTAGAAGATTTGCCAAGCTACCGCTTGTACAAACTCACCAGCAACCATAGCGCCCTAGTTCCAGACTACACCGAAGAAGAAGATGACGAACTTGGCATAAAAGAATACTACCTAAAACTCAACGCGAACGGCTCTATAGAACTAGTATTTAAGTACCAAAACGAAACCGAATTTGACTTTGACGAAAACAACTTTGGTATGCTAAACGGCATTGGTAGTGACACCGACGGCACCTTTGCCCTAACTTCTGGCAACAGCAGGCTATATCTTACCGAAAATTACAAACTCTACCGCACCCGCATCGAAAGCAACTTTACGGTAGACGACGACGGCAATCTAATTATTTCAAGACTTAACCAAAACTTGCGAATTTGTGCGGAATTTGTCGAAACTTACAACGTAAGCATCTACGCCGAAAATTACGACAACTCCGGTATAGAAATCTTAAACGCCTACTATTACAACGCAGTTGACAACACAAATGCTATTCGCACCGACGCCGACGGCAACATCAAGAGCGACACCAACTCAAATGGCGGACTTGTCGACAGCGCTATTAACGAAGCAGGCGCCGGCCTAATTGACCTATCCACCCTATACACCACGATGGGCAACAAAATGCAAGAAAAAATAGGCATTGGCAGCCGCAACTACAACCTATACCGCGAAAAGACTTTGACCAAAAACGGCAAGACCTACACCGCAACTGATGTAGATTGTGGAAATGTGGTATACGGCGAAAACGCGGACGACACCAACGACAAAACGGTTTACCGCATCAGACGCACCTACAACAAATCTACGGGCACTTACCGCTACTCTTACCTCGGCACTTCCGACAAAGACCTAGCGGAACTTACCCCACTTAACAAAATTACTAGACTAACCGACTTGTTCAATGGCGGAAATTATCAGGTAAATTACAACGACTACACCATGCTGCTAGACGCAAAATATACCAAAAATAATTCTCCATCACTAAAATTTGCTTCACGCACCAACGCCGACGGTAGCACTTCAATTACTCAAATTTATTACGACACCAAGAGTAGCAATAGTTTCTATAAACCAAATGGTTACAAAATAAATGAAGAAATTGTAAACCAATCGTTCTACCTAGATGTAGGCACCAGTTTAGTAATTACTCTAAGGGCAAACAGCAGTTTGGACTTGTCTGCGACCTTTGGTAGCAGCTCCAAATATCAACTGACCCCACTTATCGAACCTACTAAAGATTATATCAACCAAAACGCAAAAAAGACCGACGAAGAACTAGCCGACAGCTTTATCTATGTATATTTGGTAACTTTCAATCGCGACACCAACAACAATTATAGCGATTGCATCGTACACCCAACTCGTGGCGAAAGCATTGTAAACGACGCTACCCGCGACGAAGACAGATACGACTACACGCTAGAAACAAACCCATCGGTTGAAACCTTTGAAAACCTATTAACTCTAAGCGGCAGCTTACGCACCATCGGTGACCTAAGCGCACTTGCAGACTTTGCATTTAGCTCCGAAAAAGTTTTAAAGGAAGATGGCGACCCAGAAAACCCAGACGACCACACCACCTACTACACCTTTAAAGACATTGACAGCTTTTACAAATCAACGCTTTATGCAAACTCCTACATGATAAACCGCAAGACCAAAGCGCTCTTGACCATAAACGACGGCAAGTACTACTATCATTCGGTAATGGGTTACACCTCACTGGGCGTTCCGGTTTATGGCGACAAAAAATTGATTGACCTAACCGATGGCACCACCTATCCGGAAGGTTTCCGCTATGCAGACTTTGAACTTTGCAACTATAATAGCACCTACTTGATGCTATATAACGCCAATAAAGATTTTGATTATAGCGAAATAACTAGCAACCTATACAGCACCATAACAGTATCTGAAAACCTGCTCAAAAACCATCTAGAACTAATTCAAGCGGGCGAAAAGATATTAAATCTGCTTGGCGTAAACGCTTATGAGTTTGAACGCTTGGTTCGCTACAACACTCGCACTGGCTACTACGGTGATATAAAATCAAGTAACATTACGCGCAAAATCATTGCTTCTATGATCTTCTCGGACACCATTGAAGAATGGCAAGAAATTAGGCTAACCGATACCGAAATTGCAAACAACAGCAATATGCTAAAAATGTTTGACATAACCGGACTACACAAAACCAACGAACAAAACTTTAATGAACTTATGGATTTGTTAAAAGGCTTGCTTGTTTCGGGCAAATACCCAGACATCTTTAGCGAACACCTAACCGAAGGCTCCTTTAGGGCGCTTGGTGGCGCTGATTGCTACGACCTAACCCAAGCAATAATTGCAATAATGTGCTACTACTACGGCATATACAGCGATGCATCAAGCACCACCAGCCGAAATCTAATTAACCTAAGCACGGCAGTAAAATATGCAAAAACTACCTACCAGTACTACGCAAAGGCTGCTAGCAGAGCCGAACTACTTGCCCGCACGCTAAACGCCACGGTATCTGAACTTGCAGTTTTGGCACAAAACCGTGCAGGGTTTGTTAGCACCTACGAAAATACTTTCAGCGATAATATCAAAACCAAGTATTTCAGCGATTACGCAACGGGAAATATCCTAACCGCAAGCGACGCCTTTGCTCGCCTAACAATGCTAGTAGATTTGCATCAAAAGTACACCAATTGCTACAACATCTTTGAAGAAACCAGCCTAAACAACTTTAAGCAAACCGGCACCTTAAATATGTTAAGGTTCACCAGTCTAGAAATTTACACCTACGACATTCAATCAATCGTTCTAGACTACGGCGAAACCACCGACGGCACCGAAACTTACTACGACTACCTCGACATCTCAACCAAGTTTATGGACGCTACCTCGGGCGAATATATGTTTAAGCTATCCAGCTTGTTTGCCGGGGTGGGCAGAGATAACAAAAATATGCTCATCAAAGACGCCGACTTTACCGCCGGACAACTCAAAGACCAATATCAAAAGTACCTAAATGGTGAACTTGACCCAGTTCCGGCTTACATCAGTTTGTACAAAGAACTAATGGCGCGCTATCCAGAAGACGTATATAAGCGCTTAAATTACTTTGACCTAACCCAAAATGTAGGCGAATCTATTTACAATGGCAAAGGTCAACTTCAACCAATGCTACTAGTTGTAGATACCTTGCTTACCTTAAAGGCAAAAGCACTAGGCACCAGCGGTGGCGTGGACGAATACAGCGCCAACATCAACGGCTACGACTTGCGTTTTGCCGGTTGGTACGAAGCTCACACCGGTGGCGAAACCACCACAGGCCGACGCCTAACCGAATTTTATTCAAGCCTAAGTTTGCTCAGCAACAACTACTTTAGCCACCTATCTCAGGCAGCCGCCGACACCAAACTTATTGCTCTTTACAAGGTAGTAAAACCTTGGTCGTTTACCTACGACGCAAAAGACTTTGTAGTTTCGTTGTCGCACAGCGTGGATAGTTATGGCAACGCGCTCAAACGCGAAACCTTGGCAAACGGACTTACAAAAATTTCGGGTTACTTTGATGCTGGCACCGAAATTTCGGCAACCATCACACCAAAGTATGGCAAAGCCCTAAAACAAATTGGCGAAATTGAATTTGTAGACGGCAACATCGTTACCGAGCCAGACGGCAACTACATCATTAACACCAATTCGCCTTATGTAAATTACCAAAGTTCGTACATTGACAACTTAACCAAAGCAAAAGTGGATCGCGCTCCTGCTCTTACCGAAACATACACCATGACCATTGCAGGCGGAACCTCAGCCGACGCGACTTCTACGAGCTTTATGGCAGAAGCCGAAAAAGCAAGTTTGGTAATTTGGCAAATCAACGGCGCCGTAAAAGACTTTGATGGTAAAGAAATTACCCGCGCCGATATCGAAAACCCAAAACTACTAATAGACCTAAAAATCTATAATAGTGACAATTTGTCCTCACCTATATTGCACCTAAACGACTCTGGCCTCGCAACCGACTGCACCAACCTCGACGACTTTGGCTCGCATTTGCGTATTGTTGCCGACTATGCAACCTCAAACTTAATTATCTACGGATACTTTAAGCCGGGTGCAAACAAAGAACTTTACCTGCAAGCAAACAGCCTAAGTTCAGCAAACAACTTTAATGGTTGGCAGATTGACGGCTATGACCTAACCAACCCACACGGCATAAACGCAAGTTATGGTTCAATTTTAAAAATTGGCAAAACCACCACAAGCGAAAGCGGTGAAACTACCATAACCGACGACGGACTACATTATGCCGTTGGCTACACCGCCACCCAGCAACCAATTAGTTTCTTGCCGGTTGTAAATAATAGTACCTCAGTGGATAGCCAAAACCAAGGTTACCAATTTGGATACTACGGCGCAACCAACAACGAACTATCCAAAAAATTGTTGCAAAACGGTTTCTTTGCAATTAGTTATGGCAAAAACGGCATTCGCTACGCACGCGAATACCGCAACGGCTCGTTTATTTACTTACCACAAGCCGACGAAGGCAACGCCATTATTATAAAATACGGCGAAAACTACGAGTTTGACGGCTCCAGCCCACAAAAATACTTCTTTAGCAAAAATAGCGAAATCACGCTATACGCAAGCAAAGTAATTAAGGTACAAAACGACGACGGCTCAGTTACCTACTACGGCTTTAACTGCTGGCGTATCTTTGCGGGCAACCGTTGGGAAACCTTAAGCACCAACAGCGTATGCACCACCGGCAAATATACCGCGGGCAACATCTATCCAGTTTATACCGAACTTTATAGCGTAAACGGCAAGGCAAATTTAACAACCGAAGAAAGTCAAAAAGACGACCTAATGGGCCGCACCCAAGACTTTGACGGCCGACTAGTGGTAGAAAGCATTTCAGTATCGGGCAGCAACCTAAATAATTACCAAACCAGCAACCTATACTTTGGCGAAGTTGGCGCGGTAAGCATAAACTCGCTACTAAAAATTTCGCTTTCGGCTCAAGACAAAGCCCATTACAAAATTGTTGGCATAAAGTACACCACGGCCGATGGCACTCAAAAACTTTATCATACCAACATCATTAACACGGTAATGCTCCAAAAGGCATCAAACAACACCTACCGCTTTGGCGTAAACGGAAGCACTGGCTACATCAGTTACACCCTACCTCAAATTGTAGTGGCTTACACCTACAACGTAAACTTTGGTGCAACCTTCCACGAATCAACCAACGATTCTCCGGTAGTTGCCTCAACCGCCTTTGTAAACATTGGCTCTTTTGCATCAAACATCTACTTTGCAAGACTTCTTGGTCTCTACATGGTAGCAACCGCCAAACTAAACGGCACTGCGCTAACATTAAACAGCGCAACCGGCAACAAGATGAGCGTAATTGCAACCAATGACATTGCAGGCGCAACCTTTATTGGTTGGTTTGTAAATGGAGCACTATATAGTTCTTCGACATCTGCAACCATAACCATAACCGAGGACTCGGTGGTAGAAGCCAAATACGCACAAAACGGCAAGCAAATTAGCCCAAGCAAATCGGTAAATACCGAAAACCTAATTGTCAACCTAAGCGACGGTAGCGACTATTCGTACGATACCTACGCTGACGTCACAATTTCGAACAGCACCAAACGCTACCATATCCCAACCTTTGAACTAGCCTTCCCAGGAAGCGTTGCAGGCAGCAGCATAATAAGAATTCGTTTTGGAAGCGAAAGTGGCGAAAACGCTTTGCGTATGGTAACCTCAACCGGCGGCGCTGCACTAACTCCAAACGCTGATGGTTCCTACACCTTCACTCGTGACGAATTTTTGGGCGCAACCATAACCGCATACTTTGGCTCAAACCGCCCAAGCAACTTTACAAATAACTTTATTGTAGCGCGCACGCTCGAAAACACAACCAGTTACGGCGTAACCAATCAAACGCTAACCACCAACGGCAACTTGCAATTGTTTGCAAAAGTTTATGACGGTGGCACGCAGTTACTTGGCTACAACAGCACCGAAACAAATGTAAGTGGCAACTTCGGCAAACTATACTCTTCAACAACGACCCTCAGCGCCGACCCAACCAACTCGTATCTATCGCTTTACACCGTAATTTCGGCATCAAACTACCGCTTTGAAGGTTACTACATAAATGGTGACCTAGCAACAACCGTAGCCGGAACCGAAGACAACCCAACCACCCTAGTGGTTAAAAAAGGTGACTTTATTGAGGCTCGCTACACCGACCGCAAACAACTAACCATCAACACCGTCACCGGCGATGGCAAACTACTAAGCGGCGTAACCAGTACTTTTGCTTACTACAAACAAAACTCTCCACTAGTAGAACAAATCACCAAAGCCAGCCAAACCTTTGAACTCAAAAACTTCACTCAAAACAACTACCTCATTGCAGGCGACCGTGAAGGCTATCAATTTAGAGGCTTCTATGTAAAAAATGGCGACAAGTTTGTTCAACTAATTGCGGACGACCGCGTAGGCACCAACTACATTGCCTTTAACTACGCCGACAACAGCCTACTTAATAGTAGTGCCATTTACCTAATGTACTCCAAGGCAACCACCCTAAACCTAGTTGCCGAAACCGACGGTCAAACGGGCGTTATTCCAAATGGACTAACCGACCTTAACTTTACCTTTGGCACCACCAAAGTGCTAAGTGGCTACTACGACCTAACCTTCAAACTTGACAGCGGATACTCCGTAAAACTAAACGACATAACTCTCACTCCGGATAGCGAAGGCACCTACAACTTCCGCCTAAATCTATCCACAAGCGCAGAAACTTACACCCTAAGCTTTACAAAATCTGCCACCGCTCCACTAACTATCTTAACTTATGTGGACGGCAGACTAATGAGCGAACAAAAACTAAATTTGGTAGTTGGCAGCACCTACACAGCAAGCAGCGCAAGTGCAATTGGGCTTGCAAACTTTGTTGGCTACTACCTACCGGGTGACAAACTAGACGAAGGACTAGCAGACACAATTCGCATAACTGGTGAACGCATTTTTGCGATAACCATAACCGAAGGCGGCGCAACCCTACTAGCAAGATACGAAACGGAAAACGATAGCACCTTGCATCCAACTGGCGCGCATACCCTATCGGTTAGCCTAGATGGCACCAAATATGCAACCTCTGTTCCTACCATCACCTATAGCAGTGGACAAATTACCTTGTCCCTAAACGGACTAAGCATAAACGGCTACCTATTTGACGGCTACTATATGCATGGCGTAAAACTAAGCGCAAACAGCACTTACACTTACTCGGCTCCAGCAAACAGCACTCAAATGGTAGAAGCAAGATTTGTAAAAGCGCACAACTTTGCCCTAACCGAAGACGGCACTGCACTAACTCTTGCAAAAACCTTTGAAACCGAAAAAGCAATTTACACCATTTACTCAACAAATATTGTTAGCAGTTTAACCAGCCTTGCTCCATACGAAGAACTACTAATTATGGTAACGCCAAAAGATGGCTACAACCTAACCAAGGCAACCTACGGAAACGGCGACAAGATTGTAACTCCGGAAAAGACCGAAACCGGCACTTACTACCTAACAGTAACGCAGGCGGACTTTGTCAGCGCCGACTACAACCTTGACCTAACCTTTATAGCCACCAGTTATGTTAGCGACTTTACCCTCACGCTAGATTATGGCGATCAAGAAACCTTGACCACTAGCGTGGCAGCGGGCGGCGTAAACTACACCATTGAGCGCAACATTGGTTATAGCGACTTTACCATAAGCGTAGACGACACCAACAACGCTAGCGTAGCCGGTTACATCATCAACCCATACACCGGCGCAGTAACGGACATTACCACCTCAGGCACCAACCGAATTTACACCGGCAGCGAAATTAGAATGTACATCAATCTAAACAACGCGCGCCTAACTCAAATTCGTGAGCCAAGTGGCATCTCGTATAGTGCTAGTCAAATTTACGCACGTATGCTAACCACCAACTTTGCAAACTATGGTTCAACCATTTACATCGTTACCGAAAAAATTGTTAAATACAATATCCAATTTAACATTTCCGGCAACGGCTACGCCGAATACGACGAAGAAAACAAGTGTATTTACATCGAACCATACGACGGTGAACGCATCAAGTCCATCAGCCTAAGCCCACAAAACGGTGACATTGTTTCGGGTACTTCGCGCACCTTTGCAAAAATTGAAAATGTTTCGGGCGACATGACGGTAACCATTGAGTTTACCGGCTCGGTAACTCTCGAAGCCTACTCAAAACTAGATGGCAAGTTTGAACGCAAATCGGGCGACCAAACTGAACCTATTCAAAACGCCTTTATGCAAATTCAAACCGAAGGCTCCAGCGCATTTATGCGCACCGGCAAACTAAAAATTGACGCAAATGGTTATGCATCATTCAACTTTGCCGAAGAATATGGCAACCTACTATTTGGCGGCTTTGGCGCAAAAATAACCGAAATTTACAATTACAGCGTAAGTGACGACTACACCTTCTACGGCTTGCACGTTTACCAAGGTGCCAAGAGCAATATGACCCTTGTACGCGTAATTAAAAATCTTGCGGAAATAACAGCCAACCCAATTGAACTAAATGGCGACACGGTATTGCACTTCCTTGCTTGCAAAAATATTATTAGCACCGACGCTAGCGCAGGCGCATCATACACCTACCTAGACGGCACCGACAACGCTGACCTATTTAACAAAGACCTAGCCCTTCCAACCATAACTGGTCAAGGATATGCAGGCTCACTTGTTAGCATCACGGCAGCCGAGGTTCCAAACTTTACGCTAGATCGTATTCAAATAATAAAGCACGCAACCAACGGAACTATCTCTTCAAATAGCTACTTTACTTCTTCGCTAAATTACAGCGTTCCAACCGACGCCGCAAAAATTGAAATTCTTGCCGTATACTCCATTAACCTAAAAACCATTACCCTAAACTTTGGCAGCCTAATGGGCTCAAGCGCAACTTCTAGCGAGCAGGTATCACTAAGATACGGTAGCCAATCGGTAATCTTTGGTTTTGACGGAATGGCAGACGGAACCAACAAACTAGTTCAGGCAAGTGGCAACAACACCTTGCAACTATTTGATAGCCTAACCGGCAAATGTATTGGAAACCTAATTGTTACCGCGGGCGACTACGGGACCTTAAAAATAACCTATCCAACCCTTGCAAACAATTACACCCTAACCGACGACTTGCACCTCAGTTTGTGGAGCAACGACAAGTTTAATGCCGAAAGTTACACCATAGACAACGGCACCCCAACCGAAATAACGGCGGGCAAGACCGGCTTTGACCTAGACCTATCTCGCGCCGGCGGCAGCCAAAATGTTGATGTATGGCTAACCGGCAACTCAATACTAAAACTTCGTCAACAAACGGCAGACGGTCAAACGGTGGGCGGCTTTAAAGTAACCAGCCACTCGTTAACCGGAAAAACCAACCTAACCGAAGTTACTTCAAGGTTTGTTCAAGTAAATGTTCCAACCAACGGACTAACCATAATAACAAGCGTACCGGCAACCAACGCAGACGGCACCGACGCCACCTTCCACGGCTGGCTAAGTTATGACCGCTCTCAAACGTTTACGGCAACCAGCACGCTTAACATCGACGAGTACGCACAAGGCTATGGCACCAAAGCAACGTTTAGTCAAGTCGGCACCGACCTCAATTTAATTGCCGACTACACTGGCGAATACGATTACAAAAACATACTAAGTTTGATTATCGCCTACGCAAGTGACCGTGGCAACGCTTCGATAAAATCAGCAAGTTATGGCGACTTTGAACGCAGCTTTACCTTGGAGCATTACATTGGCACCAATTCGGCTGACCAGTTTACCAAAGAAGATTACGAAAAACTTGGCTACTACTTGCCAACCGCAAACATCATTAGTTTTGCTTACGTAACAGCCGGCACCCCATACTACTACTTTGTATCTTCACGCACACCGGACATTCTTTGGGACGACTACGGCAACGCACTAGAATCACTTTCTAGCGCAACCACCACTCAAACCGACCTATCGTTTATTTTGGGCACCGACAAGACCTACAACCAAGGCAAAACCGAAATTCACGAAAGTTATCCAAACCTACTACTATACTTCTCGCTTGTTAGCGGCTCAACCAACCGCGTATTTAGCGGAATAGACATCACCAGCAAAAACTTTTTGCAGTGGTTCAACCGTTTGCTAGACCTTTGCGCGCGTGGCATCACCGACGAAGACCTAAGCGAAATTAACAACCTGAACATAGCAAAAGATTTGGCAAAAATTGAGAGTGGCGAAACCGAACTTAGCGCCGTTGTAACCGCCGAACTCAACCAAAAACTATTCAGCCTAAAACGTTTAATTTACAAGTACGGCATAGACATTTCCAAGGAGCAAGACTACGGCTTTACAAACATAACGGACGACAACGGCAATAGCGATTTGTTTGAAGAAGGCTTTGCCGAAGGCGTAAACACCAATTACATAATAAATAACAGCATTGGTGAAAGCCCAAGCAACCTACGCGACAAATTTGAGGCCGATGAAAAAGACGGATACATCTTCCGCGGTTTCATTCTTGCAACCTCATTTACCTTGCCGGCCGGACGCATACCAATTGGTAGCACCCAAAACGTAGGTATAATAGATTACTTATATTCGTCAGGCTACACCTTTATCCCATACGACACCACCGAAAATGCAATTACCTTAAAAGAACATTACACCATCAAAACGGAAATTCTTGAAAACTTAATTTACAGCATTTCGGCAAACAATAACGAAGTAAGGATAATCAAGTACTACGAAAGTATCCCATACGTTGTAGACCTAACCTTAAACGAAACGGATAACGATTTGTACGTAGACGAAGACGGCAACCTATACGGCACCGACGGTTCCCCAAGCATTTACAACGAAAAGGAAGAACTGCTCAACTTTGACAGCAAAACCCAAAGCTTTACCACTGGCGCCGAAAACTCAGCCGACATCACCCTAGACGCCGTAACTCGCAAACTTGCAAACATCTACACTATGGTAGACGGCAAAAAGGTTCAATTGTTCCCTGCCTTTGCAACTCTAAACAAAACCAGTGCAGGCTTTATAAAGGGCAACTTGGTTGGTAGCCGTTCCACCCCAATAGTTATTACGGCAATCAACTACCCATACGCCGAATTTGTTGGCTATATGTTTGAATA
Source organism: uncultured Clostridia bacterium (assembly GCA_934747885.1). Classification (GTDB taxonomy): domain Bacteria; phylum Bacillota; class Clostridia; order Christensenellales; family UBA1242; genus UMGS1908. Next base: position 198,245 of record CAKVHE010000001.1, read on the forward strand.
CCTATCCGGACTTGCAAAAATTAGCAACGTAAGTATTCTCTCAACCGACCACTACACCGACACCGTTGCGGCAAAAACGTACCTACAAAACAAAACATCGGGCGAAAAACGCACAATTGGCGACGCCGAACTGAAAAATCAGTTTGTAGATGCCGAACTAATTGCTGGCTTAAATGTCATTACAAATGCCGAAGTAGAACAAGTTGAAATAACAGCAAGCAACACTATCACATACATTAAAAACGAAGAAACACGTTCAACTCTCAAACATTTGCCACAAAATTACTATTTCGATCAAAAAGCCGAAGAGCATACCGGCGCCTTCCTAAACGGAAATTCACAAAAGGTATACAACCAAATTTTGGTTGATGGCTTAAAAGGCGATGTATCACTAAAAGCATATTTTGCAAACGCAAGTTACCTATTGTTTGTTCGCTTAACCGAAGTTACCGAAGCATACGACAGTAGCCTTGGTCAATCGGCAACCGAAATTGGGTTTGTAGAAAACTCAGTGGTAGCAAACCAAAACGATGCAAAAGACGGCACCCAAACTATGGTAAATATTTTTGGTCAAAACCTATCCGGACTCGAAACCGACGATAGCGCCGAACCAAAAGTAAAAATTTATCAGTTGGTACCGGGCACCTTTAACCAATACGGCATCGAAACCAGCCCAGCAAGCATCAAAGAAGCGGGCACCATGAGTTACAACGAAATCTCAAATTACATTTACACTTCAAACGGCAAACGTATCGACCGCACCCCAATTCAAGCGCTTATGACGGGCAGACTACTAAATAGCAGTCTTCGTGGTCTAGAAGAAGAAAACGCACTTGCGTCATACAGACAAAAAGGCTACTTCTTTACCACCCTACTAAACACCGAAGTAAAGACAACGCGTTCGGGCGGTTTACTACTAAAAGAAACCAGCGACCTATACGTAAACGGTGGCGACAACAGCATTTATGTAATGTTAAAAACCGCCGACCAACTAAACACCAATGATGGCATAATTGTAAAACTAACAGCAGATGACTACAAATCAGCGTACGCAAGCAGAAGCATAGCCGACGCAAGCCAATACTTTGCCGACGAAACCGGACTATCGGGCAACATCGATACCAGCCTCGTAACCGTCAAAGTAAACAACAAAGCCATACGTTTAAATTACAGCCTAAGTTCCGGCACCCTAACCGGACTAGACAGAAGCGGAAACCTAACTTTGTCAACCAAAGCAAACAGCGGTGAATTAACTTTGGTAGCAAAAATAAACGCCGTAATTGGCGAAGGCTTCCCACTAGTAAAACTTAACGTTGGTGACAAAAACAACGGCTTGCAAGCCTTTACAAGCAGTCGACTAGACGCCTACTACCGTATGCCAAACGGACTAATGCACAAGATTGAAAAAGTTCAACTTGGCAACAACAAGGCATACAACAGCGAAATAACTGACAACAATGGTCAACCGGTAACTCAAAGCCACAACGTTTACATCAATGCGACCTTCAAGCGTACAGCAACCGAACTTCAAGCAAATGTAGACTACAAGGCACCGGACGCAATTGGTAAAGATGACAAACTAAGCGCAGACATCAATGCAATGCGCCTAACGGGCGAACCAATGATACTAAGCGACCTAAACAATCTAAACATGTTTAGCGACCTACTCAAAGGCTACACCCTAAACAACAACTACACCGACCGCGACCTATACGACACTCTCGAAAGTTTGTTCTTTGATTACACCATCTTCAAAATCAAAAACGCAAACTCGTACCTATCACAAATGGCCGACCTCGCCGATATGCTTTCAGCCGACGACATCACGATAAACGACCCATACGGCAACGCTTACGAATCAACCGAACAAATTCGCAACTTGCGCAAACTTTATGACACCATAGACAAACGTATTGCCGAATTTGGCGCGCTCGAAAACTTCCTTGGTGCAACAAGCTCAATAATTACCTTGCTTGGCACGGCGGGCGTAACCGCTCTATTCGCCTCAAATGGCGCAAGCGCTGTTCTTTCCACCACAGCCGGCAGCGGTACTTACCTCGCTTTAACCCAAGTAAGTAACTACCTCACCGAAAAGCAACGTGAAGCGCACGCTCAAAAGATTGCCGAAATGTACAGCTACTTAAAAGAAGCATACATCGACGGTTTGGTTACCATCTTTGGTGCAAAAGACGCTTTGGTATACGCGCGTATGACCGATTATCAAACTCGCATTCAAAACTTTGGCAGTGATTACAAAACAGCAGTAAGCAAACTCATTTACTACACTTATGCTCAAAACCTAATTGCTACCACTGGCGACACTAGCGTTTTAAGGCAACTTAATATGACGGAAAGTCAACTACGTGATGAAATTGAGGCAGAAAAACTTCGTGTCTTCCACGCCTATGGTTTTGTATTTGACGACGACACCTACGAAAAAGGTCGACTAATAATGTTCAGTCAAACTCACACCTACGACGAACTAAGCAAATGGACACTCTCTCAACTTCGCACCTTAAAAGTTAACGAAGACGATATTTATCGCGACCGCTTTAACAACTTTATGATAAGCGAATTTGAGGCACTAAACCTAATTAGTTCTTACTACACAACCGAAGATGGAAACATTGACCTAGACATTCAAAACGCGACCGTGGACGAAACTTCAAAGAGTACTTCGTTCTACCGTCATCTAAACAAAGCATACGCCGAAGAAGACAAGGTGGCACAAACCTTTGTTAAGACCTACGTAAACAGTGGATATAACCTAACCCGCCTTGGCAACTGGATCAACTACAACGACTTTGTATTAACCTACTCCAACCTAAAAGAAGTAATTGCTCCACAACACACAGTATTAAGCAAAGTGTTAAAAATGTCTGGCAAGGGTTCAACCCAAGGCTACTACTACGTAGATAGCGTAAAGAGTTCTTACCAACTCGAAGACGACGAAGGCGCCTTTACCAACACCTACTACCTAAACGAAGACAACCTAGATATGGTAAACGGTTTCTTTAACAATGTGGACAACCAAAAGACCTACTACAACAACGGTTTCTCCGACGATCCACAACTACGCTACGTAGGCTTAATTGGCGAAATGCTTTCAGGTATGGGTTCAAAGTTTGCACTCAGTCAAACCATGAACGGCAAAAACTTCGCCGACCCACTAGTAACCGACAACGACTCAATGCTTCGCTCCTTCTTTAAAAAGACCTTCCACACCGTGCAACGCGTGTTCACACTGGAAGAGTACGCACCTTACAGTACCAACCTAACTAGTTTCCTAGTAGCCAAAGAAAATGTATTTACGGGCAAGTCAACCGCCGCCATCAACCGCATCTGCTTTATAAACACCACGCGTGAAAACTTGACCGTAGAAGACCGAGAATATGGCTCAGCAATTGGTTTTGGTTTCCGCAACAAAATACGTGAAATCAAAATGGACCCTCCAACCGTTGCCGAAAAACTCACAGCTATTGGTACCGGCATCTTAGCAGGACTTGCTACCGTTGCTGCGATTGCTGGTGTTGTTGTTTGGATTTTATCTCACGCTACTCCAGCTGGCCCAATTATTGATGCAATTATATTCACCGTAGTTGTAGGCACCGCCATTTTAATTGCCGGCGTAACCGCTCCAATGATTGGCAAGAGCGTGCACGACTTAACCTTAAAGAACATCAACTTTGGTGCACCGGATACCCAAAAGGAACTTATCCGCGCTGGCACACCAGGTACTTGGGAAAACGACCAAAACAATAAAACCAACTTCCAAAAGCGACTAGATGATTACAACAAAAGCCAAAACGGCTAATAACAATTTGGCAGACATCGGCGGTAACCACTCCGCCGATTAAGCCAAAAATTTTAAATCAACCAAAAGAGAAAATAGAGAAAAATTATGAAAAAACTAAAAGCAATTTCAATTTTTGTGTTTACCGCGCTAATTTGCGTGCTATCTCTTGCCGCTGTTCCACTATCAAAAGCGGACGCAAAAGCGCAAACTCAAAACTATCTTTTTGCGCCAACTCAACTTGCAGTAGCAAACGACAGTTATTATATTTATGACGATTTTCACAAAACCATAAAAGTGTATTCAAGCCTAGATGCCAACGCAGGCACGGCATACCAAAAGGAATTCGACATTAGCGGCGCCGAAATTTTGTCTATGTGCTTAAACGAAAATGACCTTATTTTCAAGCAGACCAAAAACGGCACCCCAAGTTTTGAAAAAATCGACCTAACTTCGGGCACACAAACAACCCTAACCTACACCCTAAATTTGGCGCGCGCAAAAAAGATTTTTGCAAATGGCGGATACCTATATGTTTCCACCGAAACTTCGGTACACAAACTATTACTTAGCGGCAACACTTTGACACATCAAAAAAGCATAGACCTAGCCGAAACTGAAAGCCTAAAATACAGCCAAATTAGCGACTTTACCATTTCGGGTGATACACTAATCATCTTAACCGCCGACGGGCAAATTTGGAGCCTTTCTGGCACAAATTACCCCTATACCGAAACGCAGGTATCGGCGCCAACCGGAACCCCAATTATGATATCCGGTGGCACGGGCAGTTTTGTAGCACTTTTCAAAAATAATGACCAAACCTATTTGCATTATGGCAGTGGACTTCTTAGCCAAATAAGTCTTGGTGACTCAAATTATTCAGCCCTAACCACCAGTGGCAATTATGTATACCTTTGTTCCACAGGCGATCAAAATGTAAAAAAAGTAAACTTAACCACAGGCGAGGTTACTTTGGCTCTTCAAAACCAAAGCACGCCGGTATCCCCAACGCAAAAAGTAGAATACACTGCGCAGGGCGATACCCCGCTTTACGCTTCGGAGTTTGCCACCCAAAGCGCCATAACCATCACCAGCGGCAGCGCTTACCTATTGCTTGCCCCAACAAACACGGTAACTGACCACCTTTATGTGCTTTACACCAAAGATGGCATAAATCATTTGGGATACATCAAAAAGCCCAATAGCGATAGCAAAAACACAAAAACACAAACCAGCCAAAAGGTAAAGACCATTGGCGACAGTACCAAACTTTACACCTATCCAACCACCGCCGAGGACGAACAAAACCAAGCAACCACGGTGCCGATTTTAACCGAACTAAAACAAGTTTACACCGAAACATACACAAACGGTGACGGCGAAACTTTTTATTTGGTCAAACATAACGACAACGAGTTGTTTGTTCAAACCAAAAGCGTGGTAAAGGCAAACAAAACCCAAACCGAAAAACTAAAATGCAACGCTCGCATCAAACGCGACACCATTGTGTACGCCGACGCCGATGCTACCGAATTTTTGCTACTTGCAAAAAAAGGTTCGCGCATAATAATTGATGATGGCAAACTAGAATCAAAAAGCGACTACACCGGCATCACTTACCAACTAGCCGACGGCACGGTAGTTCACGGCTACGTAAAAACTATGGATATAAAGGCGGATAGTCTATCCACCCTTCAAACCATAGGTATAGCGCTTATTTCAGTAAACATCATTTTGCTGATAGTTCTCGCAATCACCTTAACAAAATTTAAAAAGAAAAACAAAGTCTAGTTCTATATGCCTTTACAAAAACAAATCTGTTTGTCATATTTTTCTCAAAACACTCAAAAGCCAAACGGCTATATCAGCATTAAACTAATAGTTTCAAACCACCCACTCACTATATTATCGGTTTTAAACTTTTAGTTGCAATTGTCAGTTTTGACTACTATTTAAACCCCAGTTTTAAAACTACTATTTTTACATTATTAGTTTTAAAATTTGTTTTAAACTAGTAGCAATAAACTATTTGTATCAACCAAAAAACTTTGCCAATCTCGGCAAAGTTTTTTTATTTTAAAATGTCAAAAATAGATATCGCTGCCCGCTAACTTTCGCCCCCAAAACCCCAAACCAAATTTTAAAAATTGTTTTTTTATTTTTCAAGTGCAAACTCAAATTTTGCTCATCCGCGCACCGCCCGCGCACCACCAGACACGCAAAACCGCCCCATTTTCGCCCACACATTGCCCCTCGATAGTTCTTTCACGCCCACTTTTCACCCTCTAAATTACCCCCGTTTCAAAAACGACAGCATTGCACTTGCATTATTTTTTCATATAAATGAGAATCATTTGCCAGCAATTTTACTCGACTTTTTGAATTGAAAATCTAAACAAAATTGCTAGCGAGTTAGTTCTTAGTTTGTTTAGCACATACATAAGTATATTATATAAAAAATATGTATCATTATAGCGAAGCGGGCAAACTCTATCAAGGTTCCTTAGAAGTCACCGCAAAAACGGAACTTGCTTCCGTTTTTCGTTTGGCGGTGATAAGCGCGGAAACTGGACGATAAGCGACGCTTTGATGCAATTGCACTAAAGCAAGCCAAAAGTCCAAGTTGGAGCGCACGGTCAAGTCGTAGCGCAAAAATAAAGCCCTACAAACATTTCGTTTGTAGGGCAAATTAAAATGTTGAGGCAGACCTCTCGGTCTGCTTTATATAAGATTCAATTCAACGCGTCCATCATAAACGGTTTCGTAAACAACCTTTACGCCAATCACGGTATCACTATACGCTATCTTATATTTTCCATCGGTCGCAGCAAGCTCTTCGTAGTTTGTTTCGCCGACTTTTTTAATAAACACTTTATAAGCATTTTTATCAATCAAAGTTTCAAAGTTTTCGCCGCCAACCTCATCATGCACCTTGCACACGCCAAACACATCTAAATAAAATTCTGCATTTGCGTTAAGTCCAGTAACATAAGCGGTTCCATCATACACCGTGCTTGTTGGCAAAACGGATAACGATTTAAGCGAAACAACCTTATTTCTAAATATGGTAACATTTAGCGACGCGTGTTCTGCGCCCGAGAAAAATCTCAGCGTAATGTTTCGTCTATCACTACCCGAAAAGTCACCCGACCAGTCTGCCACAACATATCCGTTTACAATTTTGTAGCCGGCATCGGCGCTAGGTGCTTCAAGATTTACCAAACTCAAAGCAACATTTTTGCTTTCATTATTGTCATAATTGTAACAAAAGTTAATGCCATTTAAGTTCAATTGCGCGCCGTCTTGATATTTTGTCACCGCAGTTTCGGCGGTAGTTAATGTATACTCCACAAAGTGAACTTTTTTGTCGCCAAAGTTATAAGTAAGCAAAAATACTGCCACATACACAGCGGCCACAAGCACCACACCAAGCCCCACTAGCAAACCCAACTTAACCGGCTTGCGCTCTTTTTTAGGCTTTGCCTTTTGAACCTCAGGAAGCACCGTTTTTGCCACATACGAGCCTGCCAAACTATTACGCGTGCGCTCGTCCGCATGCTCCTTTTCTAGCGGATTTATGGCCTTTTCTTTGCCGGCATACGAGGTTGCACCGACCGAAACGCCCCTTCCTGAACCTTTACCCACACTTTCGCGGTAAGTAGTTGCCAAGACCGATTTTTCCAAATCACCAACGCTATTATCCGGCTCAATCGCTTCTTCCATAACCTCAGTTTCAAGAGGCTTTGTTACCTGCACTTCTTCTCGCAAAGAACTAGCGCTGCTTGCGCTTTCTCCTCGTTCCAAATTAGAAACAAACGCGTGCCTGTTTAGCACCCTAGCCCTCAAACTTGAAGTATTGCCAGCGCCACCGTTGTCCGCCGATACTAGTACCGTTTTGCTTACTACACCCACATTCATTGCATTAGCGCCATCAGCATTTTCTTCGCGCTTTTCGGTAGCGTCTTCCATTTTTTTAGCATCGACACCAACTTCGCGCACCGGCGCGTAAGCCACTGGTTTTTCGTCTGGTTTTTGCACGCCGACATCAGCCTTAGGCGCTTCCATTGCTGGTCTTGGCGCTGCCACCGGCACACTGGAAGCAGCCGGCTTTTCAGCAGGTTTTGTGCTTCTTATAATGTTACCATTTTCGTCCACCCTAACGCGCTTTTTTACAATGGTGCCATCCTTTTTTCTAACTCTAACAATTTTATATAGTGTATCACTAGATTTCGTATTTTCCATACTTTTTCACACCTACATTTTTCGACAAATTTCTTTATAGTTAGTATATACTAAAATTCAATTTTTAGCAAACAAATAGCAAGTTTTTTTAAAATTCGCTATTGACAAAATTTCAAAAGATACTATAATAAAATTACTAAATAAAAAAGGGGGACAAACCATGGAAGCAGTAAACCCAGCATTTTCCGAAATCTATGCCGATTATTTAAAAAATGAAGCCGAACGCACAAACGACTTTACCTCATCAAAGCCAATTTCAATGAAATTTTCTCGCGTTATGAGTGATGGTGCCAAAGCAATAAGCATTTACAAAAACAACTACAAATCTTTTACTAGCGAGCAAAAAAAGATATATCAAGCCAACCTATATGGTTTTTATGTGCTTATAATTAACAACGAGTACGCAAATGCTCGCGTAGAACGCCTAGAACGCGCAAAACAACTGCAACCAGACCTAGTCCCAGAACTTGAAAAAGAAGAAGTTGAACTAAAAAAACTCGCTTCTCAAATTGTAACCATCATATACTCACTAGCAAAAACCAATCGCCCAAGCGAAAACAACTAACAAACAAGCCAGACCACAAGGTCTGGCTTGTTTAAATATGTTCCGGCTCTCTACCGAACCGCCGGCACTACTATACGCACTTTTGCAGTCTTTTTGTTTAAAATACCCGAAACAGAACGTGATTTTGTTCCGCCCCACTTTCGTGGGGCGGCTCTTTTATGCGCACTTTTGTTATCTTTTTGGCTAAAAAAGTCTTGCCAGAACGCCCATGTAACAATACTATAGGCAACCTGTTTTGGGCATTTCAATTCAAAAATTCAAGCAAAATTGCTAGCAAGTAAGTTTTTACTTTGTTTAGTGCTTACATAAATATATTATATATAAAGATATATATCCTTAGAGCGTCAGCGGGCAAACTCTATCAAGGTTCCCTAGAAGTCACCGCAAAAACGGAACTTGCTTCCGTTTTTCGTTTGGCGGTGAGCAGCGCGGAACCCAACCATAAAATGAAGCCCTACAAACATTTTTGTTTGTAGGGCAAATTAAAAGGTTGAGGTGAAGCGCACATTGCATAAATCCGTCAGAATTTATTTCATTTGCAGCGCTATGCGCTGCTTTATGGAATTAACTTAGGTAATTTATGTACTTATCCGCGCCGGCGCAAAGCAAGGTAGATTTTGCTTTAACGAGTGATTTACCCACACCGGTGCGAGGTTCCAAATTAAAGGTTTCGCTAGAATAACAGAAGCGTACACCGCTTGTATCCTCAATAATAATATCAACCACGCGATCAATTAGTCCGGCAAACACCAGTTCGTCGCCGTTATCAATTCTCGAAAGTTCAAAACCCTTCACACCCTTGCGGTATCTCGCCATAGGTTCCACTTCGTGCACCTTAATGCGCTTTGCATAGCCCTTGTTGGTCAGCATAGCAATTTTGTTTTCCGGTACCACTTGACCGCACCAAACAACGCCATCACCATCTGCTAGGTTAATACCCTTCACACCGCCCGAAATTCTGCCTTGCAATGGGATATCACCAACCAAAGCATTAAGCACAAAGCCCTTTTTCGTCACAAAGAAAATAGTAACTTTGGTGTCCACATCTTCCGGTTCCACGCTAACCAGTTCGTCATCGTCTTTAAACTTGGTTGCTTGGAAACTGCTCTTTAATAGGAAATATTCCTTCCACGCGGTCTTTTTAATCATGCCGCACTTCGAGAAGAACAACAAATTCTTTTCGCCGTCTTCCGGAACCTCAAATACGCTAACCACTTTTTCACTAGATTTAGCCTCACTAAACAGTTCACGCAAGGTATAGCCTTTATCACGCCATTTTGCAGGTGCCAAATCTCCCGCCTCCATACGGTAAGCATTACCAAGGTTGGTAAACATCATAATTTGTTTGTCGGAAGTTGTTAAAATAAGTTTTTTGTGGATATCGTAATTATTGGTTTTTTCCGCAAATTCTTTGTTGGTTTGACCAAAATACTTGTTTGCGTAAGCCTTAACGGTACCCATCTTAGTAACGCCAATTACCAAACTCTCAACCGGCTTTTTGTCATCAAATGATGAAACAACAAATTCATCCACACCAGCCAAAATTGTAGATAGCCTTGGGGTCTTAAAACGCTTTTTGATGTCCAGCATCTCTTCTTTAACCAAGTCCATTTGCAGTTTTACCGAGCCCAAAATTGCCGTCAAGCGCTTAATAAGTTCCTGAACCTCTTTAAGTTCTTGTTCGAGTTTGTAAATTTCAAGCGAAGTAAGCCTTGCAAGACGCATATCCAAAATTGCTTGAGCCTGCCTGTCGCTTAAATCAAACCTCTCCATCAAACGACGCTTCGCCTCGCCAGTGTTGGCGGAAGACTTAATAATTTTTACAACTTCGTCAATATTTCTAACCGCAATAACCAAGCCTTGCAAAATATGTTCACGCTCTTTGGCGTTATCCAAATCAAATTTAGTACGACGTTGAATAACTTTTTGTTGATACTCAACATAATACTTAATAATGTCCAAAAGTCCAACCTGTTCCGGCCTACCATTTGCAATCGCCACCATATTTATGCCAAAAGTGCATTCAAGGTTGGTATATTTGTACAAATAATCCAAAATTTGTTTAGGGTCTGCATCTTTTTTAACCCTAACAACGGCACGCATACCATTTCGGTCAGATTCATCGCAAATTTCCGAAATGCCCGCAAGTTCCACTTTTTTGGCATCTCTAAGTTCCAAAATCTTTTGAAGCAACGCCGATTTATTTACCTGATAAGGCAATTCAGTAATAACAATCGAACGCTTATCATTGTCGCCGTTTTCAATATGCGCTTTGGCGCGGATAATAATTTTGCCCTTGCCGGTTTCATAGGCCTTAGTAAGTTCATCACCGGCAATAATATAACCACCGGTAGGAAAATCTGGACCCTTAATAATCTTCATCATCTCTTTAAGTTTGATGTTTGGATTATCAATATACGCCACAGCGCCTGCAATTGCCTCATTAAGGTTGTGCGGAGGAATATTGGTCGCTAAGCCAACCGCAATACCGGTGGTGCCATTAACTAACAAGTTTGGATATCTCGCCGGCAAAGTTACCGGTTCTTTTAGCGTGTCATCAAAGTTAAACTGCCAATCGACGGTGTTTTTGTCCAAATCTCTAAGCATTTCAAGCGCAAGAGGTGCAAGCCTTGCCTCGGTATAACGCATAGCCGCCGCAGAGTCGCCATCCACCGAACCAAAGTTACCGTGTCCATCAACCAACACCTGACTCATATTAAACGGTTGCGCCATACGCACCATTGCATCATAAACCGAACTATCACCATGTGGATGATATTTACCAAGACAGTCACCGACAATTCTCGCACTTTTACGATAAGGTTTGTCCGGCGTAACACCAAGTTCAACCATCGAATACAATATGCGGCGTTGAACCGGCTTAAGCCCGTCCTCAACACGCGGCAACGCCCTATCCAAAATAACATGCTCACTATATGGCATCATAGATTCATGCATAACCACATCAATAGACTTTTGTAAAATGTTTTTGCCGAGCCCTGACGACGTAAGCAACTTTTCCTTGGCCTTGGCTTTGAGTTCCTGCTTTTCCTCTGCCGAAACTTCGCCCGCCGTTTCCTCAACTTGCTTTTCAATGAACTCGTCAAAACCCATCTGCCCATCAATCACAGATTGAATTTCCTCGGTGCTATCCACTTCGCCATCTATATTAAGCGCCGATTTTATATCATCAATTCGGCTGTCACTGACAATTTTGTCAATAATTTTAGACTTTTTGTCACCTTCACCGCCGTCCATTTTTTCGCCATTTTTGCTTTCAAATTCATCCATTATATCGTTCTCCAAAATCCTTTGTTTTCCTTTATTATACCATACTTTCAGCCACTTTTACAATCGTTTTAAGCAGCCAATTTTTGGGGCAAAACTCAGCCATCGCACCTCGCCTATCAACGCCATATCTGCTCGCCAGACGCTCTGTCGCAGAATGATAGATTTTTAAGCGCGGCAAAAACGCCTCAATTTTGGCTGGCGCGATAGTCAAAAACCGCACGAGCGCCTTAGCCTCCAACCCAAGCGTGGCCACCACACTCGCCGCAAATGAAATAACTTGCGCCACCCCACGGGCTAAAACAAACAAAAATCAGCAAGCCGGCGCGCCACTAAATTTGTAACAAACCCAGCAAAATAACCAGCGCCATTCCCGCCACAACCGCCACACGCACTTATTTACTTTACCAAACTCACACAAAAGTACAAAAAAACTCAACCCAGCCGCGCAAACAATATCAAACATACTTTCGATACACACGCGTCAAACACTAAAAAATAAAGGCTTTGAGCAATGTTTCCACACCTTGCAAAAGTCAACATAATTCGACAAATCAAACAACCGCTCGACATAATTCCCGTTAAAAATTTACATAATTATTAAACATTTGTTTAATAATTAACCAATATTTTAAAACATTTGTTCGTCAATTTCGACAATTAAAACATATTTTCGACAAATTTTACGCCCAAATCTAAACATTTGTTTAATATATTTATTATATGTTTAAACATTTGTTTGCCATAAATTTTATAGAATTTTACCCCCGTTTTCTACCCAGTCCACTCCTTTAAAGCGACACATGGCCCCAATGCGCCTCGCCCGCCAGACTTTTTTTTGGGTAACCACCTTAGCCTAGCGCAGCACACAAACCTCCCCATCTCCGTTCGCCAACCAGCAGTAAAACGCAAGCCGTGCACCAACCACCCACACCAACCAGTCGCTAAGCGTAACCCGCACAGCCGTCACTGGTGCCGTTCAAAAATCAGTCGTGCAAGCAGTGCCTACCCCCGTTTGCCAACCACCGCGCCACATCGCCAACCACCACATCACCAACAACTGCAGCTAACCACGAAGCAAGTTAAGCCACGCTCTATCGCGCCAGCGCGCGCAAGCAGCAAAAGCAGCCGCAACTACACACCCAAAAGACACAAAAAAAATTGCCCCCAAATTGGGAGCAATTTTTATATGCAAAAGTTATCTATTGTTAATTGCGTCAATAGGTTGCTTACGCGAAATCTTTAGAACAGGAATTAGCGATGCAAGGAAAGCCACAATCAAGCTTACGCCCAAAATCAAAACTACTTGTCTTACAGTAAATACTAGCAAGGTTACTTTTAATCCGGCGTCTGCCACCGTGTTTGAAATAATGCGAGTTGCCGCATACGCAAACGCAGTGCCAAGCACAAAGTTGATCAATGCAATAATTGCACTTTCGCTAAAGAAGATCGAGAACACGTCTTTCTTTCTTGCACCAATTGCACGCAAGATACCAATTTCGCGTTTCTTGTAACTGATAGATACAGCAATAAAGTTAGACAACATCAGTCCTGCAAATACAGCAAAGAACAACGAAACATAAAATAGCGCTTTTTTGGTGGTAGAAATAAGATTGTTTGCCATAAGCACTGAACTTAAAATACCATTATTTAAAACATAATGTTCAGGCTTTTTGTCGCTTTCTTCAAACGAGTAGTTAAACTTTACCACTTTTTCAAGTTCAGCCCTGGTTGAAGGCGTAGCCATAAAGCAACTATCATAAGGAATAACATATAAATTGTCATAAGTTACACTATCCGTAACAATCATATAGTCATATTGAGCATACTCTTGACCGTTCGCGCCAAAGTACAAACCAACAATGTCGCCTTTCTTTTTGCTACCGCTAACGTTTAAAATTACCGAAATAGCGTCATCGGCTTCAAATTTTGCCATCAAATAGGTTCTAAAAGCACTATTCGTAAGCAATGCTATGCGCGTGCTACTATTTTGGAACGCCCAGTAATATTGTTGTTCTTCGGTTGGCAAAGCGCCAACATCAGCAATTTCTTCCGTCAGTTTTTGATAGTACGCAACGGCACCAATCAAATATTTATTGCTGGCAAGAGTTGTGCCACCAAACCCGCTTACATACTCAATATCATCAGCACTCACGCTGCTAATATTTATTATATTGTTTACCCACTTGTCATCCAATCCTATTTGGAGATACATAGACACGTTATTTTTGGTGGTGCGTTTTGAACCAGCCAAACTATTTAAAGCCTCGCCAGAAATAAAGGCGCAACCATGCAAATCACTTGTCAAAGCCTTTTCAAAGTTAGAAATTAGGCTATAATCTTCTAAACGTTCTTTACTGGTCCCTTTGCCAATTTCAACCATTTGGCTGTAATCTTCTTGTTTAAGCCCGGTATCAAGCACCCCACAAATTGTGTAGGTAACACTATCGTAGTTAAGATGTTTGCCAATAACATCGGTTAAACTAGCAATTTGATAGGTAGTGCTAGTACCTTCTTCGTAATAATCATTACCAACAAAGTGCTCAGCAAAGTACTTAGTAACCAAAATTTCATTATTGTTTATAGGCAAATGACTACTTCCTAACAGTTTAAAGCCAGTTTTTGTCAAAAAGTCGTTATCAATTACCGAAACGCCTTCTATTTCACCCGAAAAATACGAGCCCGAGTATACGCCCATAACAATAGCGTTACCACTACCATTACGCTTTCTTACATTATTGCCGTAACTAAAATTTTGAGTTTTTAACAAATAATAGGTCTTTTGACCGGTGGCATCTTCTAGCGCCTTTTTAGATTTGGCATCAAAATAGCCATCACTATAATAGTAATAGTCATCTTCCGCATTTTCATAAAGCTCTTCTCTTGCAAAAGAGATAACTTTAACGTTATTGTCCTCAATGGTAGCAACGGTATTACCTACCGCATTATAACTTGCAAGTGTGTCTGCCGTACCAAACAGACCAAACGCCACCATAGACAGCAAAATAGTAAACGCTAGCCTAATAGGTTTTGCCTTTAAGCCGCTCGCACCAATTTTTATACTATCTTTTGGTCTAAGTTTAGATTTGATAAATTTAAGTTTTGTTTTGTCATAAACTTTGCCGTCAAAATCTTCCGGTTTAGTATCCGAAAATACTTGCGCGTCACCATTTGGCGAAATTTTTGATACTTCCTTAAATTTAGCGTTAGATTTTTCGTTGGTAGAAATCAAGCAGTCGGTAGTACTATTTTCAAAGAACTTGCTTAAAATTTCTAGCTGTTCTTTGCTAAGTTTGGTACCCTTGTCAATCTGCAAAGTGTTGTCACCAATAAGTTTGATGCCCGAAGACACCGCTTTTGGTTCTACAAACCTTTTTGTTTCATCACTAATAATTTTGCCGTCCTTCATTTCTACAATACGGTCAGCATAAATTTCAGCATATTCGCGGTCGTGCGATACAATAATAACCAACTTTTCTTGGCTAAGTTTTTTAAGAGTATCAAAAACTTGTTTACCGGTCGCCGAATCAAGCGCGCCGGTAGGTTCATCTGCAATAATAATTTGAGGTTCCTTAATAAGCGCCCTCGCAATTGCCACCCTTTGTTTTTGACCACCCGAAAGTTCATTCGGTTTACGGTTACCTTGCGTACCTAGGTCAACCTGATCCAAAAGTTCTTGTACTTTTTCTTTTGTTGCTTTTTTGCCTTGAAGTTCCAGCGCCAAAGCGATGTTTTTGGCGATAGTAAATTCCGGCAAAATGTTATATTCTTGGAAAATAAAACCAATCAAAGTGTTTCGGTAACTATCAAAATCACTCGCCGAAAACTCTTTGCTTGATTTGCCCATAACAACAATTTCACCACTATCAAACTTATCTAGTCCGCCAATTGTGTTTAATAATGTAGACTTACCACAGCCGGACTTACCCAAAATAAACACCATACCGGTTTCGTCAAACTTAACCGAAATGTCTTTAAGTGCTTGCACAGGTTTGCCCTTTTTAGGTCTATATGTCTTACATATATTCTTTAATTCAAGCATCTTTTTCTCCTTTAAAATTTTATACAATCATTATATCACTTTATGCTTTATCGCGTCAACAATATTACTCACGCGCGCAAAATTTACTAAATTTTTTCTAGCTAAAATGTGCTAACATATAGCGCCGACCGCACGACGCAAAAACAAAATTTGTTTTTTATATTTTAAGTCAAAACTGCAATTTTTTAACGGCAGTCAGTGTGTATATAGGCGTAAAACGCACAAAATCGGTCAAAAAGTCGGTTTAGGTGGTCGCTAGATAGATAACTCACCCCACCAAACCACTAAAATTAAACCCCATAAATTAAAAAACAAAAAAAGTATGCAATACTTTATTTGCATACTTTTTACACTTAATAAAACGCACAAAATTTTACATTTCCATAAAAGATTGGTCAAAAACATCAAAGGCTTTTTTTCTCTTTTCGGCTGCCTTCTGAGCCTCTTCGGCTGCCGCTCTTGCTGGCGTCTTGTCCGCCACTTTACTTGCCGCTTTGGCATTTGCCTTAGGCTCAGCGCGGCCAGCTTCTTCGGCTTGAACCTTTCGCACGCCACCGCCCAAAACGTCAACAACCGGCATATCAAAAACATCAAACGCCTTCTGCCTGCGAGCCGCCGCGTCAGCTTGCTCACTTAAAAATTTCGCTCGGTTTTCTTCTGCTTTTTCACAAATTGCTTCTTTGTTTGCATCGGTACTAATTATATCTTTTGTTATGCCATAACTAGCCTCAAAAACATCACTAAGCGTTTTTACCAAATCTGCAATATTGTCATGATCTAGTCTGGTATCCTTTTTGCTATGAATATGTTTTACCAAAGATTGCTTGTCATCTTCTTCTACTGCAAGCAAACAGCACGCGCCCTTGCTTTTTCCAAACGCCAAATGGTCACTGGTGCTCATCAGCCCACTACGGCGTATGCGAGGATTAAATGTGCCATTTGCGTTCATTTGGTCGCGCAACTTTTCGGCAATTGCTGGCCTTTTGCCACGCCACTTTTTGCCGTTAAAATGGTAAATGTTCATACGCTTGCCCACACCAACACAGTCAACATTAACAAATTCTTGTCGCTTTACTTGTTTTTTATGCCTTAACGCATAAGTAAACGAACCCAGCAAAAACTTTTCTTCGTTATCCAGCAAAACAAACGCAATTTTATCTTTTGCCTCCTGATGAAAATCTTTATAGTGTTCAAGCAAATTCAAAATAGTTAGCACGCCAGAGGAATTGTCGTCAAAATTCTTTTTGTTCTCGCCGCCCAAAAATCCCATCATATATGCCATAAGCGCACTGGTAAGTGCCTTTGTGCCGTGCTCAATACCCGTAAGCAAAGTTACAACTTGATCTGGCGGCAAGTTGGCTAGCGCCCATCGAGGAACCAAAAAGCCTAGTCCACCCACAAGCACCGCCGAACCTATCCCAATGCTCGCTAGTTGATGATGAATAAACCAACTTGGCATACGTGGGGGCGTATCGTAGTGTGCACACACAACCACCTCTGCCTTTTCAGGGTTACCTATTACTACATTTTGGGCAATCAAGTTATTCTCAACGCGCGCCTCAAAACCTCTTAAACTCGCGACATCACAAACAAAGTCTCTAAATTCCGCCTTGTGACCACGATGCATACGCCCGCCAAATTCGTACAGAACCTCTTTGGTAAACTTAATTTCATTTTCCATTGTACACCCCTTTCAAACAACTAGCCGCCACCGCGCGCAAGTTGCTCACCACTAATTGCATTATAACATACCAAAGCCAAAAAAACAAGACCCCTAACCATTTAGGAGTCTTGAAAAATTTTCAATTATACTTTTGGTTTAACTCGCGCGTTAATTTTTGCGCCGCAGTTAGGACAGTTTGTAACCTCATCGCCAACCACCGTACCGCAATATTCGCAATGACGTTCCTTGCGCGATTCTTCGTCTTTTTGCTTTTCTTCGGCTTCAGTTGCTTTTTCTTCTGCTTTTTGCTTTTTGCCCTTTTTAATGAATACAATCATCAAAAATACGCCAGCCACAATTGCAACTATGCCAAAAATTGCCACACCAATGCTACCCTTTTTACAGCTTATGTAATTTTTGTATTCCACTGATTCTAGACGGTAATCTTCATTTATACTAAACCCATCTGCACTATTGTAATAAACGACAATTTTGTCGCCCTTGGCTTTTGCCTGCGAAAGAGAATAATCGACATATGTTTCGCCCTCAATTTTTTTATCACCGTCATTAAACCAATATTCAATATAATACCACTCGTAACCGTTGTAATCTAAATAATATACATAACGACTAATGTTTGCTTCCACCCTTTCACCGGTTTCAATTAAGTTATAATAGTACACGCTATCGTCTTTCATGGTTTGAATTTTGCTTTTGTATGCATTTGCGGTAATTGAGCCAATTATGGTACAAATAATACCCATAAAAGCAATAATGCCAAAAAATACCGAAAGGTACAAAGATTTTTCACTATTTTTGAGTGGTTTGCCGTTTGAATGGCAAATTGCGCCGTTTATAAAAACAAAACTAGAACGGCTGGACGAACTGGACGAACGCGAACTAAACGAACCGCCCGAACGCGAACCACCCCTACTATGAGAAGGACCAACTGGCATAAAAAAACACCTCTCTAAATTTATATAATATATATTATATGATAACATAATATTACAAAATATACAAATATTTTGCTGGAATTTATTTCAAAAATTTTTGTAAAAGCGTTGCAAAACGGCCATAAATAGTATATAATGATAAAGTAGTTTCACGGAGAGTTACTCAAGAGGCCGAAGAGGGTACCCTGCTAAGGTGCTAGGGTGGGAAACTGCCGCCCGGGTTCAAATCCCGGACTCTCCGCCAAACAAAAACAGCCAAACCGCAAGGTTTGGTTTTTTGTTTGTACTTTTCTTTTTATTTCTTCGTTCTTCTTTCTTCTTTAAAGCGCATTTGACTCTTTTTGAAATAAAAATTAAATAACGATGGCAATACTTTTAAATCAGTTCAAATTTGAATTGTGGACACCATCCCAAAGTCATCTCTTCACCCCACCATTGACTTTTTTTTAATTTAATGATATAATGAGATTGTGAAAACGCTTCCAAAAAATATTTTTAATATGTATGTAAATTTAAACGACGACACAAACTCGTTAAATAAAAAATTTACCAAATACCAAAAATTTAGAAATAAAAAGTTTAAAATAAATATTTTATTTCATCCCTACAACGTAATCAAATCTCCAAATGAAACACTAGAGTTAATAAATAAATTATCACTAGAATATAATGTTAACCCAACAAATTGTTTGTTTAGCATTGCAACAGAAGGCTTAATTTCTGAAAAAACACTAGAAAAATTTGAGCAATTTGATTTTTTGCTTAATAAAAAATATAAAAACAATATTTTAATTTTAGATAACACAAATTTCTTTGATTTAAAAACCGTCAGACGCGTAAGTAATGAATTTTACGAATTTGGTAAAATATGTCACCTAAAACGACTAACGCCGTTAGAAGCCCTACTTTGGTGCTACATTACTGCCACAAAACGAAGTTACAACGCTGAAAGCGAAGACGAAGGCTTGGGTATGTCTAGGTCAATTTACGGGGTATTAACTAGTAACCGAATTGTTTGTGTTGGTTATGTAAATTTAATCATTAATTACCTAACTGCTTATTACGAAAACTACGCAAACACAATTTTAACCTTTAGCAACAGAACAAAATCTAATACGAACAATATCATTGAGGGACATCGTTCTTTAATGGTTTACATCAAGGACTCTAAATACGGCATAGATGGATATTACCTACTAGACCCAACAAGAGATAATGCCAAGCATGGTCGTGGTATAATGCTCGCCGATTTTCTTATTTCTCTACCCGACTTACAATATACAACTGCTCAGTATTTAGATCATAAATTCGCTAAAATCACCGCTCCCCAACCAAAAACTTATCCAAAATCCATAGCTTTTGGTTGTCTACCTACCTATATCTATGATCGTGAAGACATAAGCCTAAGTCAAAGTGGCTTGTCTTTTTGTGGTGATGCAAGTTTTAAAATGTTTTTAGAAAGAAACAATCGTATAAACCCAAAATTTGAAACACTATTAGAATTGATAGATGGCACAATACCACCAACAGCAGAAACAATCAATGAAATCTATGGTTTTTTACAAGAAAATTCTGAGCCAATAACTTATCTAAATCTGCAATCATTGGTTTACAATACTATGTTAAAAATATATAATAAGGATATAAATAAAAGCGAACTATGGAAATTTACTCAAGCAATTATGAGATACAGCACAAAAAAGTCAAAACTAGAATTTGTTCCAAGCTCTAATGTAAAAAATGCATTTTTCAATCAATACCTTTCCGAACAAACCGCCCAAGACGACTCCACCCCTACTTGTTAGTTATATGCATTTAATTTTAACAATCAACCGTTCTTGTTCCGGCCGCTCGCTCGGTCGGCACTATTGTTTTGTTCCGGCTCTCTGCCGAACCGCCGGCACTTACATACGCACTTTTGTTATCTTTTTGGCTAAAAAAGTCTTGCCAGAACGTCCATGTAATAATACTATGGACAACCTGTCAAAACATTTTTATCACAAAAATTTTAACAAAATTGCTCAAAAGCTATTCCTTGTTATATTCAAAATTACATAGTACTAAATCAATAAGGATATTTCGTTTGGCGGTGATAAGCGCGGAACCCAACCATAAAATAAAGCCCTACAAACCGAATGTTTGCAGGGCGAATTAAAAGGTTGCGGTGAAGCGCCCAAGTCATAACGCAATCCCTAGAGCGTTAGCGGGCAAACTCTATTAAGGTTCCCTAGAAGTCGCGACAAAACAGCACCCCGAATGGAGTGCTGTTTTCGTTTGGTCGCGAAAGGCGCGGAGACTGACCGCTAAGCGTAGTTTTGCAGTGACTACTGCAAAATGAGCCACAAGGTCAAGTCGTAGCGCAAAAAATGAAGCCCTACAAACATTTTGTTTGTGGGGCAAATTATAAGATTGAGGTGAAGCGCATAGTGTGCTATAATAATCTTACTAAAGCAATAAAGGATAAACCAATAAATACTCAAGAAACTACGCAAGAAAATTCACCAGCAACCGAGCAAAGCACACAAGGCAATTTGCAAGCTGCCACGCAAACAAACACCTCCACTCTATACCTAAACCGCATAAGATTGTATGCGGCATTTTTGGTTGTGGTAATTCATGTATCCACCCTATTTTTCTACGCCACGCCAATTTATAGTATGGTTTGGAAAATTTCCGCCTTTTATGATGGTTTAGCCCGAATTTCGGTACCGCTATTTATTTTTGTCAGTGGCGCCATCTATCTAAACGAAAACAAAAAGGTCACTTACAAAAAGATTTTGCTAACCATTTTGCGTTTTATTGTTATATTTTTCATTTGGGACATCTTTTACCACGTTTTTGATTTGTTTGTGCGTGAAAAACAAGCCCTAAACTTATCCACTCTCAAAACCTTGTTCTTTAGTTTAATTCAATACAAATATCATTTGTGGTATTTGCTTGCTTACATTGCCCTGCTTGCTCTCACACCGGTATTAAAACTTATTTGCAAGCGCGAAAACCGCAGCCAGGTGCGTTACCTACTTATAATTTTTGTGGCAGGTACTTGCTTGTTTGAAGCATTTGCTTACCTTGTAAATGCAGTAAATGCCACGTCCGCCCTTTATAATGTTTTTAAATATCTAGTAAATGTTACCGCACTTGCAAACTTTGGCAAATTTTTCAGTTTGATAATTCTATATTTATCGGGCTGGTATTTTTCCACCTTTGATTTTAGCAAATACAAAAAGGCAATTTACTGGTGCTTTGGCATTGGCACGCTTTTATTGCCAATTGTCGGCATTTTTATCTGCGTTCTGTTAAACAACCACAATCTTATTGCTTTTATTGAAAACTATTACTACTTTCCATGTTACTTTTTAACCGTGACAACCTTTTTGGCGTTTAGATATAGCAAAATTGCAAACACACCTAACAAATTTGTGGACTACTTGTGCAAACAGACTTTTGGCATTTATCTTATTCATGTTTTGTTTGTGGACTATGTAACTTTTCTTGCCTCACCACCGCCATACTCAACTCGCGCTGGATGTTACTTATACACTTTGCAAGTTTTGTAATTGTTTTTGCGCTCAGCCTTGGCACTTCCATAATTTTAAATCTTTTGCCACCAAAGATTAAAAAATGGATTTGCTAAACGGGTGCCAATCGTATTGCATTTTGCAAAAAAGTTTTATATAATAAATAGATACAAAACAAATAGGATAAAATCATGAAAAAACCAAACAAAGTTGCCGAATTTTTTTACAAAGCAAAACTCTATATTGCTAGCCATAAATATTTGCTATACATACTTTATTTACCAATTTATTTTGCGATGTTCTTTTTTGCCGAACATATGATAAATGGTTCAAGTGACTACTGGGTATCTTACACCCCGCTTGACGACAAAATTCCGTTTATTAGTTGGTTTGTAATTTTTTATTACGTCTGGTACCCACTAATGGTCGGCATTGGGCTATGGATCTTGTTTAAAGATATTCCCGCCTTTGAGCGCTACATGAAAATGATAATTTTAGGCTTTACCACCAGCATTATTGTTTTCTTTATATTCCCAAACGGACAAAACTTGCGCCCTGCCTATACCGGCGACGATATTTTTGGCAGAATAATTCAACACATCTATAGCATAGATACCAACACCAACGTTTTGCCTAGCATTCACGTTTATGGTTCAGTAATTGCGGTAATTTCCTGCTACGACACCAAAACCATAAAAAACGGCATTGTGCCAGCCATATATTTGTTTTTAGGTATTTTGGTTTGCGCCTCAACTTTGTTTATAAAGCAACATAGCATTTTGGACTTATATGCCGGCGTGGGAATGGCGGTTCCATACTTCTTTATTGTTTATGGCAAACGCGTTTTTGCAAGACTTAAAAAACCGGCACCTGCACCTGCTGTTGCCAATAGCAAACCTTATGTGGACGACGAAGAAGATATTTTTGTTTTTCCGGACGAAGGTGAATACCACCCTATCATAAAACCGGTTTCTTCTTTTGCACCAAAGTTTGAAGGCATTTTGTTTGACGACGAAATTGAAAAGGAACTAGAAAAAGAGCGCAAAAGAAAAGAACGTGAAGAAAAGCGCAAAAAGCGCCTAGAAGCCCAAAACAAACTAGCTCAAAATCAAAAAAACCCAACCACCGACGACCAAGCAGAAAGCCAAACAAGTGGCCAAAACGCATCGGCTCAGCCAAACGCGCAAACAATTGTTAGCGAAAGCGCCGATGTGGAAGTAGTAAGCGCGGAACAAAAAACAGTCAGCGACACGGAAAAATCAACGAACGGCACCCAGCAAGTAGACGACACAATAAACCCTGCGCAATACACACCGACTGTAAAAAAGCGCACCATTAAAAGCAAAACCGCAATGAGTTCAACGACCACAAAAAACAAATCGGGCAAAAGCGCTGCCCGCAAGGCTAGCGTTCGCAAATCATCAGCGCAAGCAACCCCCAAAACTAACACCACAACTCGCAAAAGCGCTACAAAACGCAAAAGTTCTAGCAAAACTGAAATAAATTAGCATGCAAAAAGCCTCCACACTTGGAGGCTTTTTACTATAAGCAAAAGTTTTAGGCGTTTGCCTAGAACCTTTTAAACAATGTCAATTTTTATAATGTTTGTTTCGTTTTTATCAAGAGGCATACCGCAAGTTTGAATAATCACATCTCCCTTTTGCACTAGTTCATATTTTAACGCAAGTTTTTTTGCCTTTGCCAAAAGTTCATCGGTAGATTTTTCATAATCTATATGTAGCGCCTCGGCGCCATGACAAAGCGCCAACTGATAATAAGTTTTTTCTTCTGGCGTTAAAGCGATAATAGTTGCGTTAGGTCTAAGTGATGCCATCTCAAAAGCAGACTTGCCGCTAACGGTAACCACCACAATACCCGAAGGTTCAATTTGGTCACAAAGCGCCTTGCCGGCATAAGCGATCCCGCGCGAAAAATCCCGCTTGTTATACACCGCAACCTTGGCATCTACCTTGTGAGGTTTAAAACTGGTTTCGCATTCCGTAATAATTTCTGCCATGGTAGCAATAACTTTGGTAACATACGCCCCAATTGCCGTTTCGCCACTAAGCATAAGCGCGGTTGCACCGTCAAGCACTGCATTTGCCACGTCAGTTAGTTCGGCACGCGTTGGCCTTGGCGCACTAATCATACTTTCTAGCATTTGCGTTGCCACAATTGAAATTTTGCCGACCTTGTTTGCGCGATCAATAATTAACTTTTGGTAGATAGGAATTTTTTTCATTTCCACTTCAACGCCAAGGTCACCTCTAGCCACCATAACGCCGTCCGCCGACTGCAATATTTCATCGATGTTATCCACCCCGCGTTGGCTTTCAATTTTGGCAATAAGTTTTATATTTTTCTTTTTGCCATTGTTATCACGGATAAAATCTCTAACCGCGTCCACATCACTCTTTTGACCAACAAACGACAACGCCAAATAATCGGCATTTTGTTCAATTGCAAAACGAATGTCCGCCTTGTCTGCGTCGCTTAGATAAGGCATATCCACAACGATATCCGGCAAATTTATACTTTTGTTGTTAGATAGTTCGCCGCCCGTAATAATTTTGGTAACAATATCATATTTGCTAACCGCAACGACTTCAAGTTCAATGGCACCATCGCCAAGCAAAATTTTGTCACCTGCCGACAAAATGTCCGGTAATTTTTTGTAACTTACGCCAACCAAAGTTTCGTTACCCAAAACATTTGCCGTTGTAAGCGTAAACAAATTACCCGCTTCTAGTAGTGCCTTGCCGTCCTCAAACTTGCCAATACGAAACTCCGGACCTTTGGTGTCGAGCATGATAGCAACCGGCTTATCCAAATTTTTGCGAACCGATTTAACATTGTCCACCAAAATTTTCCACGAATCCTCGTCGCCGTGCGACATATTTATTCGTGCAACATTCATACCCGAGTCTATCATTTGTTCAATAACTTCTTTGGTGCCGGACTTTGGGCCAAGCGTGCAAACAATTTTGCTTTTGCGCATAAAATTCCACTTCCTAATCAAAAATTTTTACATCTAAATTATAGCAAAATAACAAAGCCTTAGCAACCATTTTGGGGTCGCCAAGGCTTTAAAATAAATAATTTTTTAGGGCAAAATTTGATCTTATTTGCCGATTTGATTGATCAATCTGCCAAAAGCATTATACACTTTTACGCGATAATGCGTGCCGCCAAGTTCGCACGCTTTTGCGGTTGCTTCGCCCTCGCTTCCGGCCGTGGCTACCAATATGCCACCACGCTTTATCTGCCATTTTCCGCCTCTTTTTGCCGGCATAACCACTAGTTCCACCCGCTTGGTGCTTTTGCCAGTGTTTTTTGCCTTGCGCTTAAAGAGTTTGCTTGGTGCAATAAGTTTTACATACACAAAATATCCGCTCACGCCAAGCACGCCTGCCGAACCTACGCAAATTAGCACAATTGCCCACCAAGGCAAAGTCTTTTTAACCGCCTCTGGAGTTTTTACCAAAAAGGTAACAACTTCGGTAGAGCTCAAGCCTTCGGCGTCTTCTGCCGTGTAATATATTTTATAAACGCCCACGCCATCAAGCAAAACTTCGCCGTTTTCGTCAACTGCGAGTTCTTTTCCGTTTGGCGCATAAACCTTAACCTTAACGGTCACCGCCTCACCTTTTCGGCTGGTTGCAGCCGCTTTAGGAATAGCAACCTTTTGACTTTCGTCCGTTAAGCTTATGGTGCCAATGGTTTTGTTTAGCACAATTGTAGGGTTGGTCACATTGCCGGCAATAAGTCTAGAAGATTTTTGTGCAATTGTTTTGCCATTAACCACCGCTCTTGCCTCGAGCGTGTAGTTGGATAGTTTTGCGGCGTTCACACTACCATTGCCCACATATTCGGTGCCGTCGGTTGCTTTTATGGTCAAAACTAGCGAGTAACCAAAGTAGCCAAGCACATAATAGTTGTCGCCACAAATTTTGTCGCCCCTACTTACCTTAACCACTGGTTCGTACAAACTGCCAAGCGAATAGCTGCCGTTTTCACTAACCACAATTTTGGATACATTTGCGCCATCTACAATTTTGTATTCACCCGCCCGTGCAAAGGTAAACACGCTTCCGCGCCTGGTGTAATATCCATTTGAAGATTGCACATAAACTTCCGCTGTGCTGCCTTCGTTGTAGTAATAAACCGATTGTCCTGCATAAATTTTGGTGGTACCCAAAACCAAAACCATAGGTAAATTTGCTTCGGCAAAGTTGCCGGTTGGCGTAAATTTAACTCTGCTAACAAGTCCGGCAATTTTTACCCCAATATAGTAGGTGCCGTATTCACTTTCGCGCGCAAAAACCAACACTTCGTTGTCCTTTGTAAGAGTGCTAGCCGTGCCCGCACCTGCATTTGTCTTTAAGGTAGAACTCACCACTTCGGCGCCCTCTACAAAATCGAGCGCGTAATCAATTTCGCCGGTGTAATTAAAAGATAGTTCGCCATTATTTAGCGTAATGTTGGATATATCAAAGCGACTAAAGTCGGTTTCGGTGTCATGCGTGAATAACTGCGTGCGACGCATGCGCGAGTTGCCATAAGCGTCCACCGCCTTAAAGTCCAGATAATAAGTTTCGCCAAAATTAACGCCAAGCGCAACCAGTTCAGCCGTGGTGTAAGTTTTGCCAATAGTCATAGCGCCCAGTGTGGTGCCACTTGCACTCACCAAACTAACCTCTTTGTTTACACCAAGGGTATATTTGCCCGAATCGTTTTTGTCGACCGCCGAAAAGTCCGGCACGCAAAAATCTTGACCATAAACCAAATTTGGGTTGTAATTGTTTGGAACAATCAAAGTAGGACTAACACTATCGGTGTAATTTTCTACAAACGATAGCGCCAAAGCCAGCGTTTTTTCACCAAAGTTTTCGCCAAAACTCAAACAAAAATTAACCGTCCATTCTTCGGTTTTTGCAAACACTTTGTTATAATACAAATTAAAGCCATCTAGCCCCACTGTGCCCATGGTGTACGCACTGGTAGAATAATAAACCAAACCGCTTTCCGCCACCACTTTTAGGTACTTGCTAATTACCAGCGCGTCAAAAAGTGACTTGTCATAGCCTTCCTCAACCTTAAAATCAAAGGTAGGAATAACAAATGGCAAAAGCGAAACGCCACCGGCTTCCACCGCACCGCTATTTACATCTATGGTAACTTTTACCTCTGGCATAAACGCCTTGTCGGTTACAAGAGTAAGCGCGCCCGCATTAAACTTGGCAGGCTTTTCTACCTCTTTGTAAGTAACCACGCCATAAGCATCGGTAAATTTGTAAATAAAGCAAATGGAGTCGCCCTCTTCGTCAATGCGCTCAATGCCCGTAAGGGTGTTTAGTTTAAAGTCCTCAATTTCATTTAAATTGCGGTATCTTGCCCCACTAACGGTAAAGCCCGCTCCTGCTGCATAATTAAAGTCGTAATATTTGCCCGTTGCACGATTTAGAATGGCAACTTCTGCCACACTTTCTAACGCGTTGCCGTTTTTATCAAATAAATTAACGTTAGTTAAATCGTAATTTTTAAACACATAAAGGTCACTGCTTTCATTAAACTCAGTATCTTTTGTACCAATTAGCGCCACACGTTCAAAATTTGCCGAAAAATCGCTGTGCACCTTAACCACTTTGCTCACATAAAAAGTGTGAGATTTTCCGTTTAGGTCAAAGACCCTCGAATATTCAACCACATACTCGCCATAAACATTGGCTGCCGGCATAAATTTGTTACCATTTAGCGTGCATTCATTGCCGTTTGGTGCATAAACCTTAACTTCCGCGCCCGCACAATTTGGCACCGTTATTTCCGCCGTGCCATCGGATTCCGGCACAAGCAAACTATCAAAAACAAACAAATCTAAATTGTCTTTTACCTCAATTAGGTATTGTTTGGAATACACATAAAACCCGTTGGTTTCGTCATAAATTCTAAACTGCAAGGCATACACCCCCACGCGATCAAACCCAATCTCGCGAGCAGCCTCAAACCTTGAAAAGCCAAACACGGTTTCGCCATTTGGCGCCACCAGTCTAGCCTCTGCCCCCTCAGTTGTTACATAGTCAAAAAACCTAAGTTTTTCTGTTAGGTTATAAGTGTTGCCCGCATTTTTGACGGTCAGCGCAAGGCTCGCCGGCGTGCTATCAGCCTTTGCAAAAAGCGATACCAGCCCCACTGGCGCAAAAGCAAACGTAATTATCACTGCAAGCAAAACACCAATAAAATTTTTAGCCCTTTTCATATATTATCTCCTCAAAATTTAGCAAGTTTTTCTCTTATTATTTTAAATCACTAGACCCCTCAAAGTCAAATATTATCGTCAAACTTTGACAAATTTTGCAAAGCCACCACTAGTCCTGCCCTTGCAAAACTTTTTGCCCCCGCTACTATAGTTTGCGCTAGGTCTTGCCAAAAAACCGCCCTTTCTAGCGCGAATTATCAGTCAAAAAAGCGAATAAACAAAAAACCTATCACCCCCACTTGGGGTAATAGGTTTTTGCTTGCTAACCAATAAGGTTTGCCAATTTAACCAATTTGTGCAAACAAAACGGTTAAGTTATTTACATTTGCAGCGTCGCCACCAATTTGTGACCACTCCGCCTCGGTGCCAACAAAAGTAATTTGGGTATCGGTAAGCCCGGCAAAGGCGCCCTCGCCAATTTTTGTAACACTGTTTGTTATTTCAATTTCAACCAAAGTGGTTGCATTTTCAAACGCATAAGCGCCAATTTCGGTTACGGTACCTGGCACTACAATTTTTGTGCCCGAAAAGCCTTCTGCCAGTCCAACAATCTTTGTTTTGCTAGAATTTTCATAAACAATACCGTCTTCTTCATAGGTTACGCCGTAGCAAACCACTGGCAAGCCGTCTGGGTTTGCCGCCGTGCCGCCAATTGCCGTCCATGCTGCTTCGTCGCCTTCAAACAAAATTTGCGCGCTCGAATTTACGCTCTTAAAGGCATTTTCCCCAATTGTGGTTACGGTTGATGGAATGTCAAAGGTCAAAATGGTTGTGTTGCCCGCAAATGCATTTTCTGCAATTTCGGTTACCGAAGTTATAACTACCAAACTGTCTTTGGTGTAACCATCTAATCCCAAAATTATGGTTCGGTCACTTGCATAAACAATTCCATCTACAGTTTCTGTTGCTTCTACTTCGTAGAATACCACTGGCAAGCCGTCTGGGTTTGCCGCCGTGCCGCCTACTGCCGCCCACGAACTTGCATCGCCTTGGAAGAAGATGTTTACATTTGCATTTACCCCCTTAAAGGCATTTGCTCCAATTGTGGTTACGGTTGATGGAATGTCAAAGGTCAAAATGGTTGTGTTGCCCGCAAATGCATTTTCTGCAATTTCGGTTACCGAAGCCAAAACTACCAAGCTTGTGCCAGTAAAGCCATTTAGCCCGACAATCTTTGTGCGATTTTTAGCATAAACGATACCGTCCACCGTTTCGGTTGCTTCGTAGAATATTACGGTAATGTTATTGGTGTTAGCACTCTCACCACCAATTGCCGTCCAGATGCTTTCAGTGCCTTCAAAGTAAATAGTTGCGTCGTTGTTTATGCCGGCAAAAGCACTTGCGCCAATCTTGGTTACCGTTGCAGGAATATCGAAGGTCAAAATGGTTGTGTTACCTGCAAACGCATTTTCTGCAATTTCGGTTACCGAGCTAATCACGGTCAAACTGTCCGCGGTAAAGCCTCTTAGGCCAACTATCTTAGTTTTGTCAAGCGAGTAAACTATACCGCCCTCTACCACATAGGTTAGTGTCCATTTTGCGTATACGGTTTGGTCGCTAGTTGCGCCCGAAATTTGCGTTAATGCACTGCCCGTCAAATCAGAGTTTGCGTACCAACCATCAAACTTGTACAATTTGCCGTCTACCACTTTTTCGCTAAGAACTGGTAACGTAATTGTTTCGCCCGATACAAAGGTTGTCTTTGTTCCACTTGGAAGAAGCACGCTGTCAACATCATTGCCGGTTGTTTCTTTGTAGAAGATGTTAAATATTGCGTTTTCAAACTTAGCCCAAAGTTCCAAATCATCATAAATTGCGGTTGTCTTGCCAAACATGGTTGAACCGCCTTCGGTAGTTGTGTAGCCAACGAAGTTTTTACCACTTACGGTTGGGTCAGCCACTCCACTTAGGTTTTCACCAGCAACAAGTTCCACGGTTTTAACGGTGCCGTCCACATGAATGGTTACGGTAACCTTTTTGTTGCATACGGTGGTTTCAAAACTTAGACTATAACTGCCTTTGTTTCCACTAGCAATACTGCCAAGGTCGTTTAGCGTTATGGTATAACTTTTTTCGTTCAAATCGCTTTTGGTAACTTTTGCGTCTGCCACTCCATTTTTGGTTAGAGTGTAGTTATATCCTTTTACCGGATAGTTGCTTGCAAAAGTGAGTTCCACCACTTCGCTATAATTAGACGCACCGCCAAACAAAACAAGGCGACAATCTGCGCTAAGTGGATCCAACCCATCGTAGGTGTTTACCAAAATTTGAGTTTTGGCAAGCGCGTACTGGCTATCGGTGGACAAAATGTAATATTTTATAGTAGCACTACCTGTAATTTGCAAACTTCCAAGTTTGCTTAAAATGCCCGAAAAAGCGTTTTCAAACGCAATTGCGGAACTTGACGACGCGCGCACTGCTTCAAAGTTTGCGCTCGAGCAAATTACACTAATTGGTTTTGCCATTCCTGAATAAAAGGCATTTTCTCCCACACTAATAGCGCCCGCCTTAGACAAATCTATGCTAGACAGCGAAGTGTCATAAAAGGCATTTGCACCAATTGTAGTGAGTCCTTGTGGAAGTGAAAGTTTTAGCACGTTGCTATTTCCATAAAAGGCGTTGTCTGAGATGGTAGTTACGGTAGAAGGCACCGTAAGCGTGCTAACCATTGGCGCAGCCAGCGGATACCTAATTAGGCTAACCGGTGAGCCATTTTCTAGCGCGTACAAAGCGCCACTCACCTCACCAAAATTGCTGTTTGCGGAACTAACCGTAATACTGCTTAGGCTAGAACAACGAATAAAGTTTCCTGGCAAAATGGTTTTTACATTTGCACCAAGTACTATTTTTTCAAGGTACGGATTGTTAATGGCATTTTCGTTAATTGCCACAACAGTGTCTGGAATAACAAAGGTTTTAACCTTGTTAGAAGTTTGACTTACTCTCAAAAGAATGGTTTTGTCGCTGTTGTATACGGCAAAGTTGTCTTCCGAATCAACAAATATACTGCCCTCTTCATAAGTTCTAGTGGTTAAAGCAATACATGGGTCAAAGGTGCTTGTAGACATATTTGTTACTGTATTTGGAACAAATATAGAAATTAAAATATTATTAAGTTCCTCGCCGTCTTGCAAGCTAATTATGTTACCACCAACATATTTACCAAATGCATTTTTTTCGATGGTAACCGTGCCCGAAATCACGCTATAATCTACAATATTTATTTTTGAAGGGAACCTTAGCAAAGTGTAGCCGGCACCAGTGCTATATTCATAAAGCACGCCCTTATCCACCTTATAAACATAGTCGCCGGTGGTGGTCACATCTGTCCCGCCGCCAATAGTAATGACGGTTAACTCGCGAAGCCCCAAAAAGGCTCTTGCGCCAATAAACGAACCAAAGGTGGTTGGGAGATTTATTGAAGTAATGTTATAATTATTCAAAAAGGCTTCTTCGCCAATTTTAATGTTGCTTATGCTAGATAGGTCTAGCGCGCCCGTTAATCCACACCCTGCAAAGGCTCGACTACCAATTGTGGCTACATTTTTTAGAGTAACCGAGGTCAAGTTTGAGCAATTTTCAAAGGCTTGACTGCCAATTTCACCATTTTCTAGCAAAAGAGATTTTAAATTTCGGTTGCCATAAAAGGCAGAACCGCTCAAAATGGCATTTTTCAAACTTACCACAAGGTCAGCGCCTTTTATTCCGGTGCCACCAAACGCCCAACTGCCAATGATTATTGGCTTGCTGGTAGAAGTTGACGTGCCTTGCACCACTTCGGCAAGACCATAAGTGCCGTCAAAAACGAGATCTCCAATGGTACAATTTTCGGCTGGTAAAGTTACATTTTTTAAAGACACGCAATCAGCAAACGCCGATTTGCCCACGCTGGTAACGCCATCGCCCAAAATAACTTCGTACAAACTCGCTAGGTTATAAAAGGCTTCACTGCCAATCGTGCCACCCGAAAGCGATACGCGTTTTACATCGGTACTAGCAAAGGCGCGCTCGCCAATATTAACCGCCGAATTAAAGGTGATGTTTTGCAAACTCGTGCAACCTTCGAAGGCTGACTTTCCAATAGATTTTAGAGCCGAGCCAAAGGCAATTGAACTTACAGCCGCGTTGCCATAAAAGGCTTTTTCGCCAATAACTTCAGCGCCGGGGATAATAATTTCACTTAGGTTGCAACCATTAAACGCTCCCGCACCAATTGTTACCACATTTGAAGTAAAGCTAATGCTAGTTATTGAGGTTTGACCTGCAAACGCGCTATTCCCTATTGCCACAATTGGGAAAGACGACAACGTCATTGGCAATTTGGTGCTATCTAGCGCACCGGTGATTTTGCCTCCGGTAACAACCACCGACCTAACGCCGTTTGCATTAACGCTAAGTGAAGTAGTTTCACTATTTGTACTATCTAGTTTAAACTTTATATAATCGCGTGAACCCACCGCTGTGGTTATCACTTCTCTTATGGTAGAATTTGTTACTTGATGTTGAATAAACATCATAGCCGATGGGAAAATTGTATCCAAATTGCCGGTAATAGAACCAATATTGTAACCTAGTATCAGTTTTGTTACCTCACCATGCGCGCTTTCGCTTGCCAAGTTTACCGCGTTTACTATATAGGTTACCCCGTCATATTTAATAAAGGCTGCAATATTAACGGTTTTCTCCCACATACTTGCGCTGTCCACACCAACCGCTGTTGCATATTGGTTTGATGCGTAAGATTTGTAATAAAGATTGTAAATCACGCCGTCCATTTTTATGCTTTCATAAGTACGCGACCAAACCGCATAATAGGCAGTGTTTGAAGTAACGGTTATGGTGGTTGGATCCACGGTGTTTGGTCGGGAATTTGCGGTAGCCCAACCCACAAAGGTGTAACCTTCACGAACCGGCGTTGGCGCCTCGGTTACGCTTGAACCGTACTCAACTTTTTCAGTCAAACTGCTCTTGCCTGCAATGGTACCACCATTTGCATCAAACACAACATTATAAGCGTCGTCTTTGGTGTACACTGCAATGTACTTGCAATCTTCATTTATAGTAGTATAAGAATATAAATATATCTTTATTATATGGTCATAACTATCTTCGGTAGCCCAACCCTTAAAGGTATAACCCGATTTGGTTGGACTTGGCAATCTGCCCACACTTCCCCCCGCCTTTACTTTGTATGTAGCATAAGGATTTGCATCACCGGCTTGCAAATACAGCGAAACGTTGTAAATGCGTATCCACTTTGCATATAGAGTAGTGTTTTCGGTAATTGGCGTGCCACCATATACGCTGGCATAATCGCCGTCCAAATACCAATTGACAAACTCATAATTACTGCCAAACGCCGTGCTAGTTGGAACCATCGTATACTTTGTATATTGCACAATAGTTAAGGTGCTTGGAGTTGTGCCGTCCTTTAAATCAAGCGTCAAAGTCAAGTCGTTGCCCCATCTTGCGTAAAAGTTGGTGGTGTCCGTCGCCTTGTAGTTGCTGTTTGCGCTTAGGTTAAGCCCACTAACGGCGCCATCTTTTGCCCAAACCGTTGTGGTGTCGCCATCTAGCATCCAACCGGTAAAGTGCACGCTAGAACTCTTGTCTGCCACCACACCAAAATCGGTAAAGTTTGCTATTGGCGGTTCGGAATTTGCAGTTGCCGGAAATCTTGCCGTAACATGCATTTTAGTTTCAATCAGTTTACCCGCCGGTAAAATGTCGTCATAAAAATTGACTTTTTGTGCAACGTCATACATTGCATAAACGTTCAGACCTTCACTTGCGGTGCTTGAACTAACGCCGTTGGTAAGATAATAAATATACTCCCACCAGGTGCTTACAAGATATCCTGAACTAGAGGATCTCCAAACTTTTTCCACCCTATACGAGCGGTAACTATCTTTTAGCCAGCCCGTAAACACATAGGTCTTATCGCCAATCACCACGGTTTCGGCTTCCCCAAACATGGAATTATAAAGCGACTGACCTTGTTTTGCGGTCACTGTTTTAAGGCGTTTGTAGTTGCCCGTGGTTTCGTCCAAAACATTTACATAGATGTTTACATCTGGCGCATCGCCATTTTTTATCCATTTTGCATACAAATTGTAATCTTTGGTAACGGCCGCCGAAAAATCAAACTGATCGCCATAGCCTTCGGCGTTATCATACCAACCCGCAAAAGTGTATCCACTGCGAGTAGGAACGCTAGGCTCTACCACACTATTGCCCACCAAAGTAGCGCGCGAAATAATTTGACTAGAAACATACGGCGTCAGACTACTACCGTTATTTAAATAATAATTTATCCAAAAAGTGTTGGTTCGCTCATAATCTTCGCTTTCACTGGTAGAGGCGCAAGCCAAAGCGTCAACCAAGTTTAAGGCAATTGCAGGGCGATAACCGTTGTAGGTTATGGAGCATTCCGCGCCCTTTACCATTTCACTAAGGTTATCTGCCACCACATCTAGATCCAAAACGTGTCTTTGATAGCGGTCGCCGTCATCTTGCGATCTATCCGCCAGCCACCAAGACGCCGGTACGCCATAACCAAATAGTCCACGCGTATGCTGACCATTTGCCAAAGCAAAATCGGTTGCAGTTGCTTCTACCTGATTAAGTTTGCCCGCCGTACCAAAGTAGTTGTTTAGTTCAGTTGAAGATAACAGCCAAACTCTATCGTACGAGATAAGCCCAGTTGAGCTATCTTCATTTGTATGATTTAAAATTATCTTCTTTTCGTTTGCATTAAAGGCGTTTTCAAAAAAACTATTGTTAGCATAATTGGTGTTAAAGATATCAGTGTTGTTTTGACCATTTAGTGCCGTTTGTGCGTTACTATTTTGCCAAGTGGTAGGTGAACCACCAAACGCCAAACCCGAAAACAGAACTTGATCGGCGAGTAACACGGCGTTAATTTCACCACTTCTAATTTTTTCAATATTTTTTTCAGTTGCGTTGGCAATTATCCATTTTATAGGTTCAACCTTAAACCACATTACCTCAGGCAAAGAACCGGAACTAATAGTCACGCCACCGCTAAACATTGTGTTTGTGCCCGCAAACGACGCATTCGCTGAATAAACTTTTGCGTATTTAGTGCCGTTTAAGAGATAAACATAAAAGGTATTTTCGCCAATGGTAAACGAATTAACCCTCGCCGAAGTGCTTAGCGCATTAAGGCTAGCCACCAGCGTAGCATCGGTAACATAAGTTTGAGGATACTCACCAAACTCGATGGTATATTTGGTAGAACCGGCGTCTTCAATGTTCAAATCTTTTGCCGAAAAGCAAATTGCCGGACGCACGCCTGTTTTTTTGTTTACATAAGCGTAGCCTGCTTCACCGGTGCCAAGCATGGTAAGTATGGTGCCATCTTCGCTTGCATCTCTAAGCATATATGGCGTAACGCTACTTGTTGCCGAAATTCCACAGCCAAGCGCCATAGAGCTTGCAACCCCAACTCCCTCACTTTTGTTTGCAAGCAGTTTGGTGTAATCATAAAACGATAGCATCCAAACCTTATCGGTGGTAGTAAGCGCTGCCCCGCCCGAAACTTGCGTGGTTCCGTTTGGTTGTTGCCCGCTTGCGTTGTTTAAAATGGTGTTGTCAAAAATTCTAGATTTTTCTTCACTACTAAACGCTTCGTTATAAAAAGTTTCATTAAGATAAGTTCTAACGTTAGAATTTTTCCAAAGGTTGCCCGCGCTAAGCGAACTATTAAATTCCAGCCCCATCAAAACTTTTTCAGAAACAACTTCGGCTTGAATTTGACCATTTAAAATTTGAGCGATGTTGCTTGCTGTGCCGTTTAAAATTTTCCAAACAATTGGTTCAATCTTAAACCACACATAAGTGCCGGTAGGCGCCGTAACGCCGGCCGCGTACGAAAGAGCGCTAACCGGAACCCTAACGTAGCTCTCGCCGTCGATATAGGTGTAAGCGTCGTACTTGGTACCGTTTATGGTATAGCCATTTTCCAGTTTTGTTAGATTTTTGTTTGCCGAAAAACTACTTTCTAGCAACTCTTGGTCGCTCGCCACCGATTGAGGATAGTTACCAAAAGTTATACGATACAAGCCATCTTTTTCGATTGTTACATCTTGAGTGGTATCTTCAACCACAGTTTCTGCTTCGGTAGTTCCGGTAAATTTCAAATTATATTCCCACGCCAATTTGTTTATCGAAACATCTTTGGAGGTATCAAGTTCAATTTCGCAAAGCACATACACAATTTTGTTAGTGGTTCCCACCACAATATGTGAACCATTTGAAAACTCTTTTACCCCTTTGCTTTTGCCGGTGCCACTCCAAACAATCATACCATCATTTGCATTAAAGCAATATGCATAAGTTGCACTAACGCCGGTGGTAGTAATGGCGGTGTAAGTTAAATCAATTTTGGTGTTTGCACCCGCGTTGTCGTCCACCACAAACTTAAAGATGTATTGCACTTTGCTGTGATCAGGCGAAAAATTAACTTTTTCGCCTTCTAGGGCTTCGAGTGCGTCGGTGGTGTTACCTTCGGTGGTATAAAGCACATCGTTTGTTATGCTTGGTGCGTCCACCTTTGAACCGGAAAGCACCCCGCCCACACGGGAGCCGTACAAAGTGCCTTCAACCTTGTCAATGTTTATGCTAATAGAGTTAGAAAAGCCTGCCGAAAAACTGTTTACAACAGCAACAACGCCCACTGCTAAAAGTGAGACGGCTGCCACCACAGCGATAAATGTTGTGGTAAATTTTCTTATAAGACTGCCACGCTTTTTTGCTTGCTGCTTGGCGTGACGGCTAGGTTTGTTACTTTTGTTTACGACTAGCGATTTTGGCATTATGCTTCTCCTAATTGTCGCTTTTATTTTGAATAATCTTTTGCAAAAATATTCGGGGCAATACTGCGCCTATTATTTTTATAAATATATTATATAAAATATAAAAAAGCGTGTCAAACCAATTACCCCATTTTAAGAAAAAAATCGACAAAATATTAAAATTTTTTTAGCGCTAATAGGACAAAAAGTCGCCCATGCACACACTAAATTAGCCAAAAAGTTTTCGACAAAAAAAGACAAAAAGCGAGTTGCCTTGTTGGCAACTCGCAAAAAGGTTAATTTAAAACAAATTCCAAACAAACTGGATTGTGGCTAGAATAAGCATAGCCCGAATTTATGGTTTCAACCCTAATAACGCCCACATTCGCCGATACCAAAAATCCGTCCACAACGGCTTCGGCGCTTTCGCCACGAACATAACTTCTGCCCTGCTCGCGATAAGTGCCCACGCCATTAAAGGCGCCAATGGTATCCACCGCAAAACTAAACCCAATTTTTGCAAGTGAAGTCGTGTTAAAGTTTGACGTAACGCCGCCAATGCTTGCGCTAGCCGCACCACTTTCGGCATTTACGGTTGCAAGCGCGCTACCAAAGTTTCCGCCCACAATCACATACGAACCATTTTTGGTGTATTCTTGCGTTAAATAGTCGTACAAAACTTGCAGTTGGCTTGCCTTTAATTCGTCATCGTCTGTTTCGTCAAAATGTACGTTAACCAGCACCAAATCGTCCGGTTTTCCGCTAACCTTGCGCACCTTTAAACGCGTTATGGTAAAGCAAGTATCCATGCGAGAATATTTGCCCGCCAGTTTGGTTTCGGTTGGCACTTTGCGGCGTTCCGGCAGCCACGTATCTAGCGAATATTTTGTAAAAGTTGCAATACCACTATTTATTTTTCCTACCGGCGAAAACAACGGCTTAAACAAAAACGATGTATGATAGTTTTGTGCCATAATTGCGCCATAAAGTTTAAACGAGTCTTGCAAAATTGCAAGTTCGTCCACGTTTCGGCTACGCGCGGAGTTTACGTCTACTTCTTGAAAAAAGTAAAAATCGGTATTTTCATAACTAGCCGACGAAACAAGATTGATGGCGCCATTCAAGTTGGCTTCTACATCACTGGCACTAGCCGCCTTAACGCTAGACCCCTTTACCTCTTTGCCATCGGCATTGGTCGACTTAAAAAACGCGGACGAAAAGGACGGCGAAAACATACCCGACGCTAAGTCATAAGTTATTGCCTTGTAACTAGATCCCACGGTAACATATCTGTCCACCGGACTTGAAAAGACTTCCAGCGCCTTTTTGTCCATAGTGCGCTCATAGGACATTTGCAAATAGGCAAAATAGCAACCCACAATAACGCCAAGCCCGACAACTACCGACAAGCAAATAGCCAAAATTCGCTTCCAAAGTGGTTTTTCTTTTGCTCTGCGTTCTCGCGCTTCGCGCTCTTCTTTAATTTTTTGTTGCTCACGATTAAGCCTCTCAATCTTCTCAGAAATTGACTCAACTTTTTCTTCTGCCATCTTCACTCCTTAAAGCAAATCATCACGATTTGTCTCAATTATAATTACTTTATATTCCCCGCCAATTAACATTGCTTTCGTAATAATTACATATTTGTTTCCGCTCTCGTCATTCAAAACCGAAAGCACAGTAAGTTTGCCACTAGTCTGTCCATAGTCTTCGGCGGTTGCGTAGTAGGCATAGGCGTAGCCTGCCCCCAAATAATATCTTCCGCCAAGTTCAATTTGCGAATTTAATTTTTCGGTAAAGTTGTAACTGTCGTCAGCCACCACAATTTTGGCGCTAACATCTTTTGGTTTAAAGCATACCACAAGTTTTAGACCGGTGCCAATAGTCGCCGTAAGCATTTTGCCGTCAAGCGTTACCCCGTCTGGCAAACTATTTACCGAAAAATAATTTACCCCACCATCCACCGAAATTTCTTTAATTTCGTAATCGGCAAATGCGGTAATTTCAAACACCAATTTCCCGCCATTGGTTGCATAGCGGTTGCCGCCTGCGTAGGCCACCTTGCCGGCGCCCGAAAAGTTTTGACGACTTTCGCCACTCTTTTGTAGCATAGTTACCGAAACTTCACTTGCAAGTTTTGCAGTTTCAAACACGGCTTCTATGGTGGTATTTGAAACAATATTTTCCACCTTAAGCCCCATTTCTAGCGACAAATCATGGCTTTGCATCACATCGCCCGCCGTAAGATAGGTTTCGCCATTAACCTTTAACCTCGCAAAAACATATCCGGGTTTTGGCACAACTGCCACGTCCACACTGCCACCACTCACCACCAAGGTGCTTTCACTCAGCAGCCTTATGGTGCCCATAGACGCATCACTAATTGCATTAACCGAAAAATAAGTTTTTGCCGGCGGTTCAGGCGTGCCACCACTTGTGTTTCCGCCATTTGTGTTTCCGCCGTCACCTTTGGAGCAAGAACACGACATAAAGGTGCAAGCCACTGCAAAGCACAAAACTATACTCGCCAAAATTTTTGTCAAATTTTTCATACTGTCACCTTTGCCTTGGCGTAAACAATAGCGGTTGCTTCGCCGTTCTCATTTTTTCTATAAACAACCAAATACTGCTCGCCGTCAATGGTTTCTAGTTTTACATCTTCGGCCGAGTAGGTGTTGCCATAGGCGTCATTTGGCAGCGCACATTCCACGCTGTCGCCATTTTTTACCAGCGTAAGTTCAGCATAAACCGCGTAGTAGTTTAGCGTTACTTCGCCGCCCCCTATGCTCCAAGATTTTTCCGTAAGCAAGGCCTCGGTGCCAGCTTCACCCGCCATCAAAGCGGACAAAACCTCACCGTCCATAGCCTTCCAAGCCGTAATGTAGCATACGTTGCCGTTTATTAAAAAGCAATCGTAAGCATTTTTTAGTTTGGTTTTAATTTGACCAAGATAGTTAAAAAATAGTGCTTCGCCGTCCACTTTTTGGTAAGTGGTTCCATTAAACAAATAATACGAAATTTTTACATCGGCATTAGAACTAAAATAGCATTCTGCCACCAAATTTTTGGTAACCACGGTTTCTGGCACCACTTTTGTGTTGTCATTTGGGTTTACAAAACCTTTTAGACCATACGCCGCGTCACCCACCGTAATGCTTAGCCCCGAGCCGGACAAATACTCCTTCAAAAAGGCATAATATCTGCTGCCATTAAAAAAGTTAACACTCTGCCAGCCGGTCGCACCGGTTTTTACGCCATCGGCATTTGCCACTGCCCACTCATTTGGGCCAGAGCCATATTCGGCTAAATAGTGCACCCAAATAATTTGGTCGGTAGATATGGTGCGGTCAGGCGAATAAATTAGCACCGAACTATCCAAATAACTTAGTCCGCTTTCGGTCAGTTCCACAAAAGCAAAACCAAATTGCAAAAA
The DNA here is from genome assembly GCA_934747885.1 of uncultured Clostridia bacterium. Lineage (GTDB taxonomy): Bacteria > Bacillota > Clostridia > Christensenellales > UBA1242 > UMGS1908. The sequence goes on from CAKVHE010000001.1 coordinate 238,820, forward strand.
GAAAACTTTTTTGGCGGTAACTGCATTTACCACAATGGTAGTTGCCCCACTTTCGGGCAAATAGGTTATTTTTGCCCCCAAATTAAACTCAAAACTAGTAATTTCCGCATTTTCAAACGCACCTTTTATCATAGCGTTTGTTAGCACTTTGTTGCCGTTTACCGCAACATACGCCACAAAATCACTAACGGCAATACGGCTGGCAAAATCAAACACAAACGGGTCACTTTCTACTGTAAATTCTTTTTTGTCCACCAGTTCGCCATTAAATCTAAATTCCACATCATACACAATGGTTTCGTACCTAGCATACACGGTAAGTTCTTCCTCACCTTCCCAATACAAAAACACACCATGCAAAACCAAAAAGCCGTCTAATTCAAGCAGTTGCTCGTCGGTGCCCATAACCAAACTGCCTTCGCCATCGGCAGTGGTATAGTATCCCAAAAAGCGATAGCCCGCCCTAAGCGGAGTTAAGGTTAACCCTTCGGTGGTTGCGCGCTTGTCGTAGGTTTGGAGCGCACTTAGCACTGTGTCACCACTTGCAAACACACCGCCGTTTGCATCAAACAAAATGCGACTACGTTTTGGCGAAAACACTGGAACAAATTCCATATCTTCTTCATAGCGCCAAGTAAATTCCTCGTCGCCATACCACAAAACTTCATCATCTAAGGTATAAAACGCGTCACCGGAGTTCATAGCCCAACCAATAAGGTCATAGCCCTTTTTTATTGGCAAAATAGGCTCGCCTTTCCCCAGCGATAACTGATACAAATTGGCGGTAGCGCCATATTGCACCATAACCTCATAGGTAGCGTTTTCGCCACTTACGCCATAGCGCAAAAAGGTAGCCTTAAAGTACTTGTAGTCATACGACGGTACAAGCTCTACCTCGGCAATATCCACATTCCAATTGGCATCTAGTTCATAAATGTAAAGCCCATTTGCGTCCGCCTCTGGGTCAGGGTTAAGTTCTTTCATTCCAAAAACAATGGCAGGATCTGAGCCATCAACCGTCAAACTTACCAAACTAAACAAATTTCTAGACGCAATTTTAGAACGCATGTACAGCAAATTTGAGTCAAAACTAATATAGCCATAAACCTTTCCGCCAAGCGCGCCAAGGTCTACCACAATGTTACTAATATTTGCACTATACTCAGCATAAAGCCCCAAAAAGTCTTCGCCCATATTCTCAATTTTTAACACGGCACTAGAATCCCAAAGCATAAAGTCCGCACCAAAAATCAAAAACGCTGTACTGCCATCTGCACTTTTTGCGCTTATGTTTGAAAAATGATATCCCACAATCGGCATATCCGGCAAACTGCTTGCCGTCAAAAGATTATACTCGCCGTCTACGGTTTTCCACCACGCCATCGAACTGCCATAAACCAGTTTTAGCGTCACGCTTTGTGCGTTTTCTTCGCCGCCATACAAGGTGTACTCGCGTTCCATCGGCCTTACCACCACGGCATAGTCCACACTGCCCGAAGCCGAAATGATATCATCAAGTTCACTCACGAATCCGGCGCCGTCACGGCTAATTTCATATCCGGTAACCGCTTTTACCACCACTTCTATGTCTGTTACAATAATCAAACAATCAAATTTGGTAACGTTGCGCACAGTGGCAATTTCTTCGCCGGTCAAACGATTGGTAAGCGACACTTCCGCCACCGGTTCATTTGCCGTAAACGAAAATACAAACTTGTCCGTGGTGTCGTAGGCGCCAATATCTGCACTGCTGTTACTCTTTAAATAATCTAAATTAAACACAAAACTATTTTCGGCGCCAACAAGCGCTTCGGCGCTTAATATAGGGTCAATTTTAAAACTTGCTGCCAGTGAATACTTAACGCGCACCTCAACTTCGATATCAAACAGCACAATAAGTGGCGTAGTAAAATTTGCCCCCGAATAAGTAATGGTTTCGATTCCCGATTGTTTTACGCTCGAAACGACTACCGACGTAAAGCCCGAGCGATTGTTTACGCCCACGCCGTTGCCGTTTGTAAGTTTAAAATTAAGTTTAAAATATGACTGCCGCGAAATTTCAACCATATAGTCTTCGCTTGCATCAGTTAAAGCAATCAAAAAGGTATTTTCGGCCTTGTGTTCAAACGTCCATTTTGAGCCACTTGCCTTTTTTACATAATAGCAAAAGTTGCCTTCGTTTCCACCAAGGCTTACTTCATAATTTCCGCCGGTTAGGTCGTTTGCGCCATTAAAGCGATAATCACTTGCGCCAAGCCCGACCACGCCGCCATAAACTTCCAAATAAACTCGCTTGCCGTCCGCGCTCTTTACCACAAGTTTGTCAAGCACAAACCCGCTTTGCACGTCCACCAAAAAGTAGCGACTGCCACCCACATTAACAGTATCAATTGGGTTGCCCGTTTGCTCGGTTAGGCTCGCGCCTGTAAACTTGTCAAGCGACCAATTTATGGCATAACCGCCGTCTGCCAGCAAAGTTTCACGCGTTACCTCGCCGTCTGCATTTACGCTATTTGTTAAGTTTTGCTCATAGCCAAAAAAACCAAGCCCCAAGCATACGGCAAAACAAAGGATAACACCAATTAAACTAAAATTTTTCAAAAATTTTTTCATAGGCGCCAACAAGTTACATTTTTCTCTGTAACCATTTTATCACAAAAGAATTAAACTTCAAAACAAATTTGTGCAAATTCCGTAATTTTTATACAACTTGTATAATAGGCTTAAATATGCAAAAAACACAAACCAAGGCGCCCACTGCCGCCTATCTTGGCTTTGCCATAGTAATAATAAGCACGGTAATTGGTGCGGGCTTTGCCAGCGGCCGCGAGATTGTAACCTTTTTTTGCTTTTACGGAAAGTATAGCCTAATTTTTGCGCTGCTTTTTGGCGCGCTGATGATTTGGGGAATAAAGAATTTTTTTGGCTTTAATCAGGCGTGTTTTTCACCTTTTGAAAAAAATTTTTGGGCGGTAAGTATCTTTATAACGGAAATTATTTCGGTTTCAGCCATGATTGCCGGACTAAAAAGTACGCTTGCCATAATTTTTGGAAGCACTCTGCCCTTTTTTATTCTACTTTTTCTGTGCTTTGTCTGCCTCTGCTTTAATATTAGCGCGCTAGAAAAAATTGGCGGGCTTTTGCTGCCTATCCTTATTTTTTTCATCGTACTGCTATTTGTTAGTCGCCTAAGCGTCGCCTCAAAAGAGCCAATAAACTTTACCGTTGCTGCCGGTTCCCCGCTTGCGATGTTTAGTTTTCCGCTAATTTACGCCGGACTAAATTTGCTTAGCCTTTTTCCGCTCTGCCAAAGTTACAAACTTAGCCTTGCCCCCAAAGCGCAAAAATCTTCGGCTGTTTTTTCTAGCATAATTTTAAGCGCGCTGGTAATTATGTTAATTTTTATTACCCTAACATCTGGCACCGCAGTTGCCGATGCAGAAATTCCGGTGCTAGTGTACACGGGCGCCCACCTAAATCCACTACTAATTCTTGCCGCCCTTGCCATAATAATTGGCATAATAACTACCCTGCTTTCGGGCGGGTTTATACTAAAAAACCAACTTTCCCCCTTTATAAAAAACAACTTTTTGTTAAGCGCCCTAATAATTTTGGCGGGCTATGCCCTATCGCTTGTTGGCTTTGCCTCAATTGTGGCGTCCCTTTACCCCGTAACCGGCATTCTCGGCTTTTCGCTTGCCGTCCGCACCGGGCTCCCCACCAAAGCAAAAGCAAACCGATTTCCAAGCGCTCAGCCTCACACAAACACACGAAAATAAAATTTAGGGAACTTTTTTGATAAAAATTTTTAAAATTGTTCTCTAAAACGCTTAAACAAAAAAGCACAAAGAAAATTCTTTGTGCTTTTTGTTTTATTACTTTTTTAATTAAAAATTATTCGTCCGCAGGTTTCGCAGACAGTATGCCCGTTTGCCGAAAGTTCTTTTTGCTTGCTAGCCGAAAGTTCGGTTCGGCAACCCGAACAACACCCGTTTGCAAGTTTTACAAATACTGGCATTTTTTCGGAACGTTTGGCGTTATACACTTCCATAAGTTTGGCATCAACTCCGCCTTTTAGTTTTTCAAGTTCGGCTTTTAGCGCAGTAATTTCGGCGTCTTTGCCCTCTTTAAATTTTGCAAAGGTAGCCTTAAACTTTTCCATATTGGCACGCGCCGAACGCGCTTTTTTCATAATATCATTATATTCGCCCGAAAGTGCATCACTTTGTTTAACAATTTGCGCAAATTCTTTGTCTAGTTTGCTCAAATTTCCAGCCAGCGCGTCATTAACTTCAATAAGATTTTCTAGCACTTTTTCGTCGCTAGAATTTGCTTTTTTGTTAAGTTTTTCCATATTTGTGGCGCAATTGTTATAAACCTTTTTTAACTCTTCAAAGGTAGCCGCAATTTTTTCGCTCTTTTTGCCAATTTCCACAAGTTTGGCTTGACAATCTTTCAAAAATTGTTGAAGTTTGAGCGCGCTCAAACGATCCTCATTGTTTGAAATTTGTTCTTCCAGTCGCTTAATCTTTAAATCTACTTCCTGATAAGCCAGCATATTTTTCATATCTATTCTCCCAAATAAAAATTTATTTTCTCCAAAACCTCAGCATCGGTATCTTTTGCATACATTGCGCGCCTAAGTAAGCTCGCCTTTTTTTTGTGCAAATACTCAAAGTAATCGCTAGTGTTTTCATAGTCGCCTAAAGTTAAGTCTGCCACCGATTTTTCGTCTTGCCCTTTCTCAAAGGTGACTATGTGATAAAACTTGCCGGCGTCCTTAATTACACGGTCACGGGTTATCCGCCAGCCAAGTTCCATTATCTTACTCTTATATTTTACCACATCTTGCACCGAATTTACAATTATTTTGTCCACCTCTAAACTTTTGGGCATCATACTTACAATAAAAATAATTTCATCGGCACCTACGCCGGCAATCACCACTGCATCCAGCCTTTCGGCTACCCGCCCATCAAGCGCCTGCAAACCATTGGATACCAAACAAGTTACCAAGGGTTCCAAATGCTTTTCGCGCACTAGCCTTTCGGTTTTAGCAAGCGAGAGCGGTGAAATATCCAAAGCATAAATGTGTTTTGTTTCGGGCTTTTCTGCCAAAAGTGCCACTAGGTACCCATGGTCGCAGCCCACATCTGCCACTACACCAGCGCCCGCGCACGCCTGCGTTAAGGCATCTAGCCTTGCGGTATGCATCTTAGTCCAAAAAGTCGCGAAGTCTTTTACTGCGTGATGGGTGACGCAATTTTTTTAGCGCCTTTGCTTCAATTTGTCTAATTCTTTCACGAGTAACATTAAACTCACGGCCAACTTCTTCCAAGGTTTTTGGGTGTCCGTCTTCTAGTCCATATCTTAGCATAACAACTTTTTGCTCACGCGGGGTTAGGCTAGACAAAACATTCAAAAGTTGTTCTTTTAACATCGAAACGGTTGCCGATTCTTCCGGCGTGATGGTGGTGGTATCACTCAAAAAGGTACCAAGATTGCTGTCTTCTTCTTCACCAACCGGCGTTTCAAGCGAAATGGTGTCTTGCGCTATGCGTTGAATATCTCGCACCTTACTTTCCGACACGCCCATTTCTTCAGCAATTTCTGCGGTTGTTGGTTCACGACCAAGCGTTACCATAAGTTGACGCGAAACTCTAATTTGACGGTTGATGGTTTCCACCATATGCACAGGAATTCTAATAGTGCGCGCTTGATCGGCAATCGAACGCGTTATGGCTTGACGTATCCACCAAGTTGCGTAAGTCGAAAATCTAAACCCTTTGGTGTAGTCGTATTTTTCTACGGCCTTAACCAAACCAAAGTTACCTTCCTGAATTAAGTCCAAAAACATAAGCCCGCGCCCGCAATATTTTTTTGCAATGGCAACAACCAACCTTAGGTTACTTTCGCAAAGTTTGTCTTTGGCTTTTTGATCGCCTTCTGCCACTCTCTTGCCAAGTTCAACTTCTTCTTCGCTAGTTAGTAGTGGAACCCTGCCAATATCTTTTAGGTACATCTTTACCGGGTCCTCGATGTTGGCTTGGTTCATCAGTTTTTCAAGTTCGTCGTCGCTTTCTATCAAAGTGGTTTCAAGTAGTTTAATGCCCTCGGCGGAAATACGATTTAAAATTTCGTCAATTTGCTCCGCATTAAGTTTTGAAAAACTTTCCGAAAGTTCTTCCATGGTTATGGTGCCTTTCTTTTTGGCTTTTTCAATAACACGATCTATCTCGCGTTGCAATTTTTGCTGCCTTGCGTCCAGCGCCTCAACTTTGCTTAATTTGCTTGCGTCCTTTTTGTCGGCAATAAGGTCAGCCAAACTAATTTGCTCGCCTTTTTTTACCACAAATTCAACCACTTGCTCATTTGCTTTTGGTTTTGCAAGTTCATTAACGCCGGTTAGTTTTGTTTCTTCGCTAGCGCTAGATTTTTCGGCCTTAACGCTTGACGCTGCCACTTTTGGCGCTTTTGCCTTTTTAGGCTCTTCAACTTTTGGTGCTACTTTTTCTTCAGCTTTTGCCGCTTTGACTTTTGGCGCTACTTTTTCTTCAGCTTTTGCCGCTTTGACTTTTGCCGTCTTTGGTTCGGCTTTTGCTTCCAGCTTTTCGGTTTTAGCAAGGGCTGGCGTTCCCTTTTTGGCTTTTGCCACTGGCTTTTCGGCTTCAGCAACTTTTGCTTTTGGTGCTGTTTTTTCTTTTACCGCCTTGGTCTTTGGCAAAGTTTCTTCCAAATTTACTTCACGCACGCTAGCCGGTTTTCCGCCCACTATGGTTTTAAACATTTCAATTTTTGCCTTAGATTCTGCTTTTGATGCTTTTGGCGCCGTTTCCGCCACTTTGTTTGCTGCTTTTGTCGATGTCACTTTTTCTGCCTCAGCAACTTTTTTTGTTTTCTTTGGCGCTACCGCACCTTGTTTTTCGCCAAACATAGATATTTGACCTGCTTGTTCTTCTTTTTTCATAGCCGTAACTGTTTTTTTGTTCTCCTTTTTGGCACTCGCCACCTTTGTAGCCTCAGCCACCTTTTTTTCTTCCACTTTTTGTTTTACCACTGCTTTTTGTCCCCCCTTTTGCATTGGTTTGTTTTTTTGTTTATCCTTGGTTTTATTATCTGCGTCTTCTGGCGTTTCTTTCTTTTTTAAAAAGTCCAACAAACTCATAGGTCCACCTTCTTTCCATTTATTTTTTGAGCAATAAAGTATAGTTCTTGCATAACCTCTTTTTTGTCTTCACCAATCAGTCCCGACATCTTGCCCATAAGTTCTTTTTGACGCGCCAGCAGATGCTCTTTGCAAAGCACCCACAAGCAATCGTTGTAGCAAGTTTCGTTAACCGTTTCGTCTTCGGCAAAATCGTAATTAACAATTTCGCCCACAGCCTCGGGATATTCGCCCTCAAATTTTTCAATAAATTCCGGCACGCCCATTCCGCCCAAAATTCCATTCAAGAGTTCCGCGAGTTCATCGGTAAAATAATCGGCAAGTTTTGGACTTTTTTGCGCGTACTTTTTATTTCTAAGTAGCGACGCCAAAACCACATATTCGGCTTGCCTAATTTTGTTGTCCACGCGTTTTTCACGCGTGATTGCCGTTTTTGGAAACATATTTTCGCTAATTTTTAAGGTGTTATCTTTATAAAGTTTGTTTCGTAAAAAATCTTTGCCCACCCCGGTGCAATCTCTAATGTAATCAAAATACACTTCCGCTTCAACTTCACTTAGGCCGGACAAAACCGCAAGTGCTTCTTCCACAAATTTGGTTTTGCCGTCAAAGTCCGTCAAGTCGTACTGAGATTTTAAATACGCCAGTTTGTACTCAATCAAAGGTTTGGCGTTTTCAATAATTTTATCAAAGGCAGCCTTGCCGCGCTTTAAGATAAATTCGTCAGGGTCAAGCCCATCAGGGATAGACGCCACTCGCACGTTAATTTTTTCGTGCTTTAAGATATCCAGCCCGCGCAAAGTCGCTTTTGTCCCCGCAAAGTCACCGTCGTAGCAAATAACCACATTGTCGCTAAGCCTCTTCATCAGCCTTGCTTGGTCAACCGTAAGCGCCGTGCCGAGCGAAGCAATTGCCGTGCCATATCCCGCACCATGCAAAGCAATAACATCAATTTGCCCTTCAACAATAATAAGCCTATCAATTCCGCCCGCTTGCTTTGCCTTTTTGGCAAGATTTATACCAAACAAATTTTTGCCTTTGGTGAACACCGGCGTTTCGGCAGTGTTGATGTATTTTGCATAATCCACCTTGGCTTTGGTGGTTCTGCCCGAAAACGCCACCACATCGCCATATATATTTATAATAGGAAAGACAATTCGCTCGCCAAGTGCATCGTAGTTTCTGCCGTCCTTTTCTTTGACGATACCCACCTTTTTCATTAAGTCTAGCGAAAAGCCCTGACTTTTTAGATAGGTAATAATTTCGTTATAATCTAGCGAGTAGCCAATACCAAACTTAACTACCATTTCGGGGCTAATGCGTCTGCCCTGCAAATAGGCTCTCGCAAACTCACTTTTTTTAAGATTATCATGATAGTGCTTTGCCGCGCTCTTTAAGCACGCAAGCATCTGTTCACGTTCTTTTTTTTGCTTTTCAAAATTTTCGCCGTCCTCAGCCATTTTAGGCAGTTCCATATTGGCGCGCTCAGCCAGCATCTTAACGGCATCATAAAAAGTCATGGACTCCATTTCCATAACAAACTTAATAACATTTCCGCTAGCCTTGCAACCAAAACAATGATAATATTGGTCAGCCTCATTTACGGCAAACGACGGCGTTTTTTCGCTATGAAACGGACATCTTCCCCAATAGGTTTTGCCTTTTTTTTCAAGCGGAACATATCCGTTAATAACGGTTACAATATTATTTTTTAGTTTTAGTTCATCCAAAAATCTATCATCAAAACGGTATCCGTCCATCACTCACTCTCTTTTGAAAAATAAAAAAATAGATGTAAAATAAATTGTAGTTACATCTATATAATTCGATACAAAAAACGTTTTTCCTACCTAATCTAGCAAAAAATCAATAGGAAGGGCAAAAACCACCCCTTTGGCATTAGATTTAAAGTCCGCTATGGCATAAATTGCCTTCATAATGGGATAAACATATTTTTCTTCTACAACCATCAAAACTAGTTCACGCTCAGGCGCAATTTCAAAACCAAACAGTTTGCGCTTTTCTTTGCTCATACCTCTACCGTCCATCAAAAACGCGCCTTTGCCATTGTTTTCAGTTGCCGTTTTTATAACTTGATAGCCGTAGCCTTTTTTTACTACTGCACACACTAGTTTATGCCCAACCGGCAACGCCTCAGCCTTGTTAATTTCTAGCGGAAATTCTTCATTAAATTGTTCATTTTTTTCCATAATCTACTCCACAAACAAACCTTTTGCGCCCAAATATCCGTCCACGCTAGTAACCAGTCCCAACCCGCTACCAACCGTCTTAAAGTTATATTCGGTATCCAGCGCAATAAGCAAATTTTTGCCTTCTCCCTTTTTGCAAAGCGCCAAAATCAAACTATTTTTAGTTGGGCTTATGCCCAGTAGTTCCATCTTTTTAAACTTGCTCACGCCTTCGCCTTGTTCACTAAGCAGCACCCTGCCACCCAGTTCCATAATACGCTCACGCAAGGTGTTTTCGGCATCTGGCTTGCAAATAATTAACACAAACTCCAGTTCGTCAATTTGTTCAAGTGAAAACTTTGGATAGTTTGCCTTTTCTTTACTCTTCATACTCGCCTCCAAACTTTTTTCGGTGCTCGCGCTTTATTTTTTCAATATTAGAAAACTCGTCTTCGGTGCTACTAAGTTTCAAAAAAATACGACGCGTTTTGCGAGTTTGCACTCTGCTTACTGCGCCAAACAGTAGCCCCAAAAGTTGCACAACCAGCACCGGCACCATAGCCACAATTGCCACAACACCAAAACCGGTACTCGCGCCCGCAAAGCCCGACATCATAGGGAAAATAAAACTAACGACCAAAGTTCCCGTTGCCACCCCGCCGGCATCAAAGGCAATGGCGGTAAAATTTTTCGGCACAAAAAAGGATAGCGCTAGCGACAGTCCATAGCAAATGCCCACAAACCACCAAATGCTAATATTATGCGAAAGTTTTAGCACAATTAAGCACAGCGAAAGCATAACCGCTACGGCAATGGTTCCCACCACCAGTTTTGACGGCAAGTTGCGGTTGGTTGCTTCGTCCACTTGGTCGGCAAGCACTTTTATGGCTGGCTCGGCAATAACAATAAAAAAGCCCAAAAGGCAAACCACAGCAAGCACGACAAAGGTGTCGGTACCTGCCAAAAATTCGCCAAACTTTTCGCCCAGTGCAATAAAACCATATTGCACGCCAAACAAATATAAGTACAAGCCTACAAAGGTAATAACCGCACCAATGGTAAGTCGTTTTTTATCCTGACGAGATATTTTTATAAAAATAGCCTCAAATACAAAGAAAATAATAACCAGCGGAATAACCGACAAACTTACATCCACAAGCACGCTTAGCCAAAGTGACATAGTTGCGGATTGCTCTTCCACTACCGCGCCGGCGCCCAGCCCACCCGATATCAAACAAACAATCACCGAAGCAAACAGCGCTCCCAGCGTTGCAATAGAAATAAGCCCAAACGAATCGTCGTTTTCTTTGCCGCCTGTCATCACGCTAGAAAAGCCCAGCCCCATAGCCAGCAAAAACGGCGAAGTTACCGAACCGGTGGTTGCTGCACTTGCATCAAGCGACAAGCACACATTGGTTTCACTAACAAAACATGCCAGCCCCAATGTTAGCCCAAACAAAATAATAAGCGTCCATCTAATTGAAAATTTGGTAACAATTCTAACAAGTGCCAAACTAATAAATACGCTAACGCCAAACCCAACTACCGCCAAAAACACAAACTTTGGCACCGGAAAGCCTGCCAAAATTATTTCGGTAGTAAACACCTGAAAATCTGGCTCTGCCATGGTTGAGCATGTGCCATAAACCAGCGCAAAAATTATATAAATATAAAATCGTTTGTTTCCGTTTACCGAGTTGCCCACAAATTCACCCATCGGCACAATGGACTTTTCTAGCCCAAACAAAAACAAACTTAGCCCCACAATCAAAATGCCCGCACCAATAACAAAGTTTACAATAAGAGAACTTTCAAAGCGATAAAAAAAGCAATGTACCATTAAAACAAATGCTACAATTGGCAAAATAGAAATTAGTGCTGTTTTTAAGTTCTTTAACATTTTATCGGCGGTTTCTCACTATTTTAATCTTCGGGTTTAATGCCCGTTACAATGTCTATATCTAGTTTACGTTTTTTCTTTTTTGGTTTTGTGGTAGTAGGTTTTGCTTTTGGCTTAGCCACTGGCGCTTTTGGCGCAACTTGTGAACTTACCACCCTACTACCTTGCTTAGAAACTCTTTTGCTAAACAAATTATCAAAAAAGCCTTCTAGGTCTTTACCATTATCTTCGTCCGTTTTTTCAATAGGTTTAGGTTCTTCTTCGCCCTCGGTAATAACCTCACCATCTCCCCCATTCAAAAACTTTTCAAACTCATCAAGGTCGGGGTCTGGCAAGGACGCCGGTGCACTAGGCGCCTGCTCTTTGTTCAAATTGTCCAAATTGGGCTCCGGTTTTTTGTAACTTCTAATGTCCACCACTTCGGTGCTCGCCAACCGCCCCTTGCCGGAACTAGTAAAAATTTTGTCCGCGCCGGCAAGTTCAAGCGGGCTACGCCCCACAAGTGGCGCCGACCTATCTCGTTCGCCTTCAAGCACTGCTTCAAGCGACCGCCTTGGCGTAAATGGCTGCTCCATTTTCCCCGCCGGTGCTTTTGTACCCGCTTTTGCATTTTTTTGTGCAAATTCCTCTTTTGCCTTTTTTAAGGCTTTTTTCTGCAAATTCACCTTTTTCTCCTAATATTTTATTTCAAATGTTAGTGACTTTCCTGATTGAAGCGACAAATTGTCAATGGTTGGGTTTTCCAAATTTATTTCATACCCCTTAACGCGTTTAACACCCTTAAACAGTGCCAAACCAAAGGTAACCTGTTTGCTTGCTTTTATTCTAATAAGCATATTGCCCTTTTCGTCGTCAAACGACAAATCAAGCACCAGCCCACGTTCTAGTTGCAAGCCGGTCAAACTGCCCTCTTTAAGCCAAGTAGGCTTTGCTGGCAAAACGCTAATCACGCCATAACTTTCGCTAGCAAGTGACGACAAAAGCGCTTTTGCAAAAAGTTCGTTGGCCGCCAAATTAAAGTAATTGTCACCAAGAGTAATGGCACTCATATTTTTGTGGTCAAATTGTTGCATAACCAAACTTCTTGATGCAAAACTCGAAATCATATATTTTAAAATTTTGTAGCAAGCGTCGCCTTGTCCCAGCCTTGCCGAAACCAGCGCCAACACCCCAAGCGAATAAGAATTTTGTGAAAAAATGCCATCGTTGATTTTTTCGAACACCGATTTTAAATGAGCACTTGCCTTGCGCGCATTTCCCGCGCGAGAAACCTCACCAGTGCCAAAACTATCAAACAATTGCAAAACGCCCGCACTCTTTGGACTGTTTTTAAAATCTGCATATTCTGCAATTGCACCACTTTCGGTAAGCGCAAGCGGTGGAAAACGATTTAAAAAGTTTTGCAAGTTAACAATTTCCGGAAGTGCAATAGAATACGACAAACAAATGTCAATCACGCGTTTAATTAGCGCACGCACCAAAGTAAAGTCGGCTGTTACACTTCGCATAACCCCTATGTTTTTACTTTCATAGCCCGCCGGTACGCCCATTGGCGCAAAACTTGGCAAACTAACCAGTTTGCCGCCTTCCCCCTCATAAAAGTATTTGGTGTAAAAATTTATCACTTCTTGAATAAATGGCAACGAAATTTCCTTAAAAAATTTAAGGTCTTGCGAATACATAAAGTAATCACACATCAAATTGCCCACACACGCGCCCGCAAGCACGGTAGACAAGTCCTGCGCTTTTGTTGAGGCTGGAAGCCCGGTACCCACTGCCAGTTGTTGTGGAATCATATACCCCGCACTGCGATAAATTCTGCCCGCATTCTTCTTAAAGTCATCTTTTAATTGATCAAACGCTTCAATAAGCGGAAGCATTTTGTCGGCTTTTCCAATCATTCCCGCCAAACACTGCATTGCCATAAGTTCGGTAGAAGTTCCCGCAAGGGCGCTATCCGAAGCATAGTAATAAGACCACGGGCCGGTAACAAACCAAGTAGGCGAAACTGCACTAACTCCACTTGCGTACAAATACTTTGACAAATAAAACATTTTTTCAAAAATCAGCGGATCGTTTGTTTCAATTCGGTCAATCAAGTTTTCAACAAACATTTCCTTGCCACCTGCAAGCGACAATTCGGTTTTGCCAAGCGCACGCGAAAAAATTGCGCTGTGCTCATCAAGTTGTTTTAAATAATTTACATTTTTTAAGGTATTAAGTTTGCCCTTAATTTGCTCAAACGCCTTTTCTTTGCTTTTGCCGTCAAATACTTCCAAAACCACCAAAATACGTTCGGCATTTTCTACCTTAATTTTGTTACCCAAAACAGAATAGTTGGCCTTGCTATCCGGAATAACCCTTGCCACAACACCGGCCGAAACGCCCACGTCTTCAATGGCATAATACATAAAGTTATTAACCACCTTTTGAGTTATCTCACGTGGCTCGCCCGAAAATTCGCCATTAAACACCGCCGTCTTCAAATCGTGTTTTTCAAGCGACAAGGTCACACAAAGCGGTTTTGGACCCGACTTCGCAATTTCATAAAAAATCAAATCGTTGCTCATCGAAACAAAAATAGAGCGTTCGTGTTTGGTTCCGCTATCATTAAAACATACCGAAGCCTCACCCTCGCTCATATCAATAAAACGAGAATAGTCACTAACATACTTGCTACCGAGTTCAGTTTCCATACACAAATCGGCGATTGGAAGCGGACACGCCTTTTGAGGAAAATATTTTTTTTGTTCAAACGCCTTCTCAAAAGTCATTCCTGCCAGCGTTGCATTTTTTGCTTCCGCCAAACGCCTTACTTCTTTTAGTTTGTCCCCGACATCCGGCAATACGCCCACATAACCTTTCCACGTGCACGAACTCGACGCGAGCATAATTTTTTCATACCTTGCTCCGCCTTGCACCAGCGCTCCAATATTTCCATTTCCAATTGGCAACGCCTCGCCCCAGCCATCCACCAAACTTGCCGGTTTTTTAAATCTCAAAATGTATTTACTCTTTGTTATCCTTTGCATTTTGCGCACCTATAAAATATTTATTATATATATTATATACTAAACTTATCAATTTACAAATTGGTTTTTGCCCTTTTTTAGAAAAATTTTTTATATTTTATCAAACATTTGTTCTAAAAACTCTTGCATAAATAATTTTTTGGCGCTATAATTTAGTTATGAAAACCGATTTAGAACTAGCCATAATTTTGCAACTTATGCAAAAAGGCAAACAATCTGCCACCGACCTTGCCGAGCGCTTTCAAATTTCCAAGCGTTCAGTTTTGCGTCACCTTTCGGCAATTAGCGTGGCGGGCGTGCCAATTTTTACCGAGTATGGTCGAAACGGCGGGTTTAAAATTGACGACGATTACAAAATTCAAAACTTGTTTTTATCCAAACCAGAACTTGCGCGCCTAAACCTTTATCTATCCGCCTCACCCGCCAGCGCCGTGGACAACATTGACCAAGGTCTAAAACAAAAACTGCAACTTCCCGTTTACGAAAGTGACATTATTTTTATTGACAACACATGTTGGAGTGGCGAAAAAACCACGGCGGACAACCTAAAACTATTAAGCGAAGCCATAAAAAGACAAATCAACCTAGACCTAACTTACTTTTCCGGCGAAAAAGCATCAAGACGCATCGTTTCACCGCTCACGCTAATCAACAAAGAATGCAAGTGGTATTTGCTAGGTTACTGTCATCTTCGCCAAGACTACCGAATTTTTAAGGTGTCCAAACTGGTTTCGGTTTCACTTGACGACAGCCCCTACAAAAACGCCAGTCTTTCGCCTGAATTTATAAAATCTATGCTAGACAAAGTTTTTCACACCGAACAAATAACGCTAGAACTCGATACCAATTTGCTCCCCGACTGCAAAGAGTGGCTAAACGTTTCTTCCACCAAACTTAATGGCAACAGAGCCATAGTTTCAGGCACCGCAAATGTTTCGGCGGGGCTTGCCACCAAAATTTTAAGTTACGGCACCAAACTAAAAGTGCTAAGTCCAACCAGTTTGCAAGAGCAACTAGTAAACTTAGCACAATCAGTTTTAAAGAATTATTAAAGCGCTTAGACCTTCTAAACGCTTTTATTTTTACTTAAATATTCCATAATGCTCAATTTTTAGTTCAAACTTTTTTGCCCAATAATTTTCTGCGCCGACAATCAAATCTTGCAAAAATGTCTTTTCGTCAAAAAAGTAATATCCAAGCGAACCGGGCACTGCATTCATTTCGCCCAAAAATAATTTGTGAGTTTCGGTATCATACAAAAAGTCAAACCTAACCACCCCGCAAAGATTCAAATCAGCAAAAAGTTCTAGTGCCATCTTCTTCATCGTTTCGCGTAGTTTTTTAGAAATTTGCGGCGCTTTGCGCTCACCAAATTCCATACCCAGTGTACTGGCCGAGCCTTTTAGTTTTTTCCCGCTTTCCCTGCCTGCCAAATACTTGTCCTCAAATGTTATTACGGTTTTTTCGGTAATCGGTTCATCAACTTCGCTAACAATTAGCCCATTTGCCGTACACATTACCGCCACATTAAATTCGCGCTTTTTCATTACCGCGCGCTCAACAATGGCG
The DNA here is from genome assembly GCA_934747885.1 of uncultured Clostridia bacterium. Lineage (GTDB taxonomy): Bacteria > Bacillota > Clostridia > Christensenellales > UBA1242 > UMGS1908. The sequence continues at coordinate 254,675 of CAKVHE010000001.1, forward strand.
TCAGTATCAAACTTAAAGGCAAGGTCAAGGGCGCGTTTTAGTTCGTCATAATCCCGCGCAAGCGACACCCCAATGCTACTGCCTTGTCTTACCGGTTTTACCACAACCGGAAACCCAAAAGTCTGCATCTGCCTAAGTAGCGTGTCGGCGTCCGGCAAAAATTCTTCTTTGTTCAGTTTAAAAAAATCTAAAACCGGATACCCGTTTGCCAGCAAGACTTGTTTGGTAAAATACTTATCCATACACGCGCCCAGTGATAGCGCCGAGCCGCTGGTGCAAGCAATTTTGTTAATTTCAAACAGCGCCACCAAATTTCCGTTTTCGCCCTCACCGCCATGACAGCAGTTTATTACAAAATCAATTTTGGTTAGCGGCTTTAATTTTTTGCCCTTAACCCAAAACAGTTCACCCGCGCCACCCATAGTCAAGGTAACTCGTTTCAATTTTTTTACGTCCACCGCTTTATAAAACGAAAATTTGTCTAGCGCATCCCCAACATACCAGTTCCCATCGCGGGCGATATACAACAATTGAAGTTCAAAATTTTTGCTATTATATCGTTTGTAGGTTGATAGCGCCGTCACCACCGACACATCATGTTCGGCAGAATTTCCGCCATAAACTATAAAAATATTTTTCATCTTTCCCCCAAAAAAATTACTCAAAAAGTTTTCTCTTTGGTGAAAAAATTTTTATTTTCTTTTTACCATATTACGCAAAAATCTAAAATTTTGTCAACTAGCCACCACGCCAGACGCACAAAAATGCCTATTTTTGACAAGTTGTACCCCGCTCGATAGTTTACTCACGCCCCCAAAACGGCATTTTTTTGCTCCCAAAATTTTTACAGCTCTTAGGTGTAGTTGTCCGGAAGGTCGTTTTCAAACAGCACAACATCGCCTGATTTCGCCACCTGATTCATCACTTCTACCGCCTGCGAAAGGGTTCCCGCGCGCAAAATTTTCGACTTATCAAAGCCACCAAATTCTAGTCCGGCACTCAGCGCTTCGTAGTTGGTAACACCATTTAGTATTACATAGTCGGCAACCTTTGCCATATTTTTTCCAAACTCAAAATTGCAATTAAACTCATCTTTGCCCAGTTCAACCAGCCCAGGTGTGATAACAATTTTTTGTCCGGCAAAACTTGCAAGCACGTCAAGCGCCGCTTTGCTCCCTTCCACACTTCCATTAAACGCATCATCAATAACGGTAATAGAATTGTTTGAAGGCACAATTGCTAAACGGTGCGCCGGCGCCTTTAACTTGCGAATTGCCACGGCAAGTTTATCGTCTTCCACCCCCATTTTTGATGCCACAGCATAGCAAAGCAAGATGTTGGAAATGTTATGTTTGCCAAGCAAAGATGTTTGCACTTTGGTGCGCTTTCCGTCATGCACCACCGTAAAAGTACTGCCGTTTTCGTTTACGGCAACGTCTTCTACATAATACTCAAATTTTTCATTTGTGGACACAGCAAATTTTTGAACCTCTGCGCGGTCAAAAATTTCTTTTGCGCCCGTTGACTCAATATTTACAAACAATCTTCCGCCCACTTTTAAATTTTTAACCAGTTCTTCTTTGGTGGCTATCAAATTTTCTTTCGAGCCAAAAGTGGCCAAATGTTGGTTGCCAATTCCGGTAATAACAGCCACATCAGGTGGCGCCATTTTGGTCAAGTATTCAATATCCCCCACCGCATTTGCGCCCATTTCGGCAATAAATATTTCATCACTTGTGGACAAATTTCCTAGTATAGTTTTGCTTAACCCCATCGGCGTGTTGTAACTATAAGGCGTTGCGCACACCTTATATTTTTCCGCCAACATAGTTGCCAAAATGCTCTTTACACTGGTTTTGCCATAACTGCCCGTAATTCCAACCACGGTCAGGTTTTTCATTGACCTAATACGCTTTTTTGCGCGTGATACATACATATTTGATATAATAAGTTCAATTGGCAAAGTTAGGTAGTAAGCCACCAAAACTAGTATTGGCGCAAGCAATGGCGTTAGCCCCACTGCCCCGCAATCAAAGTATTTTATGTATTCTAGCATTGAGGTCAGTTTGGACGACAACGTTAGAACCAAAAAGGTTACACCAAAGCAAACAATAGCAAAGACAACGCAAAGTCGGCTCATTCTTTTGGTGTATTTTAGCGGTGTTTTTTGCGGCGCCGAATATACGTTTATGATATAAACAATCGAAAACAGCAAATAAAATAGCAGTCCAAAGTAGGTCATTATTTTATAAACAAAAAGTTGTTCAAGCAGAACATTGGTAATAAGCAAAGCCGCTGAGCTCAAAAGCGACAATGTAACCAACCTTAGCCAATCTTTACACTTAGAAGCTTTCAGCCACGCAAAGTAACCTTTTATTTTGTACCCCGAAAGTTGCACTACTTGCAAAAATTTGTAACTTACAAAAAGTAAAATAACTGCATTTAGCGCCGATACCAAAATTACCATCCAAAAAGATGTCCAGTCATAAAAACCACTTGGCGCAGGCATACTTTTTAATTCCAACAAAAAATTATACATATATTATTCTCCCAGCAAAAACTTACTTATATCATAACAGAAATCGGTCAAATTTTCAAGATAGCAAAAATGCCCCGAATTTTTATATACAATTATTTTACTCTTTTTTATAAGTTTTCTCAATCGTTTTGCCATATAAAGTGGCGTATCTTTGTCTTTTTCGCCCCACACCAGCAAGGTTTCTGCCAAAATTTGCTTTGCTTCCTTTTCCTGATTTTCATTTACCACCTTAACAAAAGTTTCACGCATCACTCCCGACACGCTTGCGTAATCGCTTCCGGCCTTTACCGCCGGTGGCGGCAAGCCTAGTTTTGCACGCTTTCGCTTTTGCCTTTTGTACCGCCAAATTTTAAATCTAGTAAGCAAACTTCGTCTTGGTTTCATTCCGGCGCCGCCCACAATAACCAGTTTATCAATCAATTCCGGCCACAAAGCATTTATTTTTATAGCCACCCGCGCGCCAAATGAATGACAAACAATATGTACCTTTTTTAAATTCAATTTGTTCAAAAGTTCAATCGTTTCTCGCGCATAATCTTCCACCGACATAGCCCGCTTTGGCGCCGGCGCGTCTCCAAACCCACTAAAATCTGGCATTATTAAGTAGTAGCGCTTTTCAAAAAAATTTTTTAGGCAAAAAAAAGCATGGCTAGAACTACCCCAGCCGTGCAAAAAAAGTATTGGCTCATTGCCACTGTCGCCAAAAAAATATACCATAGCCCCCTCGCTATATGTTACAAATCACGCTTCATAACAATTGCATCTTCTCTCCCTTCATAATATTTCTCGCGCACAAAAATTGGCACAAACCCTAGTTTGTTATATAGTTTTATGGCGGGCAAATTACTTTTTCTAACTTCAAGCATCAAACGTTCACACCCAGCCTGCTTTGCATCTTTTACCATGGCTTCCAGCAGTTTGGTGCCAAACCCAAACCGACGATAGTTTGCGTCAACCGCCAAACTTACAAGATCCGCAGTTTCCATAAGCACCAGCGCCGATACATAACCAACCACCAATCCATCTTTTTTAGCCACCAAAGTGATGTAATTTTTGTCCGCCAACTCTTCCTCAAATTCTTCCACGCGTCTTTTGCCAAACGCTTGCATATCCACATCAGCAACATACGGAATGTCCGCTTCGGTCATTTTCTCAATTGTTTGCATTTTTCTGTTTTTCCTTTAATTGTAATTCCGCCTGACTTTCACGCAAATATTTTGGTTCAAGCGCGCTTGCATCAACCGGCTTTCCCTTGCTTATTACCTTGCGCATAAGCGTCATTAAATTTTCTTTAACATTTTCAGCTAGCACTGTTTGGTTTTCCAGTCCCAAATCTTCAAAGGTAAAAAACTTAACGTCAAGTTTATTTGCTTCCAAAACGCTTACTAACGCTTCAGTTTTTGCGGTTTTTACATAAACATTTTTGGCATATGCGCGCACCGCCAAAGCCTCACTAGCGCTTGCACCACTTCCTTTTGCCAACGCCAAACGATCAAACGTGCTATAAACAAACGCATCGGTTTTGTTCATGCCCGCCAAAAGACCAAGCACGGTTGCAATGCCAACTCTTTCGCCCGTCCAAGAACCAGGTCCAATACAAACCACCAAATTTTCAACCGAATTTATTTTTAGTCCAACCTTTTTAAGCGCCTTGTCTATGTTCGGCATCAAAGTTTTGGTACCAAGCGCATCAACCGTCAAAAGTTCCGCTTTTTCATTATTTTCAGCCAAAACAATAATTTTATCACTAACACTATCTATTAACAAATTTTTCATCAATATCCATTTCCCTTTCGTTTTCACCACATTTGGTCAAGTAAAAATTGTAGGCGCCTTCAAAGTAGTCGTCGCCCACTTTTTCCGGCCACTCAATCAAACAAATATTGTTTGAATACAAAATTTCCTCAATTCCAATATTGTCAAGTTCACGCTTGTCGTCAATTCGATACAAATCTAAATGTTTTACCTTTCCGTAATCATTAACAATAGTGAAAGTTGGCGACACCACATCGGTTTTGATTTTTAGTGCTTCAACAAAATATTTAGTAAAAGTGGTTTTGCCTGCGCCCAAATCACCATGAAGCAAAATAATATCACCCGCTCTTGCTTTTTTTGCCAGTTTTTTTGCCAGTTTTTTTGTATCAGCAAGCCCACATAGCTTAACTTTCATCATAACTCCTTGCTAGTGCCAATTCGGGTTGCCCCCATTCGCACCATATTTATTGCCTCGCCAACCGAAAAAATTCCGCCCGAAGCCTTTACGCCAATTTTTTTGTTTACGGCGTTTGACATAATTTCAATAATTTCCGGCGTTGCCCCGTCCGGTGCAAAACCAGTGGACGACATAACAAAATCTGCCTTGGCCTTTACCGCCATTTGACAAGTTTTTTCAATTTCGGTTTTTGTTAAATACGCCGTTTCAATAATAACTTTTACAATTTTACCCTTAGACGCACGCACCACGCGGGCGATTTCGTCCTTGACCTCTCTAAAATTGCCGTCCTTAATTTTTCCAAAGTTAAGCGTTAGATCAATTTCGTCAGCGCCGTCCGCCACCGCACGTTTTGCCTCCAAAACCTTAATTTCGGCAAGATTTTGCCCAAGCGGAAAGCCTACCACTGCCACAACTTTTAACGCGCGCTTAAACTTTATGTCCATAAATTCCTTAACTGCGCGCACATTGCACGGATTTACACACACCGCATAGTAATTGTGTTTGTATGCCACACAAACAAAATTTTCAAGTTGCCGTTTGGTTGCAATTGGATTAAGATAAGTAAAATCTATAATATTATTAAGGTTTTTTTCCGTTATTTCATCTTCAATTTGCTTTGCTTTTTTTCTAAACCACATTATACAATAACCTTATAAATCAAATTTTCAAGTTCAGGCTTAACTTTTTTAATTTCAAAACATCCGCGAATAAATTGCACCGCCGTTGCAAAAGACGGGTCGGAAATTGAGTAATAAATTTTGGCAAGTTTGTCGCCCGCCATAACCTTGTCGCCTTCTCTTACCATAACTTCCACACCAACATTAGGGTTAACCGTTTTTCCGCCATCTGAACCAATGTAATTTATTGCTTCATAAAGTTTTTTGGTATCTATATCAAAAATATAGCCAGATTTGTCCGCACTGACAAAAATTTCATTAGCTTTTGGCACCAACTTGCTAATATCGTGCAAACTTGAAGCATCACCGCCATGCGCTTCTATCATCGCTTCTAGTTTTTTAAGCGCCTGCCCCGATTTTATTACTTTATCAAACCTATCATACGCCACCGCGCGACTTTTTACATCACCAGACGCAATCATAATATGCGCCACCATTTCACGACACAAATTATACAAATCGGTCAAATTTGTCCCGCGTTTTGCGGACAAAAGTTCCACCGCTTCCTTAACTTCAAGCATCGGCCCAATATTTTTACCCAAAGGTTGGTTCATATTTGAAATTATTGCCGTGGTTTTTATTCCCGCCGATTTTCCAATTTGTACCATAAGTTTGGCAAGCTCCTCAGCCTGCTTTACATCGGTTAAAAGTGAACCTTCGCCACATTTTATATCAAGCACAACAGCTTTGGTGCCTATAGCAAGTTTTTTGCTCATAATAGACGCTGCAATTAGCGGCAAACTTGGCACCGTGCCAGTTTGCTTTCTAATTTCATAAAGTTTGCTGTCGGCCGGAATTATTTTTTTATTGTTTCCAATTATTGAAAACCCAACCGTGTCCAAACAGTTATAAAATTCTTCATCGCTCAAAACTGGCTTGTAACCCGAAAAAACCGACAACCTATCCAGCGTACCAAAAGATGCACCGACCCCCGAAGTGCTATATTTTGCAATCTTGTAACCAAGAGCCGCCAAAGCCGGAAGCACCACCAAAGTGCAAGCGTCACTAACTCCACCCGTGCTGTGCTTGTCTACAAATTTTGGGTTTTTGTCGCCAAGATAATATCTATTGCCCGAACTTGCCAGCGCATCGGCATAATAAAAGCACTCGCTGGCCGAAAAACCATTTAACGTAATAGCCATCAAAAGTGCACCAATCTGCTCGCGCTTTATGGTTTCCGCCATCACGCCATCAATAAAAAATTTAATTTCTTCTCGGCTTAGTTCCTCGCCGTCGCGTTTTTTTGTAATAATTTCAACAATATCCATAATTTCACCTATCTATATTATAACAAAAAAGCTCAAAAGTAGCAAACTATTTAGATTACTTGCCCACAAATTTGGCAATAATTGTATCAAATGGACAACAAAACTTCTTTTGCAAAATCACTAGATTATTTATCTACCGTTTTTATTTTATCCATAATTATTTTTTCGCCCATAATGCGCCTAGTCAAAAACTACTTTCTTGCCGCAATTTTTAGCCTCGGCCTTGCATTTTTAGCCCAAAAACTAATAAGCAAAATATTGGCGCGCCTTACCAAACCCGCTAGCCTAAAACGCGCCGAAGCGCAGCAACTAAAAGATATAATAAATTGTTTTGCATCTGCAAGCACCACCAGCCAAGACAAGTTTTGGCTATACGCTTTTTCAAAAAAATATAATGCCAAGCTTTTATCACCAAGACAAATCATGTTTTTTTCTGGCTCCAAAAATTTGGTCTACTACAACTACTACGCCAAGGCCATTACACTAGCCGAAATAACGGCGCTTCCCGCGGGCTACAACAGCGTTTACCTTTTGGGCAAAAATCTAAATGAAGAATGCGCCAATTTTGTAGCCGCAAACCCCAAATTCGTTTTTGTTCCGCCAGAAAAATGTTTTGTTTTGCTTCGGTACCTTGGCGTAACTCCAAAAATAAAAAATCCCACCACTTCAAAAGCCGAAAAACTAAAACGCCTTTTTAAAAATTTTTTTAGCCGACAAAATGCCGGCACCTTTCTAAAAATAGCGCTAGTTTGCTATTTGTTTAGTTTAAGTTTTAAGTTGTCCAAAATTTACAAAATATTTGCTATTATTTTTGCATTGTTTGCTCTTTTTAGTCTTCTAAAAAAAGAAGCTCCCGCAAAAGCAAAACCACTATTTTTTGAGTAAAAAAATAGCGTCGCCGTTTGGTGACGCTATTTTTATTAAGATTTTAAAGTTATGCCGTTTCTTTTCATATGGTCTAAAAATCTAAAATTAAAGTTGTCAATTTCTTTTGCCGACAAAGTGTGATCACTTGACGAAATAACAACATTTATTGTCACACTCTTTTTGCCCGACAAACTTTCGCTACGATAAATATCTTTTAAGGCATATTCCACATTAAACTTGCACTTAAACTCTTTTATGAGTTTTTCGATGTCGGCAAATCTAACCGCTTCATCAACCAAAAAGTTATAGTCAAATTCACTGCCTTGATATTTTGTAACCGGAACAAATGGTTTTTCTTCGGCTTTTACTTTTGCAAGTTTTGCAAAATTTAGTTCAAGCGCACAAACCTTAAACTTCTTATCCATTTTTTGAGTGATTGCAGGGTTTACCACACCCATAACGCCAATTTTCTCACCGGCGAACTCAATACCGCAAGATTCCTTAACGCTAAGAAGTTTGCTACCCGAGCCAACAACAAGCTCTGGTTCAGCGCACAAATACGAACCCGCAATGTTCAAAATTATCTTTTTAAGTTCAAAATATAGTTCCGCTTCGGTTTTTGTTTGACTAGCAAGCAAAATTGCCAAATGCTTTTCCTCAATGCCCAAATTGTTTTCGTCCAAACCGGTAATAACTCTACCAATTTCTTCCATTCTTATGTCTTTAAAGTTATTTTTGTTTTCAACATAAAATTTTAGTAGTGTAGGAAGCAGTTCACTTCTAATACCCGATTGTCCACTGTTTGAACTATCCTTTAACTCTAGATAATGAGCCGTTTCTATGCCGTAACTATTATTAAAATCGGCATAGTTCCAAACGTAAGAATGAACTTCGCTAATATCATATTTTTCAGCAAGCAAAACTTTGGTTTTGTATTCCAAAATATGTTCAAACGACTGATCAACCGGTTCTAGCCCAAACTTTAAAGTTTCAGGAACGATGTTATCATAGCCATACATTCTTGCAATTTCTTCCACCAAATCTTCACGAATAGAAATATCTTTGGTTGCACGGTAAGACGGAACCCCAACTTTAAGAGCGTTTTCGCCCACTACCTTAACATCAAAGCCAAGAAGAGTTAAAATCTCAACGATTTTATCGTTTGGAATTTCCACCCCGATGCGTTTGCGTGCAAAATTTGTATCAAAATCTATAACAATTTGTTTATAAACATAATTTTTACTGTCGCTAAGCGCCGAAGTGATAACAATGCCATCATCAATATTTTTAAGCAGCCAAACCAATCTAGCAATCGACACCGGCGTTAGTTCGGGGTCTAGCGATTTTTCGTATCTTAGCGATGCATCAGTCGACAAGCCAATTGCGCGGCTTGCTTTTCTTATTTTTGAAGCCTCAAACACTGCACTTTCAATAAATAACGAATTGGTGTTTTCGGTAATGCCAGATTTTTTTCCGCCCTTAATGCCCGCAATTGCAACCGGTTCATTTGCTTCATCAGCTATAACAATGGTACCTGCCGGCAAAATATGTTTTTCGCCTTCAAGTGTTTCTAGCACTTCGCCCGCCTTGCTCTCGCGCACAATAACCCCATTTACAAGTTTATTATCAAACGCATGCATAGGCAAACCTACTTCTAACATCAAATAGTTTGTAAGGTCGGCAAGCAAGTTAATATCTCTAAGCCCACAATAGTTTAGCCTTATCTTCATAAAATATGGCGAAACCTTTTTGGTAACATTTGCCACCGAAAGCGCCGAGTAACGTTTGCAACCATCGGTCAAAACCTCAATTTTCTTTTTTGGCAAACCTTCTAGCTTGCTTAAATCTAAAATTTCAAACTTTTTTAGTTTGCGCTTAAAAATTGCCGAAAGTTCACGCGCAAAACCCAAATGCCCCCATAAATCAGGACGGTTTGTTAGTGACTTGTTATCAATTTCAATTAGGGTATCTTCAATAGGCAAAATTGATTTTAAATCTGCGCCCACTTCAAAATCGGTACCAGAAAAATCAACAATGCCGGTGTTGTCGCTGCCAATGCCAAGTTCTTCTTCGCTGCAACACATACCAAAACTATCAATTCCGGCAAGTTTTGCCTTTTTAATTTGATGCCCAGCAACGCTGCCACCCACTCTTACAAGCGCGGTCTTCATACCGGCATAAACATTTGGGGCACCTGTAACAATTTGCAAAAGCGCACCCGAGCCGTCATCTACGCTTAGCAAATTTAAATGGTTGGTATTTTCTAGTTTGCTTGCGGTAACAACCTTTGCCACAACCACGTCTTGCATATCGGTGCCACGAGTGGTAACTTCTTCAATTTCGGCGGTAGAAAGAGTTATTCGCTTTGCAATTTCCTCACTAGAAATACCTTCAAGGTCAACCAGTTCTTTCAACCAATTAAGTGATAAAATCATAATGTTCTCCTTATCTCAAATCTTGACCAAACTGCTTTAACACTTTTAGGTTTCCGCTGTTTAAGTATCTAATATCGTCAAGTTTTGTTTTTATCATAGTAAGTCTGTCAAGTCCAAGGCCAAAAGCAAAGCCCGAATACTCGTTTGGATCAAGTCCGCCAAGTTCCAAAACTTTTGGATGAATCATACCGCAAGGGCAAAGTTCAATCCAACTGCCGTGCTTGCAAACCGAGCAACCTGCGCCATCACAGAACGGACAGAACATATCAAGTTCAAAGCCGGGTTCCACAAATGGGAAAAATCCAGGGCGCAAACGCACCTTAACATCTTTGCCAAAAACCTTTGACAGCATTTGCTTCATAAAGTAAATAAGGTTAGAAACCGAAACATCTTTGTCCACGAGCATACCCTCAATTTGAAAGAAGGTGTTTTCGTGCGAGTGGTCAAGCGCTTCATTTCTAAAGCATCTACCAGGGAAAATTGCCTTAACCGAACCGCCATATTTACGTAAAATTTTGTTTTGCATTGCCGAAGTTTGTGTTTTTAAAACTTCGCCATTGGTTAGCCAAAAAGTATCTTGCATGTCACGCGCCGGATGCGTTGCAGGAACGTTAACGGCATCAAAGTTATCAAATTCGGTAACGACTTCCGCGCCGTCTTCAACCACAAAGCCCATCGAAACAAACACGTCTTCTATCATCTTTTGAACAATGGTTCTTGGATGCAACGACCCGCTTGCCACATCAACCGGTTCCGAAATATCAATTTTTGATGGTGCACTTTCAAGTTTGGCTAGTTCTTTTGCCTCTAGCTTTTCCTTCTTTTCGGCAAGTTTTGCTTCTATATAATTTTTGGTTTCGTTAATGCGTTTGCCGGCTTCTTTTTTTGCGTCAACCGCAAGTTCTCTTAGTGATTGCATAAGCTCGGCAACTTTACCCTTTTTACCAGTAAAGGCCACACGCAATTTTTCAAGAGCGGTCAAATCTTCCGCTTTTTCGATGTTTTCATCAAATTCTTCTTTAATTATTTTTGTTCTTTCAATCATACTCTTTCGCCTTTTAATTAAATTCTATATGTTTAACGCCTTTCTTTTTAGAATAACGATAAAGCACTATTTTGTTGCCAATTGCCGAAACCGGTTCCGCATTTAGTTTGCTTGCAAGTTCGTCAATTTCGCCGCGCGCCGAAACATCGGCAGATTTTAAAATGCTAATTTTTACGAGTTCGCGGGCATCAAGCGCAACATTTATTTCACTAAGCACATTATCGGTAATTTCACTTCTGCCAATAATAACCGTTGCATCAAGTCCGCTCGCCATTTTTCGCAAAAACGCTCTTTGTTTACTATTTAACATACCTTTCTCCTTAATTGTCTATATATTCAAAATCAAAGTCGGCAATTCTAACCGTATCGCCCTCTTTCATACCACGGCGTTTGAGTTCTTTAATAACGCCCTTTTCACGCATAAGTTTTTGAAAATATGCAAATGATTGCGGATCCGAAAGCACAACCTTGCGCACCAATTCGTCCACAAAACCACCAATAATAACATACGCCCCATCATCATCACGAACAATTTCATACGCGGTTGGGTCTGGCCTTGCAAATTCAAATTTTTCAAATTCTAGTGGTTTTGGTGCTGGCAGTGCATATACTTGTTTCGCTGTTTCTTCAATCAGTTCATTTATACCAAGATGCATCTGTGCCGAAATTTCAAACACCTTTGGTGGGTTTTTAAGTTTGGATATCTTGCTCTTAAACTTTTTGATATTAGCCGTGCTACTTGGCAAATCGCATTTGTTCAAAACCACAATATAAGGCACTTTTGCCAGCGATTTATCATATTTTTTAAGTTCGTTTTTAACAATCTTAAACTCTTCGTAAGGATCACGGTCTTCACTACCCGACGCGTCAACCACAATCAAAAACAATCTCGTGCGTTCAACGTGTCGCAAAAAGTAATGTCCAAGCCCCACGCCTTCACTCGCGCCTTCAATTAAACCAGGGATATCAGCAATTACAAACGACTTATCATATGCTTTTGCCACACCCAAATTTGGCGCCAGTGTGGTAAAGTGATAGTTGGCAATTTTTGGACGTGCCTCGGTCATCACCGAAAGCAAAGTGCTTTTGCCCACATTAGGAAAGCCAACCAAACCAACATCAGCAATTGTTTTAAGTTCAAAAATTACATAATGCTCGTCAGTTTTTTGCCCCGTCTGTGAAAAAGTTGGGCTTTGTCTGCGACTAGATTTAAATCGCGCATTGCCCTTTCCTCCCATTCCGCCTTTAAGTAAAACAATTTGGTCACCATCATAAAATAGGTCGGCAATTGTCTTGCCGGTTTCTTCATCTTTAATAATGGTACCACAAGGCACCTTTAGGGTAATTGAGTCGCCGCTTTTGCCGGTGCAAGTATTGTTTCCGCCGGTAAGCCCGTTACCCGCCCTAAAAGTCTTTTCAAATCTAAAATCAGAAAGGGTTGTTTTGTTTTTATCGGCAACAACAATAATATCGCCGCCTCTGCCACCATCGCCACCATCAGGCGCGCCTGTGCGTACATTTTTTGCCGTATGAAACGACACCTTGCCATTTCCGCCATTGCCGGCTTTTACCAGCACCCTAACTCTATCGTCAAACATTTTATTTCTCCTTTTGCCCAAAGTGCGGACAATCGTTATTAAATTCACAAGTTGTGCAATTGGGCTTAATTGCCTTGCACACATACCTACCATGAAAAATAAGTGCGTGATGAAAATCTGCCCACAAACTTTTGTCTATCAGTTTTTCCAAATCTTCTTGCACTTTTTTTGGCGTTTTACCAGCCGAAAAGCCCAGCCTATGCGCCAGCCTAAACACATGCGTGTCCACCGGCATTGCAGGCTCACCATTTGCGACCACCAACATAACATTGGCAGTTTTTTCACCCACTCCCGCAAGCGTTAACAAATCTTCCTTTTTTGTTGGAACCACGCCGCCAAACCTTTCCACAATATCTTTGCTCGCAAGCATAATATTTTTTGCTTTGTTATTAAAAAAGCCACAACTGCGAATATAACCTTTCAATTTATCCTCGCCAAGAAGTAACATTTTTTGTGGCGTATCTGCCACAGCAAACAAAGCGGGCGTGATTTTGTTAACTCTTGCATCGGTGCACTGCGCCGACAAAATTACCGAAACCAAAAGTTCAAAATTGTTATTAAACTTAAGTTCACATTTTGCCCCGCGGTATTTTTTCAAAAGTCCGTTTATTAGATTTTGCTTTGCTTTTTCCATTATCTTGTACTCTTATAAATAAGCATCAAAATTTTAAAAGTAACCGCCTCATTAAACTTTTTTAAATTAAGCCCCGTTAGTTTGTAAATTTTTTCCAGGCGATACAAAAGCGTGTTGCGATGCAAAAAAGATTTTTTGGATGTTTCGGTAATGTTTAAATTATGATTAAAAAACTCATTTACACAAGCAACCATTTGCTCGTCTTCCATAATTTTTTCAAAGTTTTCATCAATTAGCAATCTTCGATATTTATCCACTTCGCTTAATGGAACCTTGCTAAAAAAAGATTCTATCAAGCAAAATTTGTCATCGAGTTTGCAACCATCAAAACTTTCCAGTTCATCTAAAAATTCTTTATCCATACACACACTTCTCTTTGCAGGCTTTATTTTAACAAAAACTTACCCAAATTTCAAGTATTTATATATATTTATATATTTACTAGTTATAAAGTAATCTTTATAAATTTGGCGAGCAAAAATTTTTCGAGTTATCTAAGTTTAAATTTTTTTTGCCTAGCGCCCAACAAATTCTTAATTGCCTTTCAGTTTTCCCATACACTCACCGCTAGATTTGTCAAACACAAAATTATCATAAATCAAAAATTCGCCTTCATAATCAGCAACACGCTCAAACTCCTCTTCGCTTACCGCAAGTTCAAGCGCCTCACAAAACGCGTCGCCACTTACAAACATTTTCTTGTCGCCATCATAAACAAATTCAGTCAAACGATATTTTTGCCCAAGCACTTCCAAATTTTCAACTAGGCTTAATTTTTCATTTATCGCGCCGCCAAATTTTACCAAAAGTTTTGCCCAGATATTGCACACATCAGTTACAAAATCTTCCAAACAATTTTTTACCAAAACATGCCCAAAATGACAAAACACAAATTTATCCACCCTCAATTCCTTGCAAAAAGGTACCATTTGGGCAAGTAACAGGTCGCTCGATAGTTCGTTCGTGAGCCAATTTATGCCTCTAAATTGCCACAAAACCTCTTCGTCCGTTTTCGCGTTATCAAAAATATCCACCAAAATTTGCTTCGGTTTTTTGTAAAAAACTCGCGCAAAATTCAGTTGCATTTGCAAGCTAGCGGGCAACTTTTTTGCTCTTTTGTTTAGTTTATCACCAAGCTGGGCTTCAAAAAGTATGCGCTTCATTTTCTCTTCGTCCGGTTTGGTTCCACGCACTTTGTCCACATAACGCATATTATCTAGCACCGATTTTGAGCCCAGTAGCACTGGCGGGTTTAATAGATAAGACATATTAAGGTTGTAGTTTTCCACCCCAGCGCGGTCTTTGCCGTCAATAAAAATAGTGCCCTCTGGTGCCTTTTCAAGCCCGCAAATTAGTCTTAGCAAGGTAGTTTTGCCCGAACCGGTTAAGCCAAAAAAACACACATGTTCGCCATCTTCAATTTTTAATTCTTTTATACTGACCGCCCAAAATTTGTCATTGTAGCCAAATTGTAAATTTTTTATTTCTATCATATTTTCATTATAACACAACCGGCATATTATTTCAGCAATAAAAATAAAATTATGTATGCTAAAAAAATATTTTTATTATTTATGTCTTGGCTTACTTGCCATCACCCTTTGCATCAATTACTTTATGTTTTACCGTTTGACGGCCGGCACCAGTACAAGTTTAGGCGACTATGTTTTAAAAGTCTATTGCAAAGATGCTACAACTGCCGCGCCAATTGATGGCGCCAAGGTTTGCATAACCGACCTTAGTTACTACGCCACCGCAGACAAAAACGGGCTAGCAATTTTTTATTTACCAAAATCTTTTTCCCAAAAAACAAACAAACCATTTACCGAAATCACTTTGCTCGTTTATGCTTCCGGCTATCAAACACAACTAAATTATGGCTTTAAGATTTATGCAAATTTAAACGCGCAAATTTCAAAAGTTAACCTTATGCAAATTACCAGCCCCGAACAAGAAAACCAACTTGATATAATTTATACCCTCCCGCCCAACAATTATTCGGAGGAACTAATCAATTTTTACAAAAAATAAAACTGCCACCATTTGGTAGCAGTTTTTTTGGGTCTATTATTTGGTTTCAATAATACCGTAGTCGCCGTCAGCACGTTTGTAAAGTACACAAATGCGTTTGCTGTCTGCGTTTAAGAAAATAAAGAAATCGTTTCCAACCATATCCATTTGCATAAGCGCTTCTTTTTCGCTCATAGGAATAAGTTCAAAGTTTTTGCGTTTTGTAATTTTTGGAAGTTCAATAACTGGCAATTCATCATAAAATTCAAATTCAGGCAAGGTTTTTTTGTTTCTGCCAGCAAGTTCTTTGCCAAAATATTTGATAATTTGTTTTTCAATTTTTGCCATACAAACATCAAGGTTTGCATACATATTGTCGCTTTCCACTTCGCTTCTAATAAACACTGAACCCGAAGTTAGGTTAACTTCCATTTTTTCGCGTTTGTCGTGGCGAGTGCAAACCACCTTAACTTTTACCGGTTTGTCGAAAAATTTTTCAACTTTGCCAACTTTCTTTTCGATAAGTGATTGCAAGCGATCGCTTACTCTATAGTTTTTACTTGTAACTTCTACTTTCATATAATTCCTCCATATATAAATTATAACATAAACAAATGGTTTAGTCTATTTTTTTAAACACAAATTCGCCATTTTTAAATGATGCTTCTATTTTGCTATTTTTGGTTAGATTACCCGCCAAAAGTTCGTCGGCAAGTTTGTCTTCGATATTTTGTTCAATAACTCGTTTTAGCGGTCTTGCGCCATACACTTCGCTATAACCAAGTTTTACAATTTGATCCATAGCCGAGGAGTCAAACGAGAGTTTAATTTTGCTTGGTTCTAATTTTTTGTTAAGTTTTGCAATAAAGATGTTTGCAATTTTTGCAATATCCGCACTGGTTAGTCGGTCAAAGATAATAACCATATCCACACGGTTAATAAACTCTGGTTTAAATTTGGCTTTTAATGAATTCATCAAATGCTCTTTAATGTCCACCTTGTCATCAACCGCATCATTAAAGCCAAGTTTTTTGGTGTTGGTTGGCAAATCTGCCACACCTACATTAGACGTCATTATAATAACCGTGTTTTTAAAACTAACCGTTCTGCCCTTGCTATCGGTCAAACGCCCCTCGTCCAAAACTTGCAATAGCAAATTAAAAATATCTGGGTGCGCTTTTTCGATTTCGTCAAATAGCACTACCGAATAAGGTTTGCGCCTTACTTGTTCGGTAAGTTGCCCGCCATCATCAAACCCCACATAGCCTGGAGGCGAACCAATCATTTTGGATACCGAATGCGATTCCATATACTCGCTCATATCAACCCTGATAACGGCGTTTTCGTCGTCAAACAAAGCTTCTGCAAGCGCCTTGGTTAGTTCAGTTTTACCCACACCGGTAGGTCCCAAAAAGATGAACGAGCCAATTGGTCTATTAGGGTCGCCAAGTCCGGCTCTCGAACGTCTAATTGCCCTCGAAACAGCTTTTACCGCCTCATCTTGACCAATAACACGCTTGTGCAAAATATCTTCAAGATGCACCAGCCTATCCTTTTCACTTTCAGTAAGTTTGGTAACCGGCACGCCCGTCCAATTTGATACAACCTTTGCGATTTCTTCCTTGGATACCACACCTGTTTGATTGCCCTTAGACTCATTCCAAGCATTCATACGCACGTTAATGTCGCCTTTTAGCGCCTGAATTTTCTGTTTCCATTGTTCAGTTAAGGTGTAGTCGTCTAGTTTTTGCGCTTCCAGCAAGTGTACTTCTGCCTCACGCAATTCGTTTTGCAAAGCCTTTATGTCGCTTGGAATAATACTACCCTGCACTTTGGCTCTAGAACTTGCCTCATCAATAAGGTCAATAGCCTTATCCGGAAGCGACCTATCCATAATGTATCTTACCGACAAATTTACCGCCGCTTCAATGGCGTCATCGGTAATTTTTACCTTATGGAAGCCCTCGTAACTATCTCTAATACCCTTTAAAATTTTAATAGTGTCCGCTGGGGTAGGTTCGTTTACCATAATAGGTTGAAAACGACGTTCAAGCGCTTTATCTGCCTCAATAAATTTGCGGTACTCGTCAGTAGTGGTTGCGCCAATGGTTTGCATTTCACCACGCGCCAAATATGGTTTTAAGATGTCGGCTGGACTCAACTCATTATCGTGCGAACCGGCTTGCGCTAAGGTGTGAATTTCATCAATAAAGACAATAATGTTTTTGGACGAGGTGATTTCTTCTATCGCCTTTTTTAGTTTTTCTTCCATACTACCGCGATACTTTGTTCCCGCCATCAGCGAGCCCATTTCTAACGAAAAGATGGTTTTCCCTTTTAATAATTCCGGTACATTGCCTTGCACAATCGCTTGCGCTAAGCCTTCTACTACCGCCGATTTACCCACCCCCGCTTCACCAATCAAAACGGGGTTGTTTTTGGTTTTTCGGCACAAAATTTCAATAATACGCGCGGTTTCCTTTTCACGACCAATAATAGGGTCCATTTTCCCTAGTCTTGCGCGCTCGGTCATATCAATACCAAGATCCCTTAAACTTTCCGGAAGTTTGGCATTAACATCCTTCTTTTCCATAGATTTTGCATCAGTTTTGCCCTTGTTTTCGGCATTTGCACCTTCGCTTGCAGAAATTTTTTCATATACGCCGGTTTGTATATAGTTTTCAATGGCAAGTGCAAAAGCGTCCAAATCAATTTTAAACTGCTCAGACAAAATGCTTGCACCCTGACAACTTTTATCTCTAATTAAGCAATACAAAATATGCTCAGTAAATATATATCCAATTCCCAAGTTGCTAGATAGACTTCCGGCATTTTGCAAAATACCCTTAACGCGTGGCGACAAATCTATTTGCGCTCCGCTTGAAAGTTGTTTTGCATAAGGTTTGCGTTCCAAAACTGCTTTTTGCAAATTTTTTGCGTCGACGCCCTCTGCGCCCAAAATTCGGCTAGCCACCGAACCTGTAACGCTTGCTAGCCCATAAAGCAAATGTTCGCTACCAACAAACTGCTCGCCACAAGCAAAAGCAAAACGTTTGCTATTTTTTATGGCATTGTTTGCATTGTCGGTAACACCAATACTCTGTTCAAACATAAATTTTTCTCCTTTTAAAGTTTTTGATTTTTTAGGGTTTTACACAAATATTCGGCTCTCGCCCGTGGAATGTCTTCATTTAAAATTTTATACCCAAATATTTTTTGTATACCCGAATTTGTACAAATATCCATAAGTTTATCCAAAATACGGTTATCTCTTAGTTTAAACACATTTAGTGCCACGCCAAGTTTTAGTTCACCAAGTAATTGCATAAACTCGCCCCAATCAATAAGATAACAATTGGTCATAATGCCGTACGCCCTACTTGCAAGGTCGGCAACCATATCGTGGTCTTCAGCCAGCATCTTTTTGCGCTCTTCCATTTCGCGGTCGGCGACTTCTTTTGCAGACGCCACCACCTGCATAACTAGCTCACGCTCGCTTTGTCCAATTGAGTTTTTGTTTGAAATTTGATACAAATACCCAAGCGGACTGCTTCCCTCACCAAGTTCACCGCGTACGGTAAGCCCTTTGCTTTTTAACATTGATATAATATTTTCCAGTTTTCCATTTAGGCATAACGCCGGCAAAAACATCATCACACTTGCTCTAAGTCCGGTGCCAACATTGGTTAAACACGAGGTCAAATACCCAAACTTGTCATCGTAAGCTATGTTTAAATCGGCATTAAGTTGGTCATCAAGTTCGCAAATGCGGTCAAAAGCCTCACCAAGTTTAAAGCCATCCAAAATGCACTGCGCTCTAATATGGTCTTCTTCATTTAACATAATGCTCAAACTTTCGTCTTCACTAACCAGCACAGCGCCCGACTCAGTGTTTGCCAAAAGTTCTTTGCTAATAAGATGTTTGCCCAGCATAATTTCGCTGTCCACATTGCTCATTGAATTCATTTTGTAAACCTTAAACTTGCCAAACGAGCCCAAACTTTTTATAACGTCACCAATTAACTTTTGACGCTTCGGCGAATCTTTTTCCAGTGCAAATGGTATATTTTCCACATTGCGCGCTAGTCTAATGCGTGAACTCTTTACAATTGTTCCAAGACCTGCCATCAAATTTGCCCTCCATTAAACCTATTAAATTTTTTGGCATTAACTTTTCGTTTAAGGTCGTTTTCGCTAACCGGCGCCACCCTAAAATTTAAGTCATTAACGCGCCTACCATCCGGACGTTTGCCCACATGATCGCTTTTGCCCTGCATTGAAAAAAGTTGCCCTTCTATTTCGGTTTTAAAGGTTTGATAGCACTCCGCACACCCAACATAAAGCGAATTTGCAATATCGCTATAAGTGCTTCCGCAAAACGGACAACGCTTGTCCATACCCAAACTTTCGGCCGTTTCACGGTTGCGTTCGTCAATTTTGCCAGCGCACGCTTCACATAAATAAACTTTGGCCTTGCCAAACCCCGTGTTTACCACGCGCGTTATTTTTGCTTCACCCAAACCACAAAGTTGACAAAACATCGCTAATTCTCCTTTTCTTTAAGCAAAATTGCCAAAACATTTTTAAAACTGTTTGCGCGCACTTTGTCCTTTATTGAAAGAGGCATTTCTAGCGACTTATCGCTAAGTGCCGAAACAATAATTGCTTGCTCCTTTGCCGAAATTATGTTGTCATGCGTTAGTTTATCGGTAATTTGAGTCAGTCTTTTTTGAGTAAGTTCTTCGCCCACACTTTCAAAAATGAGAGAATTTAAATAATTATCGTCACTTTCTGGCAAACGGGTTATGCGAATATATCCGCCACCCCCACGCCTAGACTCTTTGCAAAAGCCCCTGTCTAGCGTAAAACGCGTTTCTAGCACATAGTTAATTTGGCTTGGCACGCACGAAAAGAACGACGCCAAGTCATTGCGTGAAATATCCACATGGTTATCGTCCCCCATTGTCTTTAAAATAAACTGCTCTATTATATCGCTAATATTTGCCATTTTGTTTCTCCTAAAATTTATTGGTCAAAGAAAGTCAATATTTGTATTATCATTATATTCCCCCAAAAAAAATTTGTCAATCACTTTTATCAATTTTTTACAAAAAATAAAAGCAACCCACTATGGTTGCTTTTGTTTACTAAATTCGTTTTTCGCCTTGATAAATCAAACCGACGGTTCCCGGCCCGCAATGCGCGCCAATAACTGGCCCAATTGGATAGCGCTTTATGTCGGCATCTTCGCCAATTCTTGCACGCAAAGCCTTTTCCAAAAAGTCGCCCATTTCTTCGTTGTCGGCATCACAAATATAAACTGGATAATGTTGACCTTTTATGTAGTTCACGCCGCACTCGTCTGCCATATTTAAAAGGGCGCGTTTCATACCTTTTGCCGTGCCATACTTTTGAATAAAGCCTTCATCGTCAATACGCAAAATAGGTTTTATGTTAAGAAGTCCGCCAACCACTGCCGTTGTGGCCGAAATTCTGCCACCGCGTTTTAGATGCGCCAAACTATCTACCACAAAGGTACAAACGGTATGCTTTGTAAAGTCCTTTAAAAAGGCTACAATTTCTTCATCGGTTGCACCGGCTTTGTGTAATTTAGCGCCTTCCAATGCTTGTGAACCGGCACCCCAACAAATAGACTTTGTGTTAAATAAAGTAACCGTTCTTGCCGGATATTTTTCCCTTAAAATATTTAAAGCGGTTTCAAGATACTTAAAGGTGCCAGAGAGTTTGTCCGAAAAATGCACATAAATAATATCTTCGCCTTTTTCTAGCCAAGGTTCAAAGTAGTCCATATAAATTTGAGGGTTAAGCGCCGAAGTAATTGGCACGCTGCCCTCACGCATACGTCTAAACAAATGCTTAAAGTCGGTATTTCTACCCATATCATAAAAAATTTCTTCGCCGTCTAGCGTGTATGGCATTTCAATAATTTTGATGTCCAATTCATCGGCATCGGTATACCATAACTCACAGTCGGTATCTGTAAAATAAATACTCATAAATTTTTCCCACCTTTAACTAATTATATCATTTTCACGCCACAAATGCAACTAAGTTTTAATCGGGCAAAACCAAATTGGCGTTTTTATTTTCGCGTTTTTGCTTATTGTACAGTTTGGCATACTTTGCATTTGTTCGCATAAGTTCTTCGTGCGTGCCAAACGATGCAATCCGCCCCTTTTCAATAAAATATATCCTATCACAATTTTCTATGGTAGATAGTCGATGCGCGATGGTAATTATGGTACGATCACCTTTAATTTTTTCCACCGAGTCCATAACTAGTTGCTGCGAAATGTTGTCAAGTGCGCTGGTAGCCTCGTCAAAAATAAGCACCTTGGAATTTTTAAGCAGTGCCCGCGCAATACAAATGCGTTGCTTTTGTCCGCCCGAAAGCCTAGTGCCACCTTCGCCCAAATAACTATCTAGCCCCAGCGGCAATTTTTCCACAAAATCATAGGCGTTGGCAAATTTTAAGGCGTCAAAAATTTCCTCATCAGTAACGTTCTTTTTTACCAGTTGCATATTTTCTCTAATGGTCAAATTAAATAGGTACGGATATTGGTTAATCATGGAGATATTTTTGCCAAACTCTTGCGTAAGCGCCCGCGAGTTTACATCATCAAACAAAATAACACCACTAGTTGGGTCATAAAGTTTGCAAATTAGCGCCACGATAGTACTTTTACCGCACCCGCTTTCGCCCACAAATGCCACATGCATATTAGACTCAATTTTAAAACTTACATTGTCCAAAATTGGCTCGCCGGTCTCATACTCAAAACAAACATTTTTAAATTCAATATTGCCATGAAAAACCGGTAGTTCCACATTGCCAAATTTGTCATGCTTGTAGGTCTTTTCGCTAGTCAGTTCAAACACCCTAAATGCATTAACTTCCATTTCCTTAAAGTAGTCTTGCAAGTTACCGAGATGCACAGCAAACTGCATAACGCTGTTTTTGTAAACATAAACCGAATAAAAAATTGCAAGTTCAAGCTGCCCCTGTTCAATCAAAATAACGCAAAGAACAATAAACAAAAGGTTGCACACAATGCTTACAAGCCCAGCGCAGGTGCACAAAAACGAGCCCACATACCACTCTTTGTTGTCCGCCTTCATATAATCTGTTTGCAAACTGTTTATGCGGTCAGCCACGTTTTCGCCAAGTCCTAGCGTTTTTATGTCCTTAATTCCGCGCACGCCTTCACCAATCATTGAGTTTATGTTTTCTGCCTTGCGCAAAACGCCCGGCTTCATACGCGTAAAGTAGTACATTCTAATTTGGTAAACGAAGTACCTAATTGCAATAAAGGCAAGCAAAAACAGTCCCAGCCAATAGTTAACCACAAATACAAATATAATAAAGCCGATTTTTGACATAAAGTCAACCAAGGTTTCACTTATGCTCTTAAATGAGTTTGCTAGCGAATTAAGGTCAGACGTAAGCCTAGTTACAAATGCGCCGTTGCCCAGTTTTTCGTATTCGCTAATATTTATGTTAAAACTATCCTTAATTATGGCAAGTTTTACATCACGTTTGACATAATTTTCCAATTTTTTAAAAAACGGAACCCTAATCAGCGACACAATCGCGCCCCCGGTTTCCAGTGCAGCAAGATAAATGGCATAAGTTATGGCTTTGTCAAACTCTTTGGTTACCGTCATATACGAAATAACCTTGCCCAAAATAAGCGGCGAGAAAAAACCAATAACCCCCGTTACCAAAAGCAAAAACCAAAAGGTAAGACATAAGCCCTTATAATTTTTAAAATAATGTAAATATTTTGCTAAGTTTTTGTGTCCTTTTACAGACTTTTTTTCTTGTACGTCTTTCATTTTAAATCCCTAAATTAGTATAGCATAACGCACGTAAAAACCTCAAATGTTTAAAAAGATTTTTTTAAAATTAGTAAAAATTTTCACACAAAAAAGGGGCGAATTTCCGCCCGCTTTCTACAAATAATCAATTCCGTCTTCGCCGTACAAAACTTTGCTCATATCCAAATTTTTTACGCCAAAACCATTTAGCACTTTTTGGTACCTAACCGCATTTTCGTCCAGTTCGTTGTAATCTTTTTGCAAAATAGTATGCCACAAATGTGCCACCTTAATTGGCGAAATAAGTTCCGGCTTTCCAAACTTTAAAAGCATTCTCAAACACAAATCGTTGTCCTCTTTGCCATAGCCAAGGTATCTTTCGTCCCACCAGCCAACGCTTTTTAGTGCTTCTTTTTTTACAAACCCAAAGTTGCCAATATATGTCCTAACTAGGCGCTTGTTGTCGTCCTTGCCTCGCACCAGCCCACTCGGCTCGGCGCAAAACTTTTCAAAATCTTGGTCAATTTCGGCAATCGGCGAGCCCTTTGACCTAAACGTTTCTATCCATTCCGGCTTTGTCCAAAGTCTTGTTGCCGAATAACCATAAATCTTGCCGGCGCTCAATTTTTTTAATTTCAAAAAGGTATATGGGTCAAAGGTTAACATATCGTCGTCCATAAAAACAATATATTCGCCCTTTGCCTTTTTTGCGCCAAGATTTCGCCCGCGCGACAAATTGTCACGGTCGTTTTCAATCAAGCGCACCTTTGCCTTTTGGGCGCAAATTTTAACCACGCCTTTTAGCCAACTTTTGCTTTGAGGTTCGCTAAAGTTGTCCACCACCAAAATCTCTAGGTTTACCCCTTTTTGACGCGTAAGCAAGTCTAATTCTTCCGCCAAAATGCCATAACGACAAATCAAATTGTTGTGCGTTAACACAACCACCGAAAAATCTATTTTTTCCATACCAAAAAGTATACCACAAAAAGTGGCGCCATTCAAGCGCTCAGCGCGCCTTTTAATAAAACTTGAAAACCACTCGCGTTTGTGCTAAAATATAACAAAGAAGGTAAATATGAGCAATATAAAATTTAACAAAGCATCAAATATAGTTAATTTGTCTGCGCCAGCAAGTTATAACCCTAACGATGAAAAAATTAAGGAAGCGGAACTAAAACAATTTTTAAAGTGGAAAATTGAGCCAAAAGCGCAACCAAGCGCAAAGGGGGCAAAATAATGTTTTATCGAAGGCAAAATCCTGCCCTTTTTGATGTTGCACTAAAAGCCTTAATTGAACGCCACAGCAACATAGTAAACCCCGAAGACCTTTCGCTTGGCGAACTTTCGGACGACCAACTTGCGCTTGTTACCTATCTCGAAATTATGCCGGAAGACAACGTTACCAGTTTAAAGGGCGTTGAAAACTTTAAATATCTTGAAGTTCTTACCGCCGACGGCAACGACCTATCCGACACCGCTGGCGAATCTAGCGCCTGCGCAAGCGATTATTCCGCCGACCCTGCCACCTTTGACCATACGCGTCTAAAAGCGATTGAAAAGACCTATAACATGGGGCAAATTACCAACTTTTCAGGGCTAGAAAAATGCTCTCGCTTGCACTATATAAACCTCGAAAACCAACGCAACCTAACTCATATCAACTTGGCATCTTTTCCTAGACTAAAAAGGCTGCAATTAAACGGCTGCACCAACCTTACCTCGGTTGAAGGCATCACAGCCTTAAACACTTTTAATGGTAAAACCAATGGCGGCTACGCTGATTTTCTGCTAACCAAACTCTCGTTTATAAACTGCTACAAACTATCTAGCATAGACGGCATAGAACAAATTATCGCCAAAATCGGCAGCCCCGAACTTGCCCGCTTTTTGGCAAGCGGTAGCATAATTTTGCCTACCACCACCTACTGCTACCTTGCAAATAAGCACCCTGAAATTGTGGCGCAACTGGACGAATTTTATAAAACCGCCGAACGCCAAAACTTTTACTTTGCCGAAACCGGTGCCCTTTCAAACACCGTAACCTACTACCACACGCCAATGCAAATGCGCCTTGCAAAAACGCGCGTGGATAACATTTTGCGCACTCTGCCAAAAACGACGGACGACGCACAAAAAGTGGCGCACGCCTACAATTACATTTGCAAAAACATAAAATATAGCCACCTTGGTAGATTTTTATCTTCACTAGAAGACGAAACAGAAAAACGCCAAAGAGATAGCGTTTCTAGCAAAGTTGCTTCTTCGTTTGAGGCACTATTTAGACAAACGGCAATTTGTAGCGGCGTAAGCAACCTTTTAAATTTCTTTTTGGCTGACCTTGGCTATCAGGTGGATATTGCTTACTGCTCGGGCAAACAAAAACATACCGACCCGCGAATGGTAGTGCCTTCCCACCAAATTTCCAAATTGTTTATCGGTGAAACGCCCTACTACCTAGACCCCACCTTTGACCTAGGCACCACGCCTAGAAACTTTTTGCTAAACAAAGAGGAGATTTCCATTTCACATGGGCTTTGTGTTAGTGAACAATCTTCCCCAAACGGTCAATCACTGCAAAGCCTCTTAAACTACTCAAATCTCTTCCCACCACAAAGCGAGAATGAATAGCATTAAAGAAGAAAGAAAAACATCATTTAATTTTAAGTTGCGAAGCAACGCATCCTTTACCTCTTCACTCTTAACTATTACTTATAACTTAAAATCGGCAAACGTTTTTTAGTGAAGAGTGAAAAGTGAAGAGTGAATAAGTAAAAATCGGCAAGTACCTTACGATACTTGCCGATTTTTGGTGCGGAAGATGGGACTTGAACCCATACGATGTTACTCATGCGCCCCTTAAACGCACGCGTCTGCCAGTTCCGCCACTCCCGCAAAATATAGTTGGCGCTGACTACTTCAGCACCAACTATTATATTCAATTTTTATAGTTTGTCAAGAAAAAGTTAATTCGTAGTTGTTATATTTTTTACAACTTGGTCAATCAAAAATCTCTACATATCTCCTTTTCATTTTAACGCCGTCTACCACTTCACACTTTGGGAGTTCTTCACCCAATAACTGCTTTATTCTTAAATATGGTAAGTTTAAGCCTGCTTGTTTAAATAAAACAACTGTTGCAGTAACTCGTGGATTTAAGTCGGTTAAAACTGGTTTCCCATTTTCATCAAACAAAAAATCAAAGCCAATATTTCCATCTAAATGCAAATAAGCGACTATTTTCCTACAAATATTAAAAGCTTCTTCGTTTTTTTCTGTTACCGAAGACATCGCTATGCTTGCGACGCTCTCATAATTATGCCTGCCTGCTATAAAAATAGTCTTACCCTTATCTGCTAACAAATCAACGGTATATTCACAACCCGGCAAAAACTCCATAACGAATATATCCGGTAATTTACCACACTCATCAATAGTCAAGCACATTTCTTTCATGGAAACATCGAGCGAATTCGGTTTGTTATAAAAATTTGCTTTTCTATCTATTTTATTATTAACAACTCTTACTCCTCGGCTACCACTGCTCTCAGCAAACTTTACAACAACTTTGCTTTTAGGAAAGCCCAACTTTTTAGCATATTTTACTAAATCTTTCGAATTAAAAATTTGAAAGTATTTGGGTGCCATTATGCCAATCTGTTCTAAATGTCGATATAATTCGAGTTTGTTGTTTGCAATACTTAATGTACTATTTTCAGTAATTGCGACCTTCACGCCTATTGCTTTAAATTTGTTTATATCTTTTAAAATCAACGGCAATTCCATTGATATATGAGGGAAAAATATGTCAACTTTTTCTTTTTTGCAAATCTCAATTAGTACATCAACATAAGTTGGATCGGTAAATTTAGGTACCTTATAATATTTATCCAACCAATTGCCCATAAACGCGTCGTCAACAATGTCTACACCAATTATTTTAATATTCCTCTCGCCATTTTCTTTCAAACAACTAAAAAAACCCGGCATAAACATTGCCGCACAAGCCGTGCTTAAAACTGTTATTTCGTTCATATTTCTTCGCAACTATTCCTTTTTATCTCTTTGCCCAAAAAGCACATTCAAACGCCTCCGCGTAGCGACAACCAGATTGCGCTCCACGATAACACGCCAAAGCTTCTATTGCTTCATTTGATCTAGGATGAGGATACTCTCTTATAACGCCATTATAAGTCTTTAAAGCATTAAGTTTGACATCAATTCCTTTTTTACCAATTTCTACAAAATAGTTAGGCGCAAACCTTTTTGCCGATGGAGCAAACGACCATTCTGTAGAAGACAATACCTCCATAAACAGCAAAAGTTTGAGGGGCACTACACCAGGCTTTCTTTGAAACAATCTTGATGCAACTTGAACCACCTCACTGGTTATTGAATGATCATTATTTGTGTCAGCAATATGGTGCGTGATTATTGCATCAGCCTGCCACTCTTCAATACAATTTTCCACAAATTTTACAAGCTCCAGATGTGGAACCGTATTCATTTTAATATTTGGAAAATTGGCACGAAAAACTTTTTGTACCCCAAGCATCGACATAACTTTTTGTTCTTCATCCTCAAGCGAAACCGAAATATTAGACCTAGCCGAAACCTTACTTGACATAATACAAACAGCGATTTTTTCGCCCTCATCTACCAATTTGCGAATTGTCGCCCCAGCGCCCAATACCTCATCATCAGGATGTGCAACGACCACTAAATAGTTCATAGTTTTTTCCTTCCTTAATTCGTTTGGCAAATTATACCATAATTTTTTAGCTAATACAAGTTGTAAAACAACTCCGCACCAATTTGGTGCGGAGTTGTTTTTGCAAATCTTTTACCCTTCGTTTTCATCTTCGATTTTGGCAATTGTTTTTTCGCCACGCTTTGCCACAATGCGTCTGCCATAATTTATGGTTCCGTTATTGGCAGAAGTCGCGTTTGCAATTTGGCGCGAATACCCCACCTTTGCAAGCACTTCGTTTACCGGAATATTTTCCATACCTGCCAGTAAGTGTGCAATACGGAAACTTCTAGATTTCATGGTTACATTTACCGGCAAAACGGTAGTTGTTGGAAATTCTTTTTTCAAACTTTCGCTCAAACTTGCATAACTAACATTACGGTCTCTAATAATTCCACTAGTATATCTAAACCCAAGCGCCTCAAAAGTTTCTTGCATATTCTTTTTTGCGCCACCAGGGAAATAATTTTTTAGCCTTACCACGCGCGCATAGGTAGTTGGGTCAGTGGTAGACAAGCCCGCGCAGTCACCACCAACGCCATAAAGTTCGGTAAGTCTTGCCGTTATTTCGTCAATTGCGCTAGTGTTTACCACCACGCCAGCAACCGAAATTGTTTCGCCCAAAACTTTTTTGGAGTTTATTTCTAGCCATTCGGCATAATTCATACCGTCCCTATTTGCAAAGCGCACTACGCATTGATACAAAGTTTTATCTCTACTTAAATTTACCGTGCCATTTTGCGAAAGGGCTTTTACCTCTTCCATAAGTTCTTCCACGGTGCGCGACTGTCTGGTTTCGGTAACTTCAATTTCGTTTTCGGCAAACAGTGACTTGGCCACGTCCCAAAGCGAAACATTTTTGCCCTGCCTTTTTAAGACTGCGGTTTGGTGCGATAGCCACCCATAAGTTGTTGGCGAAAATTCACGAAGTAGCTTTGAATCTATCTTGCCATACTGGTTATAACAATCTTTTAAATTTTTTATGTATGCTTTTTTAGTTAGGCGTGCATTGCCCACCAAAATATCCGGATAAATTTCTCGCGCCGTTTCCCAAAAAGAAATGTCCTCGCCCTTTTTGCGACGCCTTGAAGTTTCTCCGCTGATGTAATTAAAGGTTTGGATATATTCATTGCGCAAATTGGCCGGTGACACTTCACCATATTTTTCTTGAAGAGCCATCAAGTTTGCAAGGTGCTCCTCACGCGTTAGTGCCACATTTTTTTTATTAACAATAGCCGGAAACATCTTGCTTATGTATTGCATTCCCGTAAGGTTTTGTTCTTTGCCAAGGTCGGCAAAGTAATAGTAGGTACTAGGCGACACTTTGATAAGATTTTTGTAACTAACCTCACCATATTGCTCTTTGCAAGTCACTAGCGCTTGCAAATGTTCTTCTGCCGATAACGAATTTTGAGCCTTTATGCCTTGTGCAATTTTTCTTGCTATATCCCAAGACGAAACGCGCTCACCATACTTTTTTGCGGCTTCATTCAAATATTTGTACACCCAATCATAGCCTTCGGCTTGCAAGCAAGAACGATTAACCTTGCCGTACTTGCTTTGCACTAGTTCTAGCGCTGCTTTTACTTCTTTTATATCTACTATACGTTTTTTCACCACATTATCTCCCTAAATGTGGTTACATTTTAACACAAAAAGCGCGCAAGTTCAATAGCGCGCCGAAATATTAACTACAAATTTGTAAACTTTTTTATCTTTTTCTATTTTTTCTAAGTAAGATTTTACCGACTTATAGTCGTTTAGCGTTTGCTCAAAACTATTTTCGCTAAGCGAAGTTTTTAGCGTTCCCTCCCCCGCGTTGTAGGCAAAAAGCACCTGCTCTTCGGTTTCAAACCGCGCAAACAGATAACTCAAATAGTATATGCCGTACCTGATGTTTAATGTGGGCTCAAAAAGTCTTTCGGCTTTAAAATCTTTGTCGCCTAGTTTTTGTGCAATAAACTCCGCAGTAGTCGGCATAATCTGCATAAGCCCTACTGCCCCTTTTTCGCTTACGGCGTTTTCGTTGTACCCGCTTTCGGTTTTTATTAGCGCCAAAACCAAATATTTATCCACGCTATACTCAGCGGCGTAGCGTTCAATTTGGGCATAATATTTGTATGGGTACGCCACCTTGTAGACGCCCACCACCACGGTAAACACCACCAGCAAACTCAAAAAAATACCGCAAGCCCAGTAATAGATTTTTTTCTTCATACCATAATTTTAGTCGTAAAGAATATAATCTATACACCGAGTTTGCGGTAGTTTTTGTATTATTTTTTTGCGCTATGCTCGCTAGCGGTTAGTGCCCGTCGCTCCACCTATATGCCACACTGCAATCTACTTCAAGCGGAACAGAAAGTTGTACGGCGTTTTTCATTTCGTCCACCACAATTTTTTCAACTTTGTCTGCATCACATTTTTTGCAATCTACAATAAGTTCGTCGTGTACTTGCATAATTAGTTTGGCATCTAAATTTTCGGTTTTAAGCCTATCATAAACCTTAATCATGGCAAGCTTGATTATATCTGCCGCCGTGCCTTGCAAAGGCATATTTTGACTGGCGCGCTCTGCCCTAGATCTAATTTGATAGTTGCTCGAACCGATGTCTATCATTCGTCGAGTGCGCCCCAGAAGAGTGGTAACTCTGCCCGTTTCTTTGGCTTTGGCTATAGAAGCCTCCATAAATTCTTTAATTTTTGGGTGCGCCAAATAATAATTTTCTATATATTGCTTTGCCTCATAAAGTGGCACTTGCAAGTCGCTGGCAAGCCCAAACTCCGAAATTCCATAGTTAACACCAAAATTTACCACTTTGGCTTTTCGACGCATCTCACTGGTAACCATATCCGGCGTAACACCAAATATAGCGCAAGCGGTTTGTGTATGAATGTCTATATTTTTTGCAAACGCCTCACAAAGCAAATCATCACCCGAAAAGTGAGCCAAAAGGCGCAACTCAATTTGGGAATAGTCGGCGTCAACAAGCACGCGGTCTTCCGCCGAAGCCACAAACATTGCCCTAAGTTCTCGGCTTTCTTCACCGCGCACCGGAATGTTTTGCAAATTTGGATCGGACGACGACAACCTGCCTGTTGCCGTTAAGGTTTGATTAAAGGTGGTATGCACCAAATAATCGCCGTCTATATGTTTTTCTAGCCCGTAAATAAAACTGCTTAAAAATTTGTACACCTTGCGGTACCTAATTAGCATATTAACAATTGGGTGCCTATCTGCCAATTTTTCAAGCACTTCCGCACCGGTGCTCTTTTTTCTAGACTTAGACAAATGCAGTTTGTCATAAATAAGTTCTGCCATCTGCTTTGGCGAATTTATATTAAACGCGTACCCTGCCTCTTGATAAATTTGCTTTTCTAGCGCCAGCAGTTCTTTGTTGTATTTGCTGGCAAGATTGTCCAGCTTGTCCACGTCCACCTTAAAGCCATGTTTTTCCATTTCATATAGCACGCGCACCAAAGGCAACTCCACCGTTTGGTAAAGACTGTCCACTTTTATTTCTGCCATTTCCTTTTTTAGTTCCGGATAAGATTGCAGCAATGCGTAAGCGTGATTGCTCCAATTTTTCCCCACACTATCTAGCATATCTTCGGCGTTGCGGATAATAATGCCATAGCAAAGATGCGCAGCAAGCATTGCATCAAAATAATTTTCTAGGCACGCACCATCGGTTAGTTGGTGCATAAACGCTTTTGCGTCAAAAACCACCTTTACTATGCTTTTATCTTCAAAAATAGGCGTTAGGGCTTTTAGCATCTGCTCTCTCTCGCCAAGTAAAGGACAAAATTTTATACGATAGGCTTTTTCGCCCACAGCAAGAGTTGCCTCTTCGTCCAAAACTTCTAGCGCGAAAAGTTTTGCCTTTGTTATTTCCTTTTGCACCTCAGCCAAACCACTAATAGTAATTTCGGTTTCTGCCACCGTGCTGGCTTCAACAATTTGCCTTGCCTCTGCCTCGCCATAAAGTTCCTCACGCGCAGTTAGACTTCTAAAATTGTTAAACTCAAAAAACTCCTTAACCTTGGCATCATACGGAAAGGACACTTTTAGGTCATTTAGTGTAATATCCAGTGGCAAGTTTGTATTTATGGTGCCCAATGCCAGCGACAATTCTGCCGATTCTTTTCCCGCTTGCAGTTTGGCAGCAACGGCCGGCTTTATTTTGTCAAGGCTGGCATAAATGCCTTCTAGGCTCCCAAATTCTTTTACTAGCGACAAAGCAATTTTTTCACCAATTCCAGCCACACCAGGAATATTGTCCGAACTATCCCCCATAAGCGCCTTTAAGTAAACCATTTGGTTTGGCTTTAAACCATACATCTCAAACAGTTCCGCCTCGTCCACCACTCTTACATCGGTAATACCGCGCTTGTTTAAAAGCACGGTGGTGGTATCGTCAATCAACTGAAAAGTATCACGATCTCCGGTAATTATGGTAGTTTTTACCTTAAACTTTTTGGCAACGCTCCCCACCACGTCGTCACCTTCTAGCCCTTCGCGTTCAATTACCGGCACATGCATCAGCCTGAGCATTTCTTTAACTGGTTCTATTTGCACGCGTAACTCGTCCGGCATTGGCTTACGGTTGGCCTTGTATTCGGTGTATAGGTCATTTCTAAAAGTCTTTTTGGACACATCAAAAGCCACTACCATATGCGTAGGTTTAAGTTCGGTAAAAATTTTGGTCATAATGTTTGCATAGCCATAAACGGCATTGGTTGGGTCGCCATTGCGGTTGCGCAAAGATGCAGGCAACGCAAAAAACTCACGATACAAAATACTGTTTCCATCTATTATTATTAAATTGGGTTCCATAAATATTGCAATCTCCAAAAAATTATATTATAATTATAACATAAAACTAAAAAATTTAACAAACAATAAGTTCAAGTTATATAAATAAAAGAGAAAATTATGAAGAGAAAAATTTTACTCCTAACCGTAACTGCGGGAGAAGGACACAATTCGATAACGAACGCCCTAAAAACCGAACTTTCGGCCGACCCACAAAACGATATTAGGGTTATTGATATCTTTAAAAAATACGGAAAGCCCTCAAAAGCAAGTTTTATTAACGATGGCTACATTTTGGCTTGCAAATACGCTTTGCCACTTTATAATATGGTGTTTAAAAAATTGCAAGCAAACGACCCCGAAGAAAAACGCTACCGCAACCCTGCTCAAAACATTGTAGATTACGAAACGCCGATGCTTCTTGCCGATATTTACGACTTTAAGCCCGACGTTATTATTTGCGCGCATTTTTACTGCGGTATGATGATAACCAACCTACGCAAAAAGTATCCTATCCCTGCCACCACCATTTCCATTTTGTTTGACTATACCGTGCACCCATTTTGGGAATGTTCAACCGGCATAGATTATTTAATCACTCCAACCACCAGCCTGCACGATACTCTAATTTACAAAGGCTACAAACCTGAACAACTACTACCTCTTGGAATTCCGGTTCGCCACGATTTTTCTAAATGCGTTACTAAAAAAGACGCCTGCCACGAACTAAACCTAGACCCAAACCTCTTTACCGTTATGGTAATGCTTGGCGGCGGCGGTTTTGGCGGAAGCGAAAAAATTGTTAAAAAACTGTTAAAAGCGAAAACCGAACTTCAAATTTTGGTAGTAAACGGCAAAGACACCGCGGGCAAACATCGCATAGACATAATAAAAAAGACGGCAAAGACCAATCACGAAATTGTATCTTACGGCTTTATTAACTTTGTCCCTACCGTAATGAGCGCCAGCGACCTAATTGTTGGCAAATGCGGTGGCGTAACCGTAAACGAAAGTTTAAACCGCGAACGCGTGCTTTGCTTAAACAAAAAGCTTGCCCAGCAAGAGTTTGACAACATGGTATACCTTGCCGGTGAACACTCCACAGTAATTTATGACGACAAACTAAATGACCTACCATACGTGGTGGACGACCTTGCACAACACCCACAAAAACTAGAATATTATCTATCCAACATTCGTCGCATTCGCAAACCAAACGCACTGAGCGACATAGTACACCTAATAAAAAGCTTCCCTGCCATTGACTACTCGCAAATTAACACCTTGGTGCCAAACGAAAAGCAAATTCGCAAAGACTTGCACAAAATACTAAGCGCTGAGCATGAAGATATGAAAAAGTCAAAGAAAGTCAAACGAAAATTTGAAACATCTGCCTCAGCCATCGAAATTGCCGAAAAGTTGGAAGCCGACAAAACCGAAAAAATCGCAAAATAAAGTAAAACGCTTAACTTTACCGTAGTTCCAATCGTATTGCCGATAACCCTTTCGCGGGTTCGCGCATATTCGCCGTTTTTACTCTTTTTAGAATATCCCACAACACAAGAAGTTTAATCTTTTGTGTGTCGTTTCCCATAATTTCTCCCGATTTAAGAAATAGAGCCGTCCGCACCCACTGCGAACGGCTCGTTGTTATTATTTCATCTTATTTTTTTTTGGTGAACAATGCTTTGATTTTTTCGCCAGAAGAGATTTGAAGAAGTTGGCGATTGAGGTAAAGCCTTTCTTCAATGCAACCCCAAGGTCAGCAAACGTCTTGTTCTTGACAGCGAACCAGAAGATTGCAAAGCCTCCGATTCCTGCAACCGCTACCGAACCGATTACGATACCTGCAATCTCTCCGCCCGAAAGCCCGTCCTTATAAGTGCCGATTTTGGCAATTCTAAGTTCGGTGATTTCGTTACCGTTTTTATCAAAGTATTTTCCGCAAACCAAACACTCGTAATGTCCTTTCGTTCCAAAGTTTTCCGTCGTTGCAGGGATTTCCTCTATCCAAGCACCATAAGTATGCTCGACAAAATCGATATCGACGTCCTTTTCTTGCACCGCAAACGCAGAATTCACAAAGGTAGCGGTATATTTCATTTTGCCTTTTTCTTTGCAGGTTGCCGCTTTAACTACCGTTCCGGTTGCAGTTGCAGTTTCGCTTTCGATATGAGAGTTGTCGTGCTTACAAACTCTTTCCGCTTTGCAAGTATTGTCACTCGTCCAAGTGTATTTTACTTCGCCCCAATCGTGGATATGGACATTTGATTGCTTGGTATAATAATACGTCACAGTTTGACCGCTTCCATTCACTATTTGGTCGTGTCCTTCTGCTCTAACGAACGTATGTCCAAACATCGTCAATGGAGCCGTCC
The DNA here is from genome assembly GCA_934747885.1 of uncultured Clostridia bacterium. GTDB lineage: Bacteria > Bacillota > Clostridia > Christensenellales > UBA1242 > UMGS1908. The sequence continues at coordinate 289,743 of CAKVHE010000001.1, forward strand.
AATTAAGTTGGCTACCTACCGCAACCGGAATTGTGGCTTTATTTGCATTAGGCATTGGAGTTCCGTCCTCGAACTTGTACTCAATATTTATGTTTGCATAAGTTTGAGTTTCGGTGCTGTCGCTGGCAAGGATGTTGCCGCTTTCGTCTGTTACTTCAAAAGCGACATAATCGCCGTATTCTAAGTCAGCATCAAGTGGGATTTGGTAAATGAGTTCACAATTTTCCAATCCCGAATTCATATTGCTACCTTCATAACTCAAAGCACCCTTTGGCCAAAACTTACTCTTTTCGCTCCATACAGGAATAGTAAAAGTTTGCGTCGCTTCTAATCTTTGTCCGCCGGTCGTAGTTGCAACGCTTCCGTAAGCATGCCTTATCCACAATTTCATAGTAACATAGCGCTGTGTAGTGTCCGAAAGATTTTGAACAATGGTGCGGAGTTGAATTTTCTCGCCCGCCATACTCGTGTTGAATTTGTTTTTATCAGTGCCACTTAGCAAAACACCTTTGCGATAATTTTCAAAATTATAATATCCGTTATATGTCGTTTCCGCAAAGTCTGACGGTTTAGAATACTGACCCGTATATTTCTTGACTTCCGGATCGGCAACATAGAGGCTCTTGCCGTCTATGAGTTGCGACATTCTCTTACTTCCTTGCAACTTACATACTTCACAAAATTGATAGGTGGTGTCACGCATTAGGCATTCCCAACTCGAATTGTAAGCTGTGTAAGAAGGATTTTCATTGCAAGTAAAAGTTTTTCTAAATCCAAGCATTTTTTTCCATTTCACTTTTTCAGGATCGTGCGTGTATGCTACGTTTAGAGAAGTATAGTCAGTTGCTTCTGCTGCAGTAGTCATATATTCATCACCAAGTTCTAGCAATCCGTGACCAAGTTCGTGTGTAAAAGTCTTTTGCGCACGTGGGCTATCAGCCGGAGTTATAAGATAATGAATACCTCTTTTATAATTTCTATGCGAACCACCAAAATCTTGCGTTGTATTGACTAGTACAGCAAACTGATTGATATATTTATGTACATAATAAAATGGCGGATACATTTTATCATCATCCCAAATAAACGTGTCAGGATCAGTTTTGTTAGGGATATGGGCATCGTGAATTTGCTCAAGAAATGTAGGTCCTATACAGCGTTCGAAAATATGGTTTTTCCAAGAACTCTTGTTTACTGAAATCATCGGACCGCTCTTTTTATCAACAACCACGTCGAAAAACGTACTGCCACCACTGTTAAAGCTAGACTCTGACGCCGTACAAAGTGCATAAACGTTGAAACGGTCGGCATAACTACGATATGGCTCGTACTGCATCGCGCCCTCCCATACCTTTTTGACGTCATTGATAAATTTTTGTTGCTGATTTTTGGTATATCCCTCGCCACAAATGAGGATTACCATATTTTCTGTATCACTTCTTGTCTTTTGGATAGTATAGATAGGAATGGTCGGTGTGGTATATTTGCCATCGCTAGTATAATATGGACCAAGTGTAAGTCTGAGTTGTTGGTCAAGGCTTATATCCCACTCTTGATTTGGATCCTCTTCCGGCTCGGCTACTGTATAGTCGTCTTCTACCTTGTCAGGCGCAGAGCCCACATAAGGATTGCTCACACTGCCATCTCCGGAGGTTGTTACATAATAGTCTGAGTCGAGATAAAACGCAGGTCTTACTCCCATATAATCCGTCATTGGATAATGTTTTTCAATAAGACCACTACTTTCCACATAGCGCATCAAATGATTACAACTGGAATAAGGCGTTCTAAGCCAATACGGCCACGCTATTCCTTGCTCATTTCTTGCTATATAATAATTGCCGAAATTTTTCCATACTGTATTGACTTGTTTTACGTCCAGTAGAAAAACCTTTTCGGTCGAGTTTTCACCGTATGCGCTGTCGAAGTTATTTGCAACGTTCTCAATGTCCCTATTAAACTCCAAGTCAGAGCGACCTTCGCCATCGTGAAATCCCAAATTGTATTCAGGGTGAGATACGATTGAGCGTTGAGTCACGTTCTTCATTGCGGCAATCTCGGCTTTGGAAAAGTCGTTCAAAAATCCTGCCTTTTGGTCATAAGCATTTCCATCTACAGAATCTTCCCTTGGCGGGTTGCCACACAACCACTTAACTTCACCTGCCACGGCCGTAGAATTGAGCCACGAACGCATATTGCTGTCTTTCCAATAGTTGGAGCCACGGTTATCACGATTATAGTTGCGACTGTGCGATTTAGAACGGTTGTTGTCGTTGGTCTTGGCGTCATAAGGAAGAGTGTCGATTATATTGTCTGCAAGCATAAGTGCTCCGTTTTCGTCCTCGCCTACACACCTCCACAAAATCTCTTTGCCGTTATACTTACCAAGACTTATATAATTCCCTAACTCTACTTGCGTTGTCGCTCTTGTTCCTTTTTCCGTCTTAACGCCATGAGCGTTCACGTCCATTTTATATTTTGCCATATCACCGATTGTATGAGTTTTCATTGCTCCGCCACCAAAAATAGCAAGAATGAACATTATAGCAATTATTAAAGCAATACTTGTTTTTTCAAAATATTTTTTCATTATGTTTCACCTCCTTCTGACTTTTTCGTTAGTTTGCGGGGTTGATAGTTCCACATATCAACATAAGATACGTTTTTGTCCATTATATATTAGCATATTTTTAGCAAAAAATCAAAACTTACAACCCCAACTTTAAAAAATTCCCAAGATTTCAAATATCTGTTCTCTTTCTGATCATTTTTACTTGTTTTCTATACCTTATTGCTATATATAACGAAAACGCCCCCATATTTGGGGGCGCACTTCAAAATCTCTATGCGCCTTTTGTTATCGTTTGAAAGCGCAATTTTATTATTTAGTTTTAATATTTCCTATGAAAACTGCGCTTTTGTTAAGCGCTTTTTGTTTAAATAATTTTGCGTGGTTTTCCAAAAAATTCCCACAACAGCGAACTACGCGGAATAACCGAAATGTCCACCTTTTCGCATTTTGAAAAAATGTTTAACATATCGTCCACTTCTGCCCTATACTTTTTGTCCTTAATTTGTTTTAATAGGTCTGGCAAATAGTTGGCATATAATAGTGGCTCATAAATATGCACGGTATCTAGCAAATAATCAGCCGAGTTTTTAAACGGCTTGATGTACTTTTCTTCGCCTTCCAGCACATTTTTCCAACTATCCAAGGTATGTTCAATTTTTTCGCCTCGCAGTAAAAAGTTTCTAATCATACGTCTAATTTTGCGCAGTTCTTTGGCTTGAATAACCACTTCATCATCAATTTGAAAGTTGGAATTGCTGCACACATACACGCGGTAAATGGCATCTTTTGCCAAATTTTTGTGCGCAAGTTTTGGATTTAAAACGTGCGTGCCTTCAACAATCAAAATTTCGTTTTGTGCAAGTGTGATAGTTTTTTCTTTGGCTTTGCGATGTCCGGTAACAAAATCAAATTCCGGTGCTAGCGACTTGCCATTTGCAAACACTTCGCTAATAAAGCGGTCAAAACGCACTGCGTCCACCCGCTCAAAGTTTTCAAGGTCGTAAGAGCCGTCTTCTAGTATGTTTGCTGTTTCTATATTTTTAAAAAAGTCGTCAATCGAAATGGTTTTTGCCTTAATTTTGTAGCCGGCATTTAGTTGTTTTGCAATAAGTTTTGCCGATGTGGTTTTGCCACCTGCCGATGGGCCGCCAATAAACAAAAACTTGTATCCGCCATTAACTACACGGTCAACCAACCTGCGCACTTGATCAAAGTACAAACTCTCTGCCGTTTTTACTAGTTCTTTAATATCTTCTTTTGCTTCTGCATTAACAAGCGTCAAGTCGTAGCAACTTTTCATAATATTGCCGTGTTTGCGCTCAATTTCCATATAACTAATTTTATTCAAAGTTCTCTCCCCTTTGCTTGCCCAAAAAGGCAACTACAAATTGCCCTTTTTTATATTCTATGCATTAACGCCTTCTACCGTTAATGTAAATTGCCAATCTAGGTTGTCTAGCCTAATAGACTTAGACAAATCTACCACTACTTCCGCCAAAATGTAAATTCCGGTATTGGTTTCATTAACCACCGCGCTAGAAAAAGCTTCAGCAGCCTCCCACTCGGTAGCGGTTGGCATGGTTTTGCCGGCTTTGTAAATGTACTTATTGTTTACCACCACTCTGCCGTTGTAATCGTCCGTGAGTGCTGGTGCCGTCAAGGTAAGTTTGGTAGCGCCCACAGCGCCGCTTTGGCGCTCAAAATAAAACAAATACGAAATACTAACGCTGGTGCTTTGTCCGTTTTGGGCGCGCTCGTTAACAAGCGACACAATATCGCTAGATGGCAAAAAGTCCACCTTGGCTTCTATGCCATTTATAGCACTGGTTTGCTCGCCGCCATTTGCGTTGTCAAACAAAATTGCAAAACCGTTTGCTTCGGCAACTTCGGTTGCACCACTACTTAGCATAACTGCAGTTTTGCCTACATTTTCGCCATCGGCAAAAACCACATCGCCATATCTAGAGCCCCACAAAACGCCCTCAGCGTTTTTTATATCCAAACTTACGGCGTTGGATACATTAACCGTAAATCTAGCAGACGAAGCATAAACCCCCACTGCCATAAGTGACAGCGCGCAAACGAGCGACAAAATGGTGGCAACCAAACGTGTTCTTGTTTTGCTTGCCTTTGTTAGTCGTGGCTCTTCGGGTTCCACGGCGGTGCCGTTATTTGTTAAAAAATCTTCTATGCTTGCCGAAAGGTCAGAATCTTGCAAAAGCGTTTCGCTTGCTTGCAAATTTCCCTCAGCATATTCGTTTTCTTCAGGCGTCATTTCCGCTCCTTAACTAATTACAATTCTAGTTATTATTATGTTACAATATCTTTTAACTTATGTCAAACAAATTGCCCCATTTTACCAATTTTGCTCAAAAAAAACCCGCCAGAAAGAGCAGATATCGCTGTTGACATTTCCCGCAAAAAAGTTTATACTACCACTACTCAAACAAAGGAAAATTTTATGGATACAAGTTTTTTAAACGGCAAAAAAATAGTAATCACTGGCGCAACCGGCACAGTGGGCAAAGCCCTGACAAAAATCATTTTAAGGAGCGCCACGCCCACCAAACTAGTGCTTGTTAACCAAAGCGAAAACAACCAAGTAAACTTTATGCGTGAACTCGCCGAAGAATTTACGCCCGAAGTTTTGGCTCCCACCCAGTTTTGCCTTTTAGATATTGCAAATTATGCCCTTTTTGCCCCACTAGTTGTGGGGGCAGATTATGTCATTCATACAGCGGCCTTAAAACACATAAACCTCTGCGAAGACAACCCCCAAACTGCCATAAACACCAACGTAATTGGCACGCAAAATGTGGTAAACGCCTGCATTTTTGGAAAAGTTAAAAAAGCCGTTTTGCTATCAACCGACAAGGCCGTTAACCCAAGTTCCACCTACGGCGCCAGCAAACTGCTAGCTGAAAGTTTGTTTTTGTCGCAAAGTAATCAAGTTACCAACTTTTCGGTGCTAAGATGCGGAAATATAGCCGGTAGCCACGGCTCAGTGGTACCATTTTTTGCCGAAAAACTAAAAAAGGGTGAACAAGTTCTGCCCATCACCGACGAAAAAATGGTGCGCTTTTGGCTAAACATAAACCAAGTGGTAAACGCGCTTTTGTTTTTGCTATCTTCTAGCGTTGGCGGTGAAGTTTTAATTCCAAAAATGCCGTCTTTTTACCTCACCGATTTGGTAAAAGCCTTGTCTAGCACTGCCACCTACAAAGTTGTTGGGTTACGCAAGGGCGAAAAAATTAACGAGGAAATCTTAAACCATAACAAAGCCATTTTTCAAAACGACGACTACTACCTAGAACTACCCGCTGACAAACCCGCACCACATGGCTACATCAAAGTAACTAACATCAATTACTCCACCCAAAACAACCCTATCTACTTAAGCATCGAGGACCTAAAACAAGAAATTAAGGAACTAAATTTATGTTAGACCGCCTAGATGTTTACCTAAAAACACACGGACTAATCGAAAGCCGCGAAATGGCTCAAACTGCCATAAAAGGCGGCTCAGTTTTGGTAAACGGCAAAAAAATTACCAAGTGTAGTTACGCCGTAAAAGATACTGACAAAGTTGAACTATTACCTTCGGCAGAACTAAAATATGTTTCCCGCGCGGGGCTTAAACTAGAAAAGGCAATTACTCAGTTTAATATAGATTTTTCGGGCAAAGTTATGCTAGACATAGGTTCCTCAACCGGCGGTTTTACCGACTGTGCACTGCAAAACGGCGCAAAACTTGTTTATGCGGTTGACGTTGGCACCGACTGTATGCACCCTACCTTAAAGGCTGACCCACGCGTAAAACTTTTTGAACAAACCAATGTCTTAAAGGCGCCAAGCGAACTATTTTGCAAAGCGCAAATAATAACCATAGACGTAAGTTTTGTATCTATTACCAAAATTTTGACCAAACTAAAACAGGAACAAACCACAGCCTTAATTGTTGCCTTGCTCAAACCTCAGTTTGAAGTTGGCAAAGAACTTTCTGCCAAATTTAAAGGCGTAATAAAAGACGCAACCGCCCACCAGCAAGTTATTGCAAACTATCAAGACTTTTTAAAAGCCAACGGTTTTGCCTTGCTTAACTTTTGCCCATCACCAATAAAAGGCACCGAGGGCAACACCGAATATTTATCACTCTTGCAGTATGGCGCTGCTGGTGGCATCACCCTTTCACGCGAAGACATAAAAAATATTGCAAAAATTGCACTAGCCGAAAAATAAAAGAGCCGCACCTAAACCAGGTGCGGTTATTTTTAGCCCATTCGCTTGTCTGCGGTAAAATATAGCGCCAAAGTTCCGGGACCACTATGCGAAGCAATAATTGGGCCAAGCGGACTTATGCAAATGTTGAGTTCTGGGTATAATTTTTCTAGTTCCGCTTTAATGCCCTCGGCTTCTGCCAAACAATCGGCATGCGAGATGTATACAAACTTGCTTGCGCCATTGTAATTTTGCTTAAACTTGTCAATTAGGGCAACAATCGAACGCTTTCTGCCAATATGTTTGGCAAGTTGCACAATTTTGCCTTCGTCATTAACTTGCAATAAAGGTTTTAGTTTTAACAAATTGCCAATTTTTGCAAGCACCGGCGAAACCCTGCCCCCACGCGCCAAATAGGTTAAAGTTTCCACCACAAAGTAGTGCATAATACTCATTTTTGTGTTTTCCACAAAATCTCGCGCTTCCTGAGCGCTTAAATCTTCACGAGCCACCTTGTCTGCCAAAATGGTAAGCAAAAGTGCCACGCCCGAACTCTGGCACAAAGTATCTACTACATAAATTTTGTTGGCATTTGTTTTGTTTAATTCTGCTGCTACGCGCGCAAAGGTAGCGGCCGTTCCACTCATTCCGCTTGAAAAAGATAAATGCAAAATGTCTTTGCCCTCTTGCAAAAGTCCCTCCAAAAATTCACGCACCTCAAAATCATTGGGCTGAGTGGTTTTGGTAACTTCGCCCGCTTTCATTCGTCTGTAAAGTTCATCAGTACCGTTTGCGTCCGCCGACGAAAACTCTTCTTCCCCAATATAATATTTCATTGGCATAACTTTTACATCATATTTTTCCGCAAGTGCAGGCGTAAAATCACACGCCGATTCTGCACTTAGAATAAATTTTCTTTCCATATTTTGCTAGCTCCTTTACTTATTTCTACCAATTTTAAGGTTATTTATGCCAAAAGTAAATCTACTCTTATTTTGACGCGTTCTACGCTTCAAATCAAAAAAGTAGAGAGATTTTTTACCTCTCTACTTTCAAAAAAAGCGCCATAAAAATTGCTTAACGCTTGCACAAAAACGCCCCGTGTGTTAAAATGAACTTATGCAAGACTTAAAATATATAATAGCATCAAACATAGTTGCCTACCGCACCGCTTGCGGACTAACGCAACTAGAATTATCGCAAAAACTTAACTACTCAGACAAAGCCGTTTCAAAATGGGAGCGCGCGCAAAGCCTGCCAGATATTTATGTGCTAAAACAAATTGCCGACACGCTGGGCATTACCGTAAACGACTTACTTACCGAACGCGCCGACCAAGAAACCATAGTTAGCGTACCATCTGCCAAATACAAAATTTCCAAACGCGCCATAATTTCGGTGCTGTCGGTGCTGCTGGTATGGCTGGTTGCCACCATCGTTTTTGTTGGGCTGACCATTTTTGCCGTGCCTCACACCTGGCTATGCTTTATTTACGCTTTGCCGGCTTCGTTTATTGTCGCCACTGTGTTTAGCACCCTTTGGGGAAGCCGCCTAAGCACCGGCATCGTGGTATCTTTGCTAGTCTGGACACTAATACTTAGCATCTACCTCACCTTTTTAAGCGCCAAGTCCGGACTACTATTTTTAATTGGCATACCTCTTCAAGCAATGGTAGCATTGTGGTTTGTGCTTATGAGCAAACGCGACCGCGCCAAAGCAAACTTAAACAAATAAACAAAAAACCTATTAGACCAAATCTAATAGGTTTTATTTTATTCTATTGCGTTTTCGGCGCGCTGAGTTTGTGGTTCTTGCATATCGCGCTTTATGCGAAGTTTGTCGGCTTTGCATAACTTTTTTATATCCAAAAGCGTTTGCCCGCTATAGTTAAGCAGCAAACACGCATCTTCATTTTCGGTAGCAATTTTGCCCGCAAGATATAGCAAATTGTAGTAGCAGTGCATACCCAAGCAATTTCCGTCCATGTCTTGCTGAACACTTGCCACTGAATTTTTTAGCGCCTTTAATGCCGAAATTTCGTCCCCTGCCATAGCGCAAAGCATACCCACATTTTCACCATAAATGTTTTGCTGAGTAGCAGCAGTAAAGTTATTTAGCGACTTTCGCGCTTCTTTTTTTAGCCCACGCAAAGCACATATCATTCCAATGTTATAGCCGTTTGTATTTTGCATTTCACTAGTCACATCATCGTCTAGTGCCATTTGTGTGGCGGTTTTTAGACGGTACCACGCGCAGTACATACCAAGTGTAGAACCATTTTTAATTTCTACCCTACCAACGGTTGGATCGCGCAAAAACATATCCACAATGATGTTTTCAAAACGCACTTGTTGGCTTTTGGACATTCTGTCAAAATCCTCAAACCCTTTTGCAAGTTCCTTAATTTTCTGTCGGTCAAAAACTTCTGTTTCCATAACCTTTTCACCCGTTTTCTTAAATTATAAACCTTTATTCCATTTTGTCAATAAGGCAAGCACAAAAAAGGCTCTCCAAATGTTTTAGAGAGCCATTTTTACTAATTGTTAAGAGCGTCGTCATCAGTTTTGCAAAGAAGCAAAATACCGGCAACGGTGCTAACAAAAACCAAAGTGCAAACCTTAAAGCAAATACCAATTGGTTCGTGGTTTTTCATTTTGCTGTTGAACGCCACCGTCATTGGTATCATCCAGCAAAGTGGAATAATCGCAAACGCACCAACCACACACCCAATAATCATAAAGATTAACGCAATTTGTGAAAGCGTGTCATTTGTGTTTTTTTCATTTGCCACACGTGCTTTTTCGGCAAATTCTTCATTTACCACCGTGCCACAACTTGAGCAAAAAGTTGCATCATCTGCAATTTCTTTTCCGCATTTTTTACAGAACATAATTCTCTCCTTTTCGGCAAAATATTACCTAATAATAATTATATTATATATCTAAAAATTTATTTGTCAATAAGTTTGCGCCTTGCTCGCACTTTTCTCTTTTTCCTCTTGAAAAATGACACCAAAACTGGTATAATTGTTAAAAAATACATAGGAGAAAATTATGGCAAAAAACTCAGCAATATTTGGAAATTTCCCAACTGGCAAAAACCCAAATAACAAACCAACTCGCATAACCACCAACAATAATGCCAAAGTTGTCAACAACGGCAACATCCGTGGTACCTCAGTTGGTTACAATCGTCCAACTCGTCACAGCAACGACCACTACACCAAACCAGAGCCACAAGCCGGCGAAGACGAATAAACCCAATTTCAAGCCCGCAACCTATTTAGGTCGCGGGCGTTTTAAATTTGAATAATTGCAAAAAAGCACTTGATTTTTAGTAAGAATTATGGTATTATTTTTCTTGTAAATTTTAGCCGAAGTGGCGAAATGGCAGACGCACAAGACTCAAAATCTTGCGAGGGCAACTTCATGCGGGTTCAAGTCCCGCCTTCGGCACCAAACAAAAAGAACCAAACAGACAAGTTTGGTTCTTTTTGTTTGTACTTTTCTTTTTTATTTCTTCGTTTTTCTTTCTTCTTTATTGCCTGTTTGGTTCTTTTTAAAATAAGAAAGAAAAAATAAAAGTGGTTCCGCCCCACTCGCGCGGGCGGAACTATCACGCCTTAACAAACGCTAAAAGGTCAAACACAATGGCAACAATAAACACAACAGTAAACACAATGGCAGTTATAAGTTTGCCCTTAAAGCCCTCTTTGGTGTCTTGTTGCTTTTTGCGCCCAATAATGGAAACAACCAAAAAGGCAATTACGCAAACGGCAAAAAAACTTGCAAGATAAGGAAAACTATCATAAAGGAATTGCGCAGTGGTGCCCGAAAAGTTGGCAACTTTTTGGTTGAACTCCATAAAACCAGTGTTAAAATTTCTCCACGCCTCAATTAGCCAAACGGTGCCCACCGTAAGCACCGAAGCAAGCACGACCATTGCAAACCAAATTAGATATAGAAGTGCCGTAGGCAACATAACAACAATGCCCGAAAATTCATAAGTTATGGCATAAACTACGGCAATTATTGCAAAAATTAACAAAACGTCTGACCATTTTTGCAAGGCAGATTTGTTTTTCTTTACTTTTTTTACATCGTTTGGCTTTCTGCCCTCAGTTGCAGCCAGTGCGTTTTCTTTTTCTTGCAACTCTTGTTCGCGCGCTGCCTTTTCCGCTTTGTCTTCGTTTACTTCAAATTTTATTGCCATAGCAAGCATTAGCCTCCCATACGTTTTTGGTCATAAATGTTATCTATTGCTATCATCATAGCCACCAAAAATGGTGCGTCTTCGGGGTCGTCCACTTCAAGAGTGTAGGCGTCGGCAATCGCCAGTTTGTTTGGCGCTGCAATATGCCCCATCTTTTTGCCACCAAGAGTAATGTCCAAGTCCCAACCCTTGCCTTCAACGGCAATATCTTCGGTTGCGCCCTTTACTTCGTAACCATTTTTGATAAAATGTGAATTTTGCACCAGTGCAAGTTTTTTGCCATCTTTAAAAATTATTGCGCTTTTGTAAAATGGTTTGTGCCAAAACTTGTTTCGCACCACAAACAACTTTTTACCGTTTGCGTCCTTAATAACTTTTTTATGCACACCCACAAGATTACTTAGCAGCCTGCCCTTAACTTTGTAGGCTAGTTTCCCGTCTTCGGTTAATACTTTTGAATTGCCTCTTAGAGAAAGAAAAGTGTTTTTTATTAGCAGTTTCATTATGGTTCTCCTTTGGTTTTTATTTTAAATTAAAAAGTCTTTAAAAGCCGGCTTACACTCTTGCCAGTTCTTTTTGCAATTTTATATCGGTTAAAAGTTTGCCCGCGCCAAGCACATCTATGGCGGTGGTATAGTCTTCTATCTTAACCGGAATGTCCAGTTTTTTTCTAAAATATGGTTCAGCGCCGGTAATAAGTGAGGCACCACCCAAAATACTAACCCCATAATTGGTGATGTCTTCTACAATATTTGGCGGACACGACGAAATAACGCTCTTTATGGCGTCGGCTATCATTGAATAGTAGTGTTCTAACACGCTATATAGTTCCATAGATTCCACCACGACCTGTTTTGTTAGTTTGGTGGTTGCGTCCACGCCCGAGACTTCGGTGTTGCTGCTATCGTTTGGATACAAACTGCCTATTTCTATTTTCACTTTTTCGCTGGCGCCTTTGCCAATTAGCAGATTGTGAGTGTTTAATATATGTTGCTCAACTGCCCTATCCATAGTTTCGCCACCAACACCAATATTCACGCCCGCCAAAATGTTATTCATACAAATAACGGCAATGTCCGTAGATCCACCGCCAATATTAACAAACAGCGTGCCTGAGGTGTTTTCTATTGGCAAGTTGTAACCAAGCGCGCCACAAATTATGGACGGAACAAAAACAACGTCTTGTATGCCCACATTAAAGCAAACACGCTCAAACGCCTTTTTTTCGTGCACGTTTAGCCCAAGAGGCAAACAAACAATGGCTTTTATTTGAGGTTTTATAAATCTTTTTGGGAAGATTTTTTGCATAAAAAATTTTAGCATAACTTCGCAAAGTTCGGTATCTGTAATTTTTCCCTCAAAAATTGGCGAGTCCACATAGGTGGCTTCGTCGGTGCGCCCCAGCATACGTTTGGCGCGCGTGCCAATAGCCTTTACCTCGCGCTGATTTCCTACCTTTGAATACGCAACAAGGGATGGCTCGAATAAAACGATGCCCTCCCCTTGTTTGTAAATTGATGTATTTGAACTACCTAGTTTTAAAGCAATAAGTTGTTGCACGGCTTCACCTACCCTACATTTTGTGCTATTTGTCCCCCTAGCCCAATTGCTTTTGCTTTATAAAATTTCCATACGTTTTTTGAAGAATTTTTCAAACTTTTTACTTGCAAGACCAGCCTCTTGAACTTCGTAAGACTTGTCTTCGTTGGCTTCGGTCTTAAAGATAACCGAGTCGCCCAAGATATCGCAATTAACCTCAGTAATGACGCTTTGCATTGAAATATCCAGTCCCTCAGCAATTTGCAATATAACGCCGAGTTTTTGCACAGCGTCGGCATCGCCTTCAATATAAAGTGAACTATATTTTAGCCAATCGCTTAAATTTAATTCTTCGCCATGGTGAATTGATGCCACAAAGCCAGCCAAAATTTGCTCGCGATGCGTTAACCCGTTAATGCCCTTGCTACGCATAATATACGAACTATGTGCCGAATGCTTGAAATAATCCACATTGTAACCGACATCATGCAAAAAGGCAGCCACTTTTAATATCTTTAAATAACCCTTGTTAAGTTTGTGCAAAACGCGAAGTTCCTTAAACAAGTTTACGGCCAGCCCCAAAACCTGACGCGAATGTGCAAGTTGTTGTTCGGTGTAACCAATAGTACAGCCAGCCAAACTTAAATCCACCATATCTAGCACCGGTTTTTCGGGCGTTGGTTCCAAGCTGTCGTTTAAAATTGCGCCTTCCAAAATTCCATTGCGTGAAAAAATGGCTTGCGTCATTTCAAACTTGCGCATAATTTCTTTTATCATAAAGAGCGACAGCAAAAAGGTGTCTATTCTACCTTCTTCCAGCCCTTTTATTTTCTTTTCTTTGTCTAGCCCCATAGGTTCAATTTGCGAGAAAATGTAATCTATGTCGGCAATTTCCATATTATAACCATGGGAAATTTCAAATGGATATTTGCGATATTTGCGGATCATTTTGGCAAGATCGTCAAAATATCTACCTACACCCACAAATTGCACCCCTTTTAAGTCCCCACTAAAATTGATGGCATCAACTTCGGTAGTGATATATTCTTTAATAGCGTTGTAGCGTTCTTCCGCGCTAGTGTACTGTTCTTCTGGAAAGAGCGACAATAGCGACAGCGGTCCAAACGGATAAACCACACTATTTAAAATGTTTCGTCTGTTTGTTTGAAGCAAACGAATTGAGTCAAAGTCTATTTGACAAATAAGGTTTTTTGCGCCGTCAATGGAGTTTTGAATGGCAACAAAAAGGTCGTTATTTTGAGCAAGGTTGTCAATAACACTAACTCTAAAACCACAACGAATATACACTTCGTCAAAAAAACTAATAACATTTTTTGGACGATTTTCGTTTAAAAAAGTTGCGATTGCCGAAGTACGATCAACTTTGTACATATCGCAAGTTTTTCTAAATTGTTTAAGAACTTCAATGCAGTCGTCGATTTGACCGCGCTTTAAAAAATGGTCTTTTTCAAGGTCTTTTCCAAGGTCGACTGGCACCACTCTTTTTGCCAAGATGTTAAAAAACGCGTTAGTTTTCGATTCAGCAATAATAAGTTTTGCCATAAAATTGTTAACTTCGATGTATGCTACTCTTTCCAAATTCTTTCTCCTTTATGTTTTCTAGCCCCCACAGCCCATTGGGTATGCCCCAATATTGATAAATCCATATCAATTTGCATCGTTTATAAAAGAATCAAACAGAGTTTTTTAAACGTTTAGATTATACCATAACAATTTTATTTTGTATATAGGTTTTTAAAATTTTCTTTCTAATTTTTGTCGCTTTCTTTAAGATCGGTAAGGAGCCTAGTAATGGTTCCGTTTGGGCAAACATACACGCAATTAAAGCACTTTTTGCACTTGTATGGGTCAATAAACACCCCACGATTGGTATTGCGTATGGCGCCATACGGACAAGCCTTAGCGCACTCACCACACTTGGTGCAAGCCACCTTGCAAATGTCGTTTGGATCCCCACCCAAATATTTTTTGTACAAACTGCAAGCAACCACCACTTCTTGATCGCTTGGTATCATACGGATAATTTCATCTGGGCAAACCTTCACGCACTCGCCACAACCAATGCACAAACTGCGGTCAACCTCTGCCACCCCTTTTTCGGTGCGCTTTATGGCGCCGGTGGGGCAAACTTTGGCGCAGTCCATACAGCCAATACACGCCGATTTGCACACTTTTGGACCCTCATACAAGTTGTTTACATACGAGCACTTTGCCGTGCCACAATAGTTATAATTTTGTTTGGCGCTGGTACCACCACGGCAAAACACAAAGGCAACATTGCCCGAACTGCTGCCAATGCCCGCGTCCAAAACATTGTTTAAATCTTCTTTTTCGCTGGCAGACAAAAGTTTGCAGTCATTAAGCGACGCCTCACCGCGCTCAATCGCCCCCAAAGTATCGTCACAGCCGCCCGCGCAAAGCGCACAACCTTTGCCACACTTTTGCTTTACATAATCTCTAACAATTTCCGTTTTGGTTTTGGTTTTCTTTTTTAAAAAGCAAAGTGCAAAAATCAAGTAAATAAGCCCCGTAAACAGTGCTATGCCACAAATAATACCAAGTAAAACAATCGTTTCCATACTTCTCCTAAATGCAGGTTAATGCCAACAAAAGTAAAAATAAAATTAGATAACTATAACTAATTCCCGTTAAGGCTTTTTGCCTGCCATTGTAAATATTTTCGCACCTAATGCCCGCAACAATGGTTAACATTACAAACACCCCAAACATCGAAAAAACCAAGTTTAGTAGGTCGGTAACAAGCCCCTTTCCGCCAAGCGCCGAAGTGCCCAAAACGAACGCCACGCTTGCAAGAATGGCAACAAAACTATACGCCTGCTTTAAAAATAGCGGACAGGTTTTTTCTAGCACCATTTCGGCAATTTGCACATACATTGCCACCACAAACATTTCGGCATAAATTAAGTAGCCGCCAAGGTCAAATAGTCCAAGCAAAAATGCCAGCAAATAATTGGTAAGGAGTGACGCCAGCGTTACGGCAAAAATAGTAAGCACAAAAATGCTAGAATTTTTTATCGAATTGTAGCCCGAAAGGGCAAGTTCGGCACCAGTGCCGGTCACTGCTACCGCGTTTGAGCCGATAACGCCAGCAAACAGCAAAAGCAAAATTTGTGAGGTCATTATTCTATCCCTCCTTCTTCTTCATAAAAAGCGTTTTCTAGTTGCACCAAATACCTTTTTACCAAGGCGTTGTACACTCTTTTGTTGCGAATAATTATTTCGGCAATAACATCGTATATTGCCCCAACCGATAGCACGAGCAAAACCGTGCCCACAAAGGTGCCAAAAAACTCAAAGCCGGCAAAGCCGAGTTTTGCGCCCCAAATGGTGCCAAAAGTCAAAATTTCACGCAAGGCGCCCATAAAGCAAATGGTAATAGCATAACTAAGCGCCAAATAAAGAGTGGACAAAATTGATTTTCCAAACTCAGCCGTGGTTGATGCATAATCAAACACAAAGATATTAAGCGTGCAAACAAAAATTAGCGAAATAACAAACGAATAGTCGCCATAAAGGGCGCCACCAACTTGCGCAAAAACCGAATCAACAAAGTAGCACACGGCAAATGTTACCAAAAAGTAACAAGGAATGCGCACATAGTGTGAAATAAGTTTTTTAAACGCCGAAATTATTAGCGAACAAAGCAACAGCTCTACCACCACCGCGCCGGCAAAAAATACGGCATTTTTTAGGTTCCCCGTTGCTACAAACAGCGGAAACAACCCCAGCCCGAAATAAAAGAGCGGATTAAACAAAAATTCCAATTTTTTATTCATTTGCCTCTCCTTTTACAACTCGTTCCATTTTTACGGTGTTACGCTCAAAAAAAGTCTGCTTTTTATTAAAACCAAGGTCAGTTAGCAGCATTATGCCCACTGCCAGCACAATAAAAAACATCAAACTAAGCGCGCCAAGTCCAAATTTTTTCCACATACTATTTTTCTCCTACTGAAATACCGGACGAATAAGGTGTTTTACCCCACCCGAAATAAGTGACACAATAAGCAACGCATAAAAGGCGCCCAAACTTGCATTTGCGCCAAAGCGCCAAATTACGGCAGTAAGCACTCCCGCACCCACGCTGCACGCAATTTTGCCCACTCTTGAAGTTGGCATTGCGCCATAATCGGTAGCCACAAAAAATGCCACAAAAACCACGCCACTAACCAGTAGCAAATTGATAATAACCGCGGTATCAAAAAGTACCAAACTCATAACGCTAACAGCAAACAAGTAAAAAATTGGCACCACATAATCGGCCACGCCAAAAGCGCAAAGCACTATTCCAAATGCCAAAGCCAGCGCCGGCTGAGATAGCCCCATAGCGCCATAAGTTTTGCCAAACAGCATATCCAAAAGGTTTAGTTCGCTGCCCGCACCAACCAGCAAACGGTCAAGTTCGCTAGTGCCCGCAGTGCCTGCCAGCTCAAAGGCGCCAAAAAAGCCTTCCTTAAAAATAAGCGCGCAAACAATTATTGCCACTGCCACTTCGCTAACAAAAGTTTTGCCATAGCCGCCCGAAACAAATCTTACCAAAAAGATTGCAACAAAACTAGCCACAAGCGGAACATAAAAGTTTGCGCCCGATGGCAAACATAACGCCAGCGTTAAGCCAATGTTAACCGCCGACAAGTCCGGCATCACAAAGTTTTTGTTTTTGAGCAAATTTATAACATAGTCAATAACAAAACACGCGCCAACGCAAACGCCAACATTTACCAGAGCGCCAAAGCCAAGGTTATACACCCCGCCAGCCACCAAAAGAACCAAGCAAAGGGTTTGCACCAACTGAACGGAAATTATGGTTGTTTTGCTTTTTATATGAGGAGCAACGCCAACATACACATATCTACTCATTTGTTACTTCCTCCCTTCAAGCACTTTTTGCGCTTCAATAAAGCGTTCTACCATATTTCTTTTTGCTGGGCACACATAGGTGCAACAGCCGCACCTAGTACATTCATTAACGCCATATTCTTTTGCCAAAACAAAGTCGCTAACTAGCACGCTGGCATCAATTTCACGAGGGGAAATGCCACGCGGACAAACGTTGTTGCAACGCCCACACTTTATGCAGTCCTTTTCTTTGGCAAGACAAACCGATTTGTCCGGCAAAAACATAATGCCTTTTAAGCATTTGGTAATTGGCATAGAATAATCACTAACAGCAATGCCTCGCATAATACCGCCAACAATAATTTGTGCCACCGATGCTTGGTCACTTTTGGTGGCTTGCGCATAAATATTGCCCACCGTATCACCAATGCACGCCCAAACATTTTTTATTTTTCCGCCTTCCGGCAAAACCACTGACAAAAGTTTTTTGTAGCCTTTTTCGCCGTCTTCCACGGCTTCTGCCACTGCAAGCAAGGTATAAATATCCACAATTATTTTGCCATAATATTTGCTATCAGCCTTTTTTGGCAAAACTTCACCCAGCATAGTGCCCAAAATTTCAATGTTGTCGCCTGCCGGATATTTTCCACTCATAAGCGCGTAATTTAGTTCCGGCTTATTTTCGGCTTTGGATAGTCTGGCAAACAATTTTTTGATAGGTTTTTTCAAATTGTCGGCAAACACAAAGGTGATTTTTTTGATGTCCAAAATACCAGCCAAATACTTTGCGCCCGCAAGTAGTTTGTCTAGTTTTAAATTAAGTAATGCCAAATTGTTATTTTCGCCTGCTTCATCGGTGCAAGCGTTTATTACCAGTTCATTAACCGACTGGTTGTCTTTTAAAATAAACTTGATAAATAGCGGAACCCCGTCACCATCAACAATTCCCGCTTCATAAATGCGTTTAAGCACCGACACCGGCGTAACTGCTTCACCCACCAAAGGCTCAAAATTGTCCACCTCGCCGGCATAACTATTTTTTATTTTTATATGCTTGCACACATTGCCATAAATAGATGGGTGCAATTCAATTGCCTCTACTGTTCCGCAAATAGGCGAAAAAATGCTGGTTTGCTTTGAACGCGCAAGCAAGGTGCCACGCTTAACGGTTTCACCTACTTTAACCACTACGGCTGGCAAAATGCCTTTTGCTTGCTTAACTGACACCAAAACTTCATTTGGTTCCACAAGTTCCAGCGTTTCGGTGCTGTTTGTTACCCCTTTTAGTTTTGGCAAAGCAATACCTTTTGCATAGTAATAGTTTTTAACTTTCAAAATTTAACTCCCGAGAAAAATTTTTGGTTAAAACTATTTTAGCAAAATTTTAAGTTTTTGTAAAACGAATTAGGCGGTTTTGCCAGAATTATTTAATTTACCCTCTTTTTTTTCTTTGATTTTTTTAATAATATAGACCACAATTTGCACCAGCCCCAAAAGAGCAATAAAGGCGCCAAAAATAATTTTTAAAATTTTGCCTTTAACTTGCACGGCGAGCAAGGCTGCCACCACGCTTACAACCACCGCCGCAAGTGCAATAAGCCAACCGTTTTTGTAATCAACCAACTTTTGCTTGGTATAAATTAAGGTGCACACAATGGCACACGGAACAAAGCACAAAAGGTTTATGCCTTGCGCCATAATTTGGTCCACATCCATAATCAAAGTCAGTGCCGGCAACAACAAGGTGCCACCACCCATACCCATTCCGGCAAGCACTCCCGACACTACCGAAATCAAACAATACCACAAAAAGTCCATAATCTACCAACCTACGCAAAAAATATCATAGCCAGTCCCGAGCCAATCATAACCACCCAAAAGATAATAGAAACCACGTCACTTGCCAGTTTTTTCATTAAAAAGGTGCCTGCCAAACCGCCCACCACCGTGCCAATTGCAACCGGCAACAAAACGCTCCAATCAATTACGCCCTTAAACAAATACGCCAGCCCGCTAGCAAGCGAAACTGGTAAAATAATAAACACCGCCGTTGCATGTGCTTTTTTGGGCATATCCTTTACAAAATAAGTCAAAGCAGGCACAAGAAGCATACCGCCGCCTGCGCCCAAAAATCCATTGATTGCCCCAATGGCAAGTCCTATTCCAATTAGCATAAATGCGTTTTTCATAACAGCATTATGGACAATTTTTTCGGCTTTTATTCAGCCTTTTTCTTAAAATAACTCGCACGCCTTATCCTCTCCGACTTTACCAAATTATCGCCGTCATAGTAGTCCAAAAAGCCCTCGTATTTGGCTTTTACCGTTGGTTCTTTTAGGGCGTCAAACTCTTTTTTCTCACTTCGGCGTACTAACCTAAAATTATTTTTTAGCCCAAAGACTTTTACTCGCGCATTTCCACTGGTGCCTTCGGCAAAAAATATTACCGGCGCGCCACTATTATTTTTTACTTTAAGGTCGCTGACATAAGGCGCCACCATAGCGTCAAACGCACCCTTGACATACCCCACTTGCAAACTGTGCGGGTTTACCTCCAAAATTTCCAACCCTGCCAGCAAACACGCGTTGTAAACGGTGGTAGCGGCCTGACACACACCCCCACCGTAGTCGTCTTCATATTTGCCATTTAATATAACTTTTGCGGGCTTGTAGCCGTTTTCTGCCGTGGTTTCACCAATAATTTTATTAAACGAAAAACTTTCGCCGTCGTTTAATATTAGCCCATTAAATTTGCTAAGCGCTAAGCCAATATTGCAAATTCTACCTTCTTGATTTACCCCGCGTATATCGGTTTCAAACTCCGCTTTCAAGTTGGTGCAAAGCGCTAGTTTTTCTTGTGTTATATCAGGCATAATACCCACTGTTTCAAGGTTTATGCGGGGGCTTGTTTCCCCGTTTTTTAGGCTAAGCGCCAAACTTTTAACAACTTTTTGGGTATCGACTTTTTTACCAATTTTGCTTGGCGTTGCCACCGCCTTTTCGCCCGAAATTTGCAGTGTGCTACAAACCGGTGCTTCTTCCACCTCGCCCGAAATTTGTTCAAGCAAAACAAAAAGATTATCAAACAAATAAGCAATCGACTGCCCATCGTCAAAGCCCATATTTTCTAAGGTTTTTAGCGCCTTTTGAGTGGGCAAACTGAGCAATTTTTTCTTGGGCTCGGTTAGGTTGTGCGTAAGGTCACTTTGCGCAAGTTCTCGCTCGCCCTTTTCGCTTACTATGGTAAAGCCGGTTTCGGCGCTAGCGCGCGCAAAAACATTGCCGCCAGCCGGAAAAGCAAGCGCAAGCAAACAAATTACGGAAACGCAAAATAGACTAGATTTTTTCATATTTCTAGTCTTTGCAAAATATTTTATTTTATTACAAATTTTGACAAATTGGCGCTAAACCAAAATGGCAAGGGTAAGCGTTCCAGCCGAAACAGCAATTAGCCCTATCAAAATTACAATGGCTCCCATATTACTCCACAAAAGGTCCTAATGCTTCACCAAGGTCTAGATGATTTATTAACCCTAGCGTCTTTTCTTTTGCGTGTAAATTTGTTAAATCAAGTTTGGCAAGTTCTTTGCGTATCCGCGTTGCCGATAAGTGCCCCAACCACTCGGTGCCCTTACTCCTCACAGCCTCCACTTCGTCCTCCAAAATTTTAAAGTCATACTTTACGGCAAGCACTATCATTCGCAAAATTCTAGCAGGATCATCGGCAAGCGAATGATACGGATAGGTTATGGTTTGAAGCTTACGCTTAAAGATGTCCTCTTGCCCATTAAAAGGGTCGTAAAATTCGTTTTTGCTTAGGTCGTAATAAATGGCGTTTATGGTAAAATCTCGCCTGAGCGCGTCCTCAAAAATGTCCGTAACAAAAGTCACTTTTGTGGGCTGATGCGAAGACTTGCCATACTCTTCGGTTCTAAAGGTAGCAAGGTCAAAACAAATCTCCCCCTTTTGAGCCGCAAGCACGCGCAACTTTTCGCTTTTTACGGCAATTTGATACCCCGCTTCAAGCAAAAATTTTTGCACTTCAAAAAAGTCTGCCGCGCTTGTTAAATCTAGGTCCATTCCCTCTTTTGTTGTGCCCAAAAAATAATCGCGCACGGCGCCACCGACCAAGTACAAACTGGTGCCAAACCTACTTAAAAATTTTTGACCCAGCCTTTTTAGCGCTTTTGCTTTTTCTATTTTATCCATATTTTTACCACATTTTTTGTGCTTTCATCAATCTTTAGTTTTGCCGAAATATCCACGCCCAAAATAGCAAAAACTTCGCTTTCATACGCCAAAACCGCCAGTTGCTCGCGCATAGTGCGGTCAATTTTTTTGTCGGTCAAAAAATCACTTACCAGTTTTTTGTCGCCGCCAAATGTTAGCATTTTGTCGCCGCGTTTGATGTTTCGCCAAATGCACGCGGTCGGCACCTTGTCTAGGTCTATCCACAAGGCGGACTTGTCGCGCAAATCGACCGGCTCTAGGCTCGCGCAAATAATTTTGCCGCCAAATGGCGTTTCGCCCAGTGCAAAAGGCGCTTCTTGCCCTTGCTCTTTTTCGCCAAAAACTATTCCGTCATAACTTTTGGTAGCGACCACCCCAAAAGGCAAACTTATTTGCTTGCCAACCGACATATCAAAAAGATTACTCAAAATATCTAGATGTCTTGTTTCCACATCTTTGGTGGCGCCGGCGAGCCTTGCACCAAGCGCAAGCGCCCTATATTTTAGGCTATCGCACTCATTTTTTGCCGCGTTTTCAACCAATACTTTTGTGCCAATTTTTTTAACAAACTTTTGGCTATTTTGCTCAATAAATTCATTATCTTTTTGCGCCAAAGCCGCAAACTTTGCCACATTTGCGGTCGCACCCGCAAACTTTTGGTTAATTAAAGGCATAATGTTGCGCCTTAAAAAGTTACGCGAATAATCAGTTTCCAAATTGGTGCTATCCAGCACAAACGGAATTTTTTCCCGACTAGCATACTCTTCAATTTCGTCGCGTGAAACGCATAAAAGCGGTCTAACAAAAATTCCGTTTTTTACGCTCATTCCGCACACTCCTTTTAGCCCCGCCCCGCGAAAAAGATGCATAAGCACGGTTTCGGCTTGGTCGTCGGCGTGATGCGCCAGTAGCACGGCTTGCAAGTTTTGCTCTTTTGCCATCTTTAATAGCGCCTGCTTCCTAACCTCTCGGGCGCCTTGTTCCAGCGTTTGTTTGTGCTCTTTTGCATAGTTTGTTGCATCAACGCTTTCGCCAAAAAACTCGATGCCACACTTTTTGCATTCGGTGCGCACAAACTCGGTGTCGCGGTCACTTTCCGCACCGCGAATGTTGTGATTAACATTCAAACAAACCAGCCTTTTTATGCCAAACTCTTCTTTGTTCTTCCAAAGCAGCCAAAGCAAACTCATAGAGTCCACCCCGCCACTGCAAGCCACCCCACAGCAAGACAGGTTTAGTCCTTGGCTTTTTGTAAACTCAATTACTTTTTTTTCCATACAAAAATTATACGGCAAAATCTTCCTTTTTGCAAGGCAAAATTTTACACCACCCTAAAACACAAGGCAGTCATATCGTCCTTTATCTCACCTCCATAATTTTTTATTGATTCTTCCACCAAACTATTTGCCAGCATATCCATATTGTTTAGCCTTTCACTAGCAGTATATGACAAAAAGTTTTCGGCGTCGCCAAAACTATCCGCCACTCCGTCGCTTGCAAGCACCACGATATCTCCCGCCGACAAAATTTGGCGAAACCTTGTGGCTTCGGTTTTTTCGAGAGTGCCAATTGGCAAACTTTCTGCCGACAAGAGCGAAGCCGTTTTGCGCGATTTTATTATGCTAGGACTTGACCCAAACTTAATAAAGTCCGCCGTGCCGTCCTTGGCATCAACCACACACACATCAAGGGTGGAAAAATTTTCTTCAAAGGCGTACGAAAGCGTAGACATTATGCTACTAAGGGCAATATCTACACTAACACCCGACTTGTAATAACTCTCAATAAGCGAAATAACTTTTTCGCTGGTGCTTTGAGCCGTGCTTCCATTGCCTTTGCCATCAGCCAGCGCAAACAAAAATTTGCCATCTCCAAGCGGAACGTAGGTGTGACTATCCCCATTTACTGCGGCTCCATTTTTGCCCATTGTGCACACACCCACAGCAATTTCGTACTTTGGCGCGCGCACAATTTTTGCGACCGCATAACCCTCAAACCTAGACAACCCAAACTCTTCAACTTTGGTTTTTATTCCAAAAAACTTGCTAGTTATGTAGCAAAGTGCCTCTGCCGTAACCGCCCCACTATTTAGCACAATTATGCTACTACAAAACCCTACTTCGTCTTCATACACAATGCACTCGCGCGCAAGCACGCGGTTGTATAACAGTTCATCAATTAGGGCTTTTTCGGTCGCTTCGTCCGCGCGGGAAAGTCTTTTTAGATTTGTACCTAGTGAACTAATTAACTTGCCCGCTCCCAAAAGTTGATTGCCAATTAAGGTCTTTTGCGCGTCTTCTTTTTTTATGCGTCTAGAATAATTTTCGTACTGAACCAGCCCCACATTAACTTCGGCAAGCAAACTCGAAAGTTTGGCGCAAGGCGCAAGACACGCGGGCACATCTACCAAATTTGCCTTGCCCTTTTGAAGCGACACCTTGCAAAAATCATTTAGCGCCGACAAAATGGCGTCCGGTTTTTTTAGATAGCAATTTTTGCACCTTTCGCAACTAGCGCAAGTTTTGTGCGACAAATCTTCGGCAAGTAATTTTGCCACTTCGTCTTGGTCTAGTTCTCCAATTACCATATCTTTATATATTCCATCTAGTTTAAAAAACGCTTCGCTAATGCTAAAAAGTTTGCGCTTTACTTGTTTTAGGTCGCTATCTATAAGATAAGAACTGGCAAAAGTGGCCTTACTTATGTTGCTTTTTTCTATAAGCTTTTTAACCAATTTTTTTGGAAGCGCCAGCACTAGCACTGCCGAAATGCCTACTTCAATTAGTTTGGCAAAACTATATGGTTCATAAAATTTTAGGCAGGTGCCGGCAAGAACCGACGACAAAATTAGGCATAGTGCCACTATGAGCTTGTTTGATGTTATCCCCACCAGCACGGCGGTTATGGTAAATAGCGCCAAAAAAACCGGGCTCAAATTAGATAGCATTGCGCCCACGCCCATACTCACTGCCACAAAATATCTTTTTGCGCCAAGCCCAAGCACCGCCATAAACCCAAGAGCAAAAAAGCCACCCACTGCCAGCAAATTAACGCCCTTAACGCTAGCCGAATAAAGGCCAAGCGCCAACCCAGCAACCAAGGCAAACGCCCCCATTTTTTCGTCTAGGGCATATTTGCAAAACAGCCCCTTTGATACAACCCCCGCAAAAAGCATAACAAAAACATACAAGAGCGCCAGCCCTACAAACATTTCAATTAACACATAAATTTTGGCTGGCTCTAAAAGCAATTTTGCCACAAACGAAAAGCAGTATAGCACAAAGGTCACATAAGGCTTGGTTTTTGGCTTTACCTTATATATAGTTTTTACCAGCATGGCCACCGACGCCACAAACAGCGTTTGAACCACCTCTCCAAACCCGATATTTAAGGTTATGCCCGCCAAAAAATATCCGGTGCAAAGCCCGCTTACTTCGGGCAGCAAAAAGCAAAGCGCAAAAAGGGTAGCGCTAGCAAACGGCGCAATCACCCCAAGCAAAAGCGCTATTTGTAGTACCAAAAAACTCACATAACCAACGGCAATTGTTTTCGCCAACTCAAACACTGATTTTTTGTTCATAACTTTTCTCTTGGCTAAATTATAAATCAACCGCCCGCCAGTGCCTAAAAAATGTTTAGTAAAAAAATGACGAATTTTGAGAAATTTTGCATAAACACTACCGCGTGCTAGTAAAATATTAAAAAAACACCAATTGGGGAGGTAAAATATGGAACAAAAACAATTAGCCGCAGCGGCAAAGCCCAGTCCCAACCAAAAGCTAGAACTCACCGCGCGTGAAAGACTGGTTATTACGGGTGTGGAGGAAATTATTTCGTCGACAAACGTGCAAGTTCAAATAAAAACGCTTTGCGGGAGCCTAACCGTAACGGGAAGCGACCTAAAAATTGACAATTTTGTAATTGGCGACAAAAATTTGGAACTTACCGGCAATATTGACGAACTAAAATTTGGCAAAACCAAAAAAAGTTTTTTAAAAAGGATATTAAAGTAAAATGCAAATTTTTTTGCTATGTTGCACTTTTGGCATAATTTCAGGGGTAGTGTTTGAACTTTTTTACGCCATTCGGGCGCTAAGCAACTTTACCTATATTCTCACTTTTGTACTAGATTTGGTAGCAGTTTTGTTTAGCGCGTTTATGTTTGTTTTTTGTGTATATACTTATAATAGTGGCATAATTAGACTATACCTCATTTTGGCGTTTTTGCTAGGAATTTTTGTTACAAAAATTTCCTTAGGAAATTTGGTTGCAAAATTTGTTAATAGTATTTATAATTATATTATAAAGTTAGCGGAAAAGCGCAAAGCAAAAGCCACACGGCAAGGAGAACAAGGTGCAAAACCAAGATAGTTATGTAAAAAAAGTAAAACTTTTTACCATGCTTGCCACTGCCTTTATTTTTGTTTTGGCAGTAATTGGTGTGTTTCAAATTATAACGGCTCGCTCGTTAGAACGCAAAATTGCACAGCGAGAAGAGCAAATTGCGGAACTATCGGTAAAAAGCAACGATTTGTCTAGCGGCATCAAAAACCACTCTTCTTCCATTTATCGCGAACAATACGCCCGTGAAGAACTGGGCATGCTAGACGACGACGAAGTTTATTTTTCGTTTTAGTGCAAAATAAAATAAACTCGAGCCAATTTTTGTTGGCTCTTTTTTATTCGCAAAATTATGACAAAAAGACCTTTAATTTTATTGCAAAAAGTTGGCAAATGTATTAAAATAATAAAGATGCAAAGTTTATCTTTGCACAAAAAATTAACAAATAGGGGCTAACAAATAATGCTAAAACAAAAACACAAAACAACTCTTTACTCTTGCATTGTTGCATTAACCATTTTGCTGTCCACCCTACTACTTCCAGTTACCGGACTAGTAAACGGTTTTGCAAAAA
This sequence comes from uncultured Clostridia bacterium, assembly GCA_934747885.1. Lineage (GTDB taxonomy): Bacteria > Bacillota > Clostridia > Christensenellales > UBA1242 > UMGS1908. The sequence continues at coordinate 316,307 of CAKVHE010000001.1, forward strand.
ATGCATATACCGACAAAACCACCATCACGGTTGCCAACCAAAACTTTGAAACCGTTACCGAAGGCACAACTTACAGACCTGCGGGCTGGACGGCTTCGGGTGAATTTGCAAACGGTCTAGACAAAAACGCCACCACTTCGGCAGGCACGCTAGACACCACCCTAACAAAGTTTGACACCAACTATACGGCACTAGTAAACCGTATTGTTGCAAGTTGGTCAACTTTAAATAATGAACTTGATGCCACCAAACAAGAAGAATACAAGGCCAAACTTGTAGAACTGTTAAATGCTTCAAAGTTCACCAACCCATCAATCAAGGGCTTTGACGGCACACAAACCGAAAATCGTGTGTTGTACCTCGACATGGGCAAATTTTTTAACGATGACTATACCACATCTACCAATCGCGAAGGTGTGTACCAGTTCACCTCTTCGGAATTTGAACTTGGCGCCTTTAAGTACTATCGAATTAGCGTAGATGTGCTTACCAGCGCGGACGCAAAAGCGTTTATTTCCTTAAACGGCGAATATGCAAAATTTGCAAACATAACCAACCCTGCATCAAGCACAAAAACCTTTTATGCTTATGCTCTTCACACCCAAGCAGAAGACAAAGTGGTAATTTTGGACACCGCACCAAGCACCACCGCGGGCGCAAGCATTGTAGTAAACGGCTTAACTTACAACTACTCTACCGCGCAAAGCAAATACATCATCGACACCACTCAAGAAGGTTATAGCGACGCTCTTGCCGGTAGCACTGTTACCTACCAAAGCACTCACGAAACCGCTGTTCCATCTTGGAAAACTTATGACCTTATTGTTGCCACTCGTGGTAGCATAAAAGCAACTTTAAGCCTTGGTCTTGGCACCGACGCAACAAAGAGTTCGGGCTATGCCTTTTTTGACAATGTAAAAATTGAAGAAATTAGCGAACGTGACTTTGCAACTGCATCAAACGGTAGCGCCACTGCCATTTGCAACAACCGCCGCCTAAATGTAATAGAAAACTTTGAAACCGGCAGCGACATCACCGACACTACCTTTTCTATTGAAGACGCAAGCGCTGGTTCTACCAATGTTACCGCCTCAATTGTAGATGAAGAAACCGAAACCGGCCTAGAACCTACTTTTGGCGCTAATGCAACCAACAAAATTTTAAAAATCGAAAACCAAGCAGACGAAATGGTAAAAATCATTTCAGGCAAGTTTGACATCAAACAATTCAAATACTACCGCGTAAGTTTGTGGGTGCTCACCCCAGACAACACCAACTCTTCTGCCCAAGCCATAGACATCACCTTGTCTGGCTTGCTTAACGGCAAAGACAAAAGTGTTAAGGTAGAAAAACAAAGCCCTTACATCAAGCGTACCAACGACGCGGGCGATGAAGTTTCTAGCATCAACAACTACTGGATCTGCTACAACTTTTACATAACCGGTTGCCCACTATACGACACCACCGGCACCATTAGCCTAACCATCAACAAAGTTGGTACCGTATATATTGACAACTTTACCGTAGAAGAAATTCAAAAAGATGAATGTTTGGCCAACGCAAGCAATCACCTAGCATTAAATACCTCGGCAATTACCACCAAAGATTTAACCAACGGCTATTTTAATGAATACGACCAAGTTGACTTTGACAGCTTTAACTATCCATTGCCTGCAACAGGCTGGACAATTGTTTCTACCAAAAAATTTGATGTTTACAAGTTTTTCGCCAACAAAACCCTAGAAAGTTTTGAAGTTGTTGACGAAAGCGAAATATCTGGCAAAACCGTATCTTCGCTAGTTTATAACGGCGAAACCTACACCTATGACATAAACGCAAAAGGCTATATTAGCGGCGCCAAAAAAATCACCGTTGATGCCGAAACCTTTACATACAACAACGATACCAAAGCATACGAAAACAAAACACTAAACCTATCTCACCCAGCCGATTATATCGTTGCAGGTATTGTTCCTACTACCGATTGGTACAACGACTTTAAGTCTGCAATTGGTGGCGTGGGCAACCCAAACACCACCGGTGAAAAGTTTAACTATTTGGCGCTATATTCTAGCACTAATGCAAGTTTTGGTTATCGTTCGTCTTCCATCACCTTGTCGGCAAACGCAACCTACCGCATTTCCATGTGGGTAAACACCACCGCTAGCGCGTACATTTCGCTTACCGATACAAACGGTGGCACTCTTGCAGAATTTACGCCAATAACCACGGCTGGCGACTGGACAGAATATGTAGTGTATTTCCAAAACGGCACTGCACAACGCACCGCCTACCTCACTCTTGGCTTTGGTGGCGAAACGGAAGTTACGGGCAATGTATTCTTTGCAAAAGCAAATGTACTAACCTACAACGCAGCTTCGTTTGAAGAAATCTTGAAAAAAGACAGCACCACCCTAGCGAGTGAAAACACAAAGGTCGTAAGTTTTTCGAGCGAAAGCTTTGCTGAACGTTCGGAAGAACTAAACACCACCACCAACCTATTTGATGCAATTTTGTTTGAACGCAAAGACCTAGAAGGCGCTACTGCAAACGGTATTTTCGGTATTTTGGATACCAAAAACGCACACGCAGATTATGCAAATGTAAAAGCGCCAACCGATGACGGCCGCCCATTTGTTTTTGTTATCAAAAATGCAAATGGCGAAAAGACCAAAGTTCAATCTAGCAAGACCTTTGCCCTCACCAAAGACACCTTTTACAAAATTACCATCACAGCAAAAACCCTAGAACTGGCAGAATCAAAGCTAGCCACTCTTGGCTTTGCAAACCTAAGTGATTTGCACTTTGAGGTTAACACAAACGGCTTTACCAGCGCCGACACCAACGACTACAAGACCTACACCGCCTATGTGGCAGTTGGCTCAAATGGTTTAACAACCGCCTTTGAAGCCACCCTAAAAGATAGCGGACTTCTTGCAATTGCTGATGTAACCTTTGCAAAAATTACCGAAACCACCTACGAAAAAGCCGTTTCGTCACATAACGAAACCAACGCTGACGAAAAGTTTTTGGATATGCGTGAAACATCAACCGACAACAATACCAAAACCAACGAAGAAATAAAAACTTTGCCAGCCGATAACAACGGACTAGAAATTTTCTTCTTGGTACTAAGTTCAATTTTGCTGGTTGGCGCAATTGTATTTGCACTTGTTGCAACCAAACGCAAAAAGAATACCACTACCTATTCGTCCAAGAAAAAGAACAAATCGGTTTACGGCAAATCTGACGACAGCACCAAAGGTTTTGTATAAAAAAAATTTTATGCTAGGGCGGACAACTTCTGCCCTAGTTTTTTTTAAGGAGAAATATGATAAACATAGTTTTGGTGGAACCCGAAATTCCACAAAACGCGGGCAATGTTTTGCGCACCGCAGCAGTAACCGGTTGCCACGTATATTTTGTAAAACCGCTTGGTTTTGAACTTTCCGACAAGCACCTAAAACGCGCAGGAATGGACTACATCTCGCATAGTGACTTTGACATAATTGAAAGTCTGGACGAACTAATAAAGGCCCACCCACACGGCAAATTCTTCTTTGCCACCACCAAAGCCAAACACCGCTACGACCAAGTATCCTACCCCGACGGCGCATTTGTAGTTTTTGGCAAAGAGTCTTTTGGCTTGCCCGAGCGCGTAATAAAAGCCAACTACGATAGTTCCATACGCATACCAATGCTTTCGTTTGCGCGTAGCCTAAACTTATCCAATTCGGTTGCCATAATAACCTACGAAGCGCTACGCCAGCAAGGTTTTTGCGGCTTTAAAACCGAAGGTGAACTTACCGGAAGAATAGATTAAAGGAGAAAAGTATGACCCCAACCAGCCCTGTAATAATTGCAAAAAACCGTGGTACTGCCAAATCTTACGGACTTGTAAGCATTGCCATTGGCATGAAAAATGAAGAAAATTTTGCAGCGCGCCTGCTAAACTCACTAATAAACCAAACCTACCCTGACCTAGAAATTTGGTGCACGGACGACAACTCCGGCGACCGTACAGCAGAAATTGTCAAGCAATTTGAAAAAGCAGACCCCCGCGTGCACTACTTGTTTTTGCCAGGTTCTGAAAAAAACAATCCGGACAAGATCACCATTTTTAGTCGCAACCTTGCCCGCAACGAAGGAATAAAGCATAGTACGGGCAAATACCAAATGGTAATTGACGGCGACGACGAACTAACGCAAGACGCCATAGAAATTATGATAAACGAACTAGTAAATTCTAGCTCGGACTTTGTAATTGGCGGCACCAAGCGTTGTTTTCCGGACGGCTCGTGCGACTATTTTAGACCCGACGCCCGCATGGTTGGTTCTACCGATGACCCAGCCTTTATGAAACATGTTTTTGGGTTTGAGAACATTGCAGAGTTCAACTCCCACGCTTCCATTGCAAAAAAGAGTGTTGTCACCCACCTTTATGTGCCCGAAACCGACCTTTGGGAAAACACCTTGTTTAACATTCGCATAATGAACAATTGTAAGCAAATTTCAATCATTCCAGACCTTGTTTACAACTATTATGTGTTGCATAGGTCAGTAAAAAGTGACTATTTTATGGACATAAACAGTTTTGACCGCTCCATACTTGCCACCGACCTAATTTTAAAATCACTAAAAGAGCGCTACCCAAATAACCCTGAACTTTGGTACGAAGGCACTTGCTTGTTCCTCACCACCATGGTTTCCGATTTAGCTCGTATGCGCCAACAAAAATTGCCACAAGAACAAATTTTAAAACGCGCCAACGAGATGCTTGCGCACCCACTAGTAAAAGAAATTTCAAGTTTAAAAAAAGCAACCAATTAGGTTGCTTTTATTATGTCTTTTTTAAGTCTAGCGAGTTGCTTTTTTACGCGGTTTAGGTTTGGTTTTTTGCTTAGCACCCAATAGCTCCCCACAGTTGCAATAAATTCTTGTATCGCCACGCGCTGTTTGTAATAGACAAAGTCGTACATTTCGGGATAAAACCTACGCAAGCGCTTTTCGGCGTCCACCAAATCACGCTTGTGCACCAATCGACTAGCGCCTTGCTTGCCTACCTCGCGCACCAACCGCGCAAAAGTGTAGCCATCGCGATCAATCGACGCCACGCCGGCATTGGCATAATCCACAAATTCCACAGTGTCGCCATCTACCAAAATGTTGCCCAAATGCAAGTCGCCATGCGTAAATCTAAGCACTTGTTTTCTAACAACGGCTGGTAGCAAACACGAACCCACAAAAGATAGTTCGGGCGAAAGCAAATTTGGTGGTAAAGCCTGCAAGGCTTCCTTGTAGGCGCCTTCAATAAGTTCTTGCTCCTCATTTTCCGTTTTGCGACCTATATTTAAGGCGTGCAGCGCACGCAATTTGATTGCTATTTTTTCAATAATTTTGTCCTTTTGCTCGCTAGTAAGTTTGGTGTAAATATCTCTTAGTGGCACACCTGGCACTTTTTTGGTAATGATGTATCCATAGGCGCCAAGGCGTCCGCCATGCAAATAATAGTCAACAAACCCAAGCCTAGTTAGCGCGCGCAAATTATTCCTTTCTTTTTCAATTTGCGCCAGCAAACTAGCACCAGTGGCTAATTTTACAAACACCTCTCCGTTTTCATACACGTGGTTGCCACGCGCGGTTGGTACCTTTACAAAATTGCCTTTTAGGCCATAATTTTTGGTTATTATGTCTAGCATAGCACGTGGGCTGGACGGAAATTTTTTAGGGAAAATATCCGGACTGGTTACCACATAGTCTACCAGTTTTTCGGCGTCCAAAGCCTGCACCGCTTGCACCACTTCGTCCTTTGGCATTACTGCCACAGTTTCCGTAACCAACTTTTGATACATCTTGTCCTGTAAGGCCGTTATTAGGTTTTGCTCTACCACTATTCTTGGCGTATCCCTATATAGCGCCGTGCCGGCATCAAACAACGGCATTGCAAAAAAGTGGCTGGCATAACGCCACCAAGTTTTGCCCACAAACATTTTGCCAAGGTGCGCCATAATATCCGGCAAGACCGGCTTTATGCTGGCAAAGCGCTTGCCCCGCGCCAAACTACACAAGTTATTTTCCTGACTATTTACATAATACTGCCCCACAAAAGGCGTGATGTAGCAAAGCGTTTTTGCACGCAAAAAATAACGATACAGCGCCTCAGTGTCCTCACCATAGTTAGCATTTGCCACAAAACCAAAATCAAAAATGGCTCTCTTAAACAGCTTAAATGTTATGCGCTGAACGCTGGTGCATTCGGGCAATTTTGCCATAAATTCTTGATCGCTTACGGTACCAATCATGGGCTCGTTGCCCGCTTCGGTGCTAAAAAGTTTTCCTTTTTTTATCACCCTCACCGAACCAGCCACCATATCTGCGTCAGTTTCTTCCATTGCTTTTGCAAGATCAGCAACCGCAGTTGGAAGTAGTAGGTCGTCCGCGTCCAAAAACAAAAGGAGTTCGCCTTTGCTGCGTTTTATGCCCTCATTTCGCGCCACACTTACGCCATGGTTGGTTTGATGCACCGCCACCACGCGCGCATCCGCCTTGCTAAATCGGTCAATTTTTTCGGCGGAACCATCGGTGCTACCGTCGTTTACAATAACCACTTCAATGTTTGCATAGGTTTGCGCCAATGCGCTTTTTACTGAGCGCGAAAGCAACTTGCAACTATTGTAAGCGGGAATAATTATGCTAACCAATTTTTGTGAGTTTTCCATTATTTAATTATACCAAATTTGCGTAAAAATTTGCAACAAAAAGCCAACACTTTGTGTTGGCAATTGTTTTGTATTTTAATGAGTTTTTGGTGAACTAACCCGCAAAAGCATTTTGCTTATAATAACTTTTATCCTTGTTGACGCCTGTTCACTATCGTTTTTTACGCTTGTTGCAACGGCAGCAATGGGGTTAAAAGTGCTCACAATATTCACATTCAACTTTGTCGGCGAGCCCAGCATTAACCCCAATTTGATCAGCTTTTCTCCTGTAGGAGCCAAAAGTGTACCCCACCCCCGCTTTGAGTTGTGCCTGTAACACTTAAAACGATGACTTTTTCGCCCGTTAGTAACTCACCGATGGAAATGAAACCACCCGTCACTCATATCAAAACGGAGAGGGTTGGTCTCCTTTCAATAAGCGCCCACCGGTTTTTTCGGTGATTTCAATTACTTGTTCTTCCAATCCTGTTACGGCGCCTATTTCTGCCAGCAACGCTTCCGCATTACCCGAATTTATGGCTGAAATTATTTCATTATTCAAATCAGTTTGTTCAGCAAAGGTTTCCCCCGTAGACAGCGTGGTCGCCTCTGCACTCAAAAACGCCAAAAGACCAACACAGGCGCATTTTAGCAAGCTTTCTGCTACTTTGCCTTTGGCGCTCTTTTGTAGTTTGTTTGCTACTGCTTCTACTTCCGTGTTCATGCGGTATTGTTTTTCATATTCCGTACCTACCACATACTTGGTGCAAACCACGCTTTTGGCGCCAGTTAGTATATTTAGCATATTATCTGCTTCGGTTTGTTTTTCCGCATAGCACTTTTGCGCCAAGGTTCTAGCAATCAGTTTACCCGACGCAAAGGCAAACAAGCCATTTTTTGCCAAAGCATTTATTTTATCTTCATCTTTGGTAGCAACAAACTCGGCTTTGGTTGGCGCAAACACTTTGTCACCACGTACGCCATGGCGTGACATTCCACCAATTACCATTTGCGCATTTGCCTTAATTAACGCACTTGCAAGGGCGTAAATTGCGTTTGGCAAATACACCACGCTTGCGCCAGCAAAACACACATATTCGCTATCCACGTCCGCCAAAGCCTCCGATTTGGTGCTATATAGTTTTATTTTAACGCCCGCTTTATCTGCTAGTTTTTGTGCAAGCGGTTTGCAATAATCAGTTGCCACCACACTCACGCTCAAATATGGATAGTTTTGCGACAATACTGAGCTCAGAGTGTTTTCTGCATTTTCAGCGAACTCCACAATCGCACAAACACTTACCCATCTTGCACCGACACCCGCAGTTGCTATAGTTGAGTTTACGTCAAATTCTTCTGCCGTTTTGGCATCTACTACAATTTTAAAATTATCCATATTGTTTATTCCTTTATTTATTCAGGTGTAACTACCCCTAGCATAAACCAACTACTACGCTTTGGGGCTACTCTTGTGTTTTTGAAAGCGTCAAGATAAACCATTTGCTCTCCCACACTTCCGCTTGACACCGCCCCGTTTGCCCGCATTTGTTGCCGCTGAAGTTTGCAAAGCGCTGTCAATTTCGGTGTTTTTTGGGGTAAGGCTTTATGATGATGACGCGTTAAGACCTTCCAACAAGTCGCCCCCTCCGTGACCGGTTGCGGCTGCAACCATCAAAAACTGTTTATTTTCGCCCGCAATTATGTCAGCGTAGGAAAAGTTCCGCCCGCTAATCCCAAGCCACATAGTCGTCGCGTAGCCCCCCGAGTTTCTGATGTTTCCGTTTTGTCAGTTATCGAACCGATTTCTGCCAGCAAATTTGACGCATCACTCGATGCAATTGCAGACAACAGTCCGCTGTCTAGTTCTTCGTATTCAGTATAGGTTTCACCCTGAGCCATTGTTGAACCTACGCCCACAACGGTTAACAACCCAACACAAGCCGCGGTGATAACACCAACCGACACCTTGCCCTTTAATGAAGTTTTTAGTTCTTCTATATCACGCTCAAATTTTTTGCCGCCATCAAAATTGTCACTAAATTGAGTACAAACAATTCTGCTAACCAGCATAATTGTTTTTGCGCGCGCCGCAACCAAGGTTAGCAACTCTGCATCGGTAGCATTCGCGCCCGCATCAATCAAAAATTGCCGTTTAAATAACTTACCCGCCGATACTGCAAACAAACCCTGTTCTAGCAAATCTTCTTTTTCAATATTATTTTTGCCAAAGACCATTTTGTCGCACACCGGCAACACATCGCGAGACATTTTCCCAAGTTCCACATAGTTCACACCGCCAACCACCACATCGGCGTTGGCATTTTGCAAACTAGCCGCCAGCAAAGCAATCGCCCATGGATTTAACTCGGTTTTTGAATCGACCAGCATAACGCGCTCGGCTTGCATATCCTCCAAAGCGTCAGCCACACCATATGTGCTCAATCTTGCGCCAATGCCAGCAAGTTTTGTGCCAAATTCTTTGGCAACATGTTCTCTGGCTTTGCCGGTTGCAAGCACTACCACTTCTAGATCTTTGTAAGTTTGCGCGAGCACACTTTTTAGGGTTTCGTCCGCCCCACTTTCGTAGCGGACTATCACCCCAATGGTGCCACAACGACCAACTGTTGTGGTTTCTGCCAACGTTTCACAAATATTGTAATCGTTGGCAGTATTTCTATCTACAACAATTTTTAGTTTTTCCATTTATGCTCCTATTTTTTATAGCTTTGATAGTAGTCTAGCATATGTTCTCTCAAAGCCTTTTTATTGCCGGCAAATTCAGCAAGTCTAAAACCGTCAAACAATTCTTTGTCCACACCCTCAAAGTCTTTAATGGTATTGAGTTTGCGATTTTCTTTTACAAACTTCATACCCGAAATGGTGTATAGGTTATTTAGGTCTTCACTGGTCAAAATGCCGTTTGTAAAGATGTTCATGTGGTAGTTAGAAATTACCGAGTAGCACTTAACTTCTTTTAGTTCTACATCAATTGCGATAATCATTTTTGCGTTGCCACTACTATCTACAAGTTCGTCACCAACAACCAAGTCTTTGGTATTGACAAATTTTTGTTTGATTGCATCAAAGGCATGGTGAGTTCCAACTACCTTAAGTTTGGTTCCGTCTTCAAAGGTAAAGATAGTAGTTTTTCCGCTAGTTGTTTCCTTTTTGATCCAGATAGGTTTTGCGTAGTCAAGTTTGCCTTCGTCAAAGTTCCAAACAACCAGTACATCGTTATACGTAATATCTTTAATTTTCTTGCGTACAATGCGTTTTTGCTTTTCGTCGTATACCAAAACTTCGGTGTCGGCGGTAAAGCACGTGTAACTATAAAATTTGATTGTGGTGTCCTTCTTAAATACAGTAGATACCGCGCCTTGATCCCAGTGAGCAGTATTAAAGCTTGAGTTAAATGTGCTTGAAGTAATTGTTGCATTTTTTGGTGTATACAAGGTTAAACCGCACACAGCCATAATTTCCGCAAAGGTCATATTTTTGTCCACAACCACTTGCGTCATAACAGTACCACTGCTATTTTTTACCGAAGAAATACCAGTGTCCTCACCAGTACTATTTACGTAAACAAAACTGATTGTCATCTTGCCGTCTAGAGTGTAGTCCACAATCATACGACGTCCGGTAATTTCATCACCCGAACTATTTTTTGGAACAACCGTTACGCGATAGTTTGCATTTGCAAGAGATTTTAAAACGGTTTTTAAATCAATAGAAGTTGTGTCGCTAGGAAGAACTGCCATGCAAGTACCAAGAACATTGTCAATTTCACCTACAACGGCGGTAGAAAGCAAGCTTGCACCGCTTGTGGTGTTTTCTTTTGCCCAAACTTCGTAGGTTGATGCGTTTGCAACTGGCTTAAAATTTAAGGTGTCACCTTGCAAGCTATAAGTTGCATTGGTAAAGTTAAGGTTGTATTTCCAGTCCAAATTGCTAATATCAACCGACTTGGTCAAACTAACCGATAATTCGGCTTTAATAAATACATTTTCACCTGCTGCTACTTGAATGGTGTCACCTGTTGCAAGAGCAGTTGCGCCAGCAAAGTCTGGTAAAGTTGCCGACGATGCTTTTACGTAAGCATAGGTCACCGTTACCCCTTCTATCAAAGAGGTTGGCGCCAAAGCTTCTAGCGTAATAGTGCTTGCAGGCTTGCCGGTTGGCAAAGTATAGTAGTAATAATAAGTAATAGCCGCCTTATTTGCGCCACCGCGAACCAGAGTTTTAATGTCAGCGTCGCTAACAAAGTCAACTTTTTCTTGAATGCTGGTTAGTGCATCGGTTTGCACACCTTCGGTGGTTGTGCCATCATACACGAGCAGCCAATCGGTTGCGGTTTGACTGGTGCTTAAAACTTTGCTGGTTGCACGAGCGCTATCAGCAACGTTACCAAGACGAGTGGCATACAAATTACCTTCAATAGTTTCAAATTTTAAATTTAATTGGTTTTGAATGGTAACAGTAAATTCCGTAAGTGATGCAACAACACCCACCGCCAGCAAGCTTAGCGCGCTGACCATAGATATGATTGTTGCAACAAATTTTGTACGAGTACTTCTTTTGTTTTCGTTATTCTTTTTCATAAGACTCCTTTACCAAAACGCAATGCCCCAAATTTTTACATAATTATTTTAGCACATAAATTTTTATTCTCAAAATAGTTTTTAGCAATTTGGGTATGTTTTATCAAACTTTTTAAAAATTTTTATACAAAAAAAGACCTTTAACATTTAGTCAAAGGTCTTTTACAAATTTATTTTAGGCTTTTTGGTAATAATACCCTGCTGTTTCTAGTGCGTTGCCGTCGGTATCTTTTGCCACTACCGAAACCAAATACACACCCGAGTCGGTTATTAAATTTGCAATATTAACGCTAGACGCCGAACCCGTCCAAATGCAGCTGCCAAGTGTAGTATCGGTATCGCCCACCGCTAGTGGTTGTAAGCCGCCCCAATCGCCCACAGTTAGCGCCATTTTGGTTACAACTATCTTTTTAACCCAAACCTCATAACTGCTTGCGCCCGCAACTGATTTTACATCTAGCATGCCGCCGGTGGTTCCACCAAGAACCTTAAAGCCAATATCAAAGCCCCAATCTAGCCCGCTAAATTTTATGGACTTGGTTATATCAACTTCTAGTTCGGCAAGCACATACACTTGTTCGCCCGCGCCAACAATAATGCCATCACCACTAATGGTGTTTGCCACTGCATCCCAACTGCTAGGCTCGTTTGCGCCAAAGTAATATTTTAAATTAAGTTTTACCCTGCCATCATAACTATTGGCCGGCGTTTGAGGGGTAACCGTAATATGTGTGCCGGTGGTGCTATTTTCATCTTGCTTAAAATTAAAGGTGTAACTGATTTTTAAACTATTTTGAATTTCGGCAAGCTTTGCCACTGCTTCGCTAGACGGCAAATTTATTTTCTTTTTAAGTTCGGCAACATTTTCGGTATTTTCACCGCTACTAGCAGTGTACATATCCAGCCAACCAGTGGAAGCTTTTTGCGTGGTGCCATAATACACAACATCACCCGTACGTTTTGCCGTTAGGTTGCCTTGCGTGATATCCAAATCTACATTTAGGGTGTTTTCTATTTGCACATTGTAACTAGTAGTGGACGCAATAACACCAACCGCAATCAAACTAATTGCCGAAAGCATTGCAATTGCAGTAACTATCAGTTTGGTGCGCATCTTTTGGCGCTCTTTGTGCCCTTGTTGCCTTTTTTGCTTCATCGGTTAACTTTTCCTTTATCTTTTGTTTTTATTATAACACACAAAAGACATTTTACAAATTATTTTTGCCCACTTTTAAAAATTTACATAAAAAAAGCCCTAAAAAATTTTAGGACTTTTAAATAAACTATTTGTTGTCTTTCTTTTTGGCTTCGGCTATCAAAACTTCAAGTTCTTGCATTTCTTCTAATTGACGCTCTTTTTCGCCAGTCAAGAATTCTTTAATGCGTAAAGAGTTTTTGTATTTTTCAGCATTTGCTTCAAGATATTCACTTGCTTCGGCAATAGTTGCTTTTAGTTCTGCAATGTGCGCCGACAAGTTTTCTTGCTTTTCTTTCTTCTCCGGATCTATCTCTTTGATGTCATTAACGTTGTACAAAACCAAGTTTAGGTTGGTAAGTTCACCGGCTTTTCTTTCTAGAAGTTTTTCGTTGCGTTCTTTACGTTTTTTGGTTTTTTCGTACTTATTAACTTCTTTGGTGCTTTTTGCCAAATCTTTTTCGCATTTTGCCAAACTATCTTTTAGTCTTGCATAACGGCTTTCGTAGTCAAACTCAGTGCCAACATAAACTTCTTTTTCAATAACGATTGGCTCTGGCGTTTCTACCGTATGAATGGTGCGTTCGGTTGTGGTTTCTAGTTTTACAAATTTTGACTCTGGTTTTGGTTCTGGTTTTTCTTCAACCACGGCAACTTCTTGCTTTGGTTCGTCTTTTACAGCAAGCGAAGCAAAAAGTGCATCAAAGTCTGGTTCTTCTTTGGCTGGTTCTACAACCGGTTCTTCTACCTTTTCAGGAACAACCACCGGTGTAACCTCTGGTTTTGGCTCTTCTTTTTTTGCAAAAACAGGCGTAACTTGTGCCTTGCTCTCTAGCCTTGAAAGCATTGCATCTATGTCTAAATCTTCATCTTTTTTATTGCTTACGGCAATATTGTTTGTATCATTGTTTTTGGATACCGACTCAATAACAAAAGCGGTGGTAAAAATCAAAAACAATACTACACCGGCAATTAAAAAACAAATAACAAATGTAGGGACCCCCATATTTTTATCTCCTTTTGTTAAATCTTGCAATATTTTACCACAAAGTAGCCATTTTGTCAATACAGCGCCTTTATTTTTATTTAAAAAACGCCTACCACTTGTTGGTTACTTTTTCGGCAAAGCCAAGCATATTTTTTACCTCGACTTTTTTGCCGTTTTTTGCCATAACAGTGCCCGAAAATTTGCCAAAAACTTGGTGCTGATCAGATTTTAAAATTAGCACGTCGGTGCAGGCCTTGCGGTCTATTATTGGGTAAAAATCTAAGTCTACCGCACCGTCACCCGAAGTTATTTTCCACGGACGCATAAAATCATCTTTGCCACGCTTTGTTTTTGGAATAACAAACTCCACCCTATCTATCTTATGCGCATAGCCATTTAAAAAGATCATATTTTCGGTTGCGTTTGAAGTATCGCCAAAGCCGTAACCAAAGTTAAAGCCAAACATCTTGCCGTCTTCAAGTTTTCCCGCCAAACCACTCCAAAACCAAGTGTTTTTGTACGTCCACACCCCGCGTCCCCAGTCCAAAATACCAACCGAGTCAGCTGGGCTAAACACAATTTTTTTGTTCCCTAGCATCACCGTTCCGCTTGCCTCAAACCCTACAATTTTTTGGTTGTAATAAAAGGCTTTTGGTTTGCCCGCAAATGGTGTTGCAATTACCATACTATCTTGCGGTTCGCTTGTTAGCGCAATTTCGCCCGACAATGGTTTGCCATTTAAAAAGTCTTTAATAAAAAATTTTAACGTACGCTTTTTGCCCCGCACCTCAAATTCCATTTTGCTTGCCTTGTTGTCCACCTTTGTTAGCCCCGATGCTGAGGACTTTGGCAAGTTTGTTTTGCCGTTTGTAAACCACGAAATAAGTGATGTTGTTTTTTCGGTCGGCTGGCTAAAATCAATAAGCGACGCCGAAACCAAACCCATATACCTATTGTCCGCTACCGTAAGCGCCAAAGCATATTTAGAATTGTAAACCAAATAGTAGTCCCATTCTTTAATACGGCACTTTTTTGCTTTTATGTTTTCGGGGTTGTAGCGCTTTACCAAACTGGTTGCATAGCCCGCCTCGGCAAGCGTGCCGTCCGCATTTAGCAAATTACCATCTTTTAATTTATTTTGCATATTTTGCTCCTATAAATAAATAATAACAAAACAAAGAATTTTTAGCAACAATTTTTGTGCGGTTGACACCACACAAATTAAGTAATATAATAAAAATATGAGAAAACAACGTCGTGCAAAATTTTTTATTTGTTTGGCAATTGTACTCGCAGTAATTAGCGGGTCGGTTATTGGTGGATATTTTATTATTGACCGATGCCTAGTGCCACAATATTTTGCAAAATACGGTATTAACAACCTAAAAGAACTGGTGGATATCGCCAGCACCATATATAGCACTCCAAACGAAAGCGATTTTATTACTAACCCGTTTACCAAGGCCGACAAAACTAGCGCCGAAAATTTGATGATTGAAGCCGGCTTTCCACGCCTTGTAAACGGCGGACTTGATTATGAAAAAATTGGTAAAGGCAAATACACGCTCACTCCAAGCGAAGACTTTAACCAAAATTACATCTTTTTGACCGACAGACAAAGCGCGGGCATTTTAAACGAAACGGTAGAAACCGGCGTGCTGGTTTCCAATTCTAGCGCTCTATCCTACCTTGGTAGCGACCTTACCTACCTTGACACCTTAAAGATGTCCATAAAACAATTTATCATAACCCCAATTTTTGAAACCGAGGAAGTTACTTCCACCAATAGCGCCCGCTTGGTTGTTACCATAAAAATAGACACCTCCACCGCGCGCACCGAAATTTCACAAAATTTGCAAACGCCAAAGTTTTTAATAGATTGGATCATTCCAAGCAGCATTTACCTAACCGGTAGTTTTGAAATTATGGACGCCGGCACCAAAGACCAATCAATAGAACACGCTTTGCTTGCCATAAACTCAAAAACGCCAAAACAAAGCGAAGTGCTGCTAAAACTACTTATGGAATTTATTTACCCAAACCAAACCGACCTAACCATAGAAAGTTTTACCGCCTCACTCGGCGACCTTGTTTTGACCGGACTTGCAAGCATTGGCAAATTTGAATTTACCACCGAAGGTAAAAGTAATGGCGTAAAGATTTTTCTCGACAACGCCGAAGTATAAAATTTAATATATCACAATATAAAAAACTTACACCCCCAATAAATTTATTGGGGGCATTTTTTAGCTATTTTCTCCTATTTTGCCAAACTATATTTTGCAACTGCACGGAATACTTTTTAGCCATTCAACCAAATCTATTGAAAACGCCCTAAAAAAAATTGTTGCCGAAAATTTGATAGAAAAACACGGCAACGGCAAAGCCACCTATTATTTGCGAAAGAATGTTAAAAACTATCATTACAATGATACAATTGTCAACTAGTTAAATAAATTTTAAACACTTTTTGTCGCACCTACCGCCAAGGCTAAGCATATAATATATTGTAGCCACCAAAAAGCGACGACCAACATTTTTTGCTAAAACAAAATCGCTTTATCCACCTTTTTACTTGAAAACCTTTGCTAATATGTGGTGGCTACTTTGGCGCCACTAGGAAATATACTTTGGCGCAAAGCCCCCAACCTTGGGGGCTTATTTTAAAATAGCCACCCCGTTTGGGGTGGCTATTTTGCAAATTATTTGTTTAGTTCATTAAGTTTTTCCATTAGCAAATCAACGTCAAAACCGTGAACAGCCGAAGCTTCTTCCAAGGTTTCCATACGGCTCATTGGGCAACCCAAACAATGCATACCAAAGCCAAGCAAAATTGGTTCGGCATTTGGGTTTATGTTCAAAACTTCATCAATGGTCATAGTCTTTTTAAATTCTTGCTTTTTTTTCATTATTTATCTCCTTTTACGGCGCGTGCTTTTTGTTTAAATTCGGTAAGCGCCTTTATGTTGCGATTTATCTCTTTTTCAAGTTCGGTACGCAACTGCTCGTTTTTCTCTTGTTTTGCTTTTTCAAGCAACATTTCTACCTTGCTAACCGTGCTTGCAAATTGTTGCTCGTTTAAAATAACCACTTTACGGTCTTCAATTTCCAAATCTAGGTTACGGCTGGCCGAAGTGTTTAAAACCTTTGCACTGGTGCTTCCGCTAATTATGTTCCCCGCTTTTTTGGTAGGTGTTTGCTTTCCTAGTATTCCCATTTGCGCCGGATTTAACCCTTTGCTGCCAAGCGTAAAGTCTTCTAGCGCGCTAGCATTACGCGCCTTTTCGGCTTTTTCTTTTAAGGTTAAAAGCGTGTCGTTTTCGTAAATTTCGCTAACAATTCCAAGTGAGTCCATTTCGGAGCCGAGCGCATCATCTAGCGAAACGCGCTCATCTAGCATATCTACAAAATCGTGAAAAGTATCCACGGTAGCGCGATAGTCAAAATGCCTGATGGCCGTGTAGACATAATACACAACAATTGAACACAAATAAAACAAAATTGGCACAATTAAGGCATCAACCAAGTTCATTGCCGTAACCACCCCGTCGGTGGTGGTGCCAATAATGGCAAGCGACAGTAGCGCAATAAAAATTGCCGAAAAGTTTATGGAAGTACGCATAAGCGAACGACTTTGTTTAAATATGCCACCGCTAAAATGCGTATCAAAACACTCTGCCTGCGACAAATAGTCACTAGGAAGGCCGCTGCGTTTGGTTTCATAACGTTTCCAGGCGCGACGCATACTCGGTGGAAAATCTTTCCAAAGCGAAGTAAATTTTTGGTAGTTTTCTGCCGACAAATCGTTTTCACGCAAAAATTCAATCACTTTTATGCAGTTTTTTCTAAACGCCGTTTGAAAATTAAACACAAGCGCCAAAACTGCCCACAGGATAAGCACGCCCAAAAGTCCCAAACTTATAAAGAACAAACCGTCTTCGGTTAATGAAGCAAACAAAACCTTAAATGCGGTTTGCAATGTTTCAAATATTTTCATATTTCTCTCCGTAAAAATATTATACAACCTTTTTGGCATCTTGCCAATTGTTTTTTGGCTATTTTTATTTTATCTCAATATATTTTCCAATAGTAAAGGAATATAAATATTTTTTAGAAACTTTTTTGCGCATTGCCTCACTGGTAACGCGGGCATAAATTTCCACCTGCTTGCCGTAATGCTCAATGTAACGCTTTTCGTCTGTCCATCTGTTGGTTTTGTAGTCTACAATAACCAAATCGTTTTCGCCTTCGCAAATAAGGTCCACAATACCCTGCAAAACCATTCCATCTTCTGCCTTGCTGTTTGGAGGGTTCATAAGCGCAATAAACTCTTGCTCGCGAATAAGTTTGCGCGAGAGCAAGCCAACGGTAATTGGGTCACGCAAAAATCTTGCCAGTTCGTCCACGTTGATGTATGCGCGCTCTTCGGCGGTTAGTATGCCAGACATAGCACCCATCAAATCGTTTAAAACAAAGGCTTTTTTGCAAATATCAAAATTTATGTGTTGCATTAGTTTGTGATAAGCATTACCCTTTTCAATTGCCTTTGAGTTGCCCACCACAAACAAGTTTGGAACAAAAACTTCCGCCTCGCTGTCTTCTTTCAAAATTTCACTAACAGTAGTTTTTGTTGGCATATCCACAAATTTTGAGTATCCATAAGCGTAGTCAAATACCTCACCAATTCGCCCACGCAAAACTTCATCCGGCTTGGTAAAGGTTATTGGTTTTGCTGTGGTTTCGGCTGACTGCCTATCACTTTTTAGCGCGGACATATCCACACTTTCTACCGAAAGATAACTTGCGTTTTCACTCACACGCACCGATGGCATTATCCAGTCAAAAAAGCACTTGGCGTTTTCAGGGCTCTTGTCTTCTTCGCCAGAGTATACCCCCACCAAAATTAGGTGATTTTTTGGTCTGGTCAAAGCAACATAAAGTAGCCTTGCTTTTTCTTCTATTGTTTTGCGGTCGTTCTCAAGAAGAATGGCGCGTTTGCTAATAGTGTCACTTTTGGTTTTGCTTGATGGATCAAAATGCCCCATCGACACCCCCAAATTTTTAGAAATAACCATTTGGTTGCGCTTGTCGTTTAAGCGTCTGCCACAACCAATTACAAACACAATCTTGTATTCTAGCCCTTTACTTTTGTGAATGGTGGTAACTTTTACACTGTTTTCGGCAAAGTCCGCACCAAAAGTTATTGGGGTTTCGGTAACGGCGTTCAAAAATTTGCTAAGCGAAGCGTTGTAAGGCTTGCCCGACAAATAGCCAATAAGTTTTTTTAGGTTGGTAAGCGAACGCGAACCCATTGGGCATTTTAGCAAATAGTTTTCGTATTCAAAACGCTCCAAAAAGAGGTTAATAAGTTTGTCCACCGTGGTAGTCTTGCTCAAAAAATTAAACTCACGCAAGGTTTTTAACACCTTTTGCACCTTTTGGCGTACCGCACCTTGCTCGCTAGATTGCGCATACAAGGCAAGCGCGTCGTAAAAATGCTCACTTTCGCGGTCGGCAATGCGCACTGTCGCCAGTTCGTCTGCCGAAAAATCAAAAATTGGTGATTGCAAAACCGACAAGAGTGGCATATCTTGACTAAAATTGTCCACAACCGACAAAAAGTTTTTAACTTGTAAAAGATTTTTATCTTCAAAAATATCGTTTGCCACATCGGTGCTATAAGGAATATTTTCGGCTTCTAGTTCTTGCAAAAAGTATTCTAAATAGTCCCCTCTCGTTGCCGTTAAAATAGTTATATCTTTGTATTGAACATAACTTTCGCCAGAAACGCTGGACGGATCGGCTATGCAAGTGGTGATTAACTTTTTTATGTCTTTTGCCACTACCTTGCCTTCTGCCGACGCATTTTTTATCGCTTCGGTTTCGGGTCCTTCGTGATTTAAAACGCTATACAAACCAAGTTTTTGCGCTTGCCCCTCCGTGCTTCCGTTATCGGTAATGAGTTCTATTTTTACGGTAGGAAAATCTGGATTGCTTGGCATTGGCGCGCCACCACGATTTAGCCTAGCATCGGTTTTATAATCTAAATTTCCAAACTCTTTGGTCATAACGCGGTCAAACACAAGGTTGGCAAATGCCAAAATGTCTTGATGGCTTCTAAAATTATCGTTAAGCATAATAAGCCTATTGTTGCCCGACTTATCTGCCTTGTACGCGTCGTATTTGTCAATAAAAATTTGAGGCTCGCTGGCTCTAAACCCATAAATGCTCTGCTTGATATCGCCGACCATAAATAGGTTTTTGCTCGATTTTACCTTTGAAATAATTTCTTCTTGCACAAGGTTGGTGTCCTGATACTCGTCCACAAAAACATACTTGTATTTTTCTTGAACTTCCTTTTGCACCGCCTTTATATTTAACAATTGAATGGTGTATTTTTCTAGGTCATTAAAATCTAGCGCCACCTTTTCCTGTTTAAGTTCGGCATAAAACTTTTCAAAGTCTAGCACCATTGACCACAAATAACTTATTCGCTTTTCTAGTATGCGCATTTTTTCAAGCGCACGCTTTTCGGTATCGGTGCCATAAAGCGCCTTCAACTGATCAAAAAAGCCTTTGCTGTCACTAACTTTTGCCTTGTAGGCTTTTAGTTTTGCCTTTAACAATTCTTGATCTTCCCCGCCTCGCAAGCCTGGCACTTTTTGCAAATTGCTTAGTGCCTTTTGGTTTTCCAAAAACTTGTTATCTGGTCTTACCATGTGCAAGTTAGAATCTATGGTGTCCAAAATTTCCACAAATTTTGCCATGCCCACCAGCGCACATTCCTCTCGCAAAACTTTGCCTTCTGCCCGCAAAGCCGCAGCTTTTTCGATGGCATATTTGTTAATTATTTCCGCAAAAATGCTGTCATTTAGTTTTTTTACATCAAATAACGCCAGCGTCTTTTTTATGTACGCCTCTTCGTCAATTTGTGTTTGCAAAAAATCATAGAGTTTTAAAATTACATCTTTAAAGTTTTCATCATTGCGATTTAATGAAAAAATATCCAAAAGTTCATAAAACAATTTATTGTTTTTTTCAAGTTCTGCCGAAATAAGTTTATCTAGCGCCTTTTGTTTTAAGGTGCCACTTTCCACCTCATCAACCAGCGCAAACGACGGGTCTAGCCCCACTTCATAAAAGTAAGTTCTAAGAAGTTTGGCACAAAAACTATGAATGGTGCATATAGTCGCCATATTTATTTCGTTTAACTGAGATTTTATATAGTCGGTTTTGGGTTCCACTGCCGAAAGTTGCTCAGTAAGTTTGGTTTTCATTTCACTGGCGGCAGAATTGGTAAAAGTACAAATAAGCATTTCACTAACGCTGGCTTCTTTGTCTATAATTTGCCTAATAATGCGCTGAATCATAACAAAGGTCTTGCCACTGCCCGCCGAAGCCGACACCAGCAAATTTTTGTTCTTTTCATCAATAACCGCCTTTTGCATTGGCGTATATTTAATTTCTTTTTTCTGCGTCTTTTCTGCCACTCCCTTCTTCTCCTTGTACAAAGTGTGCAAACTCAATTTTGCCAAGAGCCTTGCGCACTCCCTCAACCGAATTTAAGTTTCGCGGACACGCCGACCTAAACTCGCAATACTCACATTCTTCTTTGCTGCCTAGTTCAAGCGGACTTGCTTCTATGTTGCCCGCCAAAATTTCTTTGGTTGCCAAACTACAAAGGTCAAAAATGTACCTTAAAGCCCCGTTAAATAGTTCTTCGCTTAGAATATAGTTCTTGGCGTTTACCTTAACTTCTCCGGTCTTTTTGCTTTCCTTGCTGGTACTTAGCGCCACATCAATAACTTTGCTCTTGGCGCTATCTAGCGAAAGCGACTTATCCATTTTTACAATTGCTTCAACATCGTTTACAAAATACCCTTGCATTTTGTAACTTTGCAAAAAGTCACCTTCGGTTTCGTCCACATAAGTGTTTCTTATTGGCAAATAAAAGGCACCAATTGGGCGTTTGCCGCGATTTGCTTCGGCAAGCAAATATACAAACAATTGCACTTTTTTGCCATAATAAACCGCTGATGGGCTTAGTTCAATTTGCCCAGTTTTGTAGTCAATTACTCTAAAATTGTTCCCGCATTCGTCCAGCCTATCAATTTTACCTTCAATTTTTATGCCCGACGAAAGTTTTACGGCATTGCCAGTTTTGTCGCCAAAACGTAGTTCTTCGCCCACCGGCACAAACATTGATAGCGCGCCCTGAAAATCTAACGCTTTGGTTAACCTTTTGGCTTCACTTGCCAAACTAACCAGCATATGCTTGTTGGTGGCGGACTTTACCCTTTCGGTTTCAAAGACAAAACTAATAAGTCCGTCCACATACTTTTCTTTTTCGGCTTCGGTAGCAATTTTTGCTATCTTCTTTTCGTTTTTAACATAAAGTTCGGCCACTTTGTGCAAAACGTTACCGACGTCTACCGATTTTAGTTTTGCATCTTTGCGCTCTTTGGCAAGCAGACCATAACGCGCAAAAAACTTGTATGGGCAAGAAAAATAACTTTCCAGCGCCGAAATACTGGTAGTTCCATTTGGGAAAAACAACTTTTCTCCCAAGGTAAAGGCAGATTTTTGCTTTGGCATAATAAGTTCACGCAGTTGCTTTTGCTTGCCAGATTTTAACCTTTCGACCAGCGCCGAATAAAGGGTGCTTAGCGCCGTTTGGTTGTATCCCACCATTTTGGTGGGCGATGTCATAACTTCTTCAATAAGTTTTTTCTGCCCCACTTTTATGGTCGCATATTCATAGGCGTAACTTTCTTCCATTTTTTCGCCCTTGCCAAGCCCACGACGCCTTTCAAGCCAAAGTTCGGTACGAATATCTATTGGTTCTTTGCTCTCGTTTTTATAAAACAGTTTTTGTAGTTCCTTAATTGCACCACTTGGTTTTTGTTCGTCATTATTAACGTCCAAAAGCGGATAAGTTAGGCATAAGTTTTCGGTAAACGAGCAAACCAGCATCAAAAATTTAAGTCTTTCGCGCTCGTTTATGGTGCGAATGGTTGGTTCAATTTTTTTGCCCAAACTTCCCGACATAATTTCTAGTTCTTTGTCTACAATAAGCCCGCAATCGTCCTTAGATAGCGGAACCGCGCCCTCGGTGGCACCAATTATGTACAAATCTTTTACTTCCAATATTTTGCTAGTGGACGGGTCGCCCACAAACACACAGTCTACCGAAAGCGGTATAAGCGAAATTTTTATGCTCGAAAGTCCGGACATAAATATGCTAACAAATTCCTCAAACTCCAATTTGCAACCACCAAGCAAACTTTCAATTTCATCAAGCCTTGCCATAGTCTTTGGCAGCACTTGTTTGGCGATGCTTGCATCGGTGACGCTTTTTAGCGCCAACAGTTTGGTTGCAAGTTCTTCCATTTTATTTTCTACATCAAATTCGGTAATTATTAGTTTAACAAGGTCAACAAAATCTTCCACCGTTTTGGCTTCATTTAGTTTTTGCGACAAGTGCAAAAGTTTGGCGCACAAATTAACACGCGCTTGTTCGGCAAGTGGCGCAACTTTATCCTCTTTGGCATTTTGCTTTTTGCTTGCAAATGGCTTTAAAAATTTGTCAAAGTTTATGCCATATTCTAGCGTATAGTTTTCAAACGCCGAAGACTCGGCTTCTTCTATGCCCGAAAAATAATTTTTTGCAAGCGATACCATATCACTGGCAAAATAGTTTTTGCGAAGCACGGTAAACACAAGGGACAAAAAGTCCACAAAAATATGCTCTTTTAGCGGATACTGAGCATCTAAAAAGTAAGGTATGTCGTAGTCGGCAAACACCATTTTAAATAGCCCCGAATACCCCGCTAGGTTTGGACACATAACCGCCACATCACGATATCTTATGCCCCGCTTTATTACCGATTTTCGTATGCTTTCGGCAACAAATTCCACTTCTTTTATGGCGCTGTTTGCCTCAAAAAGCACCACAGTGTCGTCACTAACCAGTTTTTTAGATTGTGGAAAAGCATACAAGTTGTCGCCAATAAATTTTGCAAGGGCAGGCGCAAGCGACTTTACCGAAATTTCAGTAATGCTTAGGTTTTCTTTGCCCGCGTACACCTCTAACATATTCAACATTTCCGGAGAGGCTATATAACTATTGTTTTTGTTTCGGTTTTCTACCGCGCCCGCAGTAAAAGATTTTGCCGTTTTTGCAATAGCAATAATGGCCTCCATACCGCTTGGTGAAATGCTTTCGTAGCCCACCAAATAGCAGTGACTTGCTCGCACCAAACTGCTTGAATAAATAAGGTTTGTCAAAAGTTCAAATCGGTCACAAGCGTCAATCATGTTGCCTTCTTGCAAAAACTGCTCGTATTTGCCATAAATAAAGCAAATATCTTTTAGTTTAAGCGCCAACGACTGCTTGCAAGTGGCAGACATAACCACCAAATCGGCGGGTTTAACCTTGCTATTTTTTAATTCCGAAATGGTTTCATAGATGTTTTCGGCAAAACCAAAGGTTCGCGCTGTCTTTTTAAAGCAGTGCAAACTATCCAAATTTTCTAATATTATTTTTTTGCAAATCATAACGCCAGCGGGTGCCGAAACAAAATTTGCTTCGGTGGCGCCAAGTTTTTTTAAAAGCCTTGATAGCGTTACCACTTGCACATTGGTTAGCGCGCGAGTGTCACCCGTGCTTAGTAGCATTTTTTCTACCGAAAGTGACAATTTTTCAGGTACCATAAGTAGGTGGTTGCCCCCCTTTTTGCTGGCATCAAGTGCCACGGCAACCACTTTTTTTATTACATCAACCGAAAATAAACTTGTATAAATTTTCATACGTCCACACTAGCTTTTGTATTTTTTGTGGTAACGGAACCGACAAACAGCCCCAAAACCACCATATAAATTGAAAAAGTATAAGGCAAACTAACGCCAAAGCACGAACTTGCAAGATAACCAATCACCGCCGAAAAACAGATAGTGGTGTAGTTATCCCACTTTTTTATGCGCTTAATGCCAAGTAGCAGCACCGAAAAGGCAAATCCTGCATAAAAAAGCAAGGACGGTACCCCCATCGTGCTACCAAATTGCAAAAATTCGTTGTGGGGTCTGCCCGACTCCAAACTTGGGTTTATTAACCATTGGCAATTTATGCCAATACCAAATAGCGGTTTGTCACGCATATTGCGCAAACATTCTAGCCATAAGCCCCACCGGTTGGTACCCGCAACATAGGTTTCGGTGCTAGTTGGCGACTTGCCAATTTTAAAGACGTCTTTAACCAGCATAATCAAACCTTGTAAAAAGTTTTCGTCCTGAAAGCCAAATTTGCTAAGCAAAACATCGGCGCACAAAGCAAACAAATATACTCCTACCGCCAAAATAAATTCAGCCCTTTTGCCTTTAATTTTTTTTGAAAGCAAAATTAGCAAAATTATAATTACTACAAAGTTAGATAGTTCCACGCCCAAAGTATCGTTAAAAAATATGGCAAGGTTAATGAGCGCAAAGTTGCCAAAGGCATACCATTTTAGCCACGGCTTATCTTCGAGCAAAAACACGCCCAAACTTGCGGGGCTGGCAATTGCCAAAAAGTAACCGTAATGGTTTGGGTTAAGCCACCCCGCACTAAACGGAACCACATAAGTAAATTTCAGTTTTGCAAAATCATTTAGCCCGGCAAGTAAAACAATTATGGTAGAACTAAATAGCAGCACCATTAGCAAAAAGCGCTTTTCGTCCACGAGCCTAGTACTAGCCAACAAAATACCTGCATAGGCAAAGTACATAATTAGCCCTTCGTGCCGAATACCCGTTATTCCATCAAACAGTGCCAAGGTTATGTCGCTTGCAAAAAATACTGACAATGTTGCCCAAAATAAAAAAGCCAAAAGTAGCCACACCATTAGTTTTTCTAGGCAAAATGGTTTTTTAAAAACTGAAAAATCGTGCCTTTTGTAGTTTGCAAAAAACCACACTGCCCAAAGCGTTAACAAAATAAAACCAAAAACATAATAAGCAAAGTTATAGTATGGCGCTTTGCAAAAAAAACTTACCACCAACATAAAAAGTGGCAAACAAAGCGTTGCCACCACAAAAAGTAGCATAAAGAGCCAAACAACGCCCTTTTGTTTTACCTTGTCAAGCCCAGCGGTAAGTTTGTTATCAAACGCCATTATGAGCCCTTTACAACCACTTTAAGTTTTGCATTTACATCGGTGTAAAGTTTTACGCTTACAACATAATTGCCAACTGCTTTTATTGGACTATCGAGTACAATTTTTTTCTTGTCCACTACCAGCCCCATTTTTGCAAGTTCATCGCTGATTTCTTTGTTTGTTATCGAACCAAACAAACTACCATTTTTGCCAATGGTGGCGCCAATTTGCACTTGCACTTTTTCAAGTTTGGCCTTCATGGCTTCGGCTTCAGCCTTTTCAATGGCTTTGGCGCGCGCTTGCGCTTCTTTTTGTCCCTTGTTAACATTTAGGTTGCCCGCCGTTGCAGGAACCGCCAATTTTTGCTTAAACAAAAAGTTGTTTGCGTAGCCGTCCGAAACTTCCTTAATTTCGCCCTTTTTGCCTACGCCTTTAACATTGTCCAAAAAAATAACTTTCATTTTTCTTCCCCTTTATTTAATTATAAATTTCCCGCACCGCTTTTGTCAATTATTAAAGAGCGCAAAGTTGCCACTTGCTTAATTGTTTTTGCCAACACTTTTTTGCGCTTCGGCAACTTCTTTTTTTATTTTGCCTTTGTAAACCGGGGTAAACAATTTGCCCAAAAAATTATATGGAAACCTAATTTTGTATTCTGGATACACATCACCTTTTATTTTAAAATAGGCTTTCCAGCCATAATATCTGCAAGCCAACCTAAGTTTGCTCATAAAACTGCCCGCCATTCCAATTTCAATAGACGCATTTTGCTTTAAGGCAAGCGCATAGCCAATAGGATTTTTTACAAACAGTCTAAGCCCTTGCATGGTGTAGCCATCGCCCACATATTCTGCCACATAAATTTTTTCGTGAATTGGTACAAATTTGTATTTATAAAAAAATTGTTTGTAATAAACACTTTCGGTAATAAACCTTTCTTGTTTAACTTCCGGAAAATGATACTCTTTGGCAATTTTAGTTTTAAAAATCAGCATGGTTTCCGGAACTTGGTTGTAATATTTGTTTATGTCGTAAAAATAAATTGGATAGTCTGGCAAAGCGCCCTCATATTCTTTTGGTGCGTTTTGTTGCGCTCTAACGCTGGCAATCCCCACAATGTCTTCCGCCGCGCACTTGTCC
This sequence comes from uncultured Clostridia bacterium, assembly GCA_934747885.1. Classification (GTDB taxonomy): domain Bacteria; phylum Bacillota; class Clostridia; order Christensenellales; family UBA1242; genus UMGS1908. Next base: position 343,057 of record CAKVHE010000001.1, read on the forward strand.
AAATTGCGCAAAATTACTTCGGTTGCGTCGTCGGTCAAATAGTCGTCGCTATCCACACAGGTAATAAATTCGGTTTCGCACTTTTGGTTTGAAAAATCCATACACGTGTGCTTTCCGCCATTTTCTTTTTTGTAATAAACAATTTTAAAATCGCTTTGTTTTGCAAACTCTTTTACTAGGCTTTCGGTGTCGTCGGTAGAGCCATCGTCAACAATCATCCAAACAAAATTTTTGTTGGTTTGCCTACTAAGCGAAGCAAACAACACCGGCAAAAGCCTAGCGCGATTGTAGGTTGGCGTAAAATAGGTTAATTTAATTGTTTCTGCCATTTTTTCGCTCCTTTTTTTGCTGTCTTTTTTGCATAAGTTTTTCAAACTTTTTTCGACCAAGAATTTTTTTAGTCAGCCAAATAAGTTTAGATTTAAAAGTTGGCTTAACCCAACTGCCATAATACAAATGTATTGAGTGGGTATTTTTGGTTTTTTTCTTTTCAATTTTGTCATAAGAGAGCGGACAAAAATATTCGCTAGCAAAAACCGTCCACCCTTCTCCACTTTGAGTTTTGTCTTCTGGCACCAACCCCAGTTTTTGGAGTTCATTTGTGGTGCGCGTGCAAACGGTGGTTAGGTCAAGCGAACCATCTTCTTTTAAAAAGGTGTTGCCATCATAACTATCAAGTAGTTGTTTTACAATCTTTGAGCCTTTACTTGCGCCCATAATCAAACCCGGATTAACCGTGGTTGTTCCTTTTTCAAACCCCGAAAAAAACTCGTTATCCAAAAATTTGTCTAAGTTTTTTAATAGTTTTACATCTATATCTAAATAGATGCCACCGTTTTCGTACAAAACCTTAAACCTAAAATAATCGCTAACAAAAGCAAACTTTTTTGCCTCGTAGGCTTGTTTGGTGTAAATGGTGCTATTTACCTCCAAGTTGCTTTCGTCCCACCTAACAATTTTATAGTCAGGGCAATGTTTTTGCCAAGTTTTTTTGCATTTTTGCAAAATTTTTGGTTCCGGCTTTCCGCCCAGCCAAATGTAATGAATAGTCTTTTCTATCATTTGTTACTCCTAAGAAATTTGCTACTATAAAGTATACCGAATTTGTGCCCAAAAGTAAAGATAATAATTGCGCCTAAAAAGAATGTTTTGACAACTTTGCGTAAAAATGGTATAATTTGCAAAAACATTTCGCAAGGATAAAAAACCAAAATGAATCACGATTCCCGCACCAAAAATTCATCACGAAACATCATTTTTTCAATGATTGCTTATATCGTTCAAATTGTCTTAGGTTTTGTGGTACGTAGATATTTTATCTACTTTTTTTGTGAGGAATATTTAGGCATAAATTCGGTATTTTCCAACGTATTATCTTTGCTTTCGCTAGCCGAACTTGGTTTTGGTACGGCAATTGTTTTTGCAATGTACAAGCCTATGGCCACCGGCGACAAGGAGCAAGTGCGTGAACTTTTGCAGTTTTATAAAAAATGTTACACCATAATTGGTTTGGTCGTTTTGGGTATTGGGCTGGCAGTTTTCCCATTTATGCAATACTTCAAAAACAAAGCGCCGAATGTAGACGTAAATTTTTATATTGTTTATGCAATTTATCTGTTTAACTCGGTTATCTCTTACTTCTTTTCCTATCGCCGTTCTTTGCTTTACACCAGCCAGCGCAGCGATATAGAATCTAAGGTAAATTTGGCTCTAAACATTTTAGCAAGCGCACTCCAAATTTTGGTGTTGTTTACGCTTCAAAACTTTTATGTTTACCTTGCAATTTTGGGTCTGTCTACCATTGTAAACAACATTATTATTTATATTTACACCGACAAGCATTACGCTGAGTATATTCAAAAACCAATTTCAGCGCTAAGCCCTGACACGCGCAAACAAATAAACAAAAATATCCTTGCCATGATTTATCACAAAATTGGCGGTGCTGTGGTATATTCCACCGACAGTCTGCTAGTTTACTTTATGCTAGGCTCCTCGGTTCTAGGCAAATACTCAAACTACCTTTTAATAACCACCTATGTAACAGCCCTAATATCAATTATTACAAACGCCATAAAAGGGAGTGTTGGCAACTCAATTGCCAGCGAAAGCACAGATAAAAACCTTGGTCTTTTTCAAAAACTCAACTTTATTTATATGTGGCTAGTTTCTTTTTGCACTATTTGCATTTTTGTACTAAGCGACCCATTTATTGACATAGTTTTAACCAAAGATCCAAACGCCAACCTTTTGTTTGACAAAACCATAATCACTTTAATTGCCTTCAACTTTTACTTTTCGGTTTCAAGATATATGTGTGGCACCTTTAAAGAATGCGCGGGGCTTTTTTATCAAGATCGCTACAAACCATTAGCCGAAGCGCTAATAAACTTAGTTGCATCAATTGTACTAACTTACTTCTTTGGCCTAGCAGGCATAATTGCCGGCACCATCATTTCCAGCATCTCCACCGGCCTTTGGGTTGAGCCTTATGTGCTGTACAAACACTACTTTAATAGTAATTTTCTAAAATATATGCTAAAACATTTATGGTTTACTTTGGCGACCATTGTTTCGGCAATCGGTACATTCTTTGTGTGCAACTTTATTCCAAACTCTTCAATTTGGCTACTTGCCTTAAAGTTTGCAACTTGCATTGTCGTTTCAAATGTATTTTTGCTAGCGTGCTTGTGCTTTATGCCAAACTTTAAAAGCAACGTTGGCTACCTAAAAACCCTAGCCCAATCTGTTTTGAAACGCGGAAAAGACCCTGCCCCATCGGCGCCAAACACCGACGAGGTTGCATAAACAAATTTTTGCATCAAAAAAGTCTGTTAAGGTTTTTAACAGACTTTTAAAAACTTTTGTGTTTTTTGTTAGAAACAAAACAATAAAAAGCGGGACAAACCCTAAAAATACGCACACTTAATGGTTTTTTGTGCAAATTTTTGTATTCTTTGTTAAAATCTTGTTTTAAGGTTTTTAACAAAGTTTTGTCTAATTTGCCGTTTTTTGCCAAGCGGTACATATTCATTTCGGTCTTTAACAAATCTAGTCGCGCTTTGGTTTCAAACTCCGGCAAACTATTTTTGCAAAATTCTAACCTTTGTTTTTTTGCCTCAACCGCATCTAAGCGTTTGGGGTTAAATTTTTGCCCCATTATGCTGGCCTCACGTTGCAAATAGTAATATAGCCCGGTAGGTTCATGAACCAATTTTTTGGCGCGCGCAAGCACATGATGAATAAAAAATTCGTCTTCATGATGCTTACCTTTTACAAATTGCAAACCGCTTAATAGTTCCGCCTTATACAGTTTGGCAGTTGCTGTCATTGGGTAAGCAATTTTTGCACTATAGAGCGTGTCAAAAACGTCATAACCTTCAAACACTTGCTTTTCTGTTTTTTTAAGTTCTGGCTCCGGCTTGTCTTCATAAACCAAAGTGGCACCCGAAGACGAAATGTCCGCACCAGTGTCCTTTAAGTTGGTCAGCAAAGTTTGAAGCAATGTTGGTGCAAAATAGTCGTCACTATCAAGATAAATAACATATTCCCCACTTGCAATTGCCGTGCCGGCATTTCGCGCGTCACTCAGCCCACCATTTGGTTGGTGCAATACTTTTATGCGCTTGTCTTTTTTTGCCCACTCATCGCACCTTTGAGGACAGCTATCTGGCGAGCCATCGTCCACCAAAATAAGTTCAAAATGCGGATAAGTTTGGTTTAGCACACTTTGCACGGCCTTGTCTAAATATTGCTCCACCTTGTAAATTGGAACAATTACTGAAATAAGTTCGTCCATTGTTACCTACTTTTTACTTTTTTAATAAATTCTACCGCGCCCTGCGTGCCACGGCGTTTAATTAGATAATAAACCACCTTAAAACTAAACTTATGCGGTTTAAATAGTAGTTGTTTGTTTGCTTCTAGTTGCTTTATTGCCTCGGCTTGGTCTTGCGGGTCTAGATAGCACACCGACACCACCATATATACAAAGGTTTCAAACAAATATCTGCATAGTTTTTGCTTTTGTTTTGGCGTAAAGTTTAGTTGGTCAATCAGATCTTTTACACGGTTGCAATTGGCCAATTGGTCAAGCAAACCTCTTAGTTTGTAACTATGCGTAACTGAGGTGCTACGGTCAATATAATCGTAATAAAAGAGGTTTTTAACGGCAATGTGCTTTGCTTTTGTAATGGCGCTATACGCAAAAACAAAATCTTCACTCTTGGTCCCTTCCGGAAACAAAATGCCATTGTTTTTAATAAAATCGGTTTTAAAAATTTTGCAAACACAACAAATAGTTATACGCCTTTTTACAAGCGCATACAGGTCTTTAAAATTGGTACCGTCATAAATTCGCTCCGGCAAGGTTTGCAGTGGCTGACCATTTTTCATTAAGCCAAACTCATAAATTTCGTTATCCTTGTTTTCCGCAACATAATCTAACGCTTTTTCAAAGTTTGATGTTACAACATCGTCACTATCGACAAAGGTCAAATATTCACCACGGCAAAGTTCCATACCCGAGTTCCTTGCCCGCGAAACGCCTTCGTTAGATTTTGCCAAAGTTTCTACATTTTCGTAGTCCACGCACAAATCTAAGCATTCTTCAATAGCGCCATCTGGTGAACCGTCGTTTACTAGCACAATTTGCACTTGGTCGCGGTACTTGCCCGCACCTTCTAGCACGCTTTCAACACATTTTCTAAGATACTCACGAGTGTTATAAATTGGCACAATCACGCTTAAAAGAGGTTTGTTATTTTGCATCTTTTCTCCTTTTTAAATAAACAAGGTAGCCTAGCGGCATTGCCCAAAACAGCATAAATTTGTTTTTGGCTTTTTTAAATTTGCCCTTTACCTTGCCCAAAAACATAACATCGGCAAGTGCTACTGAGTACTTAAATTTTTTTGCCAAACTTTTGGTATCGCCAATTAACATATTGTAGTACATAATGTACCCAAGTGGATTTTTGGCGTGCAATTTGTATTTGGATTTTGTATAGCCGTCTTCCAAATACTCTGCAATTACCAAAATTTTTTCAAAAACTTCAAGTTCTCCAATTTTGTCTATTTGATAATAAACATAGTTTTCGGTTATAAACTTTTCGCCCTCAATTTCGGGGAACAAATTCGCTTTTAGAACCTCGGTTTTGTACATAAGAGTAGTGTCACCCTTAAACCCACTGCTATAGAGTTTTTGCAAGGTGCATTGCCCATGAATGGTAAATTCTCCCGACAAAGTTTCGTTTTGGTTTTTGCCTCGATACCCCACTATTCCAACCACATTGTTTGCTTTAACTTCTTGCCACTTGCTTATCAAACTTTCTACGGCATCAGCCACCAAATGGTCATCGCTATCCACACACACAAATAGTTCGGTTTGGGCGTTTTTTACCCCCGTATTGTGCGCGCGTTGTTTGCCCCCGTTTGGTTGTTTTAGGTAAGTTATATCCACCAAATTTTCGGCCTTGTAGGCGTTTATTAGTTCTTCGGTGTTGTCGGTGCTTCCATCGTCCACCACCAGCCAACAAAAATCTTGGCTGGTCTGTTCCTTCAAACTTTCATAAAGTTTGGGCAAAATGTACGCGCGGTTGTAAGTAGGGGTAAAAACCGTTAATGTCTTAGGCATTTTTCTTTCCTTTACATTTTTCTAAAATAATACCAAAATAGCCGTTGGTTAAAAAGTTAAGCACTCGCTTTACATATTTTTTTGCTTGCGCCGACTTAGAATACCACGAAGAGTAAAACAAATGCATAGCGCGAGTATTTTCGGTTATATTTTTTCTACCCGTTATTGGGCTATATGGACAAAAGTATGTAGTAGGACAAACAGTAATACCATCAATTTCTTGAAGGGTACCATCTAGTTTTAGACCCAAATTTACCAAATAATTGGTAGTACGAACACAAATGGTATTTAAGTTTTGCGAGCCATCTGGCAAAATAAAGTGATCGGCGCCATAACTATCAAGCAACGCTTTTACATGTTTGTTGCCTTTGGTTGCGCCCATAACCAGCCCAGGTGCCACCGATGTGTTATACTCAAAGCCCATAAACATATCTTTGTTCAAAAGTTCGCCAAACGGTGCTAGCATACAAACATCAATATCCATATACACACCGCCTTCTTTTTCCAAGATATCAAAGCGCAAAACGTCACTTGCAAAAGCATATTTTTTTGCCTTTAAGGCTTCTTTAACATAATCATTAAGTTCCAAATTTAGGTTGCTTTCGTCCCATCTTTTAACTACAAAGTCTGGACAAACTTTTTGCCACGAAGCAATACATTTTTCAATTTTTTTAGGCAAAGGTTTTCCGCCTAGCCAAATATAATGGAACACCTTTGGAATTTTTGTTTCAGCCGTTTGATAGTCTTCTACTACTTTTGGTTTATCTTCTTTTTGCACGAGTAACATTAAAGTTAGCAGCATATAAATGGCAAGTCTAAACGAGAAAAATTCTGCCGAGCCTAAATACAATGCCAAAGCAAAGAATGGTAAAATGTTTTGCCATTTAATTTCTTTAAACTTTTTAAAGCCGCCGACCGAAACTATCCAAGCAAAGATTAGTGCTACACCAAACAAACCTACAAAATACAAGCATTGCAAATAGGTGTTGTGTGGGCACCAATCGCTAATGTTTGCCCATTCACCAATATAAGGCGCACCCACCCCATAGCCAAATAGTGTGCTTTTTAAGTTTGCAAAAATTGCTTCAAAGTAGTTTTTCCAAATGGTCGAACGCCCCGTTGTTAGTTCTTCTAGATTAACATGTGGTTTGTCCACCACCTCTCCACTCGGTGTGGTTACTTCGTTAGAAACTATACTATCCGTAATTCTTCCAAAAACAGCCATAAAACGCTTATGGAAAATTACTAATGTTAATAAAACAATTCCTAAAATTACTGCTAGACGCACAAAGTCGCCCTTTTTGTGATTTTTTATCAAATATACTATTACAAACCCAATATTCAATATTGTAAAGATAATAAGCCCGGCTTTGCTCATTGTGTAAATAAGTGCAATTTCAAACGTAATTATTAGCGGATAAATAATTACCTTTACTTGCTTGTTAATAAACAAGGTATAAACAATTGCAAGCGCAAACATCATCTCGCCCGCCAAAATGTTAGGGTTTGTATAAGCGCCACTAAAACGCTCTAGGTTATAAGCATAAAATTGAACAACAAGTTCTTGCATTCTTGGTGAAATTGGTCTAAATAAACCAAACACCATAGACATTACCACGCCAAAAACATACACAAGCGCAAGCTCTTTGGCGTCCAAGTCTTCTTTAAAGTAGTAGGCAAAAAATAATAGCCCTACTCCCAAAATCAAACTAAAAGTTATACCAAAATCTGGAAAGGTAAACGGAAACATAAAGTATAGCACCATAACCGCGCAAATGCCCGTAAACCACCAGTTGATTTTTTTTGTCTTTTTTACAAACAGTTCAATTACTAATTTAACCGCCAAAATTACCAAACACAAACACAATAAATAGGCTAGATAATAAGTGTCGGTGGATTTTATTTTAAAGATGCCCATAAGCGGCATTAAAAACACAATATAGTAAATAACCTTGCCGCTATTTTGCGTAAGCATAAATAGCACCGCAAAAGCAAAGGTAACATAAACAAAGGGTGCCCAAAACAGACTTATGCCTAACATAGTACCCAAAATTAAACACTTTAACATAAGTGGCGCAAACGCACTGCTTGATGTTTTAAAGTCTTCTGCCAGTGCGGCACGCAATTTCAAAAATGCATTTTTCATAGGATTATATTAAATTTTATCGTAAATGTTCTCCATTTCGGTAAGCACATTTTCGATCGAATACTCCTTTATTTTTTCTTGATTGTATGTGCCAAATTCGGTTGCCTTTTCCGGGCAATTTATTAAAGTTGTTATAGCGTCTTCAACCGATTTTTTATCTCTTGGGTCAAATAGTAATCCGCCCTTGTTCTCTTCTACCAAATCTCTGCAACCACGAATGTTTGATGCCACAATAGGCAAACCTGCCACCATTGCTTCCATAATAGATTTTGGCAAGCCTTCACGCATTGAAGGCATAACAAAAACATTGCTACTAGAAATAATTGCCGGAATATCTTTGCGATAGCCAAGGAGTTTTACCTGCCCTTCTAGACCCAGTTTTTTTACGAGCTCGTCGTACTCAGCATGACGAGGTCCCTCACCGCAAATAAAATACTTAACCGGTTTGCCCTTAAAGGCTTCCATTGCCCTTATTACCAGTTCATGATTTTTGTTTTTGTTTAGTTCACCCACCGACAAAAGCACAAAATCGCCATCGTTTATGCCAAGTTCTGCCTTGGTTTGGCTGACATCTTCCACTCTGCTATATTTGTTTAGGTCAACTCCAATGCCATGAATTTTGGCGTTCATTTTGGCCTTAAATTTTAGCGAAGCCAAATAGTCTTCTTGGTTCATGGTAACCAAAATATCGGTGCGTTTGCTTGCCCATTTTTCAATTGCCTTATAAAGTAAGTTCTTTTTTGGACAGCCTTTGTAAAAATGGAATCCGTGTGCAATATAAATAACCGGCACCTTGTACTTTTTAGCCACCATTCTGCCCATAATTCCGCCAACTGGCTGGTGGCAAATAACTAAATCGTACTTTTCCTTTTTTGCCAACTTAAACAGCCTTTTTTTCGCTTTTAGGTTCTTTAATGTAAAAGGGAAACGCGTAAAACACATTTCGTGCAATTTTATGCCTTGCTCTTTCATTTCGTCAAACCAAAAACCTGAATGATTGCAAGCGCACTCCACCGTATTGCCGTTGTCTTCTAGGTGCTTTATATGAGGCAACAAAAACCTCGCCACAAAATCATCTTGTGTAGTAACAATTAAAATCTTTTTATTTTTTATCATCTTTATTTGGCAAAAACTGCCAATACTCCTATTATTTTTACTCTATTTTATTTTAACCTTAGCGCAAGTTAAAGTCAAGGGTAATTATGCATAAATTGCCTTTGCCTTGGAAATAAATAAGTTATAGGAGAAAAACTAAATGGTAGATTTAAAATGCAAATGTGGAAAATGTATCCACAACAAAAACTGCAATTGCTTTGCAAGCAAAATTGAGGTAAATTCCGGCACTGCTTGCAAAACATTTACCCCATCAAGCAATTCAAAACTCGAACTCGCTGACGAAATTGCGCAACCTCTGGTTCGTCCATCGGTAGATGTTGCCTGCTCTGCCGATTGCGTATTTTTAAAACGCGGAAAGTGCATTGCAAACGGTATTACGGTAAATGTAAACAATGGCAACGCCGAATGTAACACCTTTTTGAAAAGGTAGCCCGCATAGTCAAAAAAGTTCAACGATGTATCGTTGAACTTTTTTATGCTTCTGCCATATTTTGTTTGCAAAGTTCCTCAAAAGGATTTTTTGCGTTTGGCTCTGCAAACAAAAACGCTGATTTTAACTCCTTTTGCCTTTCCGGCGAAACTTTATGCGTTTTTAAATAATCTTTGGCAACTAGCGCGCCCGCAATATCAATTTTGCATGGCTTGCCATCTAGTTCTGCCACGGCGTACACATGCCCAGTTTTCCAAATTTCCGGCACCCCATCAACTTTTACCGCGCCAACCATAGTGTTGTAGCCGTCATAAAAGTACTCACTGGTGTGTACATCTTTTATTTTTACTCCCGCCTCTTTTGCTAGGCATAAAAGTTCTTGCGTGTAACTTACACACGTACCCGCCTTAAACAGATGCAGGGTTGGCGAAACATTGATGCTTGTATCTTTGTAAAAATCTAATAGCGTTACAAATTTGCCAAAGTACGCTTCACCTTTGTACATCGCGCGATGGTTTACTTGTCTGCGCCTATCAAGTTCTAGCGGACTTTTTACCACACTATAATCGTAAGTATAATTATTTACTATTTCACGCACAAAAATTTCAAACTTTTCGCGGTCGGTCTTGCCCTTCATTGCCCGCGCAATAAGTTCTTCCCTTATTTCGTCGTTGGCCTTTTTGTTACGCGCTAAATTAAAAATATCATCCATACAATTATTATACCACTAACCCCGCAAAAAAACAATAAGCCCAGGCAAATATGCCTAGGCTTATTTTGATTGGTAAGAATAATTACTTCAATTCAACAGTAGCGCCAGCTTCTTTGAATTTAGCTGCCATTTCGTCAGCGGCTTCTTTTGCAACATTTTCTTTAATGGTGCTTGGAGCGTTGTCAACCAAACCTTTAGCTTCAGAAAGACCAAGGCCAGTTGCTTCACGAACTGCTTTGATAACAGCGATTTTGTTAGGACCAACTTCTTTCAAAACAACGGTGAATTCACTCTTTTCTTCTTCTGCAGGAGCAGCAGCACCAGCTGCTGGACCAGCAACTGCCATAGCGGCTGCCGAAACACCAAATTCTCCTTCTAATGCTTTTACTAGTTCGTTAAGTTCACTAACGGTTAATGCTTTTACATCATCAATAATTTTTTGAATATCTGCCATTTTTTTATCTCCTTTTAAATTTTAGTAAGCGATTACGCTTCTTGTTTTTTTGCTACCTCACTAAGTACAACAGCGAGCGAGCGGATAGGGCTTTGAAGTAAACCCAAGAACTGTGCAATAAGTACTTCTTTTGATGGAATACTTGCAATTTGCTTTACTTTTTGGTAGTCGCATACCTTGCCTTCAATAAAGCCAACTTTTGCCTTCATAACTTTGTATTCTTTTTCGCCATCGAATACGATTTTTGCAGGCGCAACAACATCATTTTGACTTGTTGCAAGTGCGGTTGTACCGTCATAAACTTCACTGTCAAACTTTATGCCAAGTTTGTCAAAAGCGAGTTTAAGCAAACGGTTTTTGTAAACTTTGTATTCGCAACCAGCGTTACGGAATTTGTTACGAAGAGCAGTGTCTTGTTCAACTGTTAAACCTTTGTATTCAACAAGCACAACCGATTGTGCGTCTTTTACGCGGTCAACAATTTCAGCGACGATTTGTTCTTTTAAGTTTTTGTTTGCTGACATCTTTCCCTCCTTACCAATATAAAAAAATAAATCTTTCAACTTGCGCACTGCAAATTGAAAGATTTAATAAACTCAAAATCTTCGTTTGCCTAAGCAAGATTTACGGGCAAAAGCCCACTTGCCGTCTTTGGCGCAAAATAAACTATTTACTTTTTTGCCAAGTATACAACACAAACCAAGTTTTGTCAAGAGTTTTTACAAGATTTTATTCATTACTGCTTTCATAATCATTGATTATATCATGAATAGCGTTTTCTTTTTCAGAGGTATCCCCTGCCCTAACCAGTCTGGTTGCTGCTTTTAACTTTCCATCTCTCGAAAGCACAAACGTTTCACCATTAACGCGCACAAATCTACTGCTAGAAGTCGCGTTGCGGGCTTCACGATATTCAGTTTCCCAAACCTCAGGTTCATAATCTCTGCGATCAAATTTTCTTCCCATAATAAACAAAATCTCCATTTTTAATTATTTATTTTTAATAGCTGCTTGAGCGGCTGCAAGTCTTGCAATAGGCACTCTAAATGGCGAGCAAGATACATAAGTTAAACCAATTTTATGGCAGAACTCAATTGAAGATGGATCGCCACCGTGTTCACCACAAATACCGAGTTTGATGTCTGGGCGAGTTTCGCGGCCAAGTTTTACTGCCATTTGCATTAGTTTGCCAACACCTTTTTGGTCAAGTTTTGCGAATGGATCAAATTCGTAAATTTTCTTTTCGTAGTACGAACCCAAAAATTTGCCAGCGTCGTCACGGCTAAAGCCAAAGGTCATTTGAGTAAGGTCATTTGTACCAAATGAGAAGTATTCAGCTTCTTTTGCAATTTCGTCTGCCAAAACTGCTGCACGTGGAATTTCGATCATGGTACCAACTTTGTAGTGCATATCTGCTTTTGCTTCTTTAATGAGAGCGTCCGCAGTGTCGGTAACAATCTTTTTAACATAAGCCAATTCTTTTTCTTCGCCAACTAGTGGGATCATAATTTCAGGAACAATCTTCCAATCTTTATGTTTTTTAGAAACGTTGATAGCTGCTTTAATTACCGCTCTGGTTTGCATTTCTGCAATTTCTGGGTAAGTAACAGCCAAACGGCAACCACGATGACCCATCATTGGGTTAAATTCGTGCAAGCCTTCAACAATTTGTTTAACTTCTTCAACGGTTTTGCCTTGAGTTTTTGCAACTAGAGCAATTTCTTCGTCGGTTGTTGGAGCAAATTCATGTAGAGGTGGGTCAATGAAACGAATGTTAACAGGTTTACCTTGCAAAGCTTCGTAAAGTTTTTCAAAGTCGCCTTGTTGCATTGGTTCTAGTTTTGCAAGAGCTGCTTCACGTTGCTCTTTGGTGTCTGAGCAGATCATTTCGCGAATTGCGCTAATACGGTCTGGTTCAAAGAACATGTGTTCGGTACGGCATAGACCAATACCTTCTGCGCCAAAATCAAAAGCTTGTTTTGCATCTTTTGGAGTGTCGGCGTTGGTTCTTACTTGCAATTTTTTGTATTTGTTTGCCCATTCCATAATTCTGCCAAAGTCACCATCATTGGTGTTTGCAGGAACGGTTTTGATGGCTTCGCCATAAATGTTACCGGTTGAACCATCAAGCGAGATTACGTCGCCTTCTTTGTAGATTCTGCCGTTTAGAGTAAAGCGTTTGTTGGCTTCATCCATTTTAATTTCGCCACAACCAGAAACACAGCAAGTACCCATACCACGAGCAACAACGGCTGCGTGAGAGGTCATACCGCCACGAACGGTCAAAACGCCTTGTGCATAATGCATACCTTCAATATCTTCAGGAGATGTTTCTAGGCGAACAAGCACAACTTTTTCTTTCTTTTTGCCTTTTTCTACTGCGTCTTCTGCGGTAAATACAATCGAACCGCAAGCTGCGCCAGGAGAAGCTGCAAGTGCTTTTGCAACCGGAACTGCTTTTTTAAGAGCTTCGGCGTCAAATTGTGGGTGCAATAATGCATCCAAAGATTTTGGATCAATTTGCATCAAAGCTTGTTCTTCAGTGATCATTTTTTCGTCAACTAGGTCGCAAGCAATTTTTAATGCAGCGCGTGCAGTACGTTTACCATTACGGGTTTGAAGCATATAAAGCTTTTTGTCTTCGATGGTAAATTCCATATCTTGCATATCACGATAGTGATCTTCAAGAGTTTTGCAAATTTCTTGAAATTGCTTATAAACTTCTGGCATAATTTCTGCCATTTTGTCAATAGGCATTGGGGTTCTAACGCCGGCAACGACGTCTTCACCTTGGGCGTTCATCAAAAATTCACCCATAAGTTTCTTTTCACCAGTTGCAGGGTTACGAGTAAATGCAACACCGGTACCACTGGTTTCACCCATATTACCAAAAGCCATCATTTGCACGTTAACGGCAGTACCCCAGCTGTATGGGATGTCGTTTTGCATACGATAGTAGTTGGCGCGTGGGTTGTCCCAAGAACGGAATACGGCTTTGATTGCGCCAAATAGTTGTTCTTTTGGATCGGTTGGGAATTCTTCCCCAATTTTTGCTTTGTATTCAGCTTTAAATTCGCGAGCGAGTTCAGCCAAATCTTCAGCAGTTAGTTCGATATCTTGAGTAACGCCTTTGCGTTCTTTCATTTCGTCGATAAGTTGTTCAAAGTATTTTTTACCTACTTCCATAACAACGTCTGAGTACATTTGAATAAAACGGCGATAGCAGTCCCAAGCCCAACGTGGGTTGCCCGATTTTTTTGCGATAACATCTACAACTTCTTCGTTTAAACCAAGGTTAAGGATGGTGTCCATCATACCAGGCATAGATGCTCTAGCACCCGAACGAACCGAAACTAGTAGAGGGTTTTCTTTGTCACCGAATTTTTTCCCGGTGATTTTTTCCATCTTTTCGATGTACTCCATTATTTCTTTTTTAATAGAGTCGTTAATTTGTCTTCCATCTTCATAGTATTGAGTGCAGGCTTCGGTAGTGATAGTAAAACCTTGAGGCACTGGCAAACCAATTTTTGTCATTTCGGCAAGATTGGCACCTTTACCACCAAGGAGTTCACGCATTGAAGCGTTGCCTTCGCTAAAAAGATAGACATACTTCTTTTTTGCCATATTTATCTCCTTTTTTTTAGTTAGCAATGCATATTATAACACATATTTCGCGCAGTTGACAATACAATTTTAAATTATTTCTACATATTTCTTAAATAGCCAAAACAAAAAGCCACCAAACTTTTAGTGACTTTTTGAAAATAAATTATTAAGTTTTGTCTAACTTTTCACCCCGACAATTGTTATGGTAACTTCGCCGGTTACGTTGATTATTCTTAGTTCACCAGTTGCTTTGTTCCAACTTGCTTTTTGAAATTATTTGTTTTTGTTTTTTCATTCGCACTCAACTAAAATATAATTTAGTTTGCAACTATATAAAAATTATATTACAAAAAACAAAAAACTCAAAACAAATTTTGAGCTTTTTGACAAATTTTATAAAATTATAAACTAATAACCATTGCCGGACGAACACCACGATAACCATAATAAACTCCATCAACAACATCGGTAGGTCCACCACTTGAAACAGTGCAAAGGCAATCCGACCTACCAATTGATCTCAGCATCCATCTGCCCGCACCTACATCATAGTTATTCACCATGGCAAAGTCAGTGTATGAAGCGCCACAACTGGTTGAGCTTAGATATAAATTGGTTCCAACGTAAGTACTCGTAACCTCGTAATAACTCAAAAGCCATACATTGTCCGAACTTGTTCCGGTACTACTGGTTGCCGTATAGTCGTCTTTGGTTTTATGAACTTCTGCATTGTTGTATCTAGTTGTGTTTGTGACAATTTTCGTTTTGTCGTCTGAACTAAACGCGCTATTATAAAATTGATCATTTAACCAATTACGCATGTTAGTATTAGCCCACAATCTATCATTTGCATTTCTACCACTAGCAAAACTTACATTTGCTGTTAAAATTTCTTCGCTAATAACTCGCAAATTGGTGGTAGAGCCAGTATAATCTTTTCTTGTTGTTGAATATTCTTCCAAAAGGAACCATTTGATAGGTTCAACCTTCAACCAATAACTGTTACCGTTGGCAGCCGTTCCTCCATCTGCAAATCGGTTGTATGGGTCTCTTGAAGAATATAGCGTTGCACTCTCAACTTTAACATATTTATTGTCGCCATACTTATATTCATCATAGCTATATTGTTTTATATCGGCAGCACCACCAACCACAAAGGTTCTTCCCGTCTTTGCGCTTGCTGAAAGCGAATCTAGCGCTGATTTGATTGTGTTATCTTTTACTCGGCTTTGAGGATATTCACCAAGTTCGGTGTAGTAATAATAATTTCCACCAATAGTACCATCAGTTACTTTTATTGGGCCTTGGTTTAATTCTGGCGTGGTTTCAACCACAAACTTTAGCGTAAATTCCCAGTCAATGCTAGAAACATCTACTGTTCCGGTCAAGTCCGCAACGAGTTCGGCTTTTATAAAAATATTTTCGCCCGCATTTACCGAAACCACATCACCATTTTGCATTGGATAACCGGTTGCAAAGTTTGGCAAAACGGCATCACTAGTTTTTTTGTAGGCATAGTTTACACTAAGTCCAGTTGCCGGCACACTCGCTGTTGGTGTGCTTAGTTGAATTTTGGTGCCAATGATGTCCGAGCCGGTGCTTGGAATGGTGTAATAAAAATAGTAAGTTATGCGTGCAGCGGTTTCGCCGTTTTCCACTTTTTCGGCAATTGCGCTATCACTAGAAAAATCTACCGATTCTTGAATGGAATTTTGCGCGGCAGCAATTACGTTATTGCCATCACCATCTTGATCCAAAGGGTCATAAATTAGCATCCAGTCGGTACCCGAACCGCTGGTGCTTAAAACCTTAGAAACGCTTCGGTCGGCGGCGCTTGCAACGTCCCCCACTCGCGTGGCATACAGTGAGCCTTCTACCGTATCAAACTGCAAATTAAGTTGGTTCCCCACCGCAACTTTAAATTGGGTCAAACTTGCCATAACGCCAACCGCCACCAGCGACATAGCGCATACCATAGAAATAATTATCCCAATAAGTTTAGCTTTGTTTCTCTTCATTTTTTTTCCTTAAATTATCCTAATATTTTTATCTTGCAAAAATAGTTTTTTCTTATACAAAAATATTATCACAAAAAATAAAAATCTCAAAACAGATTTAGCCTGCTTTGAAATTTTTTTACAACTTTTTTGCCACGCCAAGTTCCATATCGGTAGTGCGTTCAAAAAAGAATATTAACAAATTTAACAAGTTTTTACCAGCCGATGTTTGAAAGTTTGCTTCATCAAAGGGATTTGTTAGTTCTAGCACAACCGGTTTTTCTTTTTCCGTAAACTTGTAGCCCTCGGTGGGTGCGCGATTGGTAATTTGTCCGGCATTAAAATCGAAATATACCGCACCCGTGGCGTCCAAATTTTCTTGCACCCTAATGCCATATCCCACCACGGCAAAAAGGTCATACAAAAATTTGCAAAGCACAAAGCGCGGGTTTACGTTTTCGCCATAGGAGAGCACATTTAGCGTTTTTAGTGCCAGCAAAAATAGTCTGGTGCTTTTTAGGTTTTCACGCGATACTGCCTTTAAGGCTTCTAGCACCGCCATTCCGGCGTAATAGATATTTAGGTCAGTAGATAGATTTCCAAAATTTTCGATAAAATTGCAATTGGTAACCACGCTTCCACCAGCCTTTACGGCAAGCAGATATTCGCCCACGCAAAAAGGAAAAGACGCAAACGCCAATTTTGCTCTTGGCTTTTTTACTCCCTTAATTTTTGCGCGAATAAGCCCGCGGTTTTCGGTAAGCAGATACAGAATTCGGTCGGCTTCCCCACTATCCTCGGTTTTTATTACAATTGCTTTTTCTTTTAGTTCTCTAACTTCTGCCATTAGTTATCTTTTTTTAGTTCGTCCTTTATTGCCGAATATAGTCGGTAATAATTTATATCTCCCGTTTTTTTAAAAAGTTGCCAAGACAAATCTTTTGCATTCATTTCTTTGGCTGTTTCTGCCTTGTTTTTTGTTTTTTTATTGATGTTTTGTTTCATAGTTTGTTGCCTCACTTATAATTTAAGTTTGACCCCAAACCAACGACATTACTCACTTTTTTAAAAAATATTTTGTTTTTTATATGTCTTTTTTGTCGTATCCAAATTCTCTAAGCGACAAATTGTTGTCTTGCCAGCCCGCACGCACCTTTACAAACAATTGCAAGTTTACGCGCTTACCAAGCATTTTTTCAATGTCTTCACGACTTTGAATGCCAATTTTTTTAAGCATTTCGCCGTTTTTACCAATAATAATTTGCTTATGATTATCTTTGGCGGTAACAATTTCGGCATTTATCAGCACTAGGCGCTTGCCTTCCTTAAACTCCACCACCTCAATTGCTAAGCCATGTGGAATTTCTTCACGCAAATTAAGTAGCGCCTTTTCGCGAATAATTTCTGCCGCCAAAAAACGCTCGGTGCGGTCGGTTACTTGGTCACGGTCAAACAAAGGTTCCCCTTCTGGCAAATACTTGCACAAAACTTTTTCTAGTTCGTCAACATTTTTGCCGGTAAGTGCCGAAACCGAAACAAACTCTTTAACATACTTTAATTCGTTTAGTTTGGCAAGCATTGGATAGGCCTTTTCGTAGGCTGATTGGTCACATTTGTTCAAAACCACCACAATTGGCGCTTTTATATGTTTGTAACTATCTAGCAGTTGCAAATCTTTTTCGGTAATTTTGCTAACATCCAAAGTTACCACCAAAGCGTCAATGCCGTCCATTGCGCTTTCAATGCTCTTTTTCATAAATTCGTCAAGTTTGCTTTTTGGCTTTATGGCACCAGGGGTATCTAGATACACAATTTGATAATTATCAGTAGTTTTTATGCCCATAATTTTGTTGCGCGTAGTTTGCGCTTTGGGGCCAGTTATGGAAATTTTTTGCCCAATTAGGCTATTTAGCAAGGTGCTTTTGCCCACATTTGGTTTGCCTACAATTGCAACAAAACCGCTTTTAAATTTTTTATCTTCCACTCTTTAGTTCTCCTTGATATTATTTTTTTCTAGCACTGCCAATTCTAGGGCGTGCATAACATTATATTCTTCGTCCGCTATATGGTCATAGCCCAGCAAATGCAACAAACTATGTAGCGCCAGTCTTGCAATTTCTACCGACAGCGAATGCTTTAAGTTTTTGGCTTGCACTTTTGCCACTTCGGTGCATATCAAAATGTCACCAAGCATTATGTTGCCGGTTTGTGGGTTTACCGCACTTTGCTCTTTGGCTTTTTTGGCGGTAACTTTTTCGCCCGCCACCAAACTCATAGACGGAAAAGATAGCACATCAGTTGCCTTATCCACCTTTCTAAATTCTGCATTAAGCGCCCTAATTTCGCCTGCTGATACAAGCGCAAAATTTACTTCCATTTTGGCAGTTTGTTTGGTAAGTTTTAGCGCGTCATCTAGCATTTTTGCCATCAAATTTTTGGCAAGCGATGGAACCTTTTGTTCCCCACCATAAATAATTTCAATCATTTGTCTTTTCCTTTATTTTAAACGTTTTCACGCATTGCTATGTCTAACATAGTTTCCAAATTGCAAACCACTTTTACAAACCCGTTTTCGTTAAAAACCGTGTAAGTTTCGCCCGTAACTTCAGCGCCCTTTGGCAGGTTGTTTTCTGCAACTTTTTTGGCTTGCGCTTTTAGATTTTGTACCAATTCTTCTTCGGCTATGTTCACCACCTTTGGTGCAACCTTGTACCAAGTGGTCGTAGTCTTTTTTATTGGCAAAAGCAAGTTCTCGCTAACCAATGTTTCGGTGGTTTCAACCTCGTAGTATTCGTATGGCACCGCTGCCTCTTTGCCTTTTAGTTTTAGACCCAGAAGGCTTATGGTGGTTTGACTAATGCTTTCACCGGTGCGTTCCATTTTAGTTAGTTGCGTTTTGCCGTACGCTTCCCCGGCAATAAACACTTTTGCCATAACACTTCCGCCAGCCGGCGAAAAAGTTCCGTTTGTTGTGCTAGGACAAATTAAAACTTGCCCCTTGCTAACAATGTCGCCAATATTAACAAGCAAGTCGCCCGTCTGCCCGCGAATGCTAACAATTTGCCCCGAATAGCGTGCCACAATTTTGCCGTCTATGGTTTTTTTAGGGAGCGAAATGCCTTTTATGGTAATGTTAAGTTTTACCCCTTCTTTATCTGCCACCACCAGTGATGCTTCGGGCGCCCCATTAACCAACAATTTTTCTATTGCCTTGTTTTCTAGTTTTGTCTTTTTGGCACCTTCTTTTATACCGTTTTCTGCCAAAATTTGAAGCACTTCGGCTCTTATTGTTTCGGCGTTTTCACCCACAACGTCAACCGAAATTTTCCACGTTCTACCCGAGAACCAAACAATAAAGGCGGTCGCCAAAACCAGTCCTACCACCAACCCAAGCCTACCGAGCACGCCCTTTAACATCTCGCTAGCGCCCGACCTTTCGGTTACGGTTACATTATAACATACAAAAACGTTATTTTCTACTAGTTTTTTATAGTCTTTTTTGTACAAAGTTAAGTGCGTTTCGTCAAAACTAACCCGCGAGGCGTCAAACACGCATGTGTTTGATTTTCTTAGCGCGCCAAGTAGTTTTAGTTGATTTAACCCCTTTATCGAAATTCTTACTTTGTTATCTAGTAAACTCAATGTTCTGCACCTTTCCTTTTATAATTGCTTCGCCCGCCTCTAGTTTTTCTATGACTAGTTTTATACCACTAAGCGTGCAAGTTTGCCCGCCGCGAAGCACAAAACAAATTTTGTCACTCGAAAAACCATTAACGCGCAAAACGCCTTCCACCGCCACGACATCGGCGTTTATTATGGAAAGTTTAAATTTTTGTTCGAGTTCGTCTAAATTTAATATACTTTCTAATTCATTAAAAAATCCCATACTAAAAAGTATGGGACTAGGTGCAAAATTATGCCAAACTAAGCAACGCTAATTTGCAAGATTTTCATTTTAATGGTGCCAGCAGGTGCGTTAACGTCAACGATATCGCCCACGCGTGCACCCATGATAGATTTGCCAATTGGGCTTTCGTTAGAAATAAGACCTTTGTTTGGGTTGCTTTCTAGCGAGCCAACAATTGAGTATTCCACTTCTTCATCAAATTCTAGATCCAAAAGTTTTACCTTTGAACCAACCATAACACGGTCACTTTTTACTTTGCTAGAATCTACAATAATTGCTTGGCGCAAAGTTTCTTCAAGCATATCTATCTCTTTTTCAAGATTGCGTTGGTCATCACGGGCGGCATCGTATTCCGAATTTTCGCTTAAATCGCCAAATTCACGAGCGGCTTTAAGTTTTTCTACCACTTCTTGTCTGCGAACGCTTTTTAAATAATCTAAATATTTTTCTTTTTCTGCTTTGCCTTCTTTGGTCAAATAAATTTCTGCCATCTTAAACAGCCTCCAAAATGGTCTATTTTTTTATAGGTGCATATTATAAAGGCAATCAAGCCACTTGTCAAGTACAAAATTTACTTGAAAAACAAACAAGAATATTGTATTATATAAAAGTAAATTTTGAGGAAAAACTATGATAAAACTTTGGATACGCCTAGAAACCGACAACAAATTGGTTAAAGATATCATCTACCAAACCGCGGACAATTACTCGCGTGAAGATTTTTTTGAACACCTAACCGAAATATGCTATCAGTTAAATGTGCCAGTTCCGGTAATTTTGCCAACCCATTACCAAAGTTTTGAGGCTTTTAACAATATGCGCTTTTTGCCGCGTGATTTTGTTGAGCCCTTTGAATATGACAAAATGATAATTGAAAACGCCCTAGAATAAACAAAGAAGCAAACTATTAACCCTCGTTAAAGTTTGCTTCTTTTATTATATGCAAAAGTGAAAAATTTATTCAAACTTTGTGTGCTTTATTTTTTCAAGCGCATCTGCCTCACTCATAGTCGACACAATTGTCATAAGTTCGTCTATACGATCAGGCGTTTTGCCACCGTAATACACCTTTAAGCACTCTTTTTTTAGTGCCATTTCGGCTTCGGTGTAGGCACCTTTGTCGATATTAAAAGTTTCGTTTAAATCAATAGGCACCGGCACCCCGTAAGTTAAATAAGCGCGGTCAAAGGTAATACGATTGGTTGCATAAGGCTCTAGTTCGGTAAATATTTTTTCGCCAAACGCCGAGGTACGGTCAATGCCCACAATCACCGTAATGGTTCCGCCATTAACATCGCACATACCCGACATAAATAGTTCACGAATAAACTCCAAATCTTTGTCGCCCGCTTGCTGACATATTTTGGCAAGTTCTACCAAATTGTCTATCAGCAAAATGGCATCTAGCCCCATTTCAATAACGCGTTTTGCGCGTTCCAAACAGAATTTTGCCACTCTAATGGTTTCTTTTGGATCCGACTTTTCAAACCTAATAATTTCTCTACCCGTTTTATCTTCAAAACTTTTGTAGCGTTCCTTAATTGCGCTAGAAAACAATGGAATAATTTCGGCAGCAAGCCCTTCCTTTTCGGCACCAGCAAACATTTCCAAATAGTCGGCAAGTTCCGAATTTGCGCCTGAGCAAATTATTGTTCGACCACCAAACATAGCCGGTGCAAAGCCATCTAGTGCCTTTTGCGCACTAGGCTCAGCAAGTTTAAACACGCGTGCACGCAAATTGCTTGGTGTTAGCATATCAAAACTGCCACGCTTTTTAATGGTTTGAATAGAAAGTCTGTTAACCATAACCAACGTTCTAACGCCTTCTTCTTCTGAAAAAGTTAACAAATCAGCTGGTCTAATTTCCACCAACTCAGGGTCCACCTTTTCACAAAAGTTTTCACGGCAAAAGTTTGAAGTATAAAGTTTGCCGGTTTTGGTATAGTCCTCACTTGCATAACCTTCGTACTTGGTTACATGGCGCGACGAACTTTTGTTGTTTGATGCAGCAAAGGTGTGCACCACATCGTCTAGTTCCGACTTAAATTCGTTTGCAATATAGGTATATGGATCATCTAGGAATTTTTTTTTTGCCGGTCTACCACGGGTTTCTTTGTTTGCTGGCAATTCACCACCAAAGCAAATTGCAACAATGTGATTAACAAGTTGCTCTTTGGATAGTGACGTTGGCGACTTTACACCCACGCTACGCCCGAGTTCTCTTAGTTCAATAATACTTTTGGATTGGTAAATTCTTTTTTGTTGCTCAATTAGCGTCATTTTATCTGTCCCCTTTTTGAATATTATTGAATAATTATACTATATCTTTGGGCGTTTGTAAATCAATAAATCAAAATTTTTTGAAAAAATTTTACAAAATATACTTTTTTTCGTTGCCACATAGCAATTTTGCTAGCCAAGTAGCCGCGCCAAAGCGCGAAAATACCTAAGTGCTGGAGCAAACCTGCGCGCAAAAATAAGTAAAAAAGGGAAAGGCGCCCCGAAACTCGGTGCGCCTCTGGTGGCTTTTGGGTTATTTTGTGCGATAAACGACCAACTTTCCTGCCTCGCCGTCCGTGTAAGACGGATTTTGGCACGCCAAACTATCTGGACTGATGCGCAAGGCTTTGGCGATGTCAAACAAACTTTCCCCTTCCTTTGCAAAATAGATAGTTAAGGAACCTTTTGGTAGTTTGACTGGCTCGCCTTCGGTTACCGAATTTACAAAGCAGTCGTATGAAGTTTGGTCAAGCGACAAGGTGCCCGCAAATTCTAGTGACAAATTTAGATCCTTGCCGGCGCGGTTTTTGTAGCCAATTATGCGCGCGTCTAGTTTTTCGGCAATTTCATAATTTTGCAAGTCTTCGCTAAAAATGCTGGACAAATTAAATGGAAATTCTAGGTTTGCACTAATAATTTCGTCAGCGTCGTAGTTTTTGTACAAAACTTCCACACTGGCATTGCCGGCAATATTAACAGTGGAACCATTGGCGTTAGTGCTTAAAACGGTCAAAACCGGCTTAGATAAGTGCAATATTTCGTCCATACGCTTTTGCGAAGCGGTATCTACCACGGCATTATCTCTCTCGCTAATATTTAACATCTTTTTAAACTTGGTGTTATAAATACATTCGCTAGAGAGTTTAACGTTTTGATTTAGGTTAAACATATCCACAACCGATTCTTCGGTGGTTTCTCTTTTAGTGATAACCACCGCCAAAAGTTCACTGGTTAAATGCAAGGTTGTGCGCGTGCCTGTTTCGTCCACGGTTGGCAAAGCAACGCCGCCTACGCTTCTTAGTTCTACAAAAACCTTGTCTTCTGGCATAGTGTTTAAAAGAGCAATCTCTTCGGCAAAATCTATGGTTTTTGTGGTTTGCTTAATTGCGCCGTCAGCATTGTAGCAGAGGTCTTTTACCACTTCGCCTTCCAACAAAACATAGTTGGTTGCTGGTGTAATTTTGTTTAAAATTACGGTATCGGTCACCGCCAAAATGTCGTCAATTTTGTCGTTGATGGTTGCATCTTCTTCTACCATAAACTTGCTATTGGCCACGCCAACCAATTCATCAAACGATAAGGTTTCAGTTTTTTCAATAAAATCTTCCGTACCCGCCGATGCAAAGGTAATTTCCTCAGCGCCAAGCCCAAAGATAGATAACTCTACAACCACTGTTACATCAACAAGGTTTGCGCCCGCTTTTTTTACCAAAGTTTCTTTTACCACCGGCACGCCATATAGGTTGTCAGCAACGCTCGAAAATTGCAAGCGTTCGTTTAGTGCGATTTCGGCATCAACTGCAAAATAATTTTTTGCTTCGTCCATGCACATAATTTTTGTTTGGCAATTGCCCGAAACGATAACCAATTCGCCGGCACGTTCTAGGTCAATTTC
The DNA here is from genome assembly GCA_934747885.1 of uncultured Clostridia bacterium. GTDB lineage: Bacteria > Bacillota > Clostridia > Christensenellales > UBA1242 > UMGS1908. The sequence goes on from CAKVHE010000001.1 coordinate 366,952, forward strand.
ACCCACGGTTGTGGTTCCGCCAAGCACCTTTTCTAAGGTCTTGTCTGTGGTAATGTTTGCAGTTGTACCTGCTCTAAGTGTAGTAATTTTTAGTAATTTTTTTGAAATAAGTTGTTTTGTTTTAAAATTTGTTGCCACCAAAAAACGTCCTCCTTGACTTTTTAATAAAATATAGTACAAGGAGAACGCGTTTATGACACATTTTTAAAAAATTTTAATTTGCGCTAGTAGTTTTTTCGGTTGGCGTAAGCACAAGGTCGCCACACAAAATGTCGGCATACGAAAAACTTTGCTTGCCTTTTCCGCTAGGGCTTACAATATCTATGGTAAACACGCTAGGGTACACGCTTTCAATAACGCCCACTAGTGATTCCACCCTTTTGCGCCCCAAATTTACTTGCATATCCACCGATTTGCCCTTTAAATTTTTTATTTCTTCTACAATAGAAGCAATACCACCATTTACTTTTCTCATTTTTCACCTACAATCTTTTTTTAATTGTTGGCAAAAAACCAAAAAATTATTCAGCGTACAAATTTAATAATTCGTTATAAAACTTAAAGGCAAAGTCGTAAGTGCTAGCGTCCTCAATATCCACCTCAGCAATTTTTAATAGACTAATTGGGTCAGCCTTGCAACCGGCAGACAAAAATTCTTTATATTTTTTTACATATTCGCCCGTTTGATCGTCCACAATTTTTTGCGAAATAGCAATTGCCGAAACAAGGCCGGTAGCATACTTGTACACATAAAACGGACGATAAAAATGTGGAATACGGCTCCACTCAAATTTTGCATATTCGTGAAGTTCCACTTTGCTGCCAAAATATTGCTTTAACAATTGTTCATAGGCTGCGTTTAAATCTTCGGGCGCCAAGGCTTCGCTATCAGCAATTTTTTGGTTTATTTGCTTTTCAAATTCCGCAAACATAGTTTGTCTAAACACGGTGGCATAAAAGTTTTGAAGCAAACTTTCGGCAATTGCTTGCTTTTCGATTTTTGTTTTTGCCATTTTTAGTTTGTATCTTGCAAGCAACATTTCATTTACTGTTGACGCAACTTCGGCAACAAAAATTACATACTGTTGCTTTGGTTCCGGCTGAGTGGTTTCGCTATAATGCGAATGCATGGCATGACCAAGTTCGTGAGCCAAAGTGCTTGCGTCTTCGGTGGTGCCGGCAAAGTTTAGCATAACATAAGGGTGACTTACCCCCGTGCTATACGAATAAGCACCACTAGACTTGTTTTCGGTTGGAAAAACATCTATCCAGCGTTCTGCAAAAGCGCGTTCGAGCAATTTCTGGTAATCGTTACCCAAGCATTTTAGCGCCTCTTTTACTATTTGTTGTGCTTCTTCGTAGGTGATAGTTTTTGCCTTTTCGGTAAATGAATTTGCATAAAAATCACACACGCGCATTTTTTCAAGATTAAGTTTTTGACGCTTTAATTCCGCAAAGCGGTAAAAATCGGCAAGATGCGAATGCACCGCACCAATTAGGGTGTTGTACACTTTTTCGGTAACTTCTTCCCCTTCTAGCGCGCGAACAAAATTGTTTGCATATTTGTAGGTTTTTGAAACATAGTTTGAGTATTTTAGTCTATTTAGATAATTTTTTGTTAAGGTTAAATTAAATTCGCCAAACTTTTTGTGCATATTTTTGTGCGCCATTAGTCTTACATCGGCATTTGGGCTACGCATAAACGCCGAATAGGTGGCGTGAGTTAATTCCTTTTTTTCACCGTTTTCAAGCACTGGTTCAAATTTTAGTTCGGCATCACTCAGCGCATCAAACACACTATCAAAATCGGTAAATTCGCCCATGCCCGATAGCAAATACTCTTCACTGGCTGGCAAGGTGTGCGGAATTTCCTTTATTAAAAGATCAATAGTGCGGTCGTAATCTTTAAACCTTTTGTCGGCTTTTAAGCCTTCCAAAAACTCTTTGCCAAGGCTCACGAGTTCTGGCACCACAAAACTTACGGCGCGCGCGTATGCATTGCCGGCATTATCCACTTTGCCCGAAAGCACAATGGCTTTTGCGTTTGTTATGTCTTCGCTATAAAACAAGTAACTATATAAGCCCAGTTTGGCAAGTTCTTTTTCTGCCTTTTCTTCTGTCATAAAAAGCGCAAAAACATCGTCTGCGGTTTTTATTTTGCCTTTAAAACTTTCTATCTCAGTCTTAAAATTAGAAAGAGCCGAAAAAGAATGCTCAATTTCGGCTTCACTTTTAAATATATGAGATAAGTTCCATTTGTAATTGTCCGCTACTTCGGTTCTTTTCATAAAATATCCCCTATAATTTTTTTCAAACTGTCGCTTGGGTTTAATGCCTCTTGCAAATCAAACCCTTCTTCACTTGGGCGAGATAGTTCGCTAGCAAAAACCATTTGGTCGCGTAGTTTGCCCATAAGTTTTTGGTACTTAATTTCATTATCCTTAGACAAACTATAATCTGGCTCTTCCATTGCTTTAACTTCCGCCAAGGTTAGCCATTCGTCACTATTAAGTTCTTTATTTTTTTTGCTTTTTGGCAAAGTTTTTTCTTTCAAACTGCTGCGAATTCTGCCAAACTCTTCAAACTGATCAATAAGTTCCAGCATTTCTTGTTCAAACAAAATGTTGCTGTTGTTGCCTTTTAGTTCCGGAATTTTGGTAAAAAGTTCATCAAGATAATTACGCCATCTTATGCCAAAAGTCTTCATTTTTTCCACTTGCAAATTGTTGCGAGTTTCTTGCTCTTTGGCTTGCTCCTTTACCAGTTTTCCTGCCTCATTCATTGCGCGAGATAACATTTTGTTTTTTTCGGTTAAATCGACAATTTCGCCTTGAAGTTCGTCCACTTGCTTTTTTAGTTCGTTTATACGGTCTTTTTGGTCGCGCGCAGTAATTTCACTCGCCGACAACATCTTTTTTAAATATTCTTCTACTTCAAGCGCGGTATAGGTTTTTTTATACTTACTTACTTTCGTCTTGTCCATTATACGCCCTCACTGTTTGATTTAATTCCTTCTTTTTTTTATGATCCAAAATATATAGCACGATTAGCAAAGTTAGCCCCGCCACTACCATTAGGCCGGCAATAAGTTGCGACATTGCCACATTGCCTACCTTGTAAACAAATTCGGCTTGTCTGCGCGTTTCTAAGAAAAACCTTATGGTGCCATAATAAATTAGGTAGGTGCCAAGCACAATTCCGCGCTTTTTCTTAAAGGTATAAAGCAAAGTTACCAATAGTGCAAAGCCAATCAAATTTAACACAAACTCATAAAAGAACAATGCTTCGTACCATTCGCCGCCAATTTGAACGGCAAGCGGAAACCACTGCAAACTTTCGTCCAAAATCTCTTTGCCGTATACCTCACCATTAAAATAGTTACCCCAGCGACCAATTGCCTGTCCCAAAATAACTAGCGGTGCCAAAATATCGGCAAGGCGAAAAAAATCAAGTTTTTTAAAGTGGCAATAAACAACAAGACCAATTGTGCCACCAACCAGCGCGCCCAAAATGCTAAGTCCACCGCCCTTAAAATCAAAATAATCGGCAAGCGTTAAATTGGGCTCAAAAATTACGGCAAACAAACGCGCCATAAATATGGCAGACGGTAAAAGCACCAGAACCAAATCGTAAGGCAACGATTGATCAAAACCGCGCTTTTTGCAAAAAAACATTAAAATAAGAAAATCTAAAATTATGGCGGAAGTTATAATAATTCCGTACCAATATATATCTATGCCAAAAAGCGTAAACGCTACTTTGCTTATCAGTAAGTTTTTCATAGTGTAATTATATATTTTTTAATTATCGTTTGTCAATTGCGAAAAGGCAAAAAACAAAAAGAACTTTGCAAATTGCAAAGTTCTTTTGTTAAATTTTGTCAAGATTAGTCGCCTATTTCTACGCCACCCTCATTTGGGTCGTTTACTATTCCTGCATTTCCGCCATTGTCGGTTTCTGGAGGAGTAGGTACCTTGCCTGGATCGGTTGGGTTTGGAGTAGGAGTTGGTTCAGTGGTAGTATCCGGTACACGGGTTTCGGTATCTTGACCACGGTTTGGTGTATCGTTTGCGCCTGGGTTTGCACCTGTGTCTTCACGCACATTGTCATCTGGTTTTGGTGTTTTGTCTTTTGCCGGATTGGTTGGAAAGTCAAATGGTTTTCCACCACCGTTACTTGGATCTTTGGTGTCTTCACCCACACGTTCAGTTACTTCCGCACCTGATGGGTGAGTGTAATTTTTTTCACCTTTTTTTTCATCGTCTGGTTTTGGAGGTTTTGGATTATCTGGATTATCCGGATTGTCTGGGTTATCCGGATTAACAGGTTCGTCAGGGTTCTCTTTGCCGCCACTCTTTCCAATCATTGCAAAGTAAGGAGCGGTTGCATTAAACAAAATTGCACCTGCAAGCAAACCGGCAACAACACGTTTAAAGGTGCTATTGGTGCTTTTTGTTGGAGCATAAACGGGAACAAAGTATGCAGGAATATCTGTTCTAGCTTTTACTTTGTTTAGTTCGTATTTAGTGGTATAAGGAACTTTAACACCATATACTTCTCTAAGTTCTTCAAGATGTTTGCCTTCCTTTTTGGTACCCTCGCTTTCAACCATACTTACCATTTTAGCAAGGTCTTTGCGGGCATGCTTTGCTTCTTTTGAGCCATCTTCTGCCAAAAACTCATCAAACTCTTTGCAAGCGTTTATACGATCTTCTTTGACGATGCCTTTTCGGCAGCAAGTACGAAACACGCGTTGCATTTTTTCTTCAATGGTCAAGTCATCAAACTTTTTGGTCATTCTTGCCAATTCTTCTTGCAAATGAGCGGCAAAACTTGCGCTATTTACATAATCTCTAAAATGTGCCTCGTCAACAAGGTCAGTCGCATATAGTTGCTTGTCAACTTGTATTGCATTTGCACATTTTGACGGACTATTACAATAATGCTTGTAACCATGCATATAGTCATCTATAGATGGCAAACCATAAAAATGCTTTTCATCATATTTGTCAATAATCGCTTTATAGTTTGTGCGAGATTTTGCATCAGGCAAAGTATCAACGCTGAAAACCGGCGAAGTCGCCGAATAGGTTCCGGTACGAACAAACGAATTTGCCTTTTCGCTAATGCAATCGGTAAATTGCATCATAACCTCTGGTTGATCTTCTATTAGTTCAGCAAGTTTGTTGGCTACTGATCTGCTAGTGCTATAACCTTTGGTGGTTACCCCCGTCTTTTGCGCGCAAAGCCTTACAAGGTCGGTGGCAGTCATGCTAGTTTCGTAAGGTTTAAAGGCATATGTGCTGTCAGCCTCTACGCGTGGAGCATTTTCTACAGTAACCGCAGCGCCAAAACTATCAACTTCTTGGTGTCTTCCGCCATCAAAAACTAGGTATGGTGCTTTGTTGCCTGCCTCAATAAGTCCATAATACGAAATAATCATTTGCGCTCTAAGGTCAGTTAACGCGGCGTTGGTTGCATTTAGGCGTTTTTGACGCGCACGAGCCGATTCTGTACTTGAATGCCACCCTTTTGTGTTTTCTAGTGCTTCTACTAGCGCACCTTCAACAGCAATCAAAAAACGTGTGGTTTCACTAGTAAAGAAACTTTGGCGTTGTCTGTACTGATCGCTTAAATATCCGTTAAGTTCTAGGCTAAAATCAGTGTTTTGCAATTTTTCAGCCACAGTTTTGTCAAGATAAATCTCCGCACCAGTTGCCTTGCAAAGAGATAATGCACTTACCACCGCATTAAGAGCCGGAATTTGCGCACTATTAGAAAAACTACCTTTAAACTTAGTTTTTGTTAACTTAATTAAGTCAGATTTAAAATCGTCCAAAAAAGATTGATCAATTTTTATTCTTTCCATAAAAAATCCCCCACAGAATTTTCTTTTTTGTAATGCCAATTATAGCACAATTGTTCGGTTTTGTCAATAGTGCCCCTCAAATTAGGCTCCGCATACTGCGCCACCATATAGTAATACTTTATGTTATTCATCAATCTCTTTGCCAAGCACTTTGCTAACCGAATTTTTTATTTCAGTGTAGCCAAAACCTTTGCCGGCAAGATGCCTTATTAACTTTTCTTTTAAGCCTTCTACCCCGCTTTTGCTTTTTACAAATTTTTCGGCAAAGCGGTCACAATTTTGTTGTTCGACGTCTACATCCAAATTATCTAGTACTTCTTTTGCGACTTCGCGGCTTACGCCCTTTTGCACTAGTTTACTTTCCAAATCGCGCCTGCTTCGGGTGGTATTTTGTGACACATAGCACCTCGCATAAACGCTGTCATTTACTAGTTTTAAACGGGCTAAGCTTTCTAGCGCGGCATCAATTTGCGCCGGCTCAAACCCTTTGGTTATTAGTTTTGTTTTTAGCCCCGCACAGGTGTACAATCGACGCTCCAAAAGTTTTAGTGCCTGTCTTTTGGCGCGCTCCACTTCACTTTCTTCGGCAATTTTCAAAAGCTCATCTTCGGTTATTTCTTTGCCAACTTTTAAAAAGTTTTTATAAACCGTTTCTATTTCTAACGCAACAAAATATTCACCATTTAAAAAAATATTTGCACGAGATTTGTTTTTGCTTTGCACTTTAATTTGAGTAATCTTTGACATAACTATTTGCCCTTACACTTAAATCTAAAAAAAGCATTGCGGAGCTTATTATTCATAAACCTACCACCAAGCAAAGTCTTTATATCGGCAAAAACCATTTGCTCTTTGTGCGCCGGAAAAGCCACTTCTATGCGCACCACATCGGAGTAGTCTTGCTTAATAATTGGGTACTCATTATCTCTAAGATAAGCCCCCACTTTGGCAAAGTCGTTGTAAGTAAACCTAAATTCGTATACCACACACTCGGTCATTGCAAATTTGCCCGCCGCATTAAGCGCTTCTAGCGCCGAATGATGATAAGTGCGCGTAAGTTTGCCAAGCCCAAGTTCTTTTCCGCCAAAATATCTAACCACCGCGACTATGGTGTTTGTTAAATTCTTTTCATTTATTGCTTGCAAAATTGGCATACCGGCACTACCACCTGGCTCGCCGTCATCATTATTTTTGCATATTTGCTTGTTTTGTCCCAAAACATAAGCGTAGCAAATATGCGTTGCGCCCACATGTGCCTTTCTTAGTTCTTGCAAAAATTCCGCAATCTGCTCTTCGGTTTTAACAAACTTGGCGTACGCAATAAAGCGAGATTTTTTTTCTTCTATCTCTCGCGCAGTATCTTCAGCAATAATATAAAAAGAATGTTCTTGCATTTTCCTTCCCGCTTTTTGTATTTGTTTTAATATATCACAAAAAAGCAAATATGGCAAACAAAATCGTTTTTACTTTTACTTTCAGTATGGTATAATTTAAATATAATTACCATAAGGAGATAATTTATGAAACTAGAAAAATTAAAAGCAAGACAAATTCTCGACTCTCGCGGAAATCCAACCGTAGAAGTTGACGCTGTTGTAAATGGCGCACTTGGCAGAGCCAGCGTTCCATCCGGAGCCTCAACTGGCGCCTTTGAAGCCGTTGAACTACGCGATGGCGACAAAAATAACTATTTGGGCAAATCGGTAGAAAAAGCCGTTAATAATGTAAACACCGTTATTGCCAAAGCCCTAATCGGCACCGACGTTTGCAATCAAGAAAGCCTTGACGAACGCCTAATTGCCCTAGACGGCACCGACAACAAAGGAAAACTTGGCGCAAACGCGCTTTTGGGCGTTTCTTTGGCGGTAAAAAAGGCAGTAGCAAATCGCGTTAATGAGAGTTTGTACAGCATACTTTCGGCCGGAAAAGGTCACATTTTGCCTGTTCCAGCAATGAACATAATAAACGGCGGCAAACACGCCGACAACAGCGTAAACATTCAAGAGTTTATGATTATGCCGGTGGGTGCAAAAAGTTTTAAAGACGCTTTGCGCTGGTGCGCCGAAGTTTATCACACATTAAAAGGCGTTTTAAAAGCAAACGGACTATCCACCGCAGTCGGTGACGAAGGCGGTTTTGCCCCAAACCTTGAAAGCGACGAGGACGCTTTAAAATATATTGTAGAAGCAATTAAAAAAGCCGGCTACAAACCAACCGAAGACTTTGTTATTGCTCTTGACGTTGCCGGAACCGAAATGTATGACGAAGCAGAAAAAATTGGTGAAAAAGGTAAATACTATTTCTGGAAATCTAAAAAACTTTACACCGACGACGAGCTTATTTCTTACTACGAACACTTAATAAACAACTATCCTATTGCTTCAATTGAAGACGGACTTGCCGAAGAAGATTGGGACGGCTGGAAAAAACTTACCAACCGCCTTGGCAAAAAAATTCAACTTGTTGGCGACGACCTGTTTGTAACCAACACCAAACGTTTGCAAAAAGGTATTGAAAAAGGCGTAAGCAACTCAATTTTAATCAAACTTAATCAAATTGGTACACTTACCGAAACCATCAACGCTATCAACCTTGCGCAACAAAACGGCATGACCGCCATTGTTTCGCACCGTAGCGGTGAAACCGAAGACACCACCATTGCCGACCTTGTTGTTGCACTTGGCACTGGCCAAATTAAAACCGGCGCGCCTTGCCGCACCGACCGTGTATGTAAATACAACCAACTTTTACGTATTGAAGAAGAACTCGGTGATAAAGCAGTTTACGCTGGCAAAAACGCATTAAAGAGATAAAAAAGTTCGCCCCACAAAAGTGGGGCGATTTTTTAAGTCAAATTTTTTTATTTCGTCAAAGCACTATAATTACCATATAGCATAAGCCAACTTATCTGCACACTACTACTTACACAACATAAAAAAAGAGATGTGATAAATTCACATCTCTTTTAACTTGACTAAATAACTTGAATTGATAGGCAAAACTGTTCTTGCACTAAATTTGTTCTGTGTGTTTACTGTCCACAGAACGCCTTTGTCGGTTAACAAAGTTACAGTCTAAAATCATATTTGTAAAACAAATACGTCGACAAGTGATTGTTTCTCGATACTTAATAAATCAAGCCGTACAAAACAAATCCTTTAAAGGAGGTGATCCAGCCGCACCTTCCGATACGGCTACCTTGTTATGACTTAAGCCCAGTCATCGATCTCACCTTAGACGTCCCCCTCCCTTGCGGGTTAGGATAACGGTTTTGGGTGCTCTCGACTCCCATGCCTTGACAGGCAGTGTGTACAAGACCCGGGAACGCATTCACCCCGACATGCTGATTCGGGATTACTAGCAAATTCAGCTTCATGTGGGCGGGTTGCAGCCCACAATCCGAACTGGGACCGCTTTTTTGAGATTTGCTCCACCTTACGGTATTGCGTCTCTTTGTGGCGGCCATTGTAGCACGAGTGTAGCCCAAGGCGTAAGGGGCATGATGATTTGACGTCATCCCCACCTTCCTCCGTGTTGTCCACGGCAGTCTCACTAGAGTTCCTAACTAAATATTGGCAACTAGTGACAAGGGTTGCGCTCGTTACCGGACTTAACCGAACATCTCACGACACGAGCTGACGACAACCATGCACCACCTGTCTCGCAGTATATTGCTATACCATTCTGATTTCTCAGGTGTTCTGCGGATGTCAAGCCTTGGTAAGGTTTTTCGCGTTGCGTCGAATTAAACGTCATGCTCCTCTGCTTGTGCGGGTCCCCGTCAATTTCTTTGAGTTTCAACCTTGCGGCCGTACTACTCAGGCGGGATACTTATCGCGTTTGCTACGATACAGGCGGAGTCGATACCGCCTACATCTAGTATCCATCGTTTAGGGCGTGGACTACCAGGGTATCTAATCCTGTTTGCTCCCCACGCTTTCGAGCCTCAGCGTCAGTTATGTTCCAGTAAGTCGCCTTCGCCACAGATGTTCTTCCTAATATCTATGCATTCCACCGCTACACTAGGAATTCCACTTACCTCTCCCACACTCAAGTCTCCCAGTATTAAATGCAGTTCTGGAGTTAAGCCCCAGGCTTTCACATTTAACTTAAGAAACCGCCTACACTCCCTTTACGCCCAGTCATTCCGGACAACGCTTGCCCCCTACGTATCACCGCGGCTGCTGGCACGTAGTTTGCCGGGGCTTTCTCCTAAGGTACCGTCATTTTTTTCGTCCCTTAGAACAGAAGTTTACAATCCGAAGACCTTCATCCTTCACGCGGCGTTGCTGGTTCAGAGTTTCCTCCATTGACCAATATTCCTAACTGCTGCCTCCCGTAGGAGTTTGGGCCGTATCTCAGTCCCAATGTGGCCGATCACCCTCTCAGGTCGGCTACCCATCGTCGCCTTGGTGGTCCGTTACACCGCCAACTAGCTAATGGGATATGAACCCCTCTTGTACCAGTAAACCCTTTCACCCCTCTACCATGCGGTAGTGTGGTCATATCCGGTATTAGCGTTCGTTTCCAAACGTTATCCCAGTGTACAAGGCAGGTTGTTCATACATTACTCACCCGTCCGCCGCTAAGTTTAATCCAAAAGCAAGCTTTCAAATTAAACTCCGCTCGACTTGCATGTTTTAGGCACGCCGCCAGCGTTCGTCCTGAGCCAGAATCAAACTCTTAAGTTTTATCTTAAAAATTTATTCTAACTAAATCCGAACTTTATTACTGACGTAATAAGTTGTATTTTGCTAAAAATTGAAATTGTGTGAATTTAATCACAATTGACAAGAACACATTCACTTGTTTAATATACACTAAACACGAATCTTGTTTTAAAACCTATCAATTCAAATTATTCAGTTGTCAAGTTTCGTCTGTTGTTATCGTCTATCGGCGACAACAGCAATATTCTATCACCTATAGCAAATTTTGTCAACACCTTTTTAAAAAAATTTTCAAAAATTTTTACATTTTTTTCGCGAGGTGCCACAAAGCCTTTATTTTCCATAGGTTCAGGCACTTTTTGAGTTGCAAATTTTATCGCACTTTGTCGAAAAGCGCATAAATTTTGCTATCAAAAAGATAATACTTTACAAATTACTCGTCGTCGTCTTCATCATCGGCGTAATCGTCTTCGTCGTCCTCTTCGTCGTTATAATCGTCGTCCAAAAAGTCCTCTTCGTTTACGTCATAATTAAAGTCGTCGTCTAGTGGATCGTGCTCATCACCATTGTCGTCTTCTTCGTCTTCCTCATCTTCTTTTGCTTCAAGATCAGAGAACGATACAAGTTCAACATCGTCATCCAAGGCTGGTTCGTCATCTTGCCAGTCGTCTTCCGGTGTGGCTTCGGCGTCGTTAATTGGTTCAGACGATTCGTCGTCTTCTACCGATTTTGCTTTGGCGCACTCTTCACACATTGTTTGTTCGCTGGTAATAAAGTTTTGACCGCACACTGGGCAAAGTTCAAACTCATCTTCTAGCGCGCTGGCTTCGCCACTTAGTCTAAGTTCCGCCAAACAAACGGGGCAATATTCTTCATTTGCCTTAATATAGTTGAGTTCACATCTTGGGCATTTTTTAAATTTTGGTTTTCCTTTATCCATTAAAGAAATCTCCTACTTATAAATATGCTGGCAGTCACTAAAATAGCAACTGCCAACAATTATATCCATAATAGCAAAAGATGCAACCCTTTTTTTATATTTTATTTAATTTTTTATACGGGTTTTATGCATGTCTTGGTTGACCAAGCAACATTTTGTCTGCGACCAAAGCAATAAACTCCCCATTAGTTGGTTTTTCGTTGGTATCGTACACCCTAAGGCCAAACACATCATTGATGTTTTCTATCTTGCCTTTGTTCCAAGCAACCTCAATTGCGTGACGGATAGCGCGTTCAACTTTGCTAGCGCTAGTTTGATACATTTCAGCAATACTTGGATACAGCCTTTTTGTAATTGAGTTAATAATGTGTGGATCATCTACCGCCATTTTTATGGCATCACGCAAAAAGTAATAGCCTTTTATATGTGCCGGAATGCCTACGGTAATAAATATATTGGTAATTTTTTCGTCTAACCTAGTTGGAGTAGACTCACCAATTCCCTTTTCTTTGTAAACCTCTTCAATTCTTCTTGCAAGCACATCAGCCATGGTTGGTTTTAACATATAGTAGTTGGCGCCGACGTTAACCGCCTTGCCTACGGTGGCAGGATCACTGAGGCTAGAAAGCATTACAAATTTGACATCACGTTTTGCTTCTTTAATCTTATTTATAATCTCAAAGCCGTCAATAGATTTAATAACACATTCTAAGACGACAACATCCACCTCACTTTTTAGTATTTTTTCGAGAGCGACGATACCGTCGTCTTCGCGTCCAATGACATCAATACCCTCCAATTTGCTCAATTCGCGTGATAGTTTTTCGGTTTCCTCTTGTGTGTCGATTAGAAATGTTTTAATTTTGTTCATAATTTCCTCCTGGTGTACAAATGATATCACCAAGAGCCCTATAAGTAAAATGCGAAAAAGTGCGAAAAACGTAAAATCGGTGTAAATTTATGTCGTTTAGTGCTTTTTACCCCGCTTTTTTGCATTTAAACGGCATCTGGTACGATTTTTTTGCGATTTTTTTACTATTTTGGAGCAATGAATACCAGTTAAAAAGATAGTAAAAAATCCTGTCGAAGCCCACCCAACTATTCGCAAAATGCATATTTGGGCGCTTGCATCTACTGGGTTTTTGCGAACAGTTGCATATTTGTTCCGACTCTCTGCCGAGCCGCACGGCACTATTGTCTTGTTCCGGCTCTCTGCCGAACCGCCGGCACTACTATCTTGTTCCGGCTCTCTGCCGAACCGCCGGCACTACTATACGCACTTTTGTTATCTTTTTGGCTAAAATATTCAAAGCAGAACGCGGATGTAAAAATACTATCCGCACCTGCTTTAAAAATTTTATCTCAAAAATCTTAACAAAATTGCTCACGAGAGAGTTCTTAGTCTTTTTAGTATTTACATAAGTATATTATATAAGATGATATGTATCCTTAAAGCGAAGCGGGAAAACTCTATTAAGGTTCCTTAGAAGTCACCGCAAAAACGGAACTTGCTTCCGTTTTTCGTTTGGCGGTGAGAAGCGCGGAACCCAACCATAAAATGAAGCCCTACAAACATTTTGTTTGTGGGGCAAATTAAGAGGTTGAGGTGTAGCGCACAAGCCGCGACAAAACAGCACCCCGAATGGAGTGCTGTTTTCGTTTGGTCGCGAGAAGCGCGGAAACTGACCGCTAAGCGTAGTTTTGCAGTGACTACTGCAAAATGAGCCACTAGGTCAAGTCGTAGCGCACGATTGATGTGAAGCGCACAAATTTGAGCGCGCCATCACATTATCTTAAACTTATTTGCTTTTTTTAGTTTTTGTTCTTCGGTTAGTTTGGCTTTTGGCGTAGCGATAACTGAGCCAATAACAATATCTCTTGCGCGCAAACTGCCGTCCGGTACCACCACCTTACCGCCAAACACTTGTGCGTAGCGATCTTCAAGTGAACTGGTTATAAAAGGCACCGAGGTTTCGGTTGATGCCGAAACGGTTGGCAAAATGGAGTTATATTCATTTAATTCATATTTAGGCGAAGGCACTTCGGTTTCGGCAGGTGCCGTTTGGGTTTTTTCGCCTTTGCGGGCGCGTAAAAACGCCTCAAATTCGTCCTCGTCGCCGTCATCGTCCATCAAATCGTTGTCATCAAACAAACTAATTGGTGGCATATTGATGTCTTCAAAAGGTTTGGCGCCAATAGGACTAGTCATTTTTTGCTTGCTTGTGCTTGCAGACGTGGCAAACGATTTGGCGCGTTCTTCGGGCGAAAGTAGCGGACTATTTTTTGGAACCTCTATGTTATTCTTTTCAAAATCTGCCTTGGTAATTTTGCTAACTTTTTCGCTGGTTGCTTTGGCAGATTTGTCTTCTGCCGTAGCAGCGGGTTCTTCTTTTTTATCCGCCGCTTTTTCTTCTGGTTTGCGCTTTTTAAATAGTGGCTTAAACTTTGGACTGTTTGGAATAAATTCCTTTTCTTTTTCGGTTTTTGATGCCTCTTTTGGTTTTTTGCTTTTAAAAATATTTTTTAAATTTTTAAACTTAAACCCGCTAATGGACAACACCACCCAAACAATAAACAAAATGGCAACGGCAATTAAAATAGGTTTTAACATTTCCATATTTTCACCTACAAATCAAACGGATTGCACGGCTTTTTGTTTGTTGCCGGTTCCGGTTTGGCTTCCATACTCTTTGCCAAGCTGTTGCGCATATTGGTGTCAGCCTGAATGTTTTGCAAATCCATATAATCTTTTGCAGAAATTTTGCCTTCCTCAATGGCTTTTGCAAGCGCTTTTGGGACTTCTGCCTCGCACTCAATAACTTTTACCTTGGCAAGTTCGTAGCGAGCTTTATTTTCTTGTTCTTCGGCACTGGCACGGGCTTTGCGCTCTTCGTTTTTGGCTATTTCTATTTTTTTGGTTGCTTCGGCGTGATCAATGTTTTGCAAGATGGCATAGTTGGTGCCAATTGCCATATCAAAAATATCTATAGATAAAATATCATAGGCGCTACCATTATCGTAACCCTTAGATTCCAACAACGAAGACACGACATCAGGGTTTTCCATAACGGCACTATGGCTAACTGCGCTACCGATAACCGAAGATAAGCCTTCGGACACGCGGGCAAGAATGGTATCCACGCCCGAGCCACCAAGCATACGCCTAATGTTTGCTTTTAGGGTTACGCTAGCACGAGCCTTAACCTCCACCCCGTTTTTGGCAATTGAACTAACGGTGGGCGTTTCAACCACAATTGGCACAATAGCGCTTTGCACGCATTCGCACACATTTTTGCCGGCAAGATTAAATGCCATTGCCGATTGAAGGGACAAGTCTATACCTGCATTTTGCGCTGAGATAAGCGCCTTTACCACCTGCTCCACATTGCCACCGGCAAGCAAAAAACTTTCTAGTTCGTCTAGATTTAAATTTAGTCCGGCGCGCACTGCCGAAATATATGGTACCACCAACTTTGCGGGGTCGATTTTTTTCATTTTTAAAGAAATAAGTCGGCCTATTTCGATATTAACACCCGAGGCTTTTGCTCTAAGCCAAAGTTTGGTTGGAAAGACACAAAAAAAGACAACAACTGCTATACACACAATTGCCAAAATAAGTGACAAAAGTACAATTAAGGTAATTGCCCCAACTGATAATTTTAGTAGCATTGCTGTCATTCTTTCCCCCAAAAATGATTAACAATATAATAACGCATTTTGGCAAAATTGTCAATAGGCACCCAAATAATAAAAAGAGTAGGAAGTTGCATACTCCTACTCTTTAACAAAGGGCATAGGAAGCAAAAAATTTGGGGGACTATTACTTCCTACGCTCTAATTATATAACAAAACCAAAAATAGTGTCAACTAAATTTTGAGGCAATATCAAATTTATTTATTTTTTTTGTATTGCCTTGTAATAATACAAATATTGTTGAGCATAACCGCTAAGCGCACCAAATTTTTCTACCAGTTTTTGACTGGCTTTTTCCGGCGTTAAAGTTTCGCCCAAAAGTTCCACCGACAGCCTATGCATCCACACATCCACCGGAAAAACTTCGCGCTTGTTCATTCCAAAAAGCATTATACAATCTGCCACTTTGGGGCCAATTCCCGCAAACTCAATTAGTTTGGGTTTGAGTTCGGCCGGCGTCATATTTTTGTAGTCCAAACTATCAAACTTTTCTATCTGTTTGCCAAACTTAAAAAGATAATCGGCGCGATACCCTGCCCCTAGTTCGGCAAATTCTTCCTTTGAAATTTGCGCAAACTGCTCGCGCGTTGGAAAGGCAAAGTAGTCACCCATATTGGTGCCGTATCTCTCGCAAAGTTTGGACAAAATGAGTTTTATGCGCTTTATATTGTTGTTCTGCGAAATAATAAACTCCACTGCCGTTTCAAACGGGTCTTGTTTGGCAAGTCTAATACCACCACCAATACTAATGGCCTCACGCAAACTTTGGTGCTTGTTTAAAAGCGTCTTTATTTGGGAATAATTAGTGCTAAGGTCAAAGTAGTCCACAAAGTACTGTGGATTTGCCGTATAAATTGCGTATCCATCCGCCGTTTCGGCAATAGTTGCCTTGTAGTTTTTGGAATAAACGACATAGCGCCCGTCATCAGTTTTTGCAAACCTAAACATCTGTCCGCATTCTAGCGTTTGTTTGGGGCTAAAATCGGTTTTATTTGCCACACTAATGCCCCAATCTTCAATTTTGTATTTCATAACCAAATTATACCAAATTTGCAGGTTTGGGTCAATACAAAAACTAGACATTGGCACCCTATTTGTGTATAATATTATTATGTTTTTATTTAGTGTATATAACAAATTTAAAAAACGCAAATGGTCAAAACTTGACAACGCGCAAAAAATAAAAGTACTAGAAAAGGTTGAAAAAAAATTTGCAAAAAAACTTGGACGGCAAATTTTGCCTTTGCATATTGTGTATGACCCAAACTGGCAATGCTATGGTATGTTTGAAAATGTAAATGGAAAATCCATCTTGCATTTAAACTCCAATTTGCTAGATGACGACGACTTGCGTTTTCACGCGTTAGAAACCATAATTCATGAAGGGCGACACGCCTATCAGCACGAAGTTATTACAAAAAAGCGTTTGGGCTTTTTTAACTTTAAAGCACGCGCCTGGAAGCAAAACTATCAGGGCTATACCCGTTCGGCGGAAGACCGCGCACTATACAGTATGCAACCAATTGAGCGCGACGCTCAAAAATATACCATAAAACAAATGCAAAAGTTTGAATATCGTTTTAAAAATGACGAAGACTACAAACGCACCATGCATCAACTGGTTCACCGCTACGACAAGTCGGAACAAGAATTAAAAGAAAAGCACGGACTTTTTTACCGTCGCTACATAAAAAAACGTATGAATGAAAAAGCAAAAGACTACTAATCTTTTGCTTTTATTTTTAACAATTGTTTAACTTTTGTTAAAACAATATAATAAAATCGCCCTCACGCGCGTCCGCGGAGAGCGATTTTGTTTTAGGGTCACCTGAACTATTTGTTCTACCCTATTATTTTCGCTTTTTCAAAAGGTGCCTAACTCACCTTTTGACTGCTTTTGTGTCTAAACTATTTGATAATTTTAGAAACAACGCCCGAACCTACTGTTCTGCCACCTTCACGGATAGCGAAACGTAGACCTTCTTCGATAGCGATTGGGGTGATAAGTTTAACATCCATAGTAACGTTATCACCAGGCATAACCATTTCAACACCTGCTGGTAGTTCGATAGAACCAGTAACGTCGGTAGTTCTAAAATAGAATTGTGGACGATAGTTGTTGAAGAATGGAGTATGACGGCCACCTTCTTCTTTGGTCAAAACGTATACTTGACCCGAGAATTCAGTGTGAGGGGTAATTGAACCAGGTTTGCAAAGTACTTGACCTCTTTCGATATCAGTTCTTTGGATACCACGCAATAATACACCAATGTTGAAACCAGCCAAAGCTTCGTCAAGAAGTTTACGGAACATTTCGATACCGGTAACAACCGAAGTTTTGGTTTCACGGATACCAACGATTTCTACTGGGTCGTTGATTTTTAGCACACCACGTTCTACTCTACCAGTAGCAACAGTACCACGACCAGTAATGGTGAATACATCTTCTACAGGCATCAAGAATGGTTTATCTTTATCACGAACAGGTTCTGGGATAAAGCTGTCTACAGCTGCCATCAATTCATCAATAGCTTTAACTGCAGGGTCATCACCTCTGCCAGCGTTAAGAGCTTCAAGAGCTTTAAGAGCTGAACCACGGATGATTGGAGTCTCGTCACCAGGGAAACCGTATTGGTTTAATAGTTCACGAATATCCATTTCAACTAGGTCAAGAAGTTCTGCATCGTCTACTTGGTCGCATTTGTTCATAAATACTACAATGCGAGGTACACCAACCTGACGAGCCAAAAGAATGTGTTCTTTGGTTTGAGGCATAGGACCATCAGATGCAGCAACTACTAGGATAGCACCGTCCATTTGAGCGGCACCAGTGATCATGTTTTTAACATAGTCAGCGTGTCCTGGGCAGTCTACGTGTGCGTAGTGACGATTTGCAGTTTCGTATTCGATGTGAGAGGTGTTAATTGTTATACCTCTTGCTTTTTCTTCTGGGGTGTTGTCGATTTGGTCGTAACCTTTACCTTCACCGCCGAAAAGCATTGATTGTCTTTTGCTGATTGCAGCAGACAAAGTTGTTTTGCCGTGGTCAACGTGGCCAATAGTACCAATGTTAACGTGAGGCTTTTTGTTTTCATATTTAGCTTTTGCCATTTTTATTCTCCTTTTTTAAAAATTGCTTTTTAACTACGTTTGATATTATAACATATCATTTTTTAAAAATCTAGTCTTTTTTACGTTCGCCAATAATTTTTTCTGCAACGTTTCTTGGCACTTCTGCATAATGAGATAGTTCCATAGTAAAGGTGCCACGACCTTGGGTATTTGAACGCAGGTCGGTTGCATAACCAAACATTTCGGCTAGTGGAACTTCGGCTCTAATTAGTTGTACACCATTTTTTAGAGTGGTTCCTTGAATATTACCACGACGTTTTGAAATATCGCCCATAACGTCACCAAGGAAGTTATCAGGAACTTCAATTTCAACCTTCATCATAGGTTCTAGCAATACTGCATTGCCTTTTTGCATTGCATCTTTAAATGCAAGCGAACCAGCAATTTTGAACGCCATTTCCGAAGAGTCGACATCGTGGAAACTACCATCAACAAGAGTAACTTTAAAGTCAACAGTGTCGTATCCGGCTAAGATACCATTTTGTTTGGCTTCTTGAATACCCTTATCAACTGCAGGTATGTATTCTTTTGGAATAGCACCACCAACGATTTTATCAACAAATTCGTATCCGGTACCAGGTTCTTTTGGTTCCATTTCAATGATACAGTGACCATATTGACCTTTACCACCCGATTGACGAATAAACTTGCCTTCTGCCCTAACTGCTTTACGCAAGGTTTCACGGTATGCAACTTGTGGAGCACCAACATTGCAATCAACGTGGTATTCACGACGCATACGGTCAACGATAATATCAAGGTGCAATTCACCCATACCTGAAATAATAGTTTGTCCTGTTTCTTCGTTGGTTGAACGTCTAAACGAAGGATCTTCTTCGGCTAGTTTTGAAAGAGCCATTGCCATTTTCTCTTGGTCGGCTTTGGTCTTTGGTTCAATAGCAACCGAAATAACAGGTTCTGGGAAATCCATTTTTTCTAGGATGATAGGTTTCTTTTCATCGCAAAGAGTATCACCCGTTGTGGTATCTTTTAAACCTACAATAGCAATTATATCACCTGCATAAACCTCGGTTTCTTCAATACGTGTGTTTGCGTGCATACGTACAAGTCTACCGATACGTTCTTTGCAGTCTTTGGTTGAGTTGTAAACATACGAACCTGCGGTTAGTTTACCACTGTAAATTCTAAAGAATGTTAATCTGCCGTATTGGTCAGCAGCAATTTTGAAGGCTAGACCCGAAAATGCTTCATCATCGGAAGTGATACGCTCTTCTTCTTTGCCGGTTTTTGGATTGATACCTTTAACGTGAGGAATATCAATTGGGCTTGGAAGATAGTCAATAACTGCATCCAATAGTTTTTGGATACCTTTGTTTTTGTATGCAGAACCACACAAAACTGGGGTAATTTTTAGAGCAATTGTTGCTGTACGTAGCGCTTTTTTGATTTCTTCAACAGTAAATTCTTCACCATTAAAGAATTTTTCAAGTAGTGCATCGTCGGTTTCGGCGATGTTTTCAATTAAAAGTGCGCGAGCCTTGTCAGCTTCTTCCTTGTATTCGGCTGGAATGTCAGTGACTTCCATTTGTTTGCCTTCGTCATCTTTATAAACAATGGCGTGTTGTTCTACAAGGTCAATAACACCCTTAAATTCGTCCTCTTTGCCAATTGGCAATTGGATAGGCACTGCATTTGCATGCAATAGTTCACGCATTTTTGCAACAACGTTGTAAAAGTCTGCGCCATCTCTATCCATCTTGTTAACAAAGGCGATACGAGGAACACCGTATTTGTTGGCTTGACGCCAAACGGTTTCTGATTGAGATTGTACCCCACCACGAGCACAGAAAACTTCTACCGCACCGTCAAGAACTTTTAAACTACGTTCTACTTCGATGGTAAAGTCTACGTGTCCAGGGGTATCAATTATGTTGATTTTATGGTTTTTCCACTTGGTTGTGGTAGCAGCAGATGTAATGGTTATACCACGTTCTTGTTCTTGTGCCATCCAGTCCATGGTTGCTGCACCTTCGTGAACTTCACCAATTTTGTGAGTTTTACCAGTGTAGTACAAAATTCGTTCGGTAGTGGTAGTTTTACCGGCGTCGATGTGCGCCATAATACCGATGTTACGAATCATCTTTAAATCATAATCTCTGGCCATTTAAATTCTCCTATAAATATTTCAAAAACGGTAAGATTCTTACCATCTGTAACTTGCAAATGCTTTGTTTGCTTCTGCCATACGCAATACTTCTTCTTTCTTTTTGAATGCGCCACCGCTTTGGTTGTATGCATCCATAAGTTCAGCTGCAAGTTTTGCACTTGTGCCTTTTTCGTTGCGTTTTCTAACTGCAGTTACGATCCAACGAATTGCAAGGGTTTGTCTTCTTGCTGGACGAACTTCGATAGGAACTTGGTAAGTACCACCACCAACTCTACGCGCTTTAACTTCAAGAACTGGTTTTACATTTTCAATTGCTTGATTGAAAACGGTCATCGCGTCCATATTCATTTTGCTTTCGATAATTTTGAAAGCATCGTAAACAATATTTTGAGCAACACCGCGCTTGCCATCATACATAAGTTGGTTAATTAGTTTGGTAACAATTTTTGAATCGTAGATAGGGTCTGGCAATACATCGCGTGCTACTGCTGCATTTCTTCTAGACATTATTTTTTCCTCCTTTATTATTTGGTTAAACTAGCAAAACCTTATTTAGGTCTTTTTGCGCCGTACTTGCTACGAGCTTGTTTGCGGTCTTTAACACCCGCAGTATCAAGCGTGCCACGTACAATATGATAACGCACACCTGGAAGGTCTTTTACACGGCCACCACGAATAAGCACTACTGAGTGTTCTTGCAAGTTGTGACCAATACCTGGAATATAAACCGTACCTTCCATTTTGTTAGAAAGACGAACTCTGGCAATTTTACGAAGAGCCGAGTTAGGCTTTTTTGGAGAGGTTGTTGTAACCGAAAGACATACACCACGTTTTTGTGGGTTCTTTTCGAGGATAGGTGATTTTGGTTTTACGGTTTTAGGTTCCCTTCCGTGTCTTATTAACTGATTTACAGTAGACATTGTTTCTCCTCCTGTTAATTTTTGGTTTTGAATTCTCGTTCAACCCTTTGAGGAATTCTTCCCCGCCAAATTTTTAACGCTTTGTACACACTAATTAAAGCCTTAAAAAAATGCGAGGCGCAGGACCATAATCCCACGCCTTCGTATTGTATCATAACCTAAAAATCTTGTCAATAATAAAAACAAAAATTTATCCCGTTTTTTGGTTAAAATTTTTATTTTTTCGCCCCGTTATTGCCTTTTTATAGGGCGCAAAAAAAGTACACTAAATTTTGCTATCAATTTTTGCCGTTTCTTCGGGTTTTGCCGCTTGGTTTTCTGCTTCTGGGCTCAAACTTTTTAGATAGCAAGTTTTGCGACGCACCAGTTCACGGTCAAACATATCAAGTGCGTTAATTACCGCAACATTGGTTTCTAGTTGCGAGCCGGTGTCTGCATATTTTATGCCATGCTTTATAAAGCGATCTAGCATATTTTTGATAATAAGCGCCGTAACGCCATGGTTTTGATATTTTGGTTTTACCGCAATTAGGCCAAGTTCCAAACTTTCGGGTTTTTGTATGGCTTTTAGTAGCCCTATCCAGCCAAAAGGTAACAAGCGCCCCTTGCACTTTTGCATAGCCTTTGCCAAACTTGGGTAGCCCACGCCAAAACCTGCCATTTCGCCATCTTTATCAAAAATAATCGAAACATAATCAGGGTCAATTACCAAATTAAACAGCCCTATGGTTTGGTCAACCAGTTTTTTACTAAACGGAATGGTGCCATAAAGAGGGGCAAAACATTCGTCAAGTAGTTCAAAAAACTTGTAACCGTAGCCGTCAATAATCTCTTTTTTATTTTTAAATTTGCCTTCATAAAAGCCATATCGGCGAGAAATTACATCGGCTGCCCGCACCAATTTGTCCGGAACTTTTTCCGGCGTAGGAATACGCCATTCCACCCATTTTGCGTCTGGCTTGTATCCGTTTGCCTCTACATGCTTTTGATAATATTCCGCATTGCAAGAACCCTGAAAAGTACCAATAGTATTAAAGCCATAAACCATCAAACCTTCGCGCTCTAAATCATTAAAACCTAGTGGCCCATGAATATCCAACATACCTTTGCTTCGTGCCCAGTTTTCCACGGCATCAAAAAGCGCCTTTGCAACCTCAGCATCGTCTATCAAATCAAACCTCGAAAAGCGCGCGCGTTTTGCGTGATTTTTTTCGTTGTAAGCATGCGAAATTATGCCGGCAATTCTGCCCACAATTTTGCCATCACGGTACGCCAAAAAGTAAACAGCTTCACTCTCTTCAAACGAAGCATTTTTTTTGGGATTGGTCAAATTAAATTCGTCTTGTTCCATTGGTGGAACATAAAAAACACTATCTTTATAAAGTGTTACGGGAAATTTTACAAACTTTTTAAAATCTCGTTTGGATTTTACTTCTTTTATTTCTACCATATTTTTTTCTCCTATCTTATTTTAATACCTTCGACATTGTTTTTGCAACCTTTTTGTTATGCCCTAGGCGCCATTATTATAAAATTAAGTATGAAACAGATAGTAAAATCGGTAACAATTGTTACCTTGCTTGGCATACTCACTCGCATTTTGGGTCTGGTGGTACGCATTTATTTATCACGCGAGATAGGTGCAACCGAACTTGGTATTTTTCAAGTGGCGTCAAGCGCCTTTTTCTTGCTATGTGCGCTAGTAACCAGCGGACTACCACTAGTTATTTCGCGCAAAATTGCCAAAGAGCCGCACAAAGAACCTTCGCTTATTTCGTCGGGGCTTATTTTGTCCGTTTTGATTGCGGGTGCAGTATGTTTGATAATAATTTGTTTCCCAAAATTATTTACCGCAATTTGGGGGCAAGAGCAATCATTTAATGTGCTTGTTCTTTTGCTTCCCGCTTTGGTTGCCACCGCCATTTATGTGCCTTATCGTGGCGCGCTTTGGGGCAACAAATCTTTCTTTTGGCTTTCGGTAATTGAACTAATTGAACAACTGGTACGTTTTGTGTGCTTGTTTGTGCTATTTTTGTTTGGTTCAAAACTATTTAGTGGCGCCGAAATTGCGGGGCTTGCCACCATGCTTGCTTGCCTTGCCTCCACCCTTGTGGGTATTGTTTATTACTACACGCACAAAAAGCAATGCTACAACTCACCAAGCGAGATAAAAAACCTACTAATAGAATCAGCACCCATTGCCACCACTCGCATATCCACCAGTGTGGTAAGTATGATAATTTCGGTAATGATCCCCGCCCTACTCACTTTGGCGGGACACACTCACGAAGAGGCGCTGGCACTATTTGGCACCGCAAGTGGAATGGTTATTCCTTTGCTTACCGTTCCCGGCACCGTAATTGGCTCGATTGCCATTATTCTGCTTCCGGAACTTAGCCAAAGCACCAGCACCTATCACGATGCAAAAATTGACCAAGCCTTTATTGTTTCAAGCCTACTATCTCTCGCCTTTGTTCCGCTATATTTTGGCGTGGGAGCGGGCATTGGTGAAGTTTTGTACAACAATAGTTTGGCTGGCTCACTTATTCGCGTCGGTAGTTTTTTGTTGTTGCCACTTGGGCTTTCACAAATTTCAACCAGTGTACTAAACGCGCTAAGCAAAGAACGAAAATGTTTACTATTCTTTTTTATTAGCAATGCTTTGCTACTTGTCACCATTGCCGTTTTAACAAAACCGCTCGGCATTTATGCGCTTGTTGTTGGCTTTGGCGTAATGAGCCTTTGTAGCACTTTGCTTAATTTGTTTGCGCTAAAAAAACTAACCAGCGCCAAGTTTTATCGTGCCACTTTGCTTATGGTAATTTTTTGCGTGCCTTCTTCGGCTCTTGCAAAATGGATGTTTGACCTACTCATTATTAAATTTAAAACGTTGTACTCGTGCGTTATTGCGGGCGGAATTTCCATGCTGATGTTTGGCGCGCTTTGCGTTATGTTTAAACTTGTTGACCTAAGTTATGTTTTTGGCAAAGTTCGCCGCAGCAAAAAGGCGCCAAAGACAAACTTTTCACGCGCTGAATAAAAGCCCATCATGCAGGCAATACTCAGGTTATGATAAATTTGTTTGTAAGATCAATAATTTTGTATTTGTTTATTTTGTTCGCCGTAAGATTTATGGGTAAACGTCAAGTGGGCGAGATGCAACCGTTTGAATTTGTAATAACCTTGATTATTGCCGACCTTGCCACCATACCTATGAGTGAAATTTCGGTGCCAATTTTGCATGGCATTGTGCCAATTTTTGCCATAATTATTTTGCACTACCTAATTTGCGCTGTAAGCCGAAAGAGTATGCTAGCGCGTTACATAATTTCTGGGCGTTCTGCCATTATTGTTAGTCCAAAAGGAATAAATTATAACGAACTAAAAGCGCTAAATATGAACCTAGACGACCTAATTGAGGCTTTGCGCAATGACGACATTTTTGACCTTGACGAAGTGGCTTATGCCATAATGGAAACCAACGGCAAACTTTGCGTAATAAAAAAGAGCCAAACTGAACCCGTTACGCGAGAAGATATGCAAATTGAGAGCACGCCCGCTAGTCTGCCGGTATCTATAATTATGGACGGCAAACTAATGAAAGAAAACCTTACCCTAACCGGCATAACCGAAGAATTTGTAAATCAGTGCATCACCAAAATAAAAGTTAGCAAAATAAAAGAAGTTTTGCTTTTTACCTTAAACGCAAACGGACTTGCCTATATGCAAGCCAAAAAAGGTGACGCAATAAGCTTTCAAACAGAATATAACGGCGAAGGGAAATGGTAAAATTATGACAAAAAAACTAATAGCAATAATCTGCTTTGCGGTGGCAATTGGCGTGGCAGGCATTTTTGAATCACGTTACATAATTAGGTCATTTGGTTTTATGGAAGAATCACTTGCCACCTACCGCGAAAACATACAAAAAAATCCTGAGCAAATAGACACTCAGGAAAACATTGAATATATGGAGAACTTGCATACCGAATGGCAAAAACGCACCAAAGTGCTAAAGTTTTTTGTTTGGCATACCGGCATAAAAGATGTGGAAGTTGGACTAAGCCGAATTACTAGTTATAGCGAAGAAAACAACTATACCGAAGCCTATGTTGAACTAAACAACCTAGTAGACTACTGCATGCATTATAGCGAAGACTATCGTTTTTCGATACAAAATGTAATTTAAGCAACTGGGGTTAAGGTTAAGGAAAACGACCACTTAAAGTCGCCAATATCCACGCTTTTGCTAGTGGTGTCGAGTTTTAGTTCTAGTCTAATAAAAATATGTGGCTCGCTTGACGAAACCTGAATGTAACCTTGTTTTAGAACCTTGCCCGCAGCCGACCAATCGGTTGGCTCAGCGCTGCCATAGTAATACAAATAACTAACCGACAAACTATCGGCATACGATTTGCCAGACAGCGAAGTGGT
The DNA here is from genome assembly GCA_934747885.1 of uncultured Clostridia bacterium. Classification (GTDB taxonomy): domain Bacteria; phylum Bacillota; class Clostridia; order Christensenellales; family UBA1242; genus UMGS1908. The sequence continues at coordinate 392,739 of CAKVHE010000001.1, forward strand.
TGCCGAACTATCAAAATAAATATTGGTAGCAGAAGTTGCGTCGGCATTTTGAGTATATTCAAACAAATAAACTATGCTTGAATAATCTTTGCTCAAATTTACTTTGGTGGAAACAAATTGATCCTTGTCTTCGGTTTCGCCACCGCGAGCGTAATCATACAAAACCAAATCGGTAATGGTTGGCGCAGCGGTTGAAGACGACGAAGAATAAACAATTTCGCCATTTGCGTTAGTTTCTGCCAAGACGCCACCGGAACGACTAGCAAGAAGCACGCCATTAACATTTTGAACATTTATGCTCATTTCGTTTTTGATGCCCACCGAAAAAGTTTCAAGCGAAGCGTAGGCGCCCACTGCAATTACAGCGACCGCCGAAACCATAGCAATTAGCGATAAAATAATTTTGCTTCTCATTCCCGACTTTTTTTTAAGTCGGTTTTTTTCCGATTTAGATATTTTCATCTTTCCACCTTGGTTTGCACTATAATAATATCACATAAAAAAATTTTTGTAAAACACTTTTTAACCTACTGCATTTTTTCTTTTAGCGTTTTAAGCACGCGAGCTTCCACCCTACTAATCTGCACTTGCGACACTTGCATCTCGCGCGCAATTTCGGTCTGCGTCAGCCCCCTAAAATACCTTAGCAAAATAATTTTTCGTTCTTTTTCGGGCAACGCTTTTATTAGGTCTTTTAGCATGATTTTTTCTAGCGTTTCGTCCACTGCCTCGCTTTGAGTTAGTTTGTCAATAAGGTTTGGGCTGCTTTCGGTTTTGTCCGCCGTTTTTTCATAAATACTAACCAGTGGTTTGGTACTTTCTATTGCAAGCACCACTTCGTCGGGCGTCACTTCAAACTTTTCGGCAAGTTCGCTAGTGGTTGGAGATTCTTTGCCTTGTTTTTGTAGTTCGGCAATTTCTTTGTTAATTTTTATAGCAAGCGACTTTAAACTGCGCGACACCTTTATTTCGCCGTCATCGCGCATAAATCGCTTTATTTCGCCCGCAATCATAGGCACAGCATAGGTAGAAAACTTAACACCGTACTCGGGCTCAAAATTTGTTATCGCTTTTAAAAAGCCAACACAACCAAGTTGGTACAAATCATCGTACTCAATTTTTTTGTAAGCAAAGCGTTTTATCACGCTTTTAATAAGCGGATAATTTCCACCAAGAAGTTTGGTTTTGGCTTCTTCGTCGCCTTGCTTGGCTTGGCTTATGAGTTTAAGCGTTTCTTCGGGAGAAATAAGCTTAAACTCGTCCATTACTCCTTGCTTCTGCCTCCTAGTTTTTTTGTTAAAACAACTCTAATTCCATGAGGTTTTAGGTTGCTTACTTCCACCTTGTCCATAAAGGCTTCCATAACCGTAAAGCCCATACCTGAGCGTTCGCCTTCTTTGCCGGTTGTAAAAAAGGCTTGACGCGCTTTTGCTATGTCTTCTATGCCTTTTCCACAGTCGTCTATGGTTACAGTAAGCGTTTTGCCCAAAATGGTGCCGTTCATTTCAATTTCGCCACCCTTGCCATCGTAGGCGTGCACCACCGCGTTAGTAACCGCTTCCGACACCGCCGTTTTTATACTGGATAGTTCTTCCACGCTTGGGTCAAGCGGTAACACAAACGCCGAAACAACCGAACGAGCAAAACATTCGTTGATGCTGGACGCTTCAAATTTTAAGTTAAAATAATTTTCCATTTTTTGTGTTTCCTTTTAAGATATTTTTGGCATTATTTTGTAAATGCCCGTCATTTTTAAAATATGATCAATGGTTGTTGTCGGGTTTTTTATAACAAAATTAAGCCCGTTGGGCGCAAATTTTTTGTACCTACCAATAAGCACGCCAATACCGGTGCTATCCATAAACGACAGCCCCGACAAATCTATGACCACGCGCGAATAAGGTTTTACGCCTTCTAGCGTTACGTCCAATTTTTGACGGGCAAATTCTGCCACCGACTCGTCCAGTTCCCCGCCAAACGAAAAAGTGCAAGTATCGCCCGACGATTTTGAGTTTATTGTCATAATAGTTCTCCTTTGCCTATATCCCGATTATACCAAACCATTAGGAAAGGCGCAAAAGAGAAAAAAGTTGAAATTTGTCATATTTTGCCAAAGGTTACCTATTGACAAAACCGCAAAATGTTTTATACTAAAAGCGAGGAAAAGCTTATGAGTTTGTCAATTATGTCCACGCTTTACAACATTTTGTATTTAGCCAAAAAGGGCACAATTTCGGCGAGCGTTGCAAATTCTTGCACGCGCAAGGTTTTGGCCGATGCCGAACTATCTTGCTTATCACTTCGCGATGATATTGATGACCTTTATCTTGATTTTTCGTTGCGAAAACTAATAAAAAGCACCGAAACCGCCACCGCCGACAAAACCATATTTGCCCATAAATTTGATATTTTTTATAGTGCAAAAACCCCTTTGCAAAAACAATATTCGGTAAAAATTGTCGCCAACATCGAAAACGAACAAAAGCAAAAGCACCTGTTTGATTATTCTAGGGCCAGCCAACTTTTGCCATCTACCAGTCTTCCGGAAGGCGCGCCAAACTTTATTGAGAGTTTGGACTACACCATGTTTAATTTGATTATGGACGCCGAACACGGCAAACTATCTTGGGAGGATGCTGACCACTTTGTAAAACAAATTTATTTTTACAAAGACGCGCTTAACAAAAATGGTTCCTACCCAACTCGTAGGCTAGCCAACCGCATTTTGGTAGGTATGCAAAGTGAACTATTGGATCCCGAAAAAGAACAAGGCAAGCGCAGCCTTGGCGGCATACGAAATGTAAGCAATTATTTGTACTTTTTCTTTTCGCCCCACGCTTATTTGGGCGACTACTCCGAAAGTTGCAAACTCGCTAGTCCGCAAATCCTACTACCGCAAATTAAGCACTATTTAAACACCAAAGAACAAAAAAGTGCCGGAAGTGAACGCGGACAAATAAAAGCCTTAAAACAAAAACTAGACAGCATAAATTCTATGCTCCCTAGCGAAAATGAATAAAGCAAAAGCAACCTAAACTTAGGTTGCTTTTTTAAGTTTATTTTTTGCGCGCCAAAACAAAAATACGATCAGCATTTTGAGGTTCCGCTATCTGCGAAAAATCAATATTTAATAGTTTTATATCACCAAAGCCAGTTTTTTGCAAAGCGTCCAAAATTTGGTCGGTAGGAAAAGCCTCTTCAACCATAATATCGCCCGTACGGCGGTAATATTCGGTGCTTTGCTTGATGTAATAAACTTCATTAAGCACCGTTTTTGTTTCATGTCTTGATACCTTTGAAACATAGTCTAGGTTTTCGGCTTGTTCATAAATAACTTCTTCCCAGCCGTTTAGTTTTTTTTGAGTGTAAAAGTCAAACAAAAAATATCCGTTTTTGTTTAATAGTTTGTGCACGGTTTTGAAAAACTTTTGCCATTCATCAAAGTTATTAAACATATTAACAACGTCACGGTTACACGAAACTAGGTCAAAGGTGCGTTTTAGTTTAAAATCATAGAGTTGTTTTACGTACTCAAAAGTTATATCATGGTAGCGGTTTTTTACATAATTTATGTAACCAAGCGCGTTGTCCACACCCATACACTCGCTTACTACATTTTTTAAAATGCTAATAAACTCACCTGAGCCCGAACAGATGTCCAGCGCCGAATTGATGTCACGGTTGCCTTCTTTTAAATACTTAATTAAGTTGTTTGCAAGAGTGGTCGAAAAATAGCCTTGCCTACGGCTCCATGCCTCAGCGTACCATTCGTCAAAGTCGTACTTTGTTGCAAGTTCATGCTTGCCGTCGTCAATAATTCTTTCCTTTGCCATTTTTGTCTCCTTATTTTAAGTATAAAAACAAATTTATTGCTTGTCAACTTTTTTAGTCGGCAATTACAATAACGTCCGCACCCGTACCTGCAATATTTTTTGCCACAATCTGGTGAAAACGAGGTTTTTTTGCTAGTTCAATTTTGGCAAGTTCCGCTTGGCACTCAAAAATTTTTGCTTTTGGAATTGGTTTGGTAAACTTAACTTGTGCCACCCCACCACCGACAATTTTGACTAGCGACGACACCGAGCGCATTGGCATGGTTAGTTCGCTCTTTGCAAACTCTGCCCCACGCGGACAATTGTTGCCGGTTACTACAATTTCACCATTTGGCTTTTTGTCTGCCACCAAACTGCACCCGAGCGGGCACATAATGCAAGTAAAATTCATATTAGTTTACCCCCATTTTTATTGTTATATCACCATTTAGTTTGCTTTTGTCTACTGTTATAGTTTGCATTTCACCGGCGTTAGCGCTCATTACAAATTTTTGCGCCACCTTTTGGTTTCCGCACCAAACTTCAATAAAGCATTTTACATACTTTTGCGTAACCCTAAACATAATTTCCATTTCGCCTTCGGTGGCAAAATAACTATTTGGCACGGTGTAACGCACCCCTGCGCCCGCCACAATGGCAAATGCGGCGGCACTTTTGTTAAGTTTGTTTTTTGCGTTAAGCCCAGCACATTTGCCCGCAAGCAAAGATTCTTTGGTTACAAAGTCCACCAAGTCGTGCACATGCAAAACGTTTCCGCAAGCAAACACATTTGGAGTACTTGTTTCGCGATATTCGTTTACTATGGCGCCTTTGGTTTTGGGGTTTATTTTTATTCCGCTTATTATATCGGTTTCAGGGATAAGCCCAACCGACAAAACTAGGCCGTCACATTCTACCAATTTTTTGGTGCTTTCAATTGGCTTGCCCGCGTCATCAACTTCGGCCACAATTACGCCCGTAACGTTTGGACTACCAACCACTTCCACTACCGTGGTTTTTAGGTGTAGCGGTATGTCGTAATCTTTTACGCATTGCAAGATATTTCGCGCTAGTCCACTTGTTTGAGGCATAACTTCCAGAATCATCTGTGGTTTTGCGCCCTCCAAGGTAAGCCTGCGCGCCATAATTAAACCAATATCCCCACTACCCAAAATAACCGGTTTTTTGCAAGGCAACTTGCCATAAATGTTTACCATTTTTTGCACCTGCCCCGCCGTCCACACGCCGTTTGGTCTAGTGCCGGTTAGGCAAATGGCGCCAGCGGTACGTTCTCTGCACCCCATTGCCAACACCAAAGACTTGTAATAAACTTCGGTTAGACCCAACGGCGAACTAACAACAATTTTTTTGTTATCAACCGCCAGCACATAACTGTTTAGCATAACTTCCACTTTGGTGGCTTTTAGCGCATCTACAAAGCGTCTTGCGTATTCCGGCCCCGTAAGTTCTTCACCAAAATAATGCAAACCAAAGCCCGAATGTATGCACTGATTTAGTATCCCGCCAAGTTTGGCGTCACGTTCAATTAGCAAAGTACTTGCGCCTGTTTTTTCCGCTTCTATGGCGCTTGCCATACCGGCCGGCCCGCCACCGATAACTACTACGTCGCGTTTTATTTTGTTTGTCATTTACTTTCCCCCTTGTGGTTTTATGCTTTCGTGACAAATGATAGAATTTTTGCCGTCTTTGCACTGGTCACCAAAGTTGGTTTTTGCACTTTTTGCTAGCGTTTCCATAACGCCAAACAAACAAAAACCGCCCTGACATCTGCCCATACCTGCACGGACGCGACGCTTGATGCCGTCCACCGAACGGGCGGGCAACGGTGAATTTACCGCTTCGGTAATCTGCCCCAAACTAACACCCTCACACCTGCACACAATTTTGCCATACGATGGGTGCTTTTGTACAAACTCTGCACGCTCGGCATTGCTCATAGCGCTCAAATTGGTATAGCCTTTTCGACGCTTTAAACCTTTTACTTCCGCCTGAGGGTCCAGCCCCAAAAGGGTGGCTACCATTTCGGCTATTGCCGGCGCCGAAGTTAGTCCCGGCGAACAAATACCCGCCAAATTTATTACATTTGGCACTTTTGCACTTTTTTCTATAACAAAGTCTTCACCGACAATATTTCTCACGCCCGAAAACACTCTAATGGTTTGATTAAACGGCAAACCGTTGTACATTTCTTCGGTCTGCGTTTTAATTTCTGCAAGCCCAAGCGTGCTGGTGATAGGCTCCTCGCCAGATGGTATACTGGTTGGCCCCACCATAAGGTTGCCATGCACCGTTTCGGTTACCAAAATACCTTTGCTATCTTTGGTTGGAAGAGGGAAAATGGTATGATTTACATAGCCCGCCACCTTTTTGTCCAAAAGGTAATATTCGCCTCGCCTAAACTTTATGTCGTAAGTTTCGGCGCCAAGCAAGCGCGCTATGTCGTTGTAGCCCGCCCCGCAAGAATTTACAACATAGGTGCTTTCAACCTTTCTGCCATCTTGTGCCACAATTTCAAACTTGCCCGCTTTTTTGATGATTTTTTTGGTGTCAAATTCTAGTAGCACCGTTCCGCCATTTATTATAGCTTCTTCGGCAAGGGCAATTGGCAAATCGTAAGAACTAACTTCCCCGCCCGTGCCAGCAAAAAGAGCACATACATTTTTTTGCTTTAAGTTTGGCTCCATTTTGCAAAGCGCGTCAGCTTCAATAATTTTGAGTTTTGGCACGCCGTTTTGCTTGCCACGTTCCAAAAGTTCCACCAGTTTTTGGCGGTCTTCGCCCACTACCAAATGTCCGCGCTGAACAAAAGGCACGCCAAGTCGGGCAGCCAAATCTTTCCACATTGCATTCCCGCGCACATTAAGTTTGGCTTTTAGGGTGTTTGGTTTGCAGTCAAAACCGGCGTGAATAAGTGCGCTGTTTGCTTTGCTAGAACCAAAACCAACATCGTTTTGTTTTTCAATTAAGCAGACTTTTTTGCCAAGGCGCACGAGTTTATTAAATATTGCGGTGCCTACCACGCCACCGCCAATAACGGTAATATCGTATTTCATATAATCTCCTTGATTTAAGTTTAGTATATATTTTTTTTGTTGTCAAACTTATTTTGCCCCGCTTATTATTTGATTAAACAAAATTTTTTTGGTACAATATTTTTAGGAGAACAAAGTTATGAAAAGATATATTTTGGCAATAGACGAAGGCACCACCAGCGAACGCATTTTGCTGTTTGACGCCAAAAAAAATGAAATTGTGGACATAGAGCAAGCCAAACTTGCTTGCGACTACCCCTTTAATGGATGGGTGGAACAAGACGCGGAAGAGATTTTTAACAAAACTTTTAACTCTCTTGAAAAGATTGTTAAAAGAAACAAACTTACCAGCGCCAACACCTACGGAATTGGCATAACCAACCAACGCGAAACCACCATTGCATGGAACAAAAAAACGGGCAAGGTACTGGCGCCCGCCATTGTTTGGCAGTGTAGACGCACCGCTGACTACTGCAACAAAATAAGCGAAAAAGACAAGTCTTGGTTAAAACAAAAAACCGGACTGGTTTTGGACGCCTATTTTAGTGCCACCAAAATGCGCTGGCTACTAGACCACAACAAAGAAGTTTTGGCTCTTGCCAAAAAAGGCGAACTTGCGCTTGGCACCGTGGACGCTTTTTTAATTTATAAACTAACAAAGGGCGAAGTGTTTGCCACTGACGCCACCAACGCCAGCCGAACCATGCTTTGTGACCTATCTGCGCCTTTATGCTATGACCCAACTTTGCTAAAATTCTTTGGTATTCCACAGTCGGCTCTGGCAGAAGTGCGAGATAACATCTCAAATTTTGGCACTACCACCATACTTGGGCAAAACTTTCCTATTGTTGCCAGCATCGGCGATCAGCAATCTTCGCTGTTTGGTCAAGGCTGCTACCGTGCGGGCGAAGCAAAATGCACTTATGGCACCGGCGCCTTTGTTTTGGTAAATCAGGGAAACAAACTCCCCACCCCAAATAGCAAACTGCTTTCTACCGTGGCGTGGCATCTAAACGGCAAACCAACCTACGCCCTAGAAGGTAGCGTGTTTAATGTTGGTAGCACCATTGAACTATTTAAAAACAACCTAAATTTGTTTAATTCGCTTGCCGAACTGGATAGTTTTGAACTTTCCCACGATGCTAGTAGCGAACTATATTTGGTGCCAGCCTTTACCGGACTTGGTGCGCCTTATTGGGCACCAAATGCAAGGGGTGCAATTTTGGGCATGACCTTAAATACCACCCGCAAGGATATTTTGCGTGCGGGGCTAGAATCATTTGCTTATTCCGTCTATGATATTCTGGCGGAACTAAAAACTGCAAACATAAAAATAAAAGGGCTATCGGTGGACGGTGGCGTTAGCAAAAATGATTATATGCTAAAATTTGAAGCCAGTTTGATTGGTGCCCCGGTTACGCGCGCCGGAAGTCACGAAGGCACCGCGCTTGGCGCCATATTTTTGACCGGTCTTGGCACGGGCGCTTACCAAAGTTTGGACGACCTTGCCGAACTAACACAAAAAGCCGAGAGCTTTAAGCCTACCCTATCCACCCGTGAAGTTACCAAACTAGTTGCCGGTTGGCACGACGCCGTTAACCGCGTGATTGAGTAGTTGGAATAAAAAATTACCGCACCCAGAATTATGGGTGCGGTTTGTTATTTGTATTCTTCTAAAACTTGCAATAGTTCTAAATCTTCTTTGGACAAAATCAGTTTTGGTTTGTCAGTATCTGGTTTTTGTTTTTTTGGTTCGTTTGGTGATTTTTTGTCTTCTTCCACCAATTCAAAGGTGCCCGAAGCAAGATTGCCTGCATATTTTATTTGAGCCATATTTCCCCCTTTGTTTACGCTACCATAAATTCTAGCGTAAATGCCCAATCGCCAGAAATTTTGCTAATTTTATTGGTTTGCACTAGGTCTTCGTCTAATGTTAAGGTCATTTTAAAGTATATAATCGGTTTGTCAGAAGTGGTGGTTACGCTTTGTGCACTTGCTAGCGTTTGTACGCCAGGAGTTTTGTTTTCGCTGTCAAAACTTACGCTTTCGCCCCTTGCGCCTAAATAGTATTCATAAGTAGCGGTCAAGCCTTGTGGCACATCGCTATAGGTTAATTGCGCGCGGGTTTCACTTTCGGCGTCTGCATCTCGCGTAAAAGTAAAGTAGTAGCAAATTTGTGGGTGCAAGTTGTCCACATTTAATGTGGTACCTTCTAGCACGGCATTAACCTTCATATTGGCGCCGTCCACACTGGTGGTATGTTCGCCCACTTCGGTTGTATAAATAGTGCCGGAAAAATCTGCTGCCTCTTCACCCTTTTTAAAAGACGCTATGGTATTTTCGCCATACACCCCGCCGGTACGACGCGCCGACAGCGAGCCTTGAACAATGGCAATTTTTACTTTTATGTTATTTTCGATGGCAACGGTATAGTTAGTTGATGTTGCATAAACGCCCACGGCAAGAAGAGCAAACGAACAAACCACAGCCAAGAGCGAATAAACCAGCCGTTTGGACAATCTTTTGCGCGCTTTTGTTTGTGAAGCGGTGTAATGAACCTTAGATTTTGCCATTGCTACTCCTTTTTGAGTATATTATAACTAATTAAAATTTTTGTGTCAAACAAAAATAGCACACTAGCCAAAACTAGTATGCTATTATTTTGTTTTATTTTTTTGTTTTTATTTTACAATTTTTCAATTTTGTAGCCGTCTTTGCTATCCAAAATTTTGTAACCCTTTTGCGCTAGTTCGTCGCGCAGGCTATCCGCCAAGGCAAAATTTTTGTCTTTTTTGGCTTGCCAACGCTTTTCGGCAAGTTCTTTTATGTCACTGCCTAATTCCAAAGTATCTTCTGCCAAATGCTTTTCAGCGTTTTGCAAATCTAGCCCCAAAACTTCATCAAATTTTAGTAACAATTTATAAATTTTTGGGCTCTTTTGTGGAAGTTTTACCAGTTCCCAAACGATGCCTAATGCTTGTGGACAATTTAAGTTGTCGTTTATGGCCGACAAAAAACGGTTGTCAAAATCTGCAATAACCTCATCAGCCACTTCGTCGGTACCATTTTTGTTAAGCAAGGTTTGTTTGTAAAGTTTGGTTAGCGCGGTGTTGCTACTTGCAAGTTCATTTAATGTAAAGTTTTGTTGTTTTGCATAGTGCGCGTTTAAGAAAAAATATCTTAGGTCTAGCGGACGAAAACCTTTTTGTTTTAAGGTCTGCAAATTCCACACGTTGCCAAGGCTTTTGCTCATCTTGCCGCCGTCTACCATAAGGTGCTCGTGATGCAACCAACGATGTACCACTTCTTTGCCTGCCCTACCGTAGTTTTGCGCTATTTCGTTTTCGTGGTGAATTGTTTTATGCTCAATACCGCCGCCATGCAAATCTACGCTATCGCCAAAAAACTTGTAGCAAATTGCCGAGCACTCAATGTGCCAACCCGGATAACCAAGTCCCCAAGGGCTTTCCCACTTCATTATATGATTTTCTGGCGCCTTTACCCACAAAGCAAAGTCGGCAGGATGACGCTTGTCTTCGTCCACCTCTATACGTGCACCCGCCAATTTGTCTTCGAGTTTTACGCCCGAAAGTTTGCCATAATCGGCAAATTTGCTAACATCATAATAAATACCTTTTGGCGTTTCGTAGGCGTAGCCATTTTTTATAAGGGTTTGGACAAAATCTATAATTTCCGGAATGACGTTGGTTGCTTTTTCGATATGAGTTGGCGTTAAAATGTTTAGTTCTTTCATATCATTCAAGCAAATGTTTGTGTAATAGTTTGCTATTTCGGTTGGGGTGCGATGTTCGCGCTGGCTTGCCACCAACATTTTGTCGTCACCCGTGTCGGCATCACTAGTTAGGTGCCCAACATCAGTAATATTCATAACGCTTTCTACCGGTATGCCGTTGTACATAATGGCACGACGAATGGTGTCCATCACAAAAAAGGCACGCATATTGCCGATGTGTTGAGTGCTATATACGGTTGGCCCACAATAATACATGGTTGCCACTTTGCCCGCGGGCACAAAATCGGTTATGCTGTTTGTTAATGCGTTGTATAATTTTAACATATTGCTCCTTAGTCGATAAGTTTGGATAAATTTCTTGCCGACTTTATTATTTTGTCTTTGTTTTTTAGTCTATTTAAAGAATTTTCTACATTTTTTAGTTTGTCGTTTAACAAATTTTCACCTTTGGTAGTTATGTAGTAATAAATTTCGCGCTTGTTTAATAGTTCCCTATTTTTAGAAATAAGCCCATCTTTAACTAGCGCGTTGCAACAAATTGCCAAATTGCTTTTGTTTACGCCCAAAATATCTATCAAAATTTTTGGCGGTGTTTTGCCGTTTTTAGAAATAAGATACAAAATTTTGTGTTTTAGTTCAAAATTTTCGCCCGTACCTGCTTCTAGCAAAAAATCAAAACCAATTTTTAAATCTAAAATTTCTCGTGCTATAGTGTTTTTCATTCCTGCCACCTATATGCGAGTAAATAGCATTGTTACTTTGCTTAAATCTACCTTGCCATAAGTAGTAATTGGCTTCCATTCTGCTTTTCCGGTGCCAAACAACTCACGTATGGTGCGCGCAGTAGTTGGCATAAATGGTTCAGCCAAATTGCCAAGGTTGGCAATTAAAAGTGCGCAAGTGGCTATGGTCTTGTCAAACCCTGCTTTGTCTTCTTTTAGTTGAACCCAAGGTTTTTGTTCGTCAAAATATTTATTGCCTTCCATTACCAAATCTAAAAGTAAACTTCCTGCTTTTTTAAACTCAGTATTTTCTATTTCGGTGCCAATTTGGGTGTATGCTTCTTTAATTTTTTTCAAAATTTCGGCGTCCACTTCGGCTTGTGGCAATTCTTCTAGACCCTTGTATTTTAGGGTACGGTTAACCAAATTTCCCAGTTTGTTAACAATTTCGTTGTGACAAACTTTGTATAGGTCGCTGGTAAAGTTTATATCCTTTTTTTCTGGCCCGTTTACGCAAAAATAAAATCTCAGCGTGTCGGTGTTGTATTCATTTGCCCACCACAACGCTTCTACATTTTCTTTGGTGTTTGATTTGCTAATTTTTTGGTCGTTTATTAGCAAATATTCGGCTGATACCATACGGTCAGGAATAAACCAATTGTCGTTTAAGCCTTTTAGCATCGCCGGCAAAAACATAGAGTGGAACACAATATTGTCTTTGGCATGACAAAGATAAATGCGCTTGTCGGTTGCCGAAGTAGTTTTCCAATAATCTTCAAATTTTTGTCCGGTGCGCGCGCAGTACTTCATGGTACCGGTGATGTAGCCAAGCAAGGCTTCCCACCATACCCAAACCACTTTGCCCTCGTAGCCCGGCAATGGAATTTCTACGCCCCAATCTAAGTCGCGTGAAAAGTCACGGTCGCGCAAGTCGTCCAAATACTTTTGAGTTTCGTTTATGGAGTTGGCGCGCCAATATTTTTTGTTGTCGTCTAGATGTTTTTGCAAAAAGTCCTTAAAGGCGGTAAGTTTAAATACCAGCACCTTGTTTTCGCGTTGCTCGGTTTTTGTTCCGCATACCAAACACTTTGCCCCCACTAAATCGGCCTCATTTGGAACATAACCGCAGTCGCAGTTGTCGGCCTTGGTGGTACGACCACAAACCGGACAGACAATTTCTATCTCGGTGTCGTTTACAAACTTGTTACAATGTGGACAAAATGGGCGGCTGTTTACTTTTTCATACAAATAACCGTTGTCGTATAATTTTTTAAAAATCTTTTTGGCCTCGTTTTTATGAAATTCATCATAAGTAATGCCAAAATCATCAAAAGAAAATTCAAACTTTTTTAATGCTTCTCTAAAATTGGCATCGTATTTGTCTACAATATCTTTTGGAGTGCAACCTTGTTGGCGAGCCTTGATTGAAGGCTTGGTGCCGTGGCTATCGGTGCCGGAAATCATGGCAACATTGTCACCGAGAGCGCGGTGATAGCGCGCCAAAATGTCGCCCGAAAGCGAAGACGCTATGTAGCCTATATGTAAATTGTTGTTGGCGTATGGCCAAGATACGCACACTGTTATATTTCGTTTTCTATCCATTTTTACCTCTTAATTATATTGTAGTCTTTTTTAAGGTTTTGTCAATAAACTTTTAATGTTTTGTTATTATTTAATTACTATTTTATCTATAAGTTCCGCGTTTTTTCTCGCATTTTGTCCAACGTTTTTTAATAAATTTTGCGAGCAAACGATGGTTTATTACCACCGAACCAAAATGCATAAAGTGGTTAAAGCCACCCGGAATGTAAATGGCCTTATTTTTGTGAACTTTGTTTAGCGAAACACGCGCAACTTTTTTGGTGTCTTGAAGAGATAGTTTGCCCGAAAATCCTTGTGATTTTATTGACGCCTTCATAGCATCGGTGGTGGCAAGGCTACCTGGGCAGACGGCTGTTATATAGCAATTTTTGCCTTTTAGTTCTTCGCGCAAGGCTTGCGCCAAACTTGTTAAATATGCCTTGGTGGCAGCATAAGTTGCCATTTGTGGCATTGGATAAAAGCCCGCCATACTTGATACAAAAATTATGTAACTTTGCTTTTCGGTATTTCTACGCGCCAAAAAGTTGTAGGTTATGTCGGTGGTACCCACCACATTTACATTAACGCCACTAAGCACCTCTTCGCGCGGGGTGCCACAAAAACTGCCCTCAAACAAAAAGCCTGCATTGTTTATTAAAATGTTTAACTCTATTTTGTTGTCGTCAATAAACTTAAATAGTTCATCGCGTGATTCCTTTTTTGTTAAATCTGCCGCTTTGGTAAAAATTTCTATCTCTGGATATTCGACTGCTAGTTTTTCTTTTAACGCGTCTAACCTTTCTTGCTTGGTGGCCGACAAGACCAAATTGTATCCTCTTTTTGCGCATTCGTTGGTATAGGCAAGACCTAGCCCACCTGTTGCGCCGGTTATTAGTGCTGTTTGTTTCATTATTTTTCTCCCTTTGTATAAAATTATCTCACACTGGCTCTACAATGTCTACATTTTTTGTTGCACAATTTATTTGTTTTTGCTAAAATTATAAGTTAAGTAAAGCCAAATGGAGAAAAAAATGCATACACCTAACGAAAAAGACAGCGAAAACGTGCATAAAAATCACCGATTGCGCGTAAAAGCCAAATTTATTGAACACGGGCTCGACACTTTTGCCGAACACGAAGTATTGGAACTTTTGCTCTACTACGCCATACCTCAAGCCGACACCAACCCAATTGCGCATCGACTATTAAGTCATTATGGCAAACTTTATAATGTTTTAGACGCAAGTTACGACAGTTTAATAGAAAACAAAGACATTGGCGAACATGCCGCCACCCTTTTAAAACTTATTCCTGCTGTGCTCCAATATTACGCAAGACAAAAGGCTGAAATAAAAGCCGGACTAACCAGCAACATAATTGCTTACAACTATGTTTCACGCTTGTTTGCCAGCCTAGACCACGAAGAATTTTACATAATTTGTCTGGACGCGCAGAACAATGTTTTTCATACCAAACGCATTAGCACGGGCGACTACAACAAGGTAGAAGTTCCTATCCGCCAAGTAACGGACTATATTTTAAAACATCAAGCCACCCGCATCTTGCTCGCGCACAATCACCCAAAAGCCTCCGCCGAACCTAGCGACGAAGACTTGGTGTTAACGCACAAGTTGTTCCATAGTTGCGTTTTGAATGATATAGATATTTTGGATCATATTATCTACTCGCCAACCGGCTGCTACAGCATGGCACAATCGGGCGTGCTAAGACAAATTAAAAGTGACGTTATTCACATTTTGCGTTATGACGTAAATCAGTTAAAGGCGCGAATGTTCTCCACCACCTATGCGGGCTATGAACTAGTGGACGACACCGAATACAACGCCACCATGCAACACACCAAATGGTATGAGCATTTGTGCGACCCTATCCCACCCGAACTCGCGCAAGATTTTAGCCCAATTAAAATTAAACCTGTCACCGCCAAGGCCAAAGCCGCAAGCATCGACAACAAAGACAAATTGCAAAAAACTTATGCAAAAAGTAGCGAGGTTCCAGTGAGTGCCAGCAAGCAAACCGCACTATTGCCACAAACAAAACCTGCTGGTACTGCTCAAAAGCCACAGTCAACTGTGGAAAACAATGCTAAATTGCCCACTACCAAAAAGGCAAATGGCAATGCCAAGCGCAAGAGCGTTGAGCAAAAGCCCTCCAAACTATCTCACCACAAAAAATTAAACAACGGCATACCATGGGAATAAAATAGTTTTGGTATAAATAGTTTTTTTTGTAACAAAATAAGTTGGTAAATAGCGGACTTATTTTGTTTTTTTATTGCAAAAAGATTGCTTTGCTCCGCCTCATTTGGTTGCTTTTTATTTTTTTATTCATATAATAGAAAATAATAAACTTTAAAGGAGAAATTATGAAAACTAAAAAATCAATCTTGACCGTGCTTTGCGCTTTGTGTTTGTGCTTGCCTTGCTTGCTTTTGACCGCTTGCGGACATGAACATACTTTTAGCCAAGAATGGTCGACCTCTTCCACCGAACACTGGCATGCCTGCACCGGCGAAGACTGTGACGAAGTGGAAAGCAAAGGCGCTCACATCGCCAGCGATTGGAAAGTAGACACCGCTGCAACTTGTGGAACTGCCGGTAGCCGTCATAAAGAATGTGAAGTTTGCAAATATGTTATGGAAACCGAAACCATCCCAGCAACCGGAAACCACACCTACGTGGACGGCATTTGCTCGGTATGCGGAAACATTGAAGCAAACAGAACTGCCATTGTTGAAACCAACGGCACCAAAAAAGCCTACGAAAGTTTTGTTACTGCAATTAACGAAGCACCAGAAGGCTCTACCGTAACCTTGCTTAAAAATTTGGAACTAGCCGATGGAATTACCCTAAACAAAAACATTACCATTGACTTTGGCGGTTATGAATTGTATTTAAATCAAACTAACCCAACCGGCAGCAAAGGTTTGAGAGTTGGCACTGCAACCAAAAAGATTAACGTTTTGTTAAAAAATGGTACCTATCGCAACAGTTCTTGGCTTATTGCTTTGCAAAAACAAGCAATTTTGACCATTGCTCAAGATATGAACCTTGTTTTGGATAGCACTTCCACATTTGGTATTGGCGTTATTGAAGGAACTACCCTAAACTTTTATGGCAAACTTTCTTGCAAAGACGGTTCTAGCGCTTATGGCGTAACCACCTATATCGGCGACGACGCAATTAACGCAACCATCAACATTTATGCTGGCGCAGAAATTCATTCTAGCCTAGATGCAGTTGTTGCAACTCATGGCACTACTGTTAATGTTTATGGCACCTTAATTTCGGACACACAATCTGCTTTGTCGGGCAATGGTACGGCTGGAGAAGGTAATATTACCCTTAACATATTTGAAGGCGCTTTGGTTGAAAGCAAAACCGAAAGCGGCATTTATATGCCAAATTCCGGCGCCCTAAACATTATGGGCGGAACCATCAAAGGCGCAACCGCAGTTTATATTAAATGTGGCAATGTGACCATTTCGGGTGGCAAACTGGAAGCAACCAAAGAAACCTACGCTGACTATAAATATTACGGCAACGGCTGCAACTCTACTGGTGATGCCATTGTTATTGACGCTTGTGGTTATCCTGGTGGGAACCCAACTGTAACCATCTCGGGTGGCGAATTTGTTGTTGCAGACACTGCAAATGCACACAAAATTGGTTACTACAAATACAACGGCAATGAAGCAACCTTAACCATTGCTCCAGCCTACACAAACGGTTTGTTTACCAAAGTAGTTAACGCGTAAAACAATTTTTATAAAAAAGGCTTACCCAGCAATTTGCTGAGTAAGTTTTTTTTTGACAAAATTTTTATAGTTTTTGCGTAAAAATATCATTTATGCCTTGACAGCCCGCCCCATAAGTGATACAATGGCTTTTGTAAACATCGCGGGGTAGAGCAGTCCGGAAGCTCGTTGGGCTCATAACCCAAAGGTCGTAGGTTCAAATCCTGCCCCCGCAACCAAAAACCTTCTTGGACGAAGTCCGGGAAGGTTTTATTTTTTCACTCTTTACTCTTCACTAAACCGCTCCGGGAAGGTTTTTGTAAGTAATAAGTAATAGTAAATAAGTGATAAGGAAAATAATCATGCGTGACGGCGCAAGCCGGATATTTTGCACTATCATTTTGATATCTTTTTCGGCGGCGCAACCATTACCCCCAAAGACCAAGTCTTGGGGGGTCGTTTTTTACTTATTCTATTTATCGCTTAAATAGTTAAAATAAAAGTCACAAATTTTGCTTGTGACTTTTAACTTAAAAATTTTTTACTTTTCAACCGAAGTGTCTTGCGCGTCCATTTGAATGGACGTTTTTTTTGCTTTTTTGGCCTTAATAAAGGCGTAAATTAGGCTGGCTACAATTACTACAACAGCAAGCACTAAAAAGCCGTCTAAGATATAATTTATGTGGTCACCAAATGCCAACGAAAGCAGTAGCATTATGGCGCCAGATATCATATTGCCGAGCATAACGGCTAGCACCCCTTTAAAGGTATTCATTTTTAAATAAGCCGCCACCGCTGAACCCGTCCATGCGCCGGTTAGTGGCAATGGCACAGCAACAAACAGCACCACGCCCCAAAATTTGGTGCGTTCTTTTTTTGAAAGTTCTTCCGCCGAAAGTACTTTTTGCTCCAAATTCTTGGACTTTGCTGAAAAATGGTTATCCAAAAACTCGGCAAATTTGCGGAAGACTTTAGTCTTTTTTAGCCAACCAAAAAATGGAAGCAAAAGCGGAATAATTATTAGTGCCGGAATGGTTGAACCAATTACGGCACACAAATATCCCTGCCACCATTTTAGCGTGCGGGTGCCCCACACGGCACGGTTTAGAGAATATGGCAATGCATAACGCAGTTCTAGCACTGGTACCATTGCCATAATTATTATGGCTAGCCATACGTTATCGCCAAGCACATTTACTATTAGGTCTTTTAGTGCTTCTTTCATTATAGTTCTCCAAGCACGGTGGTTAATTCATTTTCTATTTTTTTGCGTCCGGCCGCTGCTTCGGCTTTTACCGTTTCGTCGCCTGAGGCATCTGCCAAAACATACTGCAATTCCACAATTTTTAACTTTTGGGTTAATGCCGCAATTTTTTGGCTTGGGTCAGTGTCTATCTCTGGATCAATTTGCGCAAGTCTGCGGGCTAGTTCGTCCTTTATTCCATAGCGAGTATGCAAAGTTCTTAGTTCAGTTTGGCGTTGCAAATCGGTAAGTTTTTTGTCTTCAAGCACAATTTGAACATACACATAAAGTTCTTCGGCGTTTTGGTACACGCTGTTTATTGCCATCATTTTGGCTTCGTCGTTTTTGCCATTTTGGTATAGCGCAATTAGCAAATTGTTGCGCACATACACTTCGTAACTATCGCTATATATGCTATATTTTTCGGCTAGCGCCTTTTTGCTGGCTTCGTCCACTTTGCTGGCAAATTTTTTAAAATCGTCACCCGAAATCATAAGTTTGGCGTATTTTTCTACTTTTGGATAATTTTTACGCGAAATAGATTGTTGCAAAACATTATACAAACTTTCGTTGGTTCGTTTGCGCGCGTAATCGCGCTCGTAAACAATATATACCGCATCGTTTGCACCTAGTGCGCCATACACTTTTATGGCAAGTTTTGGAGCAATTGCGGACATGCTTACTAGCACAAACGCCAGCGCAAAAACGCCAAGCATCAACGTTTTTAATGCGGTTAAAATTATTGTTTTTGTTAAGATTTGTTTTTCGTTTTTTTCGCTTACGCCACCTTTTGGCGCTTGAACGTTAGTTGTTTTTTTCATGGTGTGCCCTTTCGTAATCTACAATATCTTGAACGCGTTTTGCGTGCCTGCCCCCTTCAAACGGAACTTTTGTTAGAGCCAGCACCATACTTATTGCAGTTTTTTCATTTACCAAATCGGCGCCGATGGCAAGCGCGTTGATATCATTTTTTTTGCGCGCGAGTTCGGTATCTTTGACGCGTTCGAGCGCCCCAGCCCTAACGCCAGACACTTTGTTCATGGCAATACACGCGCCTACCCCCGTACGGCAAATAAGCACGCCAAAATCTGCTTGCTTTGATGCAACCAATTCTGCCACCCTAAACGAAAAGACGGTGTAGTCATCTGCGCCGTTTAGTTCAGTTGCGCCACAATCTAAAAACTCAAATTTATCTCCAAGTTTTTCTTTTATGCGCGTTTTTAATTTGTATCCGCCGTGGTCGGCTCCAATGGCTATTCTCATTTTTGCTCCCCACTTAGTTTTTCAATTATTTTTACCACTGCAACTTCCGCTTTGCGTGCCATTGCGTAGTAGTGCGATTCGTTTTTCCCGTATGGGTCGTCCAAGTCATCTAGTCCAACAAAACTTTTTATGGACTGAATTTTTCTATCGTTTGGAAAGGTTTCTAGCAAGGTTCGGCGATGATCATCAGTAACACAAATTACCAAATCTGCCTTGTTGTAAATTTCACGCGTGAGTTTGCGTGCTTTATGCTTTGGCACCCGCACCCCAAGCGCTCTTAGCGCCACCTTTGAGTTTTCACTCATAGGCAAGCCATCTGTCGCAAAAAGACCGGCACTGGTTGCTTTTAAGCCACCAAGCCCCATTTTTTTTGCTTGTTTGTTAAAAATTGCGCTCATTACGGGCGATCTACACGTGTTGCCAGTGCATACAAATAAGATATTCATTTTTCACCTTTCCTTGCAAAATAAATATACCACAAAGCAAAGGTGGTGTCAAAGAATTTGTAACCTATTTAAGGCGTTTGCCGTTTTGCCTATGGTCGAGTTCCGTCGAAAGTTCGGCAAGTTTGCGCGTTAAACTTGCGTTGTCTTGTTTTAGATAGGCAATATCTCGCTGTTGCAACAAAATTTTGTCCTCATATTTTTCAAACTCGCGCTCGACTTCTTTTTTATTTAAACCAAAAAAACTATGCTTCATTTGCTTTTCTCCTACCTTTAGGTTTTGCAAACAAAGCATAGTTATACTTATTTTACTCTATTTTCGTTCGATTGGTGAACCGCAATATGGACAAGAATTTTCGTCCACGCCAAGCGCCACATTTGCGCCACAACTTTTGCATTTTGCGTGATACTTGCTTTTTTTGCGCTTTTCAAAGTTTTCTTTTTCTTGCGCAAGCTTTTGAGCCTCAAACTCGTTGCGCTCTTTTTGCTCTTTTAATTCGGCGTCCCGCACCTTGCGCGCCGTTTCTTTTAATTCTCGTTCCCTCTTTATTTCGTCTTCGTAAAAGGTTACCCTACCAAAGTTTATGTAGCACGCCTTTAAATATCCGTTGTCCTTTAAGTATTTAAAGGCTTTTAGCACGGATTTTTCATTAGCCTTGGCCTTTTTAGCAATATCCCTTATTTCACGCATACCGTCTTGCTCGATGGCGCGTTCTACCTTGTTGCACAAACGTTGAAAATGCAATTTTTTTAAATAACTTGGCAATGCATAAAGCGAAATTAAGCATAGCACGGCGCCAAGCATCATGTATAGCGTTTCGGCTTGCTCGATGCCTTGCACTAAAATATATATTCCCGCGCCAAGCACTGCAATTGACACAAAAAATAGTAAAACTACTATGGCGCGTTCCTTGGTTACATTCTTTTCTTCCATAATTCACCTGCTCTGCAATTATAGTTTAACACGAAACGCCCCCAAACTCAAATAAAATGTTAAATTTTTGGCAAGAATGTAAAAAAATATTTTACTTTGGTCTATAAATTTGGTACAATTATTGCATAAAATACAATTGGAGCAAATTATGAATATCACACGTTCGTTAATTTTGGCACTAACGCAAACACAAAGCATTGTTTTGATTGTTGTCGGTGCCCTATTTTTGCTAATTTTTGTTTATAACCTTGTAGTTTTGTTAAAACAAAAAAAGCAACGCGCCGAGGAGCAAACCCGCGAGGTTGAAGGCGTTAAACAACGCCACGGCGTTAGATACTCGCTAGATATGACCATTGTGGACAAACTTGGCGATATGAACATCTCGTTTGGCAAAAACGATTTGCTTTTAAAACAAAATGTTTGTTACATTGTTGACAAAAAGACCCCATTAAAACCCGGCAAATACACCATATTGGGCACGCACGAAGGCGAAGACACCTTTAATGTCCGCATTGGTGTGTATGTTAAGGAATATCATCACGGGCAAGAAATTGTTTTGGCGGAAGATGAAGAAATTACTTCGGTTTCGGCAAACATCATTTTAAGATAACTTTTTTAGGAGAAAAATTATGGGACTATTATCCAAAAACTTAACTTTAAAAATTGTGGAATGGCAAGACACCACCTCAAACACCATGGTGTACAAATTCCCTATGGACGGCAGAAAACTCTTTTATGGTTCAAAATTAACCGTACGTGAATCACAAGTTGCCGTTTTTGTAAACAAAGGTAAAATTGCCGACGTATTTACCCCTGGTATGTACAGTTTGCACACTCAAAACTTACCAATTTTGTCTAGCCTTTTGGGCTTGCCTTACGGCTTTAAATCGCCTTTCTTTGCCGATGTATACTTTGTAAACACCAAACAATTTACCAACCAAAAATGGGGCACAACCAACCCTATTACCATGCGAGATAAAGAGTTTGGCCCAATTCGCTTGCGCGCTTATGGTACTTTTTCGTTTAAAGTTACCGACGCCGGCACTTTTATGAAAGAAGTATTTGGCACAAATAGTGAATTTTCTACCGAATCTATTGTTGGTCAACTAAAAAGTATGGTAATTGCCGGCATCAGCGACACCATTGCCGAAAGCAAAATCTCGGCTCTTGACCTTGCCTGCAACCTACTTGAATTTAATGACGTTGTAAAGAATAATCTTAAAGAAATGTTTGAAAAACTTGGTCTTGGCCTAACAAACTGCATTATTGAAAACGTTTCGTTCCCAGAAGAAGTAGAAAAAGCCATCGACAAACGCTCATCTATGGGCGTGCTTGGCGACAAAATGGACGACTACGTAAAATTCCAGTCGGCCGAAGCCATTCGCGATGCCGCTAAAAATCCGGGCGTTGCTGGCATTGGTACACAAATTGGCACCGGTATGGCACTTGGTGAAATGGTTAGAGATGCTATGGCACCAAAAACTGCAACCGCAAAAACCGAGACCACTCAAACTGCAACCAAAGAATGCCCAAAATGCAAGGCTCAAAACAAACCTCGCGCAAAATTCTGCTCAGAATGCGGCGCAAAATTTGATGAAGAAAAGTTTTGCCCAGAATGCGGCGCAAAAGTTTCTAGCCGTGCTAAATTCTGCCCAGAATGCGGAACCAAAGTTGCAAAATAACTTAATGTATTTCCTTTTTAACTACAACCAAAAAGATTTGGAACCTTCCAAGTCTTTTTATTTTACTCGCGGATCCAAGCAAAAACGGGCACAAGTTTGCAAAACTTGCTTGTGCCAAACAAACTTGCGCTTAAACTATTGGTTAAGGTGCGTGACGCCCTGCGGCTTTGTCACTGCGCAAAGCGTCTTTGCCCCACCCTGCACTGCAAATAAGACCACTAGCCAAAATTGGCTAAACCCGTTGACGCAAAAGCCAAAGACTTTAAAGCGGTGCATAAAATTAAAATTTTTTCAAAAACCCAAAAATTTCTATTGACAAAAGCACAAAAGTGGTATAAACTATTATAGTATTTTGGGAGATATCCCAAACCCCTTTTGGAGGGTTAGCTCAGCTGGGAGAGCATCTGCCTTACAAGCAGGCGGTCGTAGGTTCGAGCCCTACACTCTCCACCATAAAACGCAAGGAAATTCCTTGCGTTTTTGTTATTTTGGGGTAGTTTATTCCAAATGGCAAAAAACGCCTTTTTAGCCCTATTTTGTGCAATTTTAAGGGTACGATTAAGGGTATAAATAAGGGTACGCTATAAGTTAGTCAAGTTTAGCAAGTTCTTCACGCTCAAACTCTGATTGAATATCACCGTAGATATCGCTTGTTATCTTAATTGAGCTGTGCCCTACCCATTTTTGTATGGTGGTTAATTTTATTCCTTTTTCAATGCATCTTGTTACGAAGGTGTGTCTTAGTGAGTGAATTGTTATTTTTTCAAAGCCCAATTCTTGGCATATCATTTTAAATTCCTTTTGAACTTGACGCTCGTTAAAATCAAAAGGAATTTCTTTTTTGTCTATGAGGTTTAATACATTATCATTTACCGGTATTGTTCGGTTGGCACTTTTTGTTTTGGTTCCGTTTATATGTATGGTCTTGTTGTCGTAATCTACATCAGACAGCTTTAAATTAAGTGCCTCATTTAGTCGCGCGCCAGTGTTTAAGTAAAAGTAGAAAAGGTTTTTGTATTTATTGTTGCTTTTATCCAAATAATTTGTTAGTTGGTTTTGTTGCGCGCGTGTTAGTGCTTTTCCTTTTTCACCATTATATTTTTTAATCACGATTTTTTGCATTGGGTTATTAGCAATATGCTCCGGCACCGCTTTGCTTAAACAATCGTTTAGATGTATGTACACCAAAGTTTTTGTACGTTCTTTACCAATAATACCATTTAGAAGATTTTGTATCACATCTTCCGTAAGCCTATTTAATGCGATATTGCCAATTTGGGGCAATATATACTTATTAAAGCTATTAGTTATAAGTTTTAAACTTTTCGGCTTTAAAATAGGCGTTTTGTATTTTTTAAGCCACAATTGGTACCAATCACACAGTTTAATTGTGTCTAAGGTTTGCACCACTTGTGGCTTTTTGCGCTTATTATATTTTGCCCTAAGCGCGCTTTGTGTTCTTGCATATAAACTGGTTTGCTTACCGTTACTATAGTAGCGAAGTTCGTACAAACCATTTTTTCTTTTTCGTATAGTTGTATTTTTTATTGTCATTATAATTTCATCGGCTTCTTTGCAACTATCTCTTAAACCTCTTAAAAATTCCGTAACTGCTATATTTATGTTAGTAATATATGTAATTTGTTCAGCTTGTTTCTCGCACAAACCCAAGAAATTTTCTACAATGTTTTTTTCATTATTCTTCTACCTTTGTCTCTTGTTTTTTGTTCTTACCTTTAATTTTGTCAATAAGTCCAAATTTTTTATTTATATCAAATAAAGCAACTAAAACCCAAGGAATAATTGCTACACAAATATAAAAAGCCTTGGCGTTAAATTTGTCGTTTATGTACCAAATTATTTTAGTTCCAAATTCAAAGCCAACATATTGAAATAATATAACAAAAATGTTTCTTAACCAATAATTTATTTTTTCCATAATTTTCTCCTTAGTTTTGACTTGCAAGCAGACCCGACATATAAGCAACTGCTTTTATTAGATTTATCTGGTTTAGTTCTTTTAGTAAGTTTATTGCACTTGTCTGCTCTGGATTTAAATAACCAAAGTCGTTTTGCCATTCTCTACCAACGAGAAAATCTAGCGAAACATTATAATAATCTGCTAACTTTTTAAGAGTTTCTAAATTTGGTTCGCTTGTTTCTCTTTCGTAACCGTTATAAGTAGAATTGGCAACATTCAATAATTGAGCTATTTCGTATTGATTTTTAGAGTTTTCAATCCTTAATTTTTTTAAATTCATTTTTTTTAGCACCTCCTATGCCTTTAATTATAAGGAATTTTAAAAAATTTTCAAGATAAGTATATTTTTTGTTTTACATTTACGATTTAATCGTGTTATAATACAACCACCTGCGAGATGCTCGTACAAAAAAGGAGTTATTTATGAAGAAAAAAAGAAAAATTTATGTTTATTTAATTACTAGAAATGATAACTATCAATTACCATTGGGCTGTTTTGACACAATCAAACAGTGCGCAACATTTTTAAATACATTACCAATTACTTGCGCCCAATCTGTCTATCGAAAAACAGCAGTTAGAGGCGAATATCTAATTTTTAAAGTTAAAATTTAGGGTGGTAAGTATGGACATTAAAAAAATCAAATATGTGGTTATAACCAACAAATCAATTTATTATTTTGATAATTTTAGCGATTATAAGCAAAAAGTTTATTGTTTGGCTGTTTTATATATCCCTTTTATTAGTTTTAGAAAAATTTAAATGCTGACTTCACTAACTACAATGAAGAACATAACATTTTGCAATACTGGAAGACAACAGTGTCAAAAATTGTATTGATAAGGTTTCATTCCTTTATCGCAAAAAGAAATTGAAGAATTAGGAGATATATTTTAATGAAGAATAAACAATTTTTTGGTTTATGTTCTTATTACATATATAAAGTTAAAATCAAATATCGTAGTCATTATTACTGTTTCACTGATTTTGAAGGTGATGGTGTTTTTGAAAATGACAATAGTGTTAAACTAAAAACATTAAGTGGAGTTGAACTATTAAAAATGTTTTCTGAACACTTAATTGATAAAGAATTATGGGATTTTACAACGGATGGTAAAACTTTTCATTTTGGAATGTTTACACCAACAAATGGTTCGACCCGTGATTTTGATTATACAATTTTAGAAGAAAGGTATGGTAAATAATTATGGAAGAATTTATAAATAGTTCTGACTTTGCGACTATAAGCAAAAAGTTTATTGTTTAGCCGTTTTATATATCCCTTTTATTAGTTTTAGAAAAATTTAAATGGTGGCGACCACATACGCAAAGGAGAAAACTATGGAAAAAACAAAAAATTATGAATTAAAGGAAAACGAAATTGTTCGCAAGGCATATTACCTTGGTCACAAAAAAGTTCAAGGCAAAAAAGACCCGTCTAAGCAATTTTGTTTTGTAGACTTGCTTTTCGTAAACAATATCGGACTAGAAAATGAATATCACACAATCACATCCGCGTTTTGTGATATAGAAAACGAACCTCAAAACATTACTCGTTTGTCACAAGTAGATTGTTTGTTTGAACAAGGCGCAGACCCAACCCGTCCAGCACGCTTTGTTAAAATTTTAGGTTAAGGAGTTAATATGTTTGCAACAGTTTATCTAGCCAATATTTTCGCAATGGCCACAGTCGTTTTAGTTTTTGTTTTAGTTGTTGGGCATAAGAAGAAAAAACAATTAAAAGAGTTATCAAAATTCGGCAATGTTTCGGAAAAAGACGAAACCCCAAACGCCGAATAGATAAAAATTTTAAAGGGGGACACGCAATTGAATACCGTTATCACTAATTTATTCAGTGGTTTTTCTGAAACCATTAAAGGTATGGCTGGCGGTTTGAAAACTGGGTTTCTTCAACTTTTTTACGAAGACCCAACCGCTACCGAAAAAGTTGTAAGTGAACTGGCACAATTCGGTTTTGTTATGGTCGGTGTGGCTATGGCAATTGGTATTGTCTATTCACTATTAAGACTAATCAAAGTTTAGTCTTTAATTAAAAAAGGGCTAATAAGCCCTTTTTTTATAGGAGAAATTATGAAAAATTTTATCTTTTCCGTTTGTTTGGCGTTTTTTTTAGCTCTCGCTTCGTTTACAAGTGTGAGTTTATTAAATTTTAGAGTATCACAAGCAAAAGAAACCACTATTAAATTTGAAGATACTATAGTTACAACAGCTTATAACGATGGTTCTAACTATTATTTTGCTAAAAAAGGTAATATTAGTTATTCCGGAAGCACTGGCGGTTCATTGCTGTATGGTCTGAGCGAAAGTGAGTTTTTAAGCAATTTAACTCTTAGCTTATCTCAAACTTATAAATTATTAAATAAAAATACTACCGTTACCTTGGATAACGCGACTTTTAGTATAAACAGTTTTAGTGTTACAAAGCAAGGTTTTAGTAGTGCTACAACTTACACTGTCAATTTTAATATAGATTATGAGATAATTCAAACCAAAGCAATTTTAGCTAGTAATACAAATTTTTTTGATAATTTAGAAGACGTAACCATTAAATTGGTATTTACTTCTGGCTTAAAAAGTGCCACCTGGACTGAAAGCACGGATGGTTTATCAATAACTATGGAAAATAAGCTATTTAATATTAGCTATTACGATTTTGAAGGCGGAATTTTACTCTCAAGTGAAGACCTTGAATATTATATGGTTCCAACTTATCCTGTGACGCCAACCCGAAACGGCTATACTTTTCAAGGCTGGTCACAAACTATTGACCATATTACCGCAAATGTCATTATTTATGGAACCTGGCAAATACAAACTTTTACTGTCAGTTATTATGATTATGAAGGTGGAAGTTTATTAAAATCAGAAACTGTAAATTATGGCGATAATTCCACCGCCCCAGCCACGCCAACTCGCGCCGGACACGAATGGCTAGGCTGGTCAACCGCCGCTAATAATGTTACAGCTGATTTAAATATTTATGGTCTTTGGGAGAAAACTTTATTTAAAGTTGATTTTTACGACTTTGAAGGTGGTACTTTGTTACAATCTGATTATGTAGAAGCCGGCGCTATCCTTACCGCACCTAAAACTCCTGAACGCTATGGTTATATTTGGTTAGGCTGGTCTACAACCGACTATTTATCAGTCACTGGAGATTTGATAGTTTATGGAACCTGGCAAATAAAAACCTATAATGTTTATTTTTACGACTACGACGGTGGTAGTTTATTAAAAACAGAAACCGTAAATTATTGCGATGGCGCCACGGCCCCTATAACTCCAACCCGAACCGGCTACGAATGGTTAGGCTGGTCATGCGATTTTAATTACATTACTGGTGATTTAGTAGTTTATGGCACCTGGCAAGTTAAAACTTGTGTAATTTCTTTTTACGACTACGACGGCGGTAATTTATTAGCTACATCTATTTATAACTATGGTGCTAAAGTTATTTTGCCGGAAACGCCAACCCGAACCGGCTATATTTGGCAAGGCTGGTCAAAAAATATTACTTATGCTACCGAAAATATGACCGTTTATGGACTTTGGGAAAAAGATTTGAATTACTTTAATGGCTACGCAAAAGGCCTCGAAGACGGCTATAAAAATGGCTATAACGATTGTAAAAACACCTTAGACAACAGCGAAGCTAACAGTAAACTTAGCACTTTGATTTTTGCAATCTTTGACGCACCTTTTAATGTGGTGAGAAACGCCTTAAATTTTGAACTTTTCGGTATCAACCTTACTAACTTTATTTTGACAATTTTTAGCCTGATTTTACTCGCTTGGGTAATTGGTAAATTGTTATAGGAGCTCATATGAAATTATATGATTTTATTTTGAACTATTTTATAAGCATCTTTATTGATACAAAGGCACTTTCTACGCCAATTTCTTTTTTAAACTGTACGATTTTGGATGTTTTCAATATCTTATTTATTTGTAGTTTGTCTTTCGTGATTATCTATTGTTTTATTATTTTACCTTTTAAATTTTTAAAACGAATTGCCGGAGGAACCAAACGTGCAAAATAAGTTTTTAATTTTTCTTCTTTGCTTTGTTTTTATAATTGGCGTTTTTACTTTTCAGGCAACAAACTATAATTTTAGCTTGGAGAGTTATTTAACCGATGTATCCAATTTGGACGAAGCACCGCAGTTTCCTAATTTCAAATTTACAGCGATTAACAAAGTAACTGACACGATTGAAGACCTTGACGAGTCTATAAGCGATACCAATAGTTTAATTAAGAAAGTATACTATGGTATCCAAAAAATTTGGTTATATATAGGTTACGTTTTCGCTCTTTTGTATGATTTAGTTTACTGGATAATCAATCTTTGTGTTTATTTGGTAAAAATGGTTATTTGGTTTATTAAACTAGTTTCTACTATTTTTATAAAGCCCAAAATTAGTGTCGACCAAAATTTTTACAATAATAATTGGTAGGTGACTATGAGTTTATTATTTATTATTATTGCTTTAGCCTTATTTTTTATTTGGCTATACTTTTACAAAATTAAATATGATACCTTAATTGTTTTTACTGGTACTATGGGGTCTGGAAAAGACGTCAGTACTGTAAGTCTTGGCTTGAAGCTTTTAAATAAAAACCGCCGCAAAGTTAACCGCCACAACCGCTGGCTTTGGCTTATAAACAAATTTAAAGACCCTGATAAAAAAGCTTGTAAAAAGCCCTTGCCAATTCTTTATAGCAATTACCCTATTAGACTTAAATTTACTCGCTCGCGGTTTTTTACTTGGCTTTTAAATCGGTACTGGAATATGGCAAAAATCAATTATGAAGGCAGAGTTAAATACAATTGTCCTGAGTACGTCGACCGTTTAAAATTACAAGAATTGAAAATTACTAGTGACTATATAAAAGGTTATTCTGAGTTCTCTACCGAATTGACCCCTTCACATTTACTTTTACAAAAAAAAGTAGTTGAAAAATCTGTTACTATTTTAGGAGAAATTGGAAGTTTCGCCAACCAGTTTGAGTACAACTATCCTAACGTACAAGGCGGACTTACCGAATTTATTAGGCTATACCGACATTATACAAAAGGCGGTTATTTAATTGCAAATGACCAATCTAGCAGCAACATAGTAAAGCCAATTCGTTGTCGAATTCCGACCGTTTATAACTTAATGCATTTTAAACGGTGGTTCTTTTTTTTCTATACCGTCAAAATAAGAGATATCTCTATTGGTGAGGACATTACAACTATTGAAGAAAATAATACCGAAGATAATATGCGAACAAAATTTGGAATTTTACCGCTTGGAAAATATGATACTTATTGCTACTCAGAGCGTTATAATTCGGTACCTTTTGCACCGGAAAATGTCTTTAATAAGTACAAACAAAATAATCTTATGCGTGTATCAAAAACTTTAGTAATACCAAAAACAACTGGTGAAACTCGCTATAAATAACTTTATTATTTTTGCGAATAGCCTTTAAAACTTTTGTTTTAAAGGCTATACACAACGGCGCAAAAATGCTTCAAGCTTTCAAAAAAAGTAACTCTTTTAGTAAAATTAAGTCGCAAGCCACTTGCTGACTGCAAATGCTGCAATTGCTTTGCGTTTATTCTCTTTTTTATATGCGGAGAGTGGGGCGGTGGCGGGAACGCCCCGCACCCCAGCGACCACGCAAGTGGTCGCTTCTGTATATATAATATAGAAACATTTGGGGTAAATATGTTAAAATATTCACAACTAAAAAGTTTAAAAAAATTTAGTTTGCAAACTGTTATACCAGCACTAGAAAAAGCTGGTTATAGCAAAAAAGCAACAATGCTATATTATTGCGGAACGCAAAAGCACTTGGCTCTTTGTCAAGGTTGTCACAGCGTCTACTTTAATGGCGCAAATACTTGCAAAGACCGATTTTGTCCAATTTGCAACAAAAAACGTAGTTTGCTATATCTTGCCAAAATTTACCCTATTCTGGCTGATTTGCTCGACAAGGGATATTATATCAATATCATTAACTACACCATCAAGGATACCGAAAATTTAAAGCAAGGCATAGATACGTTACAACGTTCTTTTAGAATGTTGACCCACGATGATAAAGTATACCGAAAAAAATATAAAGAGTCCTTTGTCGGAGGTATTAAGTCGTTAGAAATAAAGACCGGCAAAAACTCCGGTCTTTGGCATCCACACTTCCATAGCATAGTAGTTAAAAAGAAAAACACAAAAGACTTTGATTGGCTAAAGGAAGCTTGGGAAACTTGTACCAGCAAAATTGCTGGTACCAACGAAAAAATTGGTAGTGTTTGGTTAAAAGGTTTCAGTTCGAAAAACAAAACCAAGTTATTAAAGTCAGTTCTTGAAACTCTAAAGTATATAACCAAATTCGATTGGGATGTTACAGAAAAAGTTTCTGAACTTGTAGAAACTTTGTCAGGCGTTAGAACTATCAATACTTATGGTATTTTGCGAGGTCTCCAACCCGCCGAAAAAGATTTGGATAAATCTATTGAAGATATCACAAATATTGTTTGTAAAATTTGTGGATCCACAAATTTCGTTACTTTTGACGCTGAAAATGATTATATAAATATAGAAGATTTTTAGAAAATTTTAAGGGTATAACAGATATAAAAAGCCTTAAACTCCTTTATTTTTCTAATGTTTTTAAATTTTCTTTTACGCCTTACAAGCAGGCGGTCGTAGGTTCGAGCCCTACACTCTCCACCAAACAAAAACCAAACCTTGCGGTTTGGTTTTTTGTTTGTATTTTTCTTTTTAATTTTTTCGTTTTTCTTAATTTTTTTAAATTCATCTTTTTACCGCCTTTTCCGCCTTCAATTATACAGAATTTTAAGGTACTTGCCAATTTTAGCTAGTTATTAAGCAACTTAAACAAACTAAGTTTAAATCAAAAACAAAACTGCCAAAACAGCATAAACTATCAATTCTATAAATAATTTTATTTTTGCCTTTTTTAAGTTTGCGTTAATTTTTTCACGAATGGCACGACTTTTATAATTCTCGCCCATTTCAACTTCGGCAGTGTCTTTTATTTGCGAAAGGTCTTCGGTGGTTATGTCCTGACCCTTGCTCATATCGTAACCAATATATTTTTGCTTTAAGCCAAGTTCTCGGTATAGCCTATGATTGGCGCCCGACAACCCAACACTTAATAAAAATGCAACGGCAAACACAATCACACAAACCCATGGCGACAGCGCATACTCTTTTAAGCCGTAATCTATAATATTAAACTTAAACAAAATATAATCCGCTGCTAACAAAATGATGCCTAAAAGCATAGAAACATTTAATGCTGGAACCCATTTGTAGGTACTTTTCTTTGTAACAATTTTGTCGCATTTTTGTGGCAAACTGGCAATTAAGTCTTTAATTCCATTTAACAATTTGTCAAACTCGGGCGAAGCATTGTCTTTTTCCGTCGATACCATTATTGTATCTGGTGTGATTGAAAAATACACGCGTTCCTCGCTTCGTTGTGAACGATAATAACTATCTATGGTACTATGCTCATAATACAAAGCCGAATAGTCTATGTTAATTTTTTCCACATCTCGCAAATTGTTTTTTAATTCGCCCAAGAAACTTTCAGCATCGGTGTAGGTTTCGGTATGTCCTTTGGTTTCCAAATTTAATGCAAGCATTGGTCTTGCTGGCAAAATTGTCTTTCTAAGTTTTAAACCTTCTACCTCATCTGTAGTGGTTAACAAGGGTTGCAAGTTGTCATATTCACGCTTTAAGTATAAATAGCGTCCAGCAATAATTTTTGTTAAAATCTCAATATTATCCACAGACAACTGTACATTTTTGATATAATCCATTGTTTTCTCCTAAGTTTGACTTTATTATATCTTAAAACAAAGTTCAGTGTCAAACAATAAATATAGGTTCGCAAGCCGCTCGCGCCGGTCGGCACAACTATACGCAATTTTTAGGTTTACAATTATTATGTCGTTAAGTATAATAATATAAGGAGAAAATAATGGACGAAAAGCAATTTATGAAAGTGGTTAGCGGTTCCGCAAAAAACCGCGCCCTAAACACGGCATTAAGCGAAGACCAAATATTGGACAATATGTCCACCCTATCCTTGCTTAATGCAGAAGATTTTAAGGAAATAAACCCATCTGCACCTTTTGAATATGATGATTTACCCCTGCCAGTTGGCAATTTACCCACAGTTAACTCTGGAACAAGTCAAGAAAACAAATATTCTCACACCATAAAAAAACAACTATTTAAGACCTTGGCTGAAATAAACAATACCCGTGCCGACCAAAAGACCCCTACCAACCACGAGCACCCCGGTGTGCTTATTGGTAAAAAGGGAGAAGCCGCGACTTACTGCGAACTAAAAAGTTGTGGCGAGGGACAAAAGCAGACCTGCAACTATGATTGGGACGAGATTGAAAAAATAATTAAACAAACAACCGAACCTACCCACCTCGCCCTATTTCATGCTCACCCAAAACCAACCGAAGGCACTACGCATAACACTTTGTTTAACAAATATCCCGACACTTTAAAATCTTTGGGCGTACGAGAAAACGGGCTTAATCTATCACTTGCCGATGTTGCAACTTTGCAATATTTAAACTATCTAGTTTCTAATAGCAACAAACAACAACTTATTACCACTGAATCCATCGTTTTGATGCATAATGGCGAACTTATAGGCTTTAATACCACTCAAAATGGTCTTGTAAAAACCAGTCAAAACCAACTAACATTGCAAAAGACCGCCACCAGCGAGCAAAACGCCGAAGGCGAGGGTTTGTAATTTTTATTTTGCCTTACAGAAAATACTCATCAATAAAAAACCGCCCCACAATGTGAGGCGGAATAACATCTATTTTGTTCGGGCTAGCGTGGTGTTGTCTTCTTTTCGGCTGGCAAGTTCTGGCACTGGGTTGCGTTTGGTTTCGTAGCGATAATCTTCACCATATTTTTTGATATGCTCAGTTATAACTTGGTGACTTGGAAGCGTTTGAACTTTTTTAATCACTTCCCCGTTATACTTAAAGAAATCTGCATTGTTTGGCATAGATTTAACCAGCGAATAATCTTCACGATTTTTTGTGTAGTTCACTGTTTCTGCAAGCACCCCACGCACATAGTCAATATTACCTTCAAACTTTAATAGTTCAGGAAAGTCACCACCGCAAGTATACACGGCTTGCCATGGCTTGCCCTCATATTTTTTGAGCAGATTTGCCACATATTGCAAGTGTCCACATTCTTCCAAATAATGTTGGTAAAAAATCTTTTTAATATCCGCGTCAGTTTCGTCTTCGTAGCAAGAATAGTACAAATAGCACTCGGTGTATTCATGCATCAGCCAACTTTCTAGCGGCGTGCAAGTGGTGTCTATCAAACTGCCATATTCGGTAACGTGCTGCTCTTCTATCATGGCAATTTCGCTATACAAATCACGCCCAAGTTTGCTTGGGTGAAAACCAGCAATATTCATGTAGTAGTTCATGGTTTGTTGTTCGCCCGCCGTAATAATGCTTGCCACCAATTTGGTATATGGGTCAGCAAGTTCCGCCGAAATGTGACGGTTAATTGCATCGTATGGGTGACGAGGCTCGGCAATTGTCGGTCTGCCTGGGGTAATTTCGATGTAGCCACCGGTAAGTTTGTTTGCGTCTTTGCCTTCTTCCATTTCTAGTAAGTTCGCAAAACGATACAAATGGTCAAAATCTTCAAGCAAAGCAAAATTTAGGGCATTTTTTACATAATCGTCCTTAACATGACGCGCCAAAATGGCAGTTAAGTCAACCGCAAGTTGCTCATAACCAATTGTGGTTTCAAGGTCGGTTTCGTCTAATGGCTTTAAGCCCGAAATAATTTTTTGTTGCTGTTGCTCATGACGCCTAATTAAGGCAATATCTCGTCTTAAATCGTTGTTATTGCAGGCTCTCGAATATTGATGCAAAAACCAATTTTGCTCAAATTCCGCCCCGTTTAAAAGAATTACACGCGTTTTGGTGTATGGGCTTGCTGTTTCCTTGTTGTAAGGCTTTGGACTATATTTGTCCACACTCACAAATTTGGTCACCGGTACCGCTTTCTTTTCTAAAAATGGGTTAATTTTATTCATATTTTGTTCTCCTATAACATTAAGTTTTCACCTTTTGAAAAAAAATATACTTTAAACGCAAAAACTAGCAAAATTTTTGTTTTTGCCGCGTCGTGCGCATAGTTGCCCTCTTTGCCTTTTGGCGAAACAATTAACAATTGTTTAACTTTTGTTAAAAAGAAAAAGCACCGCTTGGTGCTTTTATAAATATATATTTTTCTTTACCCTAGCCAACGCGCGCAAACCGCCACCTTGTGCAAAATTTGCAAAGGTGGCTACGACGCTAGTTTTAGTTAGTTTCC
Organism: uncultured Clostridia bacterium; assembly: GCA_934747885.1. Classification (GTDB taxonomy): domain Bacteria; phylum Bacillota; class Clostridia; order Christensenellales; family UBA1242; genus UMGS1908. Next base: position 427,387 of record CAKVHE010000001.1, read on the forward strand.
TTTTTAAATGGTATGCCGTGCCCCGGATAACCCAATTTATAATTTATGCCATCTATAACTTTTAGCGATGCCAGCATCTCTTTTTCGCTTCCGCCCTTTAAATCCACCCTGCCGGTGGCAAAAGCAAAGCGAGTATCTCCCGTAAACAACGCGTCTTCAATTAAAAAACAGCCCGAATTGGGCGAATGACCCTTTGTTTCAAAGAACGTTACAGTTTCGTCGTTTACCTTGATTTTTGCCCCATTTTTTACCGTCACAAATCTGCTGGTGTCAAAACCCAGTTCCAAATTTAGCCAATGATTTTCCGTCCATTCGTTGCTATTTATGTTTGCCTTGCCATGTGCCGAAACATACACCGGACATTCGCTATTTTCTAGCACCGATTTAAGCCCCATAATGTGGTCAAAATGGATATGCGTTAACAAAATGGCATCAATAGTAAAGGCGCCATCGGCTATTCTTCTATACGCTTGCAAAATTTTGGAAAAATCTGAACCGGCATCAACCAAAATGGTTGCGCTATCTGTAACCACCACATAAGTGTTTTGGCGCCACGGGTTGCCGGCAATTACTGTTGCAATTTTCATATTTTTTAGTGTATCATACTTTTACGCAAAAGGCAAGCCAGCAAAACTTATCGCCCAAAGTTATGCCTTTGAGCGTGCAACGCAATTTGCCAATTTGTAACACAAAAACCTTTTTGTAACTCGGCAAAAGAAAAATGACAAAAGAAAAAAGCCTTTCGGCTTTTTTTTGTTTGGTGACCCCGACGGGAATCGAACCCATGTTACCGCCGTGAAAGGGCGATGTCTTGACCGCTTGACCACGGGGCCTTACAAAATTTGCGCTAACATAATTTTAACGCAAAAATTTTTGCTCAATTTATGCCAGATTTAGCATTGGTAGCGACAGACGGATTCGAACCATCGACCTGCCGGGTATGAACCGGACGCTCTAGCCAACTGAGCTATGTCGCCATTTAGATGCTAAACACAAGCGACATTATATAATATTTTTTTACTTTTGTCAATAAATTTTGCGATATTTTATGCTTTGTTTTCGCTTTTTTGCCCTACCGCTCTCGGTAGGGCAAAATCGCTACTTTACAATGTCTGTTATGCCAATTCTACAACTGCCATTTGTGCGTTGTCACCACGACGTACATACGTTTTTAGCACGCGTGTGTAGCCACCTTTGGTGCCCATTTCTTCAGCACGTTTTGCATATTTTGGTGCCAAGTCATCAAATAGTCTTTCAACTAATGGATGTTGGATTTGTGCAGTTCTTGCTTTGTATTGCGCTTTCTTTTCTTTTTCGCCTTTTGTCTCTTGCTTGTCATATAATATCGACATTAACTTTCTACGAGCGTTTAGTTTCTTTGCCCCGTCTTTTGCTACGGTTGCTTTTGTTTCTTTGCCTTTTTCATTCTTTGTTACGCGTTCTTCGGTTATAACATCGTCAAAGGCATTGATGGCAATTGTGATGCATTTGTCTGCAAGTCTTCCGGCTTGTTTTGCATAAGCCAAGTTGGTTTCTATTTTGCCATACCACAACAAATCTGTAACTAAACCTCTAAGCATTGCAATTCTTTGATCAGTAGGTCTGCTTAATTTTTGTGTGTTCATTTTCTTCTCCTTAATTTTCTTCCGTAGGTTTTAGGTTTAGTCCATAACTCGTTAGTTTGTTGATTACTTCGTCCAATGATTTGCGTCCAAGATTTTTAACCTTTAACATATCTTCTTCGGTTTTACGAGTTAAATCTTCTACGGTATTGATGTTTGCTCTCTTTAAGCAATTGTAAGAACGAACCGATAGATCCATATCTTCAATACTCATTTCTAGTAATTTAATTTGCTTGTCTTCTTTGCTAGATACAAGTAGGTTTGCACTTGCCATATTATCTACCAAATCAATAAACAATGCCAAGTGGTCATTAACTAATTTTGCAGAAAGCGAAATAACTTCTTTGGCGGTCATGCAACCATTGGTTGTAACTTCCATAATAAGTTTGTCATAGTCGATGCTTTGACCAACACGAGTGCTTTCTACTTCAAAGTTTACTTTGCGTAGTGGGGTAAAGTTTGAGTCCATAGCAATGGTTCCAATTGGAGCCATTTCGTCTTTGTTCTTTTCTGCAAGGACATAGCCACGGCCGTTACCCACTGTTATTTCCATATTAACTTCGCCATCGTTTTCTAGGGTGCAGATATACATATCTGGGTTTAAAATTTCCACTTCGTCATCTGGAGCGATATCGCGTGCAGTAACGGTAGCAGGACCCTTTTTTGCAAGTTTTAAGGTCTTTCTAAAATCGTTTGCGGTTGAAGCAAGTTTTACTGCCAAACCTTTTAGGTTAAGAACAATTTCAGTAACATCTTCACGCACGCCCTTTATGGTTGAAAATTCGTGTTGTACACCTTCAATTCTCAAACTTACAACGGCTGAACCCGGCAAGTCGGATAATAGTGTACGACGAAGAGCGTTGCCAATTGTAATACCAAAGCCTTTTTCTAGTGGCTCTACTACAAATTTTGCGTACGCACCATTGTCGCCTTCTTCGCAAATAACTTTTGGTCTTTCGATTTCGATCATCTTAATTCCTCCCTTTGTTTTATCTCGAATATAATTCGACAATTAAGTGTTCTTCAATTGTTAGGTCAATATCTTCGCGTTTTGGTAATTCTACCACTCTGCCTTCTAGTTTGCTTGCGTCAAATTCTAGCCATGCAGGTAATACAATTTTAACTTCTTTAAGCGCTTTGAACATTTCTTTTGAACGTTTGGTTTCTTTAACCGAAATTACATCACCCTTTTTAACTTGGTATGATGGAATGTTAACATTTTTGCCATTAACGCAAATATGTCCGTGGTTAACGATTTGACGTGCTTCTGCACGGCTTCTGCCAATACCCATACGGTATACAACATTGTCTAGACGGCGCTCTAATAGTGAAAGCATATTTTCACCGGTGATACCTTTTTGTCTTTCAGCTTCTTCGTAGTACATATGCATTTGTTTTTCCAAAATGCCGTATGCACGTTTAACTTTTTGTTTTTCACGCAATTGTTTTGCATATTCCGAAGTTTTCTTTCTGCCTTGACCGTGTTGGCCAGGAACTACTGGACGACGTTCCATAGCGCACTTTTTAGATAGGCAACGATCACCTTTCAAAAATAACTTGGTGCCTTCGCGTCTGCATAATCTGCAATCTGCATCTGTGTATTTTGCCATTTAACTTTCTCCTCCTATAACCTTCTTGCCTTTGGTGGACGGCAACCGTTGTGAGCAATCGGCGATACATCACGTATCATCGTTACTTCTAGGTCTGCATTTGCTAATGCTCTGATGGCTGCTTCTCTGCCATTGCCAGGTCCTTTAACCAAAACTTCAACACTCTTTAAGCCGTATTCTTTTGCAGCATTTGCAGCGGTTTCAGCTGCTTGGCTAGCAGCAAACGGAGTGCTTTTTTTGTTTCCTTTGTATCCAAGGCTACCTGAACTGCTCCACGACAATACATTGCCGGCAGTATCGGTGATGGTTACTAAGGTGTTGTTAAAAGATGATTGAATGTGTACTACGCCTTTGTCAATGTTAGCGGTACTTCTTTTCTTTTTAGTTGTTCTTTTTTGAACTGCCATTGTTCTTCTCCTTATTTATCCTTCTTTTTGATTGAACTGCCACGTGGACCTTTGCGAGTTCTTGCGTTGCTGCTTGTTTTTTGTCCGCGTACTGGTAAGCCTTTACGATGTCTTATACCGCGGTAGCTACCAATTTCCATCAAACCTTTGATGTTCATTGCCACATCACGCTTTAAGTCACCTTCTACCATGTAGTTTTTGTCGATACATTCTCTGATTTTGTTAACTTCTACTTCGGTTAAATCTTTTACACGAGTATCTGGGTTTACGCCAGTTTCTTTTAAGATTTTGTCAGCGGTTACTCTGCCAACACCATAAATATAAGTTAGTCCTACCTCAACTCTTTTTTCATTAGGTAAGTCAACACCTGCTATACGTGCCATTGTTTTCCTCCAATTAGTTAATTTTTAGGCTAGTTTTAGCCTTGCACTTGTTTATGTTTTGGGTTTTTAGAGCAAATAACTCTAACTTTACCATTTCTTTTAATAACCTTACATTTGTCGCACATTGGTTTTACACTTGGTCTAACTTTCATTGTTATTCTCCCTTTAGTTTATTTTTGTCGCCAAACAATTCTGCCTTTTGTTAAGTCATACGGACTCATTTCAATTTTTACCGTATCGCCTTCGTAAACCCTAATTAGGTTCTTCCAGAGTTTTCCCGAAAGATAGGCAGTTATGATATGATTGTTTGATAGTCGCACCTTAAAAGTTGCGCCCGGAAGTGATTCTACTACCACCCCTTCCGTTTCAATTACATCACTATTTGACATTACAATCCTCCCTAGATGTTAGCACTTCAACACCGTCTTCGGTGATAAGCACTGTGTTTTCATAATGAGCCGATGGTTCCCCATCCCGAGTGCGCACATCCCACATTCCGTTAAAAACAACATCTTTTTTGCCGGCGTTTATCATTGGCTCAATCGCGACGGTTGCGTTTGCTGGAAGTTTGGCGCCTAGTCCTGCCGTACCATAGTTTGGTATGCTTGGGTCTTCGTGTAAACTATGCCCAACGCCGTGGCCAACTAGTTCCCTAACCACCGAAAAACCAAATTTTTCAGCGTAGGTTTGAACTCTACTTCCTATATCGCCAACTCGCGCGCCTGCTTTTAATCCTCTTATACCTTCATAAAAACTTTGGCGAGTTACATCAATCAGTTTTTGCTTAGTTTCGCTGATTTTGCCAACTGCAAAAGTTCTTGCCGCATCGGTATGAAAGCCTTTGTAGCAAACGCACACATCAACACCTATAATCTGTCCTTCTTTTAAAATGTCGTCCTCTCGCGGAATGCCATGAACGATAACATCGTCTATTGAGGTGCAAATAGATGCAGGAAAACCACAATAGTGTAAACATGATGGTTTTGCCCCACTTGCAATTATATATTGATGTGCGATTTTGTCAAGATGTTTTGTGGAAACTCCCGGTTTTATTTCCGGCTGAAGCACATCAAATACTCCAGCCAGAATTTTACCAGATTGTCGCATCAATTCAATTTCTTTACTTTTTAATGTTCTTATCATACTGATTTATGATACCTTCTATTTGAGCGAGAACTTCGTCTTTTGTTTTATCTGCATCTACTTCTTTTACCAAGGTTCGCGCCTTGTAATATTCAACCAAAGGTAAAGTACTTTGATTATAAAAAGCAAATCGACTTTTTATGGCTTCTTCTTGGTCGTCTTTACGCATGGTAAGTTCCCCACCACACGCTGGACATTTGTCTAGATTGCCGTCGCTAAGCAAGTTGAAGATGTTTCCACATTTTGCACAAGTACGGCGATTTACTAAGCGAGCCACCAATTTGTTTACATCGTTTTTGAAAACGATAACCAAATCTACCGGTTGTCTTAGCGCTTCGGCTTGTTCGAGCGAACGAGGGAAGCCGTCCAAGATTATGCCTTGATCTTTTGGAAGAGTTCCAATTTTTTCTTCCAAAAGTTTTATTGTTAATTCCGTTGGAACTAATTTACCGCTGTTTACGATTTCGGCAACTTGATTTCCAAGCGTGGTGCCGCTTTTCATAAACTCACGAAGTAAGTCCCCCATTGAAATATGACAAAAATTATGTTTGGTTGCAAGTAATTTTGCTTGTGTGCCTTTTCCGCAACCTGATGCCCCGATAAAAACTATGTTCATACCAATCTCCTACAAAATGTTTTTATGACGTTTCATCATTAAGTTTGCTTCTAGTTGAGTGTTAAACTCAATTGCAACGCTAACTACGATTAACATACCGGTTGCCGTAAAGGCGTTAAGTAGTTCTAGCGAACCGCCTGCAACCAAACCAAATACGATAGATGGAACAATTGCAATAAATGCTAAGAAAATTGCACCAAACAATGTAATACGGTTGGACACCTTTTTGAGGTAATCGGTGGTTGCTTTGCCCGCTCTAATGCCTGGGATAAAGCCACCGTGTTGTTGAATGTTTTGACTAACATCAGCAGGGTTAAATTGAATTTGTGCATAGAAGAAGGCAAAGAATAAAATTAGTAAGCCGACTAAAATGCTATAACCAACCGTGCCGGTTGCTAGTGCGTCATAATAAAATCTTGCAAACCAACCACTATCTCTTGTTACGCCAAATAGTTGCATAATAAGGTTTGGGAAAGTGATGATTGCCGAAGCGAAGATTATTGGCATTACGCCACTTGCGTTAATCTTCATTGGTATATAACTTGATTGACCGCCTATCATCTTACGGCCTTTAATTTGTTTTGCGTATTGAACAGGAATACGGCGTTCTGCTAAGTCGATAAATACTATTAGTGCAAAAATTAGCACTGCAAGCACTACAAACGCCAACAATTCCCACGCTGCGCTCCAGTTTCCGTCGAAAATCTTTTGGAAAGAGTTTAAAATCGCGGAGCCCGCTGAAGCGATGATACCTACGAAAATAATTAGCGACAAACCGTTGCCAATATTTTGTTCGGTAATTCTATCTCCAAGCCACATCGTAAAGCAAGTACCTGCAACCATTAGTATCACTACAACAGCGCCAGTTAACCAGATTGGGGCAGAGCCAAACAAATTGGTTAAGCCCTCGGTTCCAAAGCCGATAACAATACCTACGCCTTGGGCAATTGCTAAAATAAGTGCAACTACTTTGGTGACAGTGTTTAGTTTTTGTCTGCCTTCATCGCCTTCTTTTGACAATCTTTCAAGAGCAGGAATACCTACGCTTAACAGTTGTACGATGATTGAAGCGTTAATGTATGGTGTTACGCCTAAGGCTAAAAACGAACCATTTGCTAGCGCTGAGCCAGTTACGGCGTTTAAAAGCCCTAAAACTCCCAAGTTGTCATCAGAAACTTTTAAGCCATAAACATCAGTATTGATGCCTGGTATTGGTAAAAAGCAACCTAGTCGGTAAACTAATAATAACGCAATTGTTATTATTAAACTTCTTCTAAGTTCTTTGTTTTTGAATGCACTTGCAAGAGTTTTAAACATTAAACCACCTCAACCTTTCCACCAGCGTTTTCAATTTTTGTAATAGCGCTTTGTGAGAACTTAGCAGCTTTTACAGTTAGTGGAACTTCAATATTGCCATTGCCGATAACTTTCAAGCCGTATGCTTCAATTTTTGAAATCATACCTTTTGCTTTTAGCATTTCAGCAGTAACTACGGTGTTAGGTTCAAGTTTTGCGAGTTCTGCTACGTTAATAACAGTGTACTCTTTCTTCCAATTGTTGGTAAATCCGCGTTTTGGAAGTCTACGAAGTAATGGCATTTGACCACCTTCAAAGCCTGGTCTTACGCCACCGCCAGAACGTGCGTTTTGACCTTTATGACCTTTACCACTGGTTTTGCCCGTGCCTGAACCAATACCACGACCCAAGCGTTTTGTCTTGAAGGTTGAGTTTGGAGCAGGTGATAAACTTTGAATATTCATAATTTGCTCTCCTTATAATTATTTAACTTCTTCTACCGTTACCAAATGCTTAACTACAAAAATCATTCCGCGAGTGCAAGCATTGTCAGGAAGAACGGCCGAGCTACGAATTTTGCGAAGTCCTAGCGCCTGAACGGTGCGTTGTTGCTTTTCGCCACGACCGATTGGACTCTTTACTAGGGTAACTTTTACCATTGGACTTGCTTTTGTTGCTTTTGCTGCTTTTGCTGCTTTTACTGCTTTTGTAGTTGCCACTTTTTCAGCTTTAACTTCTTTAACTTCAGTTTTGCTAGCTACTTTGGTTGTTGTCTTTTTTGCAGTTGCTACTTTGGTTGTAGTCTTTTTTGCAGTTGCTACTTTTGTGGTAGTCTTTTTTGCAGGAGAGGTAGCAGTTGCTTTTGTTGTTGTCTTTTTTGTTGCTTCCATTATTCTTCTCCTATATCTCTTCTACTTTTTTGCCACGCATACGAGCAATTTCTTCAGCACTGCGAAGTTGCATTAAACCATTTAATGTTGCTTTTACGCAGTTAACTGGGTTGTTTGAGCCATAAAGTTTTGTGGTAATATCTTTGATACCTACAAGTTCTACTACGCTACGAACGCTACCGCCAGCAATGATACCATTACCTTCTGGAGCCGGTTTCATAATAACTTTGGTCTTTTCAAACTTTCCAATTACTTCGTGTGGGATGGTGGTTTCTTTTAGAGGAACGTTGATCACTCTTTTACGAGCGCTGGTGCCGGCTTTTTCTATAGCTACCGAAACTTCGGCGCCACGACCCATACCGATACCAACCTTGCCTTTGCGGTCACCAGTTACTACTAGTGCCGAGAAACGCATATTGCGTCCACCTTTAACAACTTTGGTTACACGGCGGATGTCAACGGTGAGTTTATCGAAGTCGTCTTTCTTTTCAACTTCTCTTTTTGTTCTTTCAACTTTTGCCATTTCGTCTTCTCCTATTCCCTAAAAATCCAATCCAGCGTCACGAGCGCCTTCTGCAAGTTTTTGAACACGGCCGGTGTAAATGTAACCCGAACGGTCAAATACTACATTTTTGATTTTTTTCTTTAATGCTTTTTTGCCAACTTCTTGACCAACAATAAAGGCTTGTTCGCTCTTGGTCTTGCCAGCAAGTTTGTCTTTTAGTTCTGCACTTGCGGTAGATGCGCTAACTAAGGTTACCCCTTTTTCGTCGTCAATAATTTGTGCGTAAATGCTCGAAAGTGAACGATAAACGGTTAGTCTTGGACGAGCGCTAGTGCCAGAAAGAGTGTTTCTGATACGGCGTTGTTTTGCTTTTCTTACCGAATTTTTGTCAATCTTTTTTATCATATCCTTTCTCCTTATTTCTTCTTAGCAACTTTCTTGATTTCTTTTCTTACAACGTATTGGTCGGTGTAACGGATACCATAAGCGTGGTATGGTTCAACCGGCTTAATTGCCTTGATGTCTGCAGCAACTTGACCAACTTTGGTTTTGTCGATGCCTTCAATTTTGATTTCGGTTGTTGATGGGCAAGTGATTTTAATTCCTTGTGGAATTTCAATGTTTACCGGATGTGAAAAACCAATGTTTAATACAAGTTTGTTGCCGGTAACGGCGCATTTAAAACCTACACCGTTGATGGTTAGAGATTTTGAATAACCTTTGGTTACCCCTTCTACCATGTTTGCAATCAATGCACGGTACAAGCCGTGTTTTGCACGAACTTCTTTGTCTTCACTGGTGCGAGTTAAAACAACTGCATCGTGTTTTGTGTGTTCGTGAGTGTGATCTTCGATAGTGGTTTTTTCTAGGGTGATAACTTTGTCAACTTCTTGACGCAAGCTTCCAAGTGGACCGGTTACAATAATAACGTTGTCCGCTGTGATATCAACCGTAACTTTTTCCGGAATAATTACCGGTAGTCTTCCAATTCTTGACATATCCCTTACCTCCTACCAAACATAAGCAAGCACTTCGCCACCAAGGCCAAGTTTTCTTGCTTCCTTGTCAGTAACTACGCCTTTGCTGGTAGAAATAATTGCTATGCCCAAGCCGTTTAGTACCGATGGGATTTCGTCCGCATTGGCATAAATTCTTAGACCTGGCTTTGATATTCTTTTTAGACCAGTAATAACCTTTTTGTTACCGCTTTCATATTTTAATGTGATTTTTATGTTGCCTTGAACTTTGTCGTCAAGGTATTCTACTTTTGAAACATAACCTTCATTCAAAAGAATTTCAGCGATTGCTTTTTTCATTTTAGAAACTGGAACAAGCACGGTTTCTAGTCTTGCTGTTTGTGCGTTTCTAATTCTTGTAAGCATATCTGCGATAGGGTCTGTTACTATCATTTTATCTTCCTCCTAAATTCTACCAACTAGACTTTTTAGCGCCAGGGATTTCGCCTTTATATGCCTTTTCTCTAAAACAAATACGGCAAATACCATACTTTTTTAAAACGGCGTGTGGACGACCACAAATAGAGCATCTGGTGTATTCTCTAGTAGAGAACTTTTGTTCTTGACTTTGTTTGTTTTTTAATGCTTTTTTTGCCATAGTTATCTCCTTTACTTCTTAAATGGCATACCCATTAAAGTTAATAGTGTTCTTGCTTCGTCATCAGTCTTTGCAGTTGTGATGATGGCTACGTCAAAACCACGAATTTTCTCGATTTTGTCATAAACAATTTCTGGGAAAATAAGTTGTTCTTTGATGCCATATGCGAAGTTGCCACGACCATCAAATGATTTTGGATTGATGCCTCTAAAGTCTCTAACACGTGGCAATGCCACCGAGATAAGTCTATCCAAGAACTCGTACATACGATTTCCACGCAAAGTAACCTTTGCACCGATGTTCATACCTTCACGCACTTTAAAGTTCGCAACTGATTTTTTAGCTTTGGTAATTACCGGTTTTTGACCAGCAATTGTTGCAAGCTCTTCAACTGCTAGGTTAAGCGATTTGCTGTTGTCTTTTACATCGCCAAGACCCATATTTAATACGATCTTTTCAATTTTTGGAACTTCGTTTACGTTTGAGTATTTATGCTCTTTTAGCATTGCAGGAACTACTTTTTCAGTATAGTATGTTTTTAGTCTTGCGGTTTCTTTTTTTGTGTTTTCCATTGCTTTCTCCTAAAATTACATATCCTGTTTTCTTTTTAGTTTAACGCTTTCAGCTTTGTTTTTAACTGCTTGACCTTTTGCTTCTTTGTCTTTTACAAGTTTAGTCTTTTCTTTCTTTTCAGTTGCTTCAGCTTTTTCGACTTTTTTATCTTTTTTAGTAGCTTTCTTTGCTACTTTTTCGTACTTTTTGTCAAGTACGGCACCGCATTTGCAAGTGCGAACATTTTTTCCGTCAACTACAGTGTGTTTAACCCTAGTTGCTTTGCCACATTCTGGGCAAACAATCATTACGTTAGAAACATCAATTGTTCCTTCCTTTTTGATTATTCCGCCGTTATCTTGGGCACTTCTTGGTTTGGTGTGACGGCTTATGATGTTTACGCCTTCAACCACGATACGTTTTTTTGCAGGGTCAGTTTTTAAAACTTTGCCTTGCTTTCCACTATCTTTACCAGCGATAACTACTACGGTATCTCCGGTTTTTACATTTAATGACTTTATCATACCGTCCTCCTACAATACTTCTGGTGCAAGAGAAATAATCTTCATGTAACCCTTGTCACGTAATTCACGCGCAACCGGTCCAAAAATACGGGTTCCTCTTGGCAAGCCTTCTTTATCTATAATAACTGCGGCGTTCTCGTCAAATTTGATATGGCTTCCGTCTGGACGCTTTATCTCTTTTGCTACTCTAACAATTACCGCTCTTACAACTTCACCCTTTTTAACGGTGCCGTTTGGTAGTGCGTTTTTAACCGAGGCAATAATTATATCACCAATAGACGCGCTTTTTACAATTGAGCCACCAAGAACCTTTATGCAAAGCAATTCTTTGGCGCCGGTGTTGTCAGCAACTTTAAGTCTTGTTTCTTGTTGTATCATATTATTGCTCCTTATTTAACTTTTTCAACTACTTTTACTAAGCGCCAGGTTTTATCTTTTGATAAGTGGCGAGTTTCGGCGATTTCGACTCTATCACCGATGTTGCATTCGTTGTTTGCGTCATGCGCTTTAAATTTTATCGAACGCTTTATGGTTTTGCCATAAATTGGGTGTTTTACATTGTCTTCAACTTTTACTACAATGGTTTTGTCCATTTTGTTGCTAACAACAACACCTTGTTTTACTTTTCTTCTTGTTCTTTCAGTAACTTGATTTTCCATTGTCTACTCTCCTACGCTTTTTTAGAAGCAGTTTTTTTAGTTTCTTTTTTAGTTACTGCTTTTTCGGTTTCTAGTTTTGCGACTTTTCCCGAGATGCCAAGTTCTCTTTCACGCATGATGGTCATAACTCTTGCAATTTCTTTTTTGCAAACTTCTAGTGCTTTTGGATTTGCAAGCGAACCAGTTGCGTTGCTGAACCTTAGATTAAATAATTCCGCTTTGAGGTCGGCAAGTTTTTTATTTAATTCGGCATCAGTTTTTGTTCTTAGGTTTTCAGCTTTCATAAATTATGCCTCCTTCTTTTCGGTGTTTTGCTCATCAAGTAAACCAAGTTCACGGTCAATATCTTCTTTGCTCATAATCTTGGTTGATACCGGCAATTTGTATTGGGCAAGTCTTAATGCTTCTTTGGCAACGTCTTCTTTTATGCCACCAATTTCAAACATTACACGACCTGGTTTTACAACTGCTACCCAAAATTCCGGTGAACCTTTACCAGAACCCATACGAGTTTCGGCTGGTTTTTTGGTAACTGGTTTGTGTGGGAAAATGTTTATCCAAACTTTTCCACCACGTTTTGTGTATCTGGTCATTGCAATACGCGCAGCTTCGATTTGGTTTGATGTTATCCAAGCAGGAGCGGTCGCAACAATACCGTATTCACCGTTGCAGATGCGGTTGCCACGAGTAGCTTTACCGGTCATTCTGCCACGTTGTTGTTTTCTTCTTTTAACTCTTTTAGGCATCAACATTTGCGTTTCCTCCTTTGCCGGTTAGGTCTTGTTTGCCAAGAACTTCACCTTTGTAGATCCAAACTTTTACGCCAATAGAACCATAAATACGAGCAGTTGCGGTACCATAGTCTATTTGTGCACGCAAAGTTTGTAGTGGAAGCGAACCTTCTTTGTAAAATTCCGAACGAGCAATTTCAGCACCGTCCAAACGTCCGCTTACCATAATTTTAATGCCTTTAACGCCAGCTTTTAAGCAGCGGTTTAGGGCTTGTTTCATTGCACGTCTAAAACCAACACGTTGGTCAAGTTGGAAGGCAATGCTTTCGGCTACTAGTTTTGCATCTAGGTCAGGGTGTTTGATTTCGATAACGTTGATGTTAACTTGTTTGCCGTTTGTAAGTTTTTCAACTTCTTTTTTCATTTGTTCAACGCCGGCACCCTTTTGTCCAATTACAACGCCAGGTTTTGCGGTGTGAAGTGAAATGTTAACTTTGTTTTCGTCACGTTCAATAACTACTTTTGAAATTGAGCAGTTTTTGTACGCTTTTGTTAAATATTTACGGATAGAGTCGTCTTCTTTAATAAGGTTAGCCAAGTCTTTTTTGTCAGCTATCCATTGGCTGTTCCAGCCTTCAATAACGCCAACTCTCATTCCATGTGGATTAACTTTTTGTCCCATTATAACCTCCTAAGCCTTTTTCACATCAAGGATTACGGTGATGTGACAAGTTCTTTTTAGAATTGCGTGTGCGCGACCCTTAGATACCGGTTGATGTCTTTTTAGTGTTGGACCACCATCGGCATAAGTTTCGGCAACAATTAGGTCGGCTTTGTTTAATCCTAGATTGTTTTCAGCGTTTGCACCGGCGCTACGTAGTACGCTTAATACTGCTTCGGCCGCTTGACTGTTGTTGTATTCTAGAATTGCTTCAGCTTCTTTGTATTCTTTACCACGAACTAGGTCAAGAAGAATTCTTACTTTAGTTGGGGTAATGCGAACATATCTTGCAACAGCGGTAGGACGTTTATCTTTTGTTTCGTTAATCTTCGCTGATTTTTCACGTTGTCTAGTTGCCATTTATTACTTTCCTCCCTTTGTTGCTACGGTTTTTGTTCCCTTGTGACCTTTGAAGGTACGTGTTGGAGCAAATTCACCAAGTTTGTAACCAACCATTTCGGTGGTGATATATACAGGAATGTGTTTTCTTCCGTCGTATACTGCAATGGTGTGTCCAATCATGTAAGGGAAAATTGTAGACGAACGCGACCAAGTTTTTACAACTTTCTTTTCGTTCGATTCGTTCATTTTAATGATCCTGTTTGCTAGTCTTTCTTCGACATAAGGACCTTTTTTTACTGATCTACTCATATTTCCTCCAAACTAGTTAATTCTCTTAACCATTAGTTTATTTGATGCTTTTTTGTGTTTTCTGGTCTTTAAGCCAAGTGCAGGTTTACCCCAAGGAGTAAGTGGGCCAGCGTGACCAACTGGAGCTTTACCTTCACCACCACCATGTGGGTGATCTACTGGGTTCATAACAACACCACGAACGGTAGGTCTAACACCCATGTGACGTTTACGTCCGGCTTTACCAATAGATACGATTTCGTGATCTAGGTTGCCGATTTCACCAATGGTTGCTTTGCATTTGCCTAGCACTTTTCTCATTTCGCCCGATGGCATACGAAGGGTTGCATACGCGCCTTCTTTTGCAACATATTGAGCTGAGATGCCCGCGCTACGAGCAATTTTGCCGCCATTTGCTGGCTTAAATTCGATATTGTGGATAATGGTACCAACCGGGATGTTTTCAAGTGGTAAGGTGTTACCTACTTTGATTTCTGCGTTTGCGCCACTCATTAGAGTATCGCCAACGGCTAGCCCGTTTGGAGCCAAGATGTAACGCTTTTCGCCATCTGCATAGTTAAGTAGTGCGATATAAGCGGTACGGTTTGGGTCGTATTCTATGGTTGCAACTTTTGCAGGAATGTTGTCTTTGTCGCGTTTGAAATCAATTACGCGATATTTTTGACGGTTTCCACCACCAATATGACGTACGGTGATTTTGCCTTGTGCATTACGACCAGCTGTTTTCTTCTTTTTTTCTAGAAGCGACTTTACTGATGCTTTTGCCGTTACTTCTTCAAACGAAGCAGTGGTTTTAAATCTTTGACCATCAGAAGTTGGATTGTATCTTTTAATTGCCATCTTTTTTCTCCTTACCTATTAACTCAAACTATCAAAGAATTCAATCGACTTGCTGTCAGCGCTTAGTTGAACAATTGCCTTTTTGTAATTGCCGGTTAAGCCTGAATACTTGCCTTGTCTTTTAATTTTGCCGTGAACATTTGCCACGTTAACTTTGTCAACTTTTACTTTGAAAATTTGTTCCACCGCATTCTTTATAGAATCTTTGGTGGCATTTGGCGCTACTTCAAAGGTGTAGCGTTTGTTTGCAATACCTTCGTAACTCTTTTCGCTGAGTACGGGTCTTATAATGATATCGTGTACGTTAGCCATTATTCTGCGTAAGCCTCCTCTATCTTTTTGATAGCAGACTTGGTGATAATCAACTTTTCATTTTTTACAATTTGGTAAGTTGATAGCACATCTGCGTTACTTACTTCAATTTTTGGAAGGTTGCGACCAGCAAGTACTACTTTTTCGTTTGCACTGTCTGTTACAACAACTGCCGACTTTTCAACTTTTAGGTTTGCAAGCACGTCCGCCATTGCTTTGGTTTTTGCTTCGATGTCTAGGTCATCTAGTACGATAACATTCTTTTCATCAAAGCGAGTGCTGATTGCGCTTTTGAAAGCAAGTTCTTTAACTTTCTTGTTAACTTTTTTAGAAAAGTCACGTGGTTTTGGTGCAAATACCACACCACCTTTTATCCATTGTGGAGCGCGAATAGAACCTTGACGAGCATTACCTGTGCCCTTTTGTTTCCAAGGTTTGCGACCACCACCACTTACTTCACTGCGGGTAAGTGCCGATTTTGTTCCTTGACGAGCGTTTGCAAGCGTTGCAACAACAACTTGATGAATAACTGCTTCGTTGTATGGTACCGCAAAGACACTGTCTTTTAAGGTCATCTTGCCAACTTCTTCGCCCTTTATGTTATATACCTTAGTTTGCATTTTTCTTCTCCTTATTTTTTAACTGCCGTCTTTACAAATACCAAACCGCCTTTTGCGCCCGGAACAGCACCCTTTACAAGTAAAAGATTGCGTTCTGCGTCTACTTTTGCGATTTCTAGGTTTTGAATGGTTACGCGTTCAGCACCATATTGACCTGGCATTTTTTTGTTTTTAAATACTCTTGATGGGTCAGAGTTTGCACTCATCGAACCAACTTCGCGGTGAACCGGTCCGGTACCGTGAGTCATTTTCAAACGGTGTTGGTTCCAACGTTGAATTACGCCGGTAAATCCGCGACCTTTTGTGGTGCCGGTTACGTCTACTGTGTCGCCTACTTTAAATACGTCACATTTAACTTCGCTACCGATTTCTAGGTTTTCACCATCAATGTCAAATTCTTTTAAGTATTTTTTTGGAGCCACATTTGCTTTTTTAAGGTGACCCATTTCCGGTTTGTTAATGCGCGATGGTTTTACGTCCATAAATGCAAGTTGTACTGCATTGTAGCCATCGGTTTCAACCGTTTTCTTTTGTGAAACATAGCATGGACCTGCTTCTATTACAGTTACAGGAACTACTAGTCCGTTTTCAGTAAATATTTGGGACATTCCCAATTTCTTACCTAGTATTGCTTTCATTGTTTGTTTTCCTCCTGTCTCTGCATTATAACTTAATTTTGATATCTACGCCCGATGGCAAATCAATCTTCATAAGCGAGTCTACGGTTTTTGAAGATGGATTGTAGATGTCAATAAGTCTTTTGTGTGTTCTTATTTCAAATTGTTCTCGGGAATCTTTGTGTTTGTGTGGTGAACGAAGTATTGTAACAACTTCCTTCTCGGTTGGCATTGGGATTGGTCCCGAAACCTGAGCCCCTGCCTTTTTTGCAGTGTCCACAATTCTTGCACAGCTTTGGTCTATAAGATTGTGGTCAAATGCTTTTAGTGTGATTCTAATTTTTTGTGTAGCCATTGTTTTCTCCTTTTTTTATTTACCAGACAAGTTTGCTTCCCGTTGCAAGGTTTTTGGCTTTAAGCAAACCGCTGTCGCACCTTTGATTTTTTAGGCACTTTTGTCAGCCGAAGTTATCTCTTAGAAAATACAAATGAGTAACCTTCGACATCACCCCATACTGCAACTTGTACATTATACTAAACACACGGCCCCGTGTCAAGAGGTTTTTGAAAATTTTTCTAGCTTTTTTGCCCTTTTTCTTTTCTCTTTCAAAAAAAATTATTTTTTGTGCCTTTTTGACGCCATTTTTGCGGTTTCGGCTTTACATTTTGCGCTAGCTGGTATATAATTTTCAAAAAATTTAATCATATTTATATAGGCGCCCAACAGACTTATATAACGGAGTAAATATGCAAAACCTTGTTTTATCTAAATTTGGCGACTGGCTAATGCGCTTTTTCTTTGCAAAAGGTGTAGTTTATGCGCCAGTACAAGACTATATTTGGGGCACCATGCACCTAATTGTGCTTGCAATTGTTTTTGCCAGCACCATCGGCTGTTATTTTGTATTTAAACCGGTCAGCCATGACGGCCGCTACCGCGCCCTTAAAATTGTGTCATGGACACTTGCCGTCTGCGAAATTGTTACTCGCATTTCAAAACTGGTATATTTTGCCGACCTTGGACAACTAGATTTTGTTATGGCAGTAAAAATTATTGTGCCATTGCAGTTTTGCCAACTTATGGTTTGGGTAATTATTGTTGCCATCTTAACCAACAACCGCTCGGTCTTAAGTTTTGGTTGTTTGTGCGGACTACTTGGTGCCACCTTCTTTTTAGCCTACCCTATTGAAGGGCTTTCGGCAAGCTTTTTTAACATTCGCGCCTTTAATAGCGTGTTTACCCACTCGCTCGCCTTTGTCGCGGCCGTCAACCTTTTTGCCCTTGGCGAAGTTAAACTGGAAATGAAAGACCTCGGCAAAACCTTTTTGCTTCTTTTGGGCATTGTTGCCTATGGCGGACTTGCAAATCTAATCTTTAAAGGCGAAAACTATATGTTTATGATCGAAAACCCAACCAAACTTACCTTTGGCAAAATTCCTTATCAAGTAATTTTTGCTTTGCTGGTTGCCGGATTTATTGTTGCCTGCTACTTTGGTTTTTGGCTGGTGGACAAAATAAGAGCGCGTCACGCCGAAAAAAAACAAACCGCAACCACGAAAAACAATTAAACCGTCAAACTTTAAAAGCAAGCCAAAACGGCTTGCTTTTTATTGTGCAAAAAACAAATTTGTGGTATAATTATTGCAAAATTTTTTGGAGGTGAATTATGGACATAAAAATTGACAGTGCTAATGAGCATTTTAAATTTAGAGTGGCGGGCATCGTCGAACACAACGGCAAATATTTGGCCGTAAAAATGGACAACAATGACTTTTACTGCTTGCCCGGCGGTCACGCCGAAATTGGCGAAGATACCGTTACTGCCACCAAGCGTGAAATGAGCGAAGAACTGGGCTATGAAGTAAAAGTTAAACGACTTGCCGGCATCGCGCAAAACTTTTACGACCGCCTTACAAAGGACGGCGCCACAAAAAAATTTCACGAATTTAGTTATTACTATATAGCGGAACCAGCAAATGCCGACCAAATTAACGAAAATAACTACACCAGGCAAGAAAACGATAAAGGCGTTATAAAAACTTTGCAATTTGTTTGGCTAACCAAAGAGGAATTTAAAAAGGTGCCGTTTAGACCACAATTTGCCGCCAACCTACTCTCTTCCAATCGACCATTGCATATAATAAATAGAGGCGACGAAGCCGAAATTGCCGAAATGTAAAAAATTTATCCCAAAATTATGAGGCAAAAATGTTGAAAATAACCACCGCTTGTGTTACAATACCTTTTGTGCACCGCGGTGGCAAACTTTTGACATAAACCCACTACGCTTTTTAGCGCACGGTCTTTTTGCCAAAACTCTGGCAGATAGCTCCCGCCAACCTTTGAACAAAACATTACAAAATTTCATAAAACTTTACGCTCGTGTGGCTCAGTTGGTAGAGCAGCTGATTCGTAATCAGCAGGTCAGCGGTTCGAGTCCGCTCACGAGCTCCAAGTGCGATTTAAGAAAAGCCTTATTGGCTTTTCTTTTTGTTTACAATCAAATTAAAACCGGCGACTTGACGATATTGCTACGCGGTGATATTTTTGCTGGCGCAAAGACCTTTTATTTTTGTCCTACGTCCCTACTTGTGCATCAAAAATACACAAGACAGTATACAAGATGTTATAAATTAAGAAATTGCAATGCGGGTGCGGAATGTGGTATAATCAATATAGCAAGTTTAATAAATAAGCAACTTGGTGCCAAGCATCAAAAATTCACTTTGGAGAGAATATGAAAAACTTTTTTATTATTCACGGCAGTTTTGGAAACAGCAAAGAACATTATTTACCTTGGCTAAAAAGCAAGCTAGAAAAATTGGGCGAAGTTGTTTGCGAAGACTTCCCTATTGGCATTGGGACTTGGACTATTTCAAAAGCAAATTATGATAAAGACATCAAAGGTTTGATGTAACAGATAAAAGAACATTAGCGGTTCTTTTGTTTTTGATGGCAAATATGCCATTAGTTCATCCTACTTACAATGAAAACATTTATAACATATATTTAGATAAGATATTTACTAATGCATCATATCGAGATGATTGGAATAAATTCTTAGAAGATATAGAAAATAGTTAAAGGCGAATAATAAAAATGAGTAAATATTATGACAATATTAGCAAAGAAATAAAAGATTATTTTGAAATTTTAGAACCAAATTTCCCAGAATGGTTAAATGAATATATAGATACAAAAGAATTATTATCACAGCAATTTATTAGTGTTACTTGTGGCACTATATATTCAGACTTGTTTGAAAGCGATTTTTTCTTTTCAAGTCTAGACCATTCTGTTGCAGTCGCTTTAATTGTTTGGCATTTTACACATGATAAAAAACAAACTTTGTCTGGATTATTTCACGATATAGCAACACCTGCATTTAAGCATTGTATAGATTTTCTTAATGGAGATTATATCACTCAAGAATCAACAGAAGATTTGACAACAGAAATAATAAAAAATTCAAAAGAAATTACAACCTTATTAAAAAGAGATAATATTAAAATATCAGAAATAGATAATTATCATTTATATCCTATTGCTGATAATGATACACCTAAATTATCTGCTGATAGATTAGAATATTCACTATCAAATGCTTTATTTACTTATAGATTATTAGATGCAGAAATCATTAAAGAAATATATGATGATATTGAAATACAAACTAACGAAGAAAAAGAAATTGAATTAGGATTTAAAACTAAAAAAATTGCTAGAACCTTTGTTAAGGTTACGAGCCAATTATCCATTATATATCGTGAAGATAGAACTAGATATTCTATGCAACTAATTGCTGATATTCTAAAAAAAATAAGTGATGAAAACAAAATTTCTAAAAAGGATTTATATGAATTAAAAGAAAGTGAAGTAATAGATATTATAGAATCTTCTAAATATAATGATATTTTTAATATTTGGAGAAATGCTAAAAAAGTAAAAACATCAAAAGAAGAACCTCAAAATGTTTATTATGTACATCATGGAGCAAAGATTAGATATATTGATCCACTATTTAATGGTGAAAGGATTTCAAAGTGTTGTAAAATTGCTAACAAAATGATAGAAAATAATTTATCTTACGATATGAATAATTATGTATATTTAGATTTTAATTTCTAATAATAAAGGGTATAAGAATTCCCCTACTAGAATTTATTCGGGAGTATAAATTCTAGTAGGGGCTAGACATAGATTTTATTCCCATATTAAAAAAATACAAAAATTGTATATAATTTATGCCCAAACAGCGCCCTCACTATTGGGGGCTTCTGTTTTGCGGTTTTTAACAAAATGTGTAAGTTTTCCACAGTGGTCTGCGGAAATTGCGACAATTGGAAAATGTTTTGGGCAGCAAGTTGCTTATAAAGTAATATAGATAAAGGAAATTTGTATACTCTTATCGAATTAAAAGTTATACAAGCTTATTGATGTAAAGACTTTACTCAAAAGTTTGATGTTTGATAGGAGTTACAAATGATTGATTTAGATGTAAACGACAGTCTGCAAGTTAGGCAACAATTTTTTAAGGAACTAGAAAAATACTTCAACCTAAATTATCCAGAGTTCACAATCACCAACAAAAAAGTTGAATGGTTTGCAATTTCACGCAAACACGACTTGCCTATTGGCAAAATTATGGTAAACGCGCGAGTGGAAGACGGGCATTTGCATGACATTAGCGTTTTTATTCCTGGCAAAACAGCAAAAATAATTTTTGACGAACTTTTTATGCAAAAAGAAAGGTTAGAAAGTTTTGTCGGTCACCCGCTTTGTTTTGACCGCAACAATAACAAAGACGCAGCCAGAATTGGGCAGTTTAGCAAATACTCTACCAAACTGGACGCGTCAGCAGTTGCAATAAATAAAGATGCCCTACTCAATTTTGATTTAAAGGTGGAACAAGTTGCAAAAGAACTGGTAAAACTTTACGACGTCTTTATGCCAAAAGTTACCCGCATTGTAAACACTTCTCTTTAATTTTTAACGCCCCCACTATTGGGGGCTTTTATTTTGCGGTTTTTAACAAAATGTGTAAGTTTTCCACAGTGGGATGTGGATAAGAACCAAGTTTGTTAAAAACTGTTTTGTAATAATTTGCTATATTGGCAAAATAATTTATCGCAAATAAGAGTTTAGAACGCGTTTGCACGACAGGTTCTTTGCACGCAGATAGTTTGCGCGCGCGAGGACTACAATTGCCGATATCGGCAATCTTTTAGGTGTTTATAGTTGCATTTTTGCCGATATCGGCAAAAATTTTACACCTACCTATCCTTGAAAAATCCTAACACTTAATTGTGTAATAAAAAAAAGTGTGGTAATAAACATTGACATTTAAGATATCGGTGTTACAATGCCAGCATAAAGGTTGAAGAAATTTATTTTCTCCAACCTTTTGCATTTTAAAAGGGAGTAAATTATGAAAATTAAAAACAAATCAACTGACAAATTGCGCAAGGAGGTGTTATAATGGGTGCAGGCGGCGTTCCAAATAGAGGAGTTGAAATTACCGAAGCTAATAGTCTAGAAAAGACTGGCCATCCTAATTCAAAAGTATTACGATATAAGAATGGTAAATTAAAACAAGCTAGATGGTATGATAACGAAGGAAGAGCAATCCGCAATCGAGATTATGCTCACTCTGGAACTATGGATTTCCCACACGACCATGATTGGGACTGGAGCAGTGGTGAAGCAATTCGTGGCGAAGAGCATTTACAACCAGATTATAAAAACTATAATTAGGGGGTCAAATATGACAAAAAAAATTACAGAATACGAAAAAAACAAACAAGCTAAAAAACAACTACTTGTAAGAAATGAATTTTTGTATCACAAAAACTCTGACGGAAAGTATGATTTTCCAATTATAAAGAAACAAGATATAGATATTAAAAAGATCAAATTTTTAAGTTATACCGATTGCAAACTGAACGATGGAGCAAACAAAGATAAAACCATACACTTTTTTACATATGATTGGAAATTTGAAAAAGTTTATGAGGAACCTAGCAGTGAATTAGAAAAATTAAGTCAATATTACTGCGTATTAAGTCCCGATTTTAGCATTTTCACCAATATGCCATTGGCATTACAAATTGAAAGTATTTTTAAAAATAGATGGTGCGGTGCCTATTTCCAAAGTAAAGGTATAAGAGTTATCCCCACAATTAGTTGGGGAGATGAAAAATCTTTTGATTTTTGTTTTGATGGTATCGAAGAGGGATCAACTGTTGCTGTTTGCACTTACTATCGCGAAAACTGCGAAGATGATTTTATGCCTGGCTATAATGAAATGATAAAAAGAATAAAGCCCCGTCAAATTATTTGTTATGGCGAACCATTTAAAAGCATGAAAGGAAATATCGTCGAATTTTTGCCAACGACGTATGAATGGACCCGAGAACTGTCTTGGGACGACCTGGCGCGATTTAAGTGGGAAAAGCAGCATTTAAATATATGCGGGCTAAATAAATCTGATTTTAAGTATTTTGATTACGACGACCCCTATGCACTTGATCAACTAAAAAAGTGTGACGTTTGTGGCAAAATTGTTGCCACCGATCAATACGGCAATGGTAAATGCAAAAACTGTGGGTGGCACAACAACCATTCGGCAAACAAATTTCCAAACTCTGTCGAGTACCCCAATATGGTTTCTTTAACCAAGGCAAGGGCACAATTTGCCGCCAATCAACCATTTTCGCCTAGTTTTGAAGATTTTGTTGAAGCGTTAACAAAATACAGCGAAATGGAACTGGAATATAATGGTACTACTTTTTATGTTTATTTCTTTAGCGGCAAGCAGGTTGCGTTTGGGTGCAAAAATTTTGAAAAGCGCTATTTAAACCTGCAAGATTTTATTGAGCATGCAAGCATTAACAACGCTTTACTAAAAGACATTTGGAAAGAGATAAAAAACGCCAATTATATGTCATAATTAACTTCTATATTAAATTGATAACCTTCCCTATTTTTAACCAAACTTACAAGTACTCCACAGTGAGATGTGGAAAAAGGCAAGTTTTTTAAAAACTATTTTGTAATGATTTGCTATATTGGACGAAATAAGTTATAACAAAATAGACATATAATTTGGGTTGGCGTGAGGAATTGCAGAATGCACAACGAAAACAACTACAACAAAATGGAACCATCCAACAATTTTAAAACTGAATTTGGAAAACTTGACCAGTTTTTGCCAAACGAACTTTCTTATGAGCAAAAACTGAATTTGCTAAAAAATTTGCTTTCGGCTGACGACCTGGCGCGATTTAAATGGGAAAAGCAGCATTTGAATGTATGCGGGCTAAACAAATCTGATTTTAAGTATTTTGATTACGACGACCCCTATGCAAAAGATCAAAGCGTTAAGTGCTCAATATGTGGCAAACTGGCGTTTAAGGATCAATACGGCAATGGCGAATGCAAAAACTGTGGGTGGCAATTTAGCCGCGACGAAGAAGAGCTTGAAAAAACTGCGGGCATAAGTTATCCAATGTTAGTAACCCCCACCACGGCGCGAGAACAATACAAAAAGGGGTTACCATTTAAGGCAACCTTTAAGGAATTTGTAAACGGCTTGTATTATTATAGTGAAATGCTATTTGAATATAAAAATGTAATGTATGAGGTGTTTTTTGGAGAAAATGACAACATAATTTTATGCTCAAAAGATATGCAAAACGAATACACTTCACGAGCAGACTTTGAAGCCAATGCCAATATTGATGGCATCCTATTAAAAGATTTATGGAATGATGTGAGTTTTGCCGGCTTTATGTACTGCGGTTAATTGCCTTTTGCGCAGCCCCCACTATTGGGGGCTTTTGTTTTGCGGTTTTTAACAAAATGTGTAAGTTTTCCATAGTGGGCTGTGGAAATTGTTGATGTTTTGCTTGCGTTTAATAGGTGTTTACAAATGGCTTAAACTATTGGCGGACAAAGTCTTTCCTTATATGTGCGCTACTGGACAAGCAATGTGTTGACTTTCTTTATTATTTTGCGAACGCGCAGGCAGAATAAAATAATTTTGGCAATTTGTTTGGGCAGGTTGGCAAAAGCGGTAAAGTGTGGTAAAATATGTATGGAGAATTTTATGACAAAAACAATAGGGCGCAAAATAGATTTTGAGTATTACTCACTTGATGACAAAGAAAAAATTGATTTTTTTGCCAGTCATGGTTATTTGCCAAATACCACCGACCCAAGCGAAAAGTTTAAGCCAAGCAAAGATTTAGATTTTGAGCGGTTTATGTACCTACCATCCAAACTAAGAGATGTAACGGGTGCAAGTTCAAAGGCGTTTGTCCGCGTTAAGGCAGACACCATTCCAGACTATGACAAACTGACCACAAAAAGCGCTTATGTTACCTACCTTGACGGCGTAAAAAAACAAGATCGTCCAAAAAATATTTCCTGCTTGTTAAAACGCACATTTTTTCCTTATAGCGCCTTTGAAGAGGCGGCAAGCCGTAGTTTGAACGCACTTGACATTCCTACCGTGTTTAATAGCCTAGTAGCCGACCCATTTTCGGGTGAACCTTCTACTTGCCTGTCGGTGGACTGCGTAAAGCAAAATGAACAAATTTATAGTTTGCTTGACCTGACCAATTATGATTGTTCCATACTTGAACCTTTAAGTTACTGGCACAAAATTTTGGACTACGCCCTTTTGCGTCAGCAAGCGCAACAAGCGGACGGATACGAAATGGCTAACAAACTTGACGAAAAATCAGTAAAGGCCATAAAATCTGCACTTTGCGAGCAATATTTTGCTCAACTGTATCTATTAAACAATTTAGATTACAGTGCGTTTAATGCCTGCATTATTTGCAAAACCGAAACGCAAAACGGCATCACCACCACCCATAGTCCACGCCTTGGACCCGCTATGGACTTTGAGTCTTGCGCCAGTTTGCTTTTTGATGAAGCAGAAACATCCGGCAATATTGAAAGCGTCAACATAATTGATGCGCAGGAACGATTTAAGTCAGGTCTAGGCGATAATATTCGTTACTTTTTAAGCGAGTACCCTACCGAAGCAGAAAAATTTTTAAGTTGTTTAAAAACGTGCATTAACGAAAACAAACTTGCACGGCTTGCACCTACCGGTGACGACGAAGTCAACCTAACCTTGCGCCAATTTTACACTCTCATAAACAACAACTGCAAAGAATTGTGCGCGTCTATTGAAAAAGAAAAGGCGCTAATGGAACTTGGCATCGAAAACGAATAACGCGACCCCTTTACAAT
The DNA here is from genome assembly GCA_934747885.1 of uncultured Clostridia bacterium. Lineage (GTDB taxonomy): Bacteria > Bacillota > Clostridia > Christensenellales > UBA1242 > UMGS1908. The sequence goes on from CAKVHE010000001.1 coordinate 452,965, forward strand.
TTATTTTTTGCAACAAAAAAGGCTTTCTAATTGAAAGCCTTTTTATTATTCATTTTCGTTGTCTTCGTTTGCGCTTGCGGTTTGAAACTTGACTGGTTGCATTGGCTTGATTACAACTTGGCTTTTTCCACAGTCGTCTGTGGCAACAGTTGCCTCAAAGTCTACATATTTGTCTTGCTCTTCAAAAAAGTCCACCAATTTGGCAAAAAATTGTTGCTCTATTAGTTTGTACATTCCGCGCACGCCAAACTTGCCTTTTTGCGCTACTTGCGCGCACGCCGCTGCCAAACTTGGATCTAGTTTGTACTTTACTGAAAGGTGCTCGCGAGCAAAAATTTTTGCAAGCACCCTATTTACATATTTTTCAGCAATTGTGGTATAGTCTTGCAAAGACAAGTCTTCAAACTCAACGAGTTTCATTCGACCGAGTAGTTCAGCCGGAAAAGCTTTTTGTAAGCGTTCGGTTAGCGGTGGTTCAGCTATCTTCTTTTCTTCTAGCGAAGAAGTAAAACCTGCCACACGAACTTTAGACATTTTTTTGCCGTCTTGCCCCGCATTGCTGGTTGCAACAAAGGTAAAGTTTGAAACATCGTACATTTTGCCTCTAACGTTTAGAGTACCTTCGCCAAACATATTCATAAACGCGGTTTTTACTTGTGCGTTACATTTTTCAAATTCGTCAAGTATAATTACGCCACCATTAGGGTGCGCTTGCACATATTCTAGGAGAACTGGCGGTTTGTCCGAACCAACATACCCCATTGGCGAGCCAACTATGTTGTTTATGTGTGAAGCATCGTGCATTTGGCTAATATCTATTAGGCAAGGTTTGGTTTCTTCGCCATAAATGGACTTACAAATTGCTTTTGCCATTTCAGTTTTGCCCACACCGGTTGGCCCCAAAAATAATAGGACATCAGGACGTTCGTCATCTTTAAACACCCTGCCCTTTAAATAACTAACAATTTCTTGTTTGGCTTTGACTTGCCCCACTACTTCATCCAAATAAGCCGTTTTTATTTTTTTAACTTCGGCAGCATGGGGTGTGCTTGTTTTTTGTGGCTCGGCAGTAAACTTGTTTTTTTGTTTGGCCTTTTTTTCTTTTACTTTTTCATAACATTCATAGCCAATAAAAAGATTTTCTACATTAGCAAAAAAGACATCGGCCTTTGAGCCTATCTCAGTATATGCCTTTACAAAAAGTTCTATGCTCCTTTCAAAGGCTTCTGCGTCTGCAATCAGTTTTGCGTCTGGTTCGGCATAAGTTAAATCGCAGGTGTTAAGCTTGTCGCAAATTGCCTGATATCTCACAAACAAATAACTATCTATTATGCTAAACGGATCGTGCAAAAAAGCACCAATTAGACCATTTTGCAGATCTAATTTTTGTAATTTTTGCTCTGGCCCCTCAACTTTTAGTCTATCCCAAAAAGACTTTTTGCGTGGTGGCACAGCGCGTATTTCTTGTCCAATACTATCTTGCAAAAGCCTTAAATCTTTATATACGCCTTGCAAAAATGGTACGGTATCGGTGCTTGAAAACTCTGCACAACGCTCCAAATAAACATGCAATAATCGGCTAATTTTTACTACATCGTTTTGTTTGTAGGTATATTCATACCCTTCGCTCTTTAAATATTCGTTTAGCGCCATGGTAAGTTTTTCTTCACTTGGCACCAAACTGGTAACTTTTTCCGCCATAGTCTTCCCCCTTGACCTGCTTTGATTAAATTATATCACAAAAGCACGGTATGTCAATACACCACTTTTGCCCTTGCGCGCGAAAAACTAAGTAATTTATGATGTAAATTTTATAGCTTTTGGGTTCCAAAATCGCCTTATTTGCCACCTAAAAGTAAAACGCAGATATTGCGCAAACCACCTGACATAATAACTATTCGCAAAACAAAACCCGTTTTACGAATAGTTTGATGCACGCCGACGGGCACCTGAGCCTTTAATTTTGGCAACAATATTGCCAAAATGGCAAGATTTTGATAAAAATCTACCAAAAATGGGGGATAATTATACCGAATTATCCTGGGATAATTCACCTAATTATACCCCGAATTATCTACTACCCCCCACGAAATTCCGTGCAATTCTCGAGGATAATTATAGGATAATTCGCCTGAATTATACCCCCGAATTATGTCTGCTTAATAATAAAGGTAAAGAGTAAAGATAAAGAAAATATTTATTAAACACTAGCAAGGTTGTTGCAAGCAACTTAAACCACCCAAGACAAGCATTGTGCCTTACGGCGAGCGTGAGCGATAAATAAAAAACATTTTTTAATTCTTTTTTTAGCCCTTCGCCTAAGAGTAGGGTAAAAATATCTTTTGCCAAGCAATTGGCTTTAAGCAAATTGCAAATTGGTTTTTGCCAAAGCAAATTTTTTGCATAAAAAAAGCAAACCACCTAAGTAATGGTTTGCTATGGTTAGTTATTTGGTTTGCTCTTTTCCACAATGGTTGCAGAACTTTGAGCCTTTTTCAATTTCCTCGCCGCAATGCAAGCAGGTTGTTTTGTCTTCTAGCCCGTTTTTTACTGCCTTTGCTGTTTTTTCGACAGCTGGGGAAACGATATCCGCCTTTGTATCTGCCATTTGGGTTAGTTGTTGCTTGTTTTGTTCTTGCATATAGCGTTCACTTGCAAGACGCATTTTTGCAATTTTTGCCGAAAAGCCCATAAAAAGCATTGGCAAACTAAACACAATTAAAAATATACCTGGGACAAACAAAGCGGGATTGGCAATCTTTTTGCCATCAAACCCAAATTCCATTTTAAACACAAAAAAGCCTAGCACGGCAAGCGTAATGCCTGCCACTAGCGCACCTAGCCCCAAAAGGCGCAATACCAAAAGATGTTTTGGCTCTTTTAATTCTGTTTGATTGATTTGTTTGTTTTCTTCCATTTTTTTCTCCACTGGTTATATTATACCACATAACAACAATTTGAGCAACAAATTTGCAACTTGTCTGGCATTTTTGCCCGGTAAAAAATTTTTTTTGGGTACAAAACCCTTGCAAAATAAAGCCTTTTGGCGCGCTCGTGCAAAAAAGTGTGGTAACAAACTTGCAAAACCAAAATTTGTACTTTATACTGGTTTTAATCTCGCGCGCGAAAACTTTTGCGCCAATAACAAAAAACAAAAAGAACTTACTAAAATTTAGTAGGTTCTTTTGCGTTAATACTTTTGGAGGTGAGTTATTTTATGAGCAAGTATTTTTCGATGTTAAACTTTTTCCACATCAATTCTTCTTCCGGTGGGTAGCAGATAAAGCGCATACGGTCTTTTTGTGTTGGATGTTCAAGCACAAGTTCCACCGCATAAAGATTTAATAGCCCTTTTGGTGATTGTTCCTTGCCATACTTGGCGTCGCCGTAAATTGGCGTTCCTATTGTTTTAAACTGAACTCTAATTTGGTGCGACCTACCGGTAAGCAAATGCACCTTGACAAGTGAATATCCGTCCACTGTTTCTAGCACTTCGTATTCTAGTTCTGCCTTTTTGGCGCCCTCAGAAAGTGCCGGAACCACAACCACGGTATTGGTTGCAGCGTCTTTTTTGAGATAGTGTGTAAGTTTGCCCTTTTTATCTCTTGGGCAGCCACAAAGCACTGCAAAATAAGTTTTTTCGGCAGTGTGCGAATTAAATTGTTCGCTAAGTCTGCTTGCCGATTTTGAATTGCGCGCAAACACCATTACCCCGCCGGTTGGCCTATCTAGTCTATGCACCAAACCAATAAACACATTACCTGGTTTGTTGTATTTTTCTTTTACATAATCTTTTACCATTGTAAGCATATCGCGGTCGCCCGAACTATCTTCTTGCGATGGTATGTTTTGTGGTTTTTCTACCACAACAATTGCATTGTCTTCGTACAGAACTCTAAATTCGTCTTTCATATTACTCTCCCACAAACCACGAAGAATTTCCGCAAGGCAGATAAATTCCTTCGTCGGTCTTTATACCTATTTCGTCACTACAAAAAGTGCCGTTTTTGCCCTTTAAACATTCACGCAATACATTTTCCATTGCTGTTGCGCCCAGCCCTGTTGTATATGAATTTATTAACACAAACAACGGTTTGTCGCTTAAAACTTTTGTTGCAAGTTTTACAAAATCTAGTATGTTGTCTTCTAGTTTCCACACTTCGCCATTGGCTCCGCGGCCATAACTTGGTGGGTCCATTATTATGGCGTCGTAATGATTGCCGCGCTTTATTTCTCGCGTTACAAACTTTTGGCAGTCTTCCACAATATACCTAACCGATGCATTGCCAAGACCGGACAAGCCTATATTTTGTTTGGCGCGTTCTACCATATTTTTTGCGCTATCTATGTGAGCCACACTCGCCCCCGCACTGGCGCATGCCACTGTGGCACCGCCGGTATAAGCGAACAAATTTAGCACCTTTATTGGTCGGTTTGCCGACTTAATTAGGTCTATCATTTTTGCCCAGTTTGCCGCCTGCTCAGGAAACAATCCCGTATGCTTAAAGCCCATTGGCTTTATTAAAAACTTTAAGTCGCGCCACCCCACCGTCCATTCGTCGGGGATAGATTTGTTGTATTGCCACTTGCCACCGCCCGTGCTGGAACGCAAGTAATGCGCGTCGGCAAGTTTTGGGTTTATGCTTTCGCCCCAAATTATTTGTGGATCGGGACGCAAAAGTTTTACTTTGCCCCAACGCTCCAATTTTTCACCTTTGCCGGTTTGCAAAATTTCGTAATCTTTCCATTCTGCGTTAGATTGCATATTTTTCTCCTAATAATTGTCTAGCACTGTTTGCATATCAATAATGTCCGCCGTTACCACAATACCAATTGGTTTTTGGTTGTAATTGCCATTTGGCGTGATAATTATGGTAGATAATTTGCGGTTTTGTTGGAACATATATAGCAAATTGTCTATGGTTGCGTTTTCGTCCACCACTTCGTAATGGTCGCTATGATCCATAACTTCCAAAGCCTCTACCACCGGTTTGCCAATAAGTTTTTTTATGTCGCCATCTTCGGCAATTGTTTTGCCAAGAGCGTCGGTTATCATTTTGCGGGTAATTACGCCAACTAGCGTTTGGTCTAAATAAACCGGCACATTGGAGTAGCCCGTTTTGTACATTTGAATTAAAATGTCACCAAGTTTTGCCTTGCCTTCTGCCACCAACACATTGCGGGTAAAACCACTTTTGCTAGCAATTGGCGGCGTGGTAATTAAACGCGTTATTAGTTCCAATTTTTCCACCACATCGTCGTGAGGTTCGGCAATTATGCTATCGTCACTTCGGTGAACAATGGCATTGCGAAGCCTGCCAAAATCTATCAACGCGTCCTCGTGCTTTTTTATTACCATATTTACCGACGCGGTTTTGCGAATGCAATCCGAAAAACTGAGCGATGGCTTTAAGTTGTAAATATCTCTAAGGCCTTTGTCTAAACGATTGTATGCCATAATAAAACGGCTGGCGTTGCTTTTTACGTTCATTTTTGTTCTCCTTTTGGTATTATAACACACCCACCGCAATTGGTAAAGAAAATTTTTATAATTTTAAAATCGGCTTGATTTTATGGCGGTTTTGCTATATAATTGTGGTACTGCGCTAGGCGGGGAGTTAGTGGCACCCTGTAACCCTAAATCCACTATATTGGGGCTGAACAAACTTTTTAGACAGCGTTTATGGGAGGCTTGAAGTTTGCAAGCGTTGATGATCACAAGGTCTTGTGCAATAGCACTTTGTGAACCATGTCAGAGCTTGATCGCAGCAGCATTAAGCAAAACCTGCTATGTGCCACAAGGTTGCTTTGTGGGAGATGGCTACAATCTTACCACTCCGGTAGGCGTTGGCAAAAAAGCTTGCGCAGTAAACAAAAGCGGCGAAAATTTTCGCCGCTTTTGTTTTTTATTATTTTGTAAACGTTTTGGCAAGCCCTTTTTGTACCGTGCGCCTCTTATGCTTTGTTAAAACGAAAGAGTTAAAGCGGGACGAATACCGCTGAAAGTATTATTCACAAAGTTAAGAGGCAAGTCACCATTATAACCAATAAAATAAGCAAAATCCGCGCCTGAACCCGCCGTGCGGAGCCAATAATACCCGCAGCTATTTGGGTATACAACTGATTTATTAACAACCGCAAAATCAGTAGATGTCGCTGCGCGACCTCTTTTGTTTAAATACATATTCTCACCAAAATAAGTATTACCTGCTTCATAATAGCTTATTAGCCATACATTGTCCTCAGTTGTGCTACCACCCGTTGTTACGGTGTAGTCGTCTTTGGTTGTGTATTCACTCGCACCAAAGTATCTGGTTGTATTTTTAACAATATGGCCTTTATCTTCTGCGCTAAACGTGCTGGTGTAAAAGGCATTATTTAGCCAGGTGCGAACATTGCTTGTGTTCCATGTGTTACTGCTTGCATCAAACATTACATTTGCTGTTAATATTTGTTCACTAATTACTCTTAGGTTTGTAGTTGAACCAGTATATGCAGTTTTGGTAGTTGAATATGCTTCTAGCAAAAACCATTTTATTGGCTCTACTTTAAACCAGTAAGTATTTTTACTTGTTGCTCTTGTGCCGGTTGAGAATTTGTATTGTGTACTATTAGCGTTAACTACCGCACTCGCTACTTTTACATATTTAGCACCGTTGTAAGTATATTCCACATGCGCGGTTTGAGCACTATCGTCACTTGCACCAACCACAAAGGTTCTACCGGTTTTGGCGCTATCGCCCAAAGCATTTAATGCAGATACGGTTGTTGTGTCTTCTACCACCGTTTGTGGGTATTCGCCTAATTCTACATAATAATAGTAGTTGCCACCAATTGCTTCATCCGTTACCCCTATTCCTGATGATGTAGATTGGGTGGTTGCTATGCCAAAGTTTAAGGTGTAGTTCCAATCTGCTGTTTCTATCTTTACAGATTTGCTCAAATCTACTTTTGCTTCTGCCTTAATAAATAGATGCTCCCCGCCATTTACGGTTACACTTCCGCCGTCAGTTAGTGAGGTAACGCTATCAAATGTTGGGAGAGTGGCATTTGATGCTTTGGTGTATGAATAACTAACAACCACATTTTTATCAGTTACTGCTGGTGCCGTTAGGGTTATGCTATTTGCTACCGCATTTTCCGGTAATACATAGTAAAAGTAATAAGTTATGGCAACATAGGTTCTGCCACCATTTACTATTTCTTTAATTTTGTCATTGCTTACAAAGTCTACTTTTTCTTGTATGCTTGTGAGCGCATCGTTCTGCACCCCTTCGATGGTTGTGCCGTCGTACACTTTTAGCCAGTCGGTTGCGGTGGTACTTTCACTAAGCACTTTGCTAGTTGTTCTATCAGTGCCTGCTACATCACCTACACGCGTTGCATACAAAGTACCTTCTACCGCATCAAACTTTAAATTAAGTTGGTTGGCAATTGCCACTTGAAAATTTGTTAAACTTGCCATAACACCAACTGCAATTAAGGATAATGCACACACCATAGAAATTATGGTAGCAATTAACTTTGTTTTTGTACTTTTGTTCATAAATTATTACCTTTTCGTTAGTATTAACGTATACACTGATTATATAACAAAAAAATAAAACCTCAAAATACTTTTTAAGCATTTTGAGATTTTTTATTTATTTTGTCGTTGAGATACAGCAACGCACAAAGCGCTTCTAAACCGTTGCTTCGGCGGCGGTATCGGTTAGGCTAAACGAGAAATTCCAGTTTAGAGGGTTGGCGGTGGTGCCAATATGCACGCTATGTTTGCTAACCGTTTCAAGCGCGCAATAAACATAGATGGTTTTGTTTTGACCAATAATTAGGCTGGTGCCGGCGGCATCGCCAATGGTTGGCGTTAACACATTTGCCGTGCTCCAATCGGCTGGTTCGGTTTCGCCGACGTAATAATAATACGATATAATTACCTTGCCGGCATCTGCGTGCTTGATATCACTGGTCACCACATTTATTTGTGTGTTTTTGGTGATACTTGAGCCCGTAACAAACTTAAACGTGTATTCTATCTTGCGTGAGTCGTCCGTGACATTTACCGCCTTTTGCAAAGCGTTTAAAGCCTCTTTGTCTGCGCTGGCGCCGTAAGAGTAAATTGGTTTCATTAAAAAGTCACCGCCCGCGTTGTAGTCCGGTTCACTACCGCCTATGCGTTTGGCATACAAAGTGCCTTGCACGCCCGAAACTTCTAGCGTTATTTGGTTGCCGATGGTAATTTCGGTACCTTGTGCGATTGCCGAATAAGCGCCAACTGCGAGCAAAGAAACCGAACATATTACTGCAAATAGTGCCAAAAACAATCTCGCCTTTGGGTTTTTAAAAAAGGTGGTTTTTGCGCGTGCCTTTTTGGCGCGGTTTTTGTTAACTTTGTTTTTTTGAGCCTTTGAGGCCGACAAATTATTATTCAATTTTTAGCCTCCTTGCCATTTTTCATTATTTATTATAATGCCCCAAAAAAAATAAGTCAAACAAAAAAAACGACCTGCCGCATTTGGCAAGACGTTTTTTTGATAGATTAAACAAATTAAGATTTAAAATAAATAATTGAACTAAATATTACTTGTTATTTTCGATAAACTTAACCAAGTCACCGACTGTTTTGATGTTTGGCAAGTCTTCATCTGGAACCGAAGTGTTGAATGCTTCTTCTAGATCCATATAAATTTCTACAAGGTCGATAGAATCAGCGCCAAGGTCGGTTACGAAATTTGCTTCCATAGTAACCTTGTCAGCGTTTACGCCTAAGTTTTTTACAACGATTTCTTTAACTTTATCAAAAACCATAGTTACCTCCTATTTTCTGCTTTTTTATTTTACTATTCTTGACCCGCTAAGTCAAGCGCTTAGTTTACAATTTTTGCCGCGTTTGCCGTAAAGGTTACAGTGCAAGTCAGTCCGGCGCGCAAGACGGTAAATTCTACCTCGTCGCCCGCTTGCAAATCTAGCATAATTTGTTCTAGCGCAAAAATGCGGTCTATAAGCACTTCTGTCTGATTTCCGTTTTTGTAATACTTTGCCGAAACAAATTCATCACCGCTTTTTAGCCCGTTTGTATCGCGCGACATAACCATGGTATAGTTGGTGCAAATTTTACCATTTTCTGCCAAACTTGCACGTTTGTCTGTGGTGCCGTAATCGGTGCCATAAACCAGCGCGTTGGAAGCTAGGCGCACCTTGCCGTTTGCTCTTATTATGTTTCTTGCAACGCTTTCGGCAATGTTTATTGGTATGGTGTAATTCATACCATGAATAACCTCTTTGTAAATAAGGCTACCCGTGGTTCGGTTTACGTCTAGATATTTGGCGTTTACTATGCCAAGTAGTTCGCCCTGAGCGTTGTAAAGTCCGCCACCGCTATTACCACTGTTTACGTCCGCGCTAACCGACAAATAAAACCCGCATGAGCCCGATGAGGTCATAACATCTTCTTCTACCGCAACCACGCCGGTGGTTAGTCTTAGGTTTCGCGCCATAGAGTTTCCAATAACCACCACGCCTTCGCCGGCTTTGGCCGTTAGCGAATTTGCGATGCTTGCCGAAACGGCGGACGAAGTTTTTATTTCTTCGCTGTTTTCTATTTTTAAAACCGCTATGTCGTATGTGGTGCTAAATCCCACTACTTCTTTTACTTCTATTGGCGTTAGGCTATCCCACAAGAGTATCCAAATGTATGGATATATTTGGGTGTTGCCGCTACTATCGGTGTGGGTTATTACGTGCGCGTTGGTTATTATATACGCGGAGCCGTCTAGCACGCTTAGTTCATAAATAACGCCCGACCCGCGCGAAGCCATACTGCCGCTAAAAAAGTTGGTGGCAGTTCCGCCGTTATTTAGCGTGTTTGCGCTTACGCACACCGTGCTAAGCATACCCTTGGCGCTAGCGTAAGACAAGTCCATTTGCTCGCCCGAAATGTTGTAAGTGTAACTATTTTTATTGTGACGTATTTCTACAATCTGTTTAAACATCACGCAGCCAAAAATTGCCAGCACCAAATTTATTAGCAAACACAAATAAACAATCTTGCTGGTTTTTGCCTTTGGCCGTTTGGCGGGCTTTTCTTCCGGCTCCGGCCTATACGCGCGCCCGCGCAAAATGGGCTCAGCGTCAAACGGGATTTTTTCTACATCGTCGTCTTCGGTAAAGTGTGACATATCTTCTCCTATTTTATTGGGGCTTTTTTTGCTTTTATTATGCCATAAATGCCAAAGCCTAAGGCTGTGGCGGCAATCACGCCGAGTGTTACCCACAAAAATACTTGGGTGGAACCTTTAGTTTCGGTGGGACTTGCGGCCACCATAACCTTAAAGGTGTTGTCGGTTAGCCCGTCTTCGTTTTCGCCACCGGTTAGTCTTGATGACAATATTTTTATGGACAAGTTTGCCTCGCCAGATTTTTTGGCTTTTATTACTATATAATTTTCGGCGCGGTTCCACTCCACAATTTCCACAATTTCGGGCGCGGTACTGGTTATTTCTAGTTCGTACCCTGCTGTTACAAATGCCGAATGCACTCTATATGAAATTTTTTGAGTGCCGTCCACTGACAAACTTGCGCTACTAGTTGTAAACCATGCGCCATTGCCATAACTAGAAACATCAAAATCGCTACTGCTTAGGGCAATAATTGAGCCGTAACTATCTTGCAATTTTATGGCGTAAATTAAGGTGTAGGTGTTGGCAGTAAGCACCACACCCGAGGCACCAAACGCCAAATTTTGAGTGTTGCTTGCACTGCCGTTTTGGCTAAGTTGAACCAAAAAGTAATCGGTAATGCGTGCCGATGGTTTGGCAATTTCAGCAAAATAGTTTAAGTCACCAATGTACGCGTAGTCAAAAACTTCGTAAACTTCTGGAAGTTTTGGCAGTGCCTCGCCTTTATAAAAATCGCCTTTTAAAAAGTCGTGAACGCTCTTGTACGAAATTTGCGCCACATCCTGTCGCTCCGTTACGCCAACAATAGTTTTTGGCGACAAAGCAAGGCAAATGTCATAAAAATATAGTTTTGGTGCCGGCAAACCCACATCCAAATTTTGTTGTGAAATTTTTAAGGTGGATATTGCGTTAAAGCCAGTTATGTTATTTTCGCTGTCGCGAGTGAACAAATCACCCGTTATGGTGCCCGCCGTGCTAGATAGTGGCAATACCAGTTTTGTCCAGCCGTATGGCACTTTGCTCTCTTGTTTGTACACTTTGAGGTCTAGTGCGCTATAAGTGCGATTTTCGCCCAGCAGTTCATCCAATTTGGTCTTGCTAATATCCCAAACAATTTTGTTAGCGCCCGAAGCGTCGGTTAGTTCCACTTTTAGCCCCTTTGAAAAGGCTTCGCCAGTGTACATCCAAAAGCATAGTGCTAGTTTGGTTGGATCATCAACTTTTGCAAACTCGCTGGCACTAAATGAACTTGAAACAGTTATGCTATCGCTATAATAGTTTTTGTTTTCGTCTGCACCGGTCTGCAATTTGGGAACCAAACTCACCCCGCTCATTCGCGCGCCGGTAACAGCGCTCTGCTGTGGTGTAAAGGTGCTAACCTGCCCTGCCGTAACCCCATATGCCGAAAGGGCGTCATTAAAATTGGTTGGCAAAAGTTCTATTTTTAGTTCGGTTGTTTCGGCACTTGCAACAAATTTAGCGCTGCAAACGCCCGCGCCCACCACGCCAAGGGTAAGCGCCAAACAACAAACACACAGTAAAAATTTTTTAAAAACTTTTGTCATACCTTTGTTTCCTTAAAACAATTTTGGGGCAATGTTTTGAATTTGCCAATCTATTGGCGTCAAATTATGTTCAACCAAAAACTTGTTGGCTTGTGAAAAATGCTTGCAACCAAAAAATCCGTTATGTGCCGAAAGTGGACTTGGATGCGACGCATACAATATTTTGTGCTTTTTTGTATCAATTAAACCTGCTTTTTGTTTTGCATTTGCTCCCCAAAGCAAAAACACAACCGGTGTGGACTTTTTGTTAAGTGAGGAAATTACTGCATCGGTAAATTTTTCCCAGCCCAAATCGTGATGCGAGTTTGGTTCGCCCTCTCTAACCGTTAGCACAGTGTTTAACAAAAGCACACCTTGCTTTGCCCAAGGAACCAAGTAGCCGTTGTCTGGAACAAACCCGCCAATGTCACTAACAATTTCTTTGTAAATATTAACAAGTGAAGGTGGCGTTTTTATGCCCGGCAAAACCGAAAATGCCACGCCGTGCGCCTGCCCGGCGCCATGGTACGGGTCTTGCCCCAAAATTACCACTTTTACGTCGTCGTAATCGGTATATTTTAGGCTGGCAAAAATTTTGTTTGGTGCGGGATATACTTTGCTAACTTTGTATTCGTGGTCAACCTTGTTAATTAGGTCGTCAAAATACGGCTTTTGATACTCCTCTTCCAAAACTTCGTCCCATTTGTTTCCAATAAGTTTCATACTCTTTTGTCCTTTGCTTTTTATTTTTCAAATTTTAGTATATATCTCCCCGCCATGGTGCCAGCAATTGCGCCATCACCACACGCAGTTATTATCTGCCTAACCTTCTTTTGTCTTATGTCACCGCACGCAAACACGCCTTCGAGGTTTGTTTCCATATCTTCATTGGTAAGCAAATATCCATACACATCTTTTTCTACATCTACAAATGTTTCGCTGTTTGGTCTTCTGCCCGCACAAACAAACACGCCGTCTGTTTCCAAGGCGTGCTCAACGCCGTCCTTTTTATACTTTATGCCTTGCAGATTTTCTTCGCCGTAAATTTCGGTTACTTGTGCGTCGGCAAGCAAGTGCAAGTTAGGGATAGTCGCGGCCTTTTGTTGATAGTTTTGGTTGGCTTGAAAGGTTGGCAAAATGTTAATTAGTGTAACATCTTTTGCGATGTTGGATAGCAACATAGCGTCTTCAAAGGCTGTGTTCCCGCCGCCAACTACAACCACCTTTTTGTCTTTATAAAAAGCGCCGTCGCAAACTGCGCAGTAATGCACCCCTCTGCCCAAAAACTGGTCTTCACCTTTAACGCAAAGTTCACGCGGTCTGCAACCTGCCGAAATAATAACCACCGGCGCTTCCATGGTGCCTGAATATTCGGTGGTTACTTGCTTTGTATGGTCTAGCAAATTTAGGTCAGTAATGGAATCATACAAAATTTCCACGCCCAAATTTTCTGCATGGGCTTGCATTTTTTTAATCAGTTCAAAGCTGCTAATGTTTTCTAGCCCTGTGTAGTTGTCCACTTTGGCGGTGTAGTTTATTTGACCGCCCACCCCAAGACATTCAATAATTAAAGTTTTTAGGTTGTTGCGCGTGGTATAAATGCCCGCCGTTAACCCCGCCGGCCCCGCGCCAATAATTATTACATCGTACTTAGTCGTCATCTTTCACCCACTTTGCATAAATTGTTAAATCTTTTTTAGTTGCCGTTTTATAATCAAACTCGGTAGTAAAATGCTCGTCCAAATAGTAGCCGTCAAACCTATAACCTTCGCGAGTTGGCTCTTTTTCTAGCACCACGCTGGAACCTACCGAATATTCTTGCACCAAAGTTTCACCATAACCCATATTTATTGAAATGGTGATTGTTTTATTTTTAGAATTGTCAATAATTTTATATAGCACTACGCCAAGCACTGCAAACACAATAACCGACGCAATTGCAAAAATCAACACGGAGCGTTTTTTCATATGATAACCCCTTATTATACTTATATTTGTATTATTATACTACATTTGTGAGTTTTTACAAAGCAATTTGCCTCGATTTTTAATCTTTTTTGCAAAATGCCAAACGGGAGCGGCCTTGCGGAGAGGCGCGCGCAAAACATTGCAGCAAAATGTTGCGCCAAAAATAATTGTATGATATAATTTGGAAAGTATTATGAATAAAAGATTTTTGTTAGTGCGAATTGCTTTTTTTGCTTTTTCGCTATTTTTGTTTTTAACCTTTTTTATGCCGTCCTTTGAACTAAACGAGTATACCGAATATCAATTTAATTACGGCTACGAAAACAAACAATACCAAAGTTCCACCAAACCGCTGGCCACCAAAATTTCGGCTTACGATATGGTGAAAATGCTTTTTGTGCCTGCAAAATCTTATACCAAAGTTAAGGCCGACTATGCCGAACTCGAAGCCGAACTGGCCGAAAAACTTACCACCGGCGAACTTTCTGCCGAAGAATACAACGCAACGCTTGCAAGCGACCATCGTACCAGCCAGTTTTATCTTTATAGCATCTATTTTAGAAGTGAACGCTTTGAAATTTTACAACAAAAAATTACCACCTATTGCATAATTTTCTTTGCACTGTGGATACTGTTTTTTGTTTATGCCGTGCTTAACTTTATTAACATTTTTGCAAATAGCAGTTTGCTTATTACCGCCAACTACCAAATATCCTTGTTTTGTTCGGCGTTGTGGCTAATTTACATAATTTTCTGCTTTGCGTTTTCGTCCACTGCCGAAAACATGATGCTTTCGGGCAGAGTGGTGCAAACCACCATAACCGCTGGCGCACCAAAGTTTATTGCATTTTTTAGTCTGGTGGCCTGCATTGCCTTTTTTGTGATAGCAAAAGTGTTTAACAACTACTATCAAATTGAAGCAAACCGTCTAAAAGAAGTACCTGATATCATCGCTTACAAATACAGCAAGCCAAAGTACAAACACTCGCTTAACAAAAGGAAATAATTATGCTTAACAAAAATGATACATTACGTGTTACCATCGTTGACCTAAACGACGATGGTCAGGGCATTGCCAAGGTTGACGGCGAAGTTATTTTTGTGCCAAACGCTTTGGTGGGTGAAGAAGTTGATATTGTAATAATAAATGCCAAAAGCAAATTTAAAATTGGCAAAGTGCAAAACCGCCTAGTTTCTAGCAGTGAACGCGTGAAGCCGGAGTGTCCGTACTTCCCCGCTTGTGGAGGCTGCACTATTATGCACCTAAATTACGACGCCCAATTGAGCTTAAAACGCAAGCGCGTGGTATCGGCTTTGGCGCGCATTGGGGATATTTTGTTTGATGTTGACCCAGTTGTACCAAGCGAGCGTTTGCATTATCGCAACAAACTAGCGCTGCCCGTAAACGAAAAAGGTGAAATTGGGCTATATCGCACCAACACGCACACCATTGTGCCAATTGATGATTGTCTTACCACTTTGCCTTACGCGCGCAAACTTATTGGCGTGTTAAAAACCTATTTGGCGCAAGTTTTAGTAGCGGACGGCACCAACAAACACATCAAGCACTTTGTTGCAAGACAAGTTGGAGATAGTTTGCTGGTTTGCGTGGTAACAAACGGAAAGACTTTGCCAAAAAAGGAAATTTTTGTTAGCCTAATAACTTCCGCCTTTAAAAAGGTGTGCATCAGCCAAAACATAAACGAACTAAACAACAACGTTATTTTTTCAAACAACTTTAAACTAATTTATGGCGAGCCGGCAAAAGCAAGCGCCTTTGGCGTTAACTATACTTTATCTAGTGCTAGCTTTGCACAAATAAACGACCAAATCTGCGCGCGGATTTATGGCGACATTGTTGACCAAATAAATACCGCCGATGTGGTGGTGGACGCATACAGCGGTGCGGGGCTACTTTCAAGCATAATGGCAAAAAAAGCCAGAGTCGTCTATGGAATTGAAATAATAAAGCCCGCCACCGAAGACGCCGACAAACTTAAAAAAGCCAACGGCATAACCAACCTTTTTAACATAAACGGTGATTGCGCACAAAAATTGCCCGAACTGGTTAAAAAAATAACCGACCCATTTACCGTGGTGCTTGACCCACCTCGCAAGGGCGCCGACCCAAAGGTGCTAAACGCCATTTGCAAAAGTGCCCCACGCAAGATAATTTATTTGTCTTGCAACCCTTCTACCCTAGCGCGGGACCTAAAAATTCTGCTTGCCGCAAACTACCGCCTAACCAGCGTTACGCCCTACGATATGTTCCCTTGCACCAGCCATGTAGAAACGCTAGCAATTTTGGAAAAAATTTAGTTTAATAGTCTGCATTTTTAAAAGGGTTTTTAACAAAAACTAAAATATTGTTAAAAACTCTTTACCTTTTACGCCTTTGCTTGCTAAAACAAACTTGTGCCACCATCTTGCAAATTTTGAGTTTTGTGATATAATATATACAATAAAAACTATTTGGGGGATCCAAAAATGTCAAAATCACCTTATGATGAATTAGCAAAATTGCAACAAGAATTTGTATTTAATACTTACGCCGTTGTAGAACAAGCCAAAAACGGAAAACAACATGTTATAGAAAGTTTTTTATCTAGCAGAGAAGCAAGCGCTGCAAAACATTATCTAACTGGCAGACGCGCTGGCCATAAGGACATAAGTTACAGCGTTGTAAAAACCGAACACCGTATGGAAGACAACGAAAGACCAGTTGTAATTTGGGACGACGAAGCATTAAAAAATTCCGGCTCAATGATTTTTTACAAAGTGTCTTTGCCTTCAAGCGACGTAGTTAGCACTTGGAGCAACAAAACCGCTGCCGAAGATTTTGCAAAAGCGGCTGCTGACGTTTTTAAAAAGCCATCTTATAACGTAACAGTGGAAGGCTTGCACTTTTCGGGGCTAGAAAGATTTCTTAAGGTTTATTCATCCATCGACCTAGACAAAATTTTCAATGGCGACGAAAACGAACAATAAAAATTAAAAACCTACTTAACCAAAAGGTTGGAGAACAAAAGTTCTTCAACCTTTTGCGTTACAAATTGAAAATTTAAAGGAGATATGATATAATGAATTCATTAAAAAACATTTTAGAAAATTGGGTACAAATAAACGACGACAGTTGCCCACTTACTATTGCTGATTTTTCTTACTCGACTTGGGTCACCCTACCAGCCAATTACAGACATTGCGAAATGTGTGTAACAATTAACAAGTGCTGGTTTAAAGATGAACCAAATAAAATTCCGCAAGCACAAAACTATGATGCACAGGCAAAATTAAACTATATATTAAGCGGTAAAACCGTAGGGCTATATCACTATGGGTGTCATTGTAAAAAACGGAAATCTTCCCACGCGACATAAACGATATAAAATTGATTATTCCTCAAGGTAAAATTGATTGGTTACTAAACGACAAAGGCAATTGGATCAAAACCCTTGGCTACGATTTAAACCAAGAGTTTGTTAATACTTTATCCGAGTGCATTTTAAAACATTATTTTTATGGCGACTACGTAATCGAAAATCATACAAAGTATGGCGTAAGAATAAAGATAAACTTTACACTACCTGGCTCTAAAGAAAAAATTTTGAAATTGTATAAACTAAAAGCAAGCTTTATGGTTTTCCCACACGGGACAATAAAGTGCAACACTTTAATAGGAGGTTGGCAAAATTAAATGAAATACCTAGACAAAGTTGAAGTCACTACCGACACCCCACAATATCTAGCCCAAAAGGTGCACAAAGGCATGATTGGCACCATTATTGATCCCGAAATTAGATATTGCACCTTTAATGTAATTTTTATAGATGAACGATTTGGCGACCCTGAGTTTTTTAAAAATGAAGACAATATGTACCTATTAAAAGACGACATAATTTGCCCAATTGACATTCGTCATCTAAAACTCGTTTTGGACAATCATAGCACTGACGAAATGATAATAGACAGTTTGCCGAGTCCTGACCTTCGCTGGTGGTGCAAGGTGGAAAATGGCTACATTCTAAACGCCAAAGGCGAGCGCAAAAACAAAATCGCTTACGACTATGATAGTTAAAAGGACAAACCAGTGAAACTTTTAGATGATGTTATTGTAACAAACGACAACTACGCAAATGAAGGCGTACACAAAGGTATGCGTGGAACTATTTTGGACGCGCCCATTTTTTGGAACTCATTTTTTGTAAACTTTCAAGACCATCGCGCTTACGACAAAGAATTTATGCGCGTTCAGGAAAACATTTTTAAGTTACATGATGACATTTATATTCCGGTAAACATAAAAGATTTAGAGGTAATAGAGCCTTCAAATCTAACCGATGCGGAACTTGCTGAGGCGTTGTCACCTGAACATAAAGACTGGTGGTGCAAGGTGGAAAACGGCTACATTCTAAACGCCAAAGGCGAACGCAAAAACAAAATTGCTTACGACTACGATAGTTAAAAATAAAAAAATATGTCACGACTTTTCGTGACATATTTTTTACTTATTATTCATTTTCGGCAATTTCAAGCATTTTGCCAAATGCACGGCGCGACGCAAGTTCTTTTGCATGTTGGTCTTCCATGTATGGTGCCATACGCGACGCTGCAACCGAAAAATCTCGGTTTGCCGAGTCAAAGCTTACAAACATATAAGAGTCTTTTCGCCACAAAGGAAATTCCAGCGAAACTCCGTCGGTTTTGTCATTTAGTTCAACAATATTTGAACCGGCTATATTATAATGCAAAATTGCATCTTTTGCCAACGAGGTTGGCACATAATAAACCGAAAAACCTTTTTCTCCGGTTACTTTGCTATTTAATAAAACAAAAGCAACTTTGGAGTATAATTCTTTGGTGCTTTTATCACGGCAGACAATGACACGAGTGTCCGCAGGCATTTCTTCTGGGAGTAAACCACTGCTAATAAGTTTTTGAAATCTAGTTTGCGTTAACATTTTTCCTCCTTAAAGTTTTATAAAAGGGTTTGTATTATACCCTATTTATACAAATTGTCAAGAGGCAAAACTCAATAAAATTATTAAAATTTTTAGTTTTTTTGCCTTTCGACATTTTTCTTCTTTTTTTACTATTTTTCGCCCCCTTTGTGGCGTAGCCTACGCGTTGGGCATTGCATCATTTTATGCGCTTACATAATATATTATGCGGAAAAATTTTTTTGCATCAAAAAAGAGCAAGGTCGCTCCTTGCCCTTTTTGCGTTCTACTAAACTTTATCTTTTATATCCGCAAGCAAAAGTTTTGCAAAGTCTTCTAGTTTCATAGTCTTGGTTTCCATTGTTCCGCGTTTTCTTACGGCAACCATTCCACTATTCTGTTCTTGTTCACCCACAACCAAAAGGTATGGAATTTTTTCCATAACGGCGCTACGAATTTTGTAACCAATTTTTTCGTTGCGTTCGTCCATTTCAACTCTTATGCCCGCTTTTTCTAGCGCGTCTACAATTTGTTTTGCGTAGCCGGCAAACTTGTCACTAATTGGCAACACTTTTGCCTGCACCGGTGATAGCCATGCTGGAAAAGCACCTGCGTAGTTTTCGGTAATAATGCCCAAAAAGCGGTCAATTGAACCATAAATAACACGGTGTATCATTATTGGTTCTTGCTTGGTTCCGTCTTCTTCTACATATTCCAAATTAAAGCGCTTTGGCAATTGCATATCTAGTTGAATGGTGCCACATTGCCAAGTTCTACCAATTGCATCTTTGATATGAATGTCAATTTTTGGGCCATAAAATGCGCCATCGCCTTCGTTTATTACAAACTCTTTGCCAATATGTCGCAAAGCATTTTTTAGGCCGTTTTCGGCAATTTGCCAATCTTTTATATCACCAATATGATTTTCTGGCATGGTAGATAGTTCTAGGTGATAGGTCAAACCAAAAGTCTTGTACATACTATCTACTAGCGATAAAACATTTTTTATTTCGTCTTCAATTTGGCATTGACGCATAAAGATGTGTGCATCGTCTTGCGTAAAGCATCTAACTCTAAACAAACCATGCAAAGTACCGCTTGCTTCGTGGCGGTGTACCTTGCCAAGTTCGCCCACTCTTAGTGGCAAGTCACGATAACTATGGATGTTTTCTTTGTAATAAAGCATACCACCTGGGCAGTTCATTGGCTTTATGGCAAAGTCTTCGTCTTCTACCTTAAAGGTGTACATATTCTTTTTGTAATGATCCCAGTGACCCGAAATTTCCCAAAGTGTGCGGTTCATTGCCATTGGAGTTTCTATTTCAAGATACCCCGCCTTGCGGTGCATTTCTCGCCAGTAGTTAATTAGTTCGTTTTTAACAATCAAACCTTTTGGTTCATAAAATGGCATACCTGGTGCGTAGTCTGAAAAGAAGAACAAACCAAGTTCTTTGCCTATTTTGCGGTGGTCGCGCTTTTGCGCTTCGGTGTACATGGTAATGTACTCGTCTAGTTCCGCCTTGCTAGCAAAACCAAAAACATAAATGCGTTGCATCATTTTGTTTTTTTCATTGCCACGCCAATAAGCGCCTGCAAGTTTGTTTATTTTAAAGGCAAAATTCTTTAGTTCGCTAGTGTTTTCAACGTGAGGTCCTTTGCATAAATCGCAAAATACATCTCCCAAACGATAAACCGAAATTTCCGCGCTATCATCTAGTTCACGAATAAGCTCTTGCTTGTATGGTTGCCCTTCAAACATCTTTAATGCCTTTTCGCGCGATACAACTTCTTTGGTCATAGGAAGTTTTTTGTTTACGATTTCGTGCATTTTGTTTTCAATTTTTGCAAAGTCGTCCGGCGTTAAACTTTTTTGCATATCAAAGTCATAATAAAAACCGGTATCAATAGCCGGCCCGATGCCAAACTTTACGTCTTCACCAAAAAGCGCTTTTATGGCGCCCGCCAAAACATGGCTCATGGTATGACGCATTTTTTGTAATTGTTCATTTTGTTTTTCCATTTTCTCTCCTTTTGAGGGCTAAAAAGCAAAAACGCCCTTAAAGCCCAATTGACTTTAAGGACGATAAATTTACCGTGGTTCCACCTTAATTGCAAGAAAAATCTTGCCACTTAATTTTGCGTGAGATGAGCCCACGCGCCCTGCCAAAAAAGTGGTTTTGCAATTGCCAGAGTACTTGCAACAACTTTCAGCCCACGATTGTTGCTCTCTTTTAGCCTTTATGGCTTGCTACTTGTCTTTTTTATAGCAATTTATTTATACAATAATATTTTACTATATTTTTTTGGTTTGTCAATAGTTTTTAAGCCTAAAACGGGCGTTTTTTGCCTTACTCGGGCGCATTTTGTCGATTTTAACCCTTTTCTTTTGTCAAAATTTTTGCAAAATGATTGAAATTTTTTTTGCCATTTATTATACTATATAAAAAAATTAGGAGCAGACAAATGAAAAAGTTTTTTGCAGAATTTAAAGAATTTATTTCACGCGGTAACGTTTTTGATATGGCCGTTGGCTTAATTATTGCAACCGCGTTTAACAAAATTGTTTCAAGTATGGTAAATGATTTGCTTATGCCTCTTATTACTTGGGCAACGGGTGCTGCTAGCCTTGCCGACCTTTCTATTGTACTAAGAGTGGCAGAAGACGGCACCAAACTTACTTGGAACTACGGCAACTTTTTGCAAACCGTTATTGATTTCTTTATCATTGCAATGTCGGTATTCTTGATGGTAAAACTTGTAAACACTTCTCGCAAACGTCTAGAAGGTTTAAGCAAAGAATTTCAGGATATGTATTTTGGTTTAACACCGATTGAACGCCGAAACTTGCGCAAAAAAGCAAAACAAGAAAAGATACCATTCAAACAAGTTTTGGTAGAATATCACAGCGAAAAACTTGCCAAACTTTCGGCCGACAAAGCCAAAGCGGAACAAGAAGAAAGAGAACGCGCCGAAGCCGAGCGTTTGCTTAACCCAACCGAAACCGATTTGCTAAAAGAAATTAGAGATTTGTTAAAAACTCAAAACGCTGAAAAGAAAAATTAAATAAAATAACCACCCTTGGGGTGGTTATTTTATGCCGAAAACAAAGGCGCTGATGGTGGATAAAAGGCAAAGACGCCAAACAGTATGGCAAATGTGAGCAGCAAACACGCACACACTATTGTTTTTATTACGCAAGGCGCCAAACGCTTTTCAAGATGAAAAGCCCAGCACACGCCCAAAAATATACTAATTATTTCAATAATCAAATCTAGCGCCAAACTATTTCCTATTGCAAAGGCAAAATGGAAAAAGTAAAAGTTGCTTGCAACCAGCCACAAGCACAAAAGCGTACCCATTGTCGCACCCACAAAGTAAGCCTTGGCGTCCAAATCCAGCCAACGCTTTATTACAAAATATCCGGCAAAAAAAGTAATTAAAAACGGATAAAAAACAATTTTTAGGTGCTCCCACACGCTTTCACTAACAGGTGCAAATAGGGCAAAAAAAGTTTTTCCGCTAACCGAATGCAAATAATGCCATGGCGACGACATCGCAAAAATTATGGCGGTAAACGCGAGCACTATCCAAATGTAATTTTTTATTGGTTTGGTGTAATATTCTCTCATACCCGCTAGTTTTGCCATCTGACCACAAAATTATTACCAAAACAAAAAATTTGACTTAAAAAATTAAACTACTATTGACTTTTGCTTGCTTATGCTTTATTATTAAAGATAACATAATTAAGTAAAGGAGAAAACAGTATGGGATATGTAGTACCGGTAATGGGACACTCAAAAGCGTACAAAACTGCAAACGCAACCAGTCGCGACTATGACTACAAAAAGGCAACTGCTTTGGACGCACGCGAACGCGCAATTAGAGATCGTCGTTTGGCTAAAACCGCCAAAGAAAACGCTCAAGCCGAAGCGTTAATTAAAGCGCAAGAAGAAGCGCTTACCGAAGAAGCAGAAAACTGCTAAAAAGCCTCTCGCCACGCCCCTAGCGTGGTAGCTTTTTGCCCATAAACAAACCCCCAAACCGTTTTGGTTTGGGGGTTTTTGTTTGTTCTCTTTGCCTTGCCAGTCTTGCCTATTATGCACTTGTTATGAATGTGTTTACCAAAATAGCACTTACAACCTAAAAGTTGTAAGTGCCATGTTTTAATTTTCAGAAATAAAATCACCTTTGGCAGTACTCATAATTGAGACCATAGTTTTGCGAGAATCCAATTTTTTAAATTCTTCCTGCAGTTGTTGCCTTTGGCTAACCAGCAAATTCATATAGTTCTCATTGTTTCTGCCCGCCGAACGTTTGAGGACGTTATCCATAGAGCGAACGTTTGCAAGATATGCGCTATTATACGCTCTCCACGACGCTGCAAGCAGTACGTTTGCGCGCTCGGTAACATTTGCGCCATTCCCCGACACCAGAGTTACTGCATCCAAAACTTTTTCTAGCGCCTCTTTGGCAAGAAGCCTTGTGGTTTCAATATCAGTTCTGCCTTTTGGCGCCGACACCGAACCGTTTGGCACATAACTTGCAAGTTGCAAAATTTGAGATTTTAAACGTCGGCTTTCGTTTTCCATGCGCGCTAATGTAATATTTTGAAACTCAACCGCACTGGTGCTTTCCATCTTTTGGGCAGCCTTTTTATAAATTCTTATTGCCGCCTTTTCTTCATTGGCAAAAGCAACTTCACATGCCGTTACTGCTTGCGCCACCCTAACCAGCAGATTGCCGTCTGCCTTGCCGGTGCGCTTAACTGCACCAAAATAATCTAGCGATGCCCACAATGTATCCTTTGAATTGTTGTATGCTGAAATAATCATATACCTTCCACCATTCTTGATTTTTGTTTATTATATACCAAAAAATGTCAGTTTTCAATAGGTTTTGCCTTGCAAGTAGCCACAAAAACGAGTATAATCTTAGCGTATAAAAATTAAGCAAGGGAAAAATATGTTTAACGAACTAACCGAAGTTGATATAAAAAAGATGCAGGACGAAATTGACCACCGTCAAACGGTGGTGCGCGCCGAACTTTTACAAAATCTAAAAGACGCGCGCGAATTTGGTGACCTTAGCGAAAACGCCGAGTACCACATTGCCAAACGCGAAAAAAACCGTAACGAAAGCCGAATTAGATACCTTAAAAATATGATTAACACTGCCAAAATCATCAAACTTGACCCAAACAAAGACGAAATTGGCATCTTTGATAAAATAGGCGTATACTTTGAGGACGACGACGAAACCACCGAGTACACCATTGCCACCACCGTGCGCCGTAACCCCAGCGAAAACATAATAAGCCTAGAATCACCACTTGGCAAAGCCATTATGGGCAAAAAGGTAGGTGACCGCATAAAAGTTAATGTCAGCGACGATAACTTTTATTATGTGCAAATAAAGTACATAAAAAAAGGTGAAGACGACGCCACCCTACCTCTGCGCGAATACTAAAACTTAGAACATTTGCGCATTTGCAATTTAAAAGTTTGCCTCGCGCCCGCGCACGCACCAGCGCAAAAAAAAATCCTTGACAAAATTAAGGGGCGGTAGTACAATACTAGTTGTTTGCACCCGTAGCTCAGCTGGATAGAGTGTTCGGCTACGAACCGGAAGGTCAGGGGTTCGAATCCCTTCGGGTGCACCATTTTGGCACACGCAAAAGGAGCGTATAAAACTCCGCCGCGTGTGTCTTTTTCTATGCAAAATAGGGGTGAATTGCCGTATTTACAGCAGTTTTTCTTTTTCGGCAAGTATTCAAGAAGTTATTAAGTCGGGAGTGTAATCGAAGTGGGCAAGTTGAAAAAATCACAAAAATATGGTATAATACATTTAAATTAAGACAGCAAATCGGTATTTGAGGAAAAGAAGAATGGAAGATAAAAAAATATTACTCGATAATATTAACAAAATTCATACAACTGAACCGGGAGTTGATAGACTTAAAAAAATCTAAAAATAGATATAGTAGATGTTGTTGAGTATTGCAAAAATAAGGTGTTGGATGAAAATTGCCATATATACAAACAAGGTAAAAATTGGTATTGCGAAATTGA
This sequence comes from uncultured Clostridia bacterium, assembly GCA_934747885.1. Classification (GTDB taxonomy): domain Bacteria; phylum Bacillota; class Clostridia; order Christensenellales; family UBA1242; genus UMGS1908. The sequence goes on from CAKVHE010000001.1 coordinate 477,660, forward strand.
AAATGTCAAAATCACTATCAATTCATATAGTTATACAATTATTACAGCACATATTATTAAGTAAATTATAAGTTGAGGTGAAATTATGGCGTCAAGCAAAGAATATTTAGAGTTTATTTTAGGGCAGCTATCTGAGTTAGAAGAAATTACTTATCGAGTTATGATGGGAGAATTTATTATTTATTATCGAGGAAAGATTGTAGGTGGTATCTATGATGATAGATTACTTGTTAAACCGGTAAAATCAGCAATTAGTTATATGCCGACAGCTTCATACGAATTACCCTATGAGGGAGCAAAAGAGATGTTGTTGGTAGATGATGTTGATAATAAGGGATTTTTGGCAGGTTTATTTGATGTTATGTATGACGAACTGCCGGCTCCAAAACCGAAAAAGAAAAAACAAACAACCCCCGGTTTTTAAAACTAAGAAAACCGAAAGTTATCGAAGCAAAAATAGGAGAGAAAACACTTTCAATGCTGCAATATCTATATATCTTGGGTTATTGTAAGAATTTGTTTCTTGGGGTGCATATTTGTCCTATGTATGAAAATCAATCATAACAACTCCTAATATTTAACTTTTTATTTATTACAACAAAAAACTCGTCAAAAATCAACAATTAGGGGTTCAAATCCCCGTGGACTCCTGCCCCCTTTTCGGCTTAAAAAGACGCTCCTTTTTGTTCGTCATTGACACAACACAAATTTCCAAACATTTTTTATTTTGCTTATGTTTGCAAAAATATATCTGTTTGAGGGTTATAAAAGGCTAGGAACTGTTCCTAGCCTTTTTTATGCAAAAATTTTTAACAGCTTTTGCACCATTACGCGGTTGCGCTTTTTGCACCATTATATTTTTACAAAATTACAGTTCGTCGTAAAATTCTTCAAGAAATTGCGTCATAAACTGATGTCGTTTTTCTGCCAGCGATTTTGCCTTTTCGTTCAAAAATTTTTCAAAATCTATATTGTTTTTCTCCTTTTGCAAAACATTTTTTATTTTTATCTTTTATTAACTTTTTAGTGTTATTACTTTTTTGCCTAAATTTTGCAACCAAATTTCACTCTTTTTAGGTGCCAGTACTAGTATATTTTGTAAGCGCAAAATTAAAGAACAAAATTGCCGGAATTATAATTAGCGAGCCCCATACCGGCGCTAGCATATTGGCAAAAACATTTGCATTCGGCGCATCAATCAAAAATAAAATTGGCAAATAATTAACGCACGCCAGTGGCAAAATTACGGTAAAAAAGGTTCTAAACCATTTTGGATAAATGGTAAGCGGATACTGCGAAACTTCTCTACTACCGCTGGTAATTATTTGCATTATTTCTATATCGTCGTGAGTAAAAATGGTGATGCCGGCGTTTATAATAAGCACGCTTAAACCAATAACAAAACTACCTGCAACACACAAAACAACGCACAACACCTTGGCAAATGTCCACGCTATGTTTGACGCAATTAAGCCATACACCAGCGCAATGGTTCCTATTAAAATTTTACCCATTTTTGATAGTTCAAAATCGGCACAAAAGGTTTGGGCAAAAATGGTTCGTGGGCGCAGAAACAATCGGTCAAGTTCGCCGGTGCGCACTTGTTTTGAAAACATATCAAAGCCTCTACCAAAGCACTCACTTGCCGGAAAGCCAATCATGATTATGCCAAACATAATGCATACATTTGCAAGCGGATATCCACCAATTACTTTAAACTGTGTCATCATCATTAGCACCGACAAAAATTCCGCCAGCGTTACCATAAGTTGCGACGCCATAACCAAAAAGGTTGACACCCTATACTGAAACGCAGATTTTAGGTGCATCGAAAGTGATTTTTTGTACATATTAGCCTCCTTGAACCTCAACATTCTTTAAGCAACTTTTTAGCAAAAGTCTGCCCGTAAACAAAATTACTGCCAGCCAAAATATTTGAATAAGTATAAATATTATGGCGTTTGGCGCATCAATTGCGCCAACATAAATGCGATAAGGCAAATCACTTATGTATCTAAACGGCAAATAGTCTAGCACCGCCCTAATGCCCGCGGGCATAAGTGGAAGCGGAATATAATATCCGCCCAAAAGTCCGGTAACAACCGAAACCATTCCGGCAATTCCGCGCGGGGACATGGTCTTAAAGGTTAAAATGTTTATAAACATATTTATGCCCACCGCAAGCATAAGCCCAATAATTAGCGACAGACAAAACAGCAAAAAGGCGCTTAAACTAGTTGGAAGCATTAACCCCAGACCAACCGGCAGCAAAAAGCCAAGAAGCAAAATTGGTGCGCCACGCAGCGCAGTGCCCACCAACTTTTCGGCCAAGTTTTTGGCATACCAACAGTTGTACAAGTCCAGTGGACGAATAAACTCATACGCCACATCGCCTTTAATTATGCTATCTGTTATGCGGGAATCTCTGCCAATGTATCTAAACACAAAAAACGCTTGTCCCAGCCAGATATACGAAGTAAGTTCGGTCAACGAAAAGCCAGATGGTGAGTTTCCGGTGGCGTAAAAGGCGGTGTACATAAGCACATACATAAGTCCCCAAAACACCTGCGTGCTCATTCCCAAAAGCACTTTTCCGCGGTAGGTCATTTCGTTTATGGCGTACATTTTAAAAATGGCAAGATAAGGATTTTTGGCACAAGAGGTGTTTGATGTCATAGGTCAAACTCCTTATACAGTTTTGCCAAAATTTGCTCAACATTTAGCGAAGTTATTGACAAATCTTTTACCAAAAACTTTTGTGACGCGGTTTTTATAAAATCGTTTATATGAAAATTTGGATCGGCAGTTTTGTAAGTAGCGATGTTTTTATCGTGGTTTATTAGTTCGTAGCCGTCAAGTTTGGCGTCTTTGTACTCTTTTTCAAATTCCACATTTATTGTTTTTTCGGCGCCATATTTTCGCTTTATTTCGCTAAAACTGCCATTAAACAAAATTTTGCCTTTGCCAATTAAAATAATTTTGTTGGTAAGTGCCTCAATGTCGCTCATGTCGTGAGTGGTTAATATTACCGTAACGCCAAAGTCGCGATTTATCTCTTTTACAAACTGTCTTACCGCCAATTTGGTAACGGCATCCAAACCAATTGTCGGCTCATCCAAAAACAATATTTTGGGGCTGTGCAAAAGTGACCCCGCTATCTCGCACTTCATTTTTTGTCCAAGCGATAATTGCCTCAGCGGGACGTTTAATACCTCCTTTAAGTTTAATTTGTTAGTTAAAAGTTCTAGATTTTTGTTATACGTTTGATCATCAATTTTATAGATGGTTTTTAAAAGTTCAAAGCTATCAATTACCGGCACGTCCCACCAAAGTTGCGAGCGTTGTCCAAACACAACCCCGATATTTTTTACGTACTCTTTGCGATTTTTCCACGGCACAAAGCCGGCAATTTCGGCGTGTCCGCTTGTGGGCGTTAAAATACCACTCATAATTTTTATTGTGGTGCTCTTCCCTGCACCGTTTGGCCCGATGTACCCAACAATGTCACCTTCGGCAATTTCAAAAGACACATCACTCAATGCGTGCTTTATGGTTATTTCACGCTTAAACAAACTTTTAAACGCGCCCGCCAAACCTTTTTGGCGTTTGACAACCTTAAAGTCCTTTGAAATGCCATCAAACTTGATTAACGTTGATGTCATTTTTCTCCTCCTATAAAATTTTTTTATCAGTAACGCGCAAAAATCGGCAGAAAAAAAATTCTTCTGCTTGCTAAAATTTTTTAACCAACGAAAAACGCCCGAAGATAACTTCGGGTGAGGGGTTAAAACTATTTAATTGTTATCAAAATGTTACACATACTGACAATTTTATACTATCACAAAAAATTTGTTTTGTAAAGTGTTTTTGCAAAAAAATTGGCAAGACTTTTTGCCTTGCCAAAAATTTAAATTAACTCAAAAGCAGGTTGTTAAACGCTTCTTCTTTTTGCGCGCAAAACGGATTTACGCCAAACAGTTTTGCTAGAACATACAAAGATATTTGCAACAAATATACAAATTTGCCATAAAATTCTTCGTTTAGATCTTCAATTTCCACAGTTATCTGTGGCAAAATGTCCGTTTTGAACATTCCGCTTGCAACTTCACCTACTTTGCTTTCAAACTCACCAAGTGTCATTTCGGCAAACTTGCTAGATATTCTTGTTTCGTCAAGCCCTTCCGGTTTGGCGTCAAAGTTTTCGCCTTTTAGTTCAAAATTTACTACAAATGCTGAATTTTTGCACTTACTTCCCTTTTGAATAAACGCCTCTTTTAAGCAAAATTTGGAAAGTTTTTTGCTCTCCGGTGCTTTTTTTGCTTCAGCAAGCACTCCGTCAAACATATTTATATAAACATTTTGCAAAGCGCTTAACCTTTTGGTATTAACAGCAACCAACTGTTCTTTGGCGCGCCCACCACAATAAACATATAACATCTTTGCCAAATTGTATGCCAAATTTTCGGCTATCGGCATTGAGGCTAGTTCGGTTTCCATCTTTTTGGCGCCCGCAATAATTTTTTCAATATTTAAACCTGCCACCATTGCCGGGAACAAAATTGCCGGCGAAAGTCCACCAAAGCGTTCCGTTAAGGTGCGTGGAAACACAAAGTTTTCGTACCCCTCACTGCTTGCAATTTCTCTAAGTTCACCGGTTGAATAATCGGTGGCAATAAAGATGTGCTTTTTGTAATCGTTATTTTTTTTGTACTTCTTTTTTAGCAAATTTTCAAACAACGCAAACAAATAACTTATGCCCACGTTTTCGGTATATTTTGATGCCACAAACACCGAATAATCTTTTCCAGACAAATATTTTATGGTGGCGTCAATTTTTTCGGCGCTATCAAAATCAGCAAGGGTCATTATGGTAATTTTTAAATCTCTTTTTGCCACACTTAGCGCACCCTTTATGCTGCACAAAATGTCCTCAGTACCAATAACAAGCAGCACCTTAGAATGTTCCAAAATGTCCTTTGACGCCTTTTTTATGCGTGCAAATTCCGCTTTTTCTACCACATCTGGATATTTTACAAACCCCATTCCTTCCGCGCATTCTAGCGCAAAAAGTTCTTCATGCAGTTTTGGAAGTTTTTTGCCAACGCTTCCGCTCGCCAGCCCGCCAAGAGGCTTTAAATTTCTAGTTTTTATCGTTATGTCCATAATTTTCTCCGTAAAAAATATTATATCATATCAGCCTTGCTTTTTTCAATTTTTTACACCAAAAATTTTATGGTTTTTTTGCACAAAAAGCCCACCAACTTGTGGTGGGCTTAAAACTTTTTATCAAAAATTTTTACAAAAATGCAATTTGGCTAACAATTGCCATTTGCGCGGCGTAATAAAAGACATGCACCAAAACGCTTAGCACCATATTATCTTTTTTGCCACCAAATAGTTGCATACTCAAAATCATATCACTAACCAAAAAGGCGCCAAAACCAGCCGTCATTATCCAATGACTATTTGTTTTTATGGATAGCATCAAACTAAACACGGTAGCAAAAGTTAGCACAAAAGCATAACTTGCCGATTGCCATTTTGCCCTGCCAAAGTCTAGTTTTAAAGGTTTTGCCAACACAAATACAAGCACGCCAGCAAAAGCAAGTGAAACGCCTAGCGAAATAAAGAATTGCACCAAGTATTCACTAAAACTACCATAAAGCAAAACCAGCGCAACCAAATATAGCAAATGTCCCATTCCAAAAGATGCCATACCGGCATTTAAGTGTCCAAACGCATTTTGCTCATCGGTTAAATTAAGTTCCATAAAAATGTCGCCAATCAAACCAAACACTGCGCCCAAAAGCAAGTATCCAAAAGCATCGGTATATCCCATTTTGTTTATGGCAACAATGCCCGCCATAACAAACGCAACCGAAGCCAGCGCCTTGTTAAACACCGACCCCACTGCTTGTTTGCTTGCCCTAGAAAAAATAAACAGCGTAACTAGTATGGCCTCCAAGCCATACAACCAATAAATTGACATAATGTTCTCCTACAAACCTATGCGCAAATACAAGAGCGAACAAAACCCCGTTTTGTTCGCCCCCATAAATTTGCTATTATTTAGAAATAGTTTCTTTAAAAGCTTTGCCAAACTTTAAAGTTGGAACAGTTGTTGCTTCAACTTTAACTTGAGCTTTTGTTCTTGGGTTGATAGCAGTACGTGCTTCTCTCTTTTTAGCTGAGAATGTACCAAAACCAACTAGAGCAATTTTTTCACCTTTTTGAAGTTCTTCTGCAACTACTTCAACAAATGCATCATAAAAAGCACCTGTATCTTTAATTGTCATGTCAGCTTTTTCAGCCACTGCTCTAAAGAATTCTTGTTTGTTCATAAGTTATCCTCCTAACTTTTAGTTTAAGCTCCTTAAACTACATATAGTTTAGCATAAAAAAAACATCAAAAGCAACTATTTTTATGTCAGTTTTGCAAAAAAAGTGGCTTAATGCCTTTATTTTAGCCACTTTTTAGAGATTTTAGTCTGTTTTGCGCATAGTTTTACAATTTTTACAAGTTTTGTCAAAATTTTTCTTTTCCTAAGTCAGCCGCTTACTGCCGCGATATTTTTGCCACACAAAGTCCACCCACCTTGCCTCAATTTTAATAAAAAACCCGCCAATAATTGGCGGGCTTACCTTTTTGCGACTAGCAAATCATCTGCTACTTTTGCCCCCACTTTTAGGCTAATTTTTGACCTATAAAATTTTGCCGGCAAAAAAATGGTACATTATAATTTTTTCATTTGCAAAAAGTCTTTAAGTTTTATGTGCCTTACCACGCTAGTTGAATAATCAATCTCATCATTGGTAATAAGAATTTTTTGTTTTAAGTCTTCCACTCCCTTAAACGCACCAATTTCGCGCGTGTAGGCAATGTTTCAGTAAATTTAGTTTTGTAAAATTATAACAAATATAAAACCCTCACCGGTTTGGTGAGGGCTAAATTATAACTATTAAATTTCTTCTTCTGGAATTACCATGCTGTCGTTAACATCGTCACCGGCTTGGTCTTCTGCAAAATTGTCGGCAATTGCCACACAAACAATCTTGGCGCCGTCTTTAACGTGCATTATGCGCACGCCCGAAGTGGTTCGGCCAAGTTTGTTAACTTGTTTTGAAGGAACCCTAATAATAACGCCGTCGTCTGCAATAAGCATAACGTCTTCGTATTCGGTAACTTGTTTTAAGTTTACTAGTTTACCGGTTTTTTCATTAAAGATACCAACTTTAACACCTTTTCCGGCACGGTTTTGTAAGCGGTATTCTTCTGGGTCAACGCGTTTGCCATAACCTTGTTCCGACACAGTTAAGATATCGGTGCCTGACTTAACTGCAAGCATATCTACCAAATAGTCATCTGAACGAAGATGCATTGCTTTTACACCTTTTGAGTCACGCGCAACGGTACGAACTTCTTCTTCGCTAAACTTGATGCAAATACCTTCGTGAGTGGCAACCATAATTTCGTTTCTGCCATTTGTTACAGCCACCGAAACAAGTTCGTCACCTGGGTTTAGATCAATTGCAATTTTACCAATTTTTCTAATTACTGCGTATTCGGATAGTTTGGTCTTTTTTATCATACCTTTGCGGGTTGCTTGAATTAAAAATCCGTCGTCTTCACCGGTAAGTGGAATAATTGCCGTTACTTTTTCATTTTCTGCCAAGTTTAATAGGTTAACAATGGCTCTACCACGTGCCGATTTTTGACCTTCTGGAACTTCATAGCCTTTTAACACATAAACTTTGCCAAGGTTGGTAAAGAACAAGATGTTGTTATGAGTGTTAGTAATAAACATATTTTCAACAAAGTCTTCTTCTTTTGGTTTGTGTGCAATTAAACCCTTTCCACCGCGATTTTGTGAGCGATACTCTGCCACTGGCACGCGTTTTATGTAGCCAAAGTGCGTCATTGATACAACCACGTCTTCTTTTTCTATCAAGTCTTCTACATCAATTTCGGTGTAGTCGGTTTGAACTTCGGTCTTACGTTCGTCGTTGTATTTTTCTTTAATTTCGGTCATTTCGGCTTTAATGATATCCAAAACTTTTTGGTCACTAGCCAAAATTGATTTTAGTTCGCTAATGGTTTGTTTTAGTTGTTCTAGTTCGGCTTTTAGTTTTTCAACTTCTAGGCTGGTCAAACGTTGCAAACGCATATCCAAAATTGCAGTTGCTTGTTTTTCGCTTAGCAAGAAGTTTGCTTGCAATTTGTCGCTTGCCTCAAACTTATCTGCCGATTGTTTGATAATTTTAATAACTTCATCAATATTTGCAAGCGCAATAACCAAACCTTCAACAATATGTTCGCGTTCTTCGGCTCTTGCCAAATCATATTTGGTACGACGTACAATTACGTCTTTTTGATGTTCCAAATAATAATGCAAAATTTCTTTTAAATTTAATATTTGTGGTTCGTTGTTTACCAGCGCCAACAAAATAACACCAAATGAAGTTTGTAAGGAAGTGTGCTTAAATAGCATATTTAGCACAACGTTTGGTTGATAATCGCGTTTTACATCAACAACAATACGCATACCTTTTCGGTCAGATTCTTCTTTGATGTCCGCAATACCTTCGATACGTTTGTTCTTTACCAAATTTGCCATAGCAACAATAAGTTCGGCTTTATTAACTTGGTAAGGAATTTCGGTAATAATTATGCGGTTGTGATGTTCGTCTTGTTCAATTTCGGTTTTTGAGCGGATAATAATGGTTCCGCGACCGGTACGATAGGCTTGACGCACGCCTGATTTGCCCAAAATTATACCACCGGTTGGAAAGTCTGGGGCAGGAACATAATTCATAAGTTCGTCCACAGTTATCTCTGGGTTATCAATCAGTGCAATTGTTGCATCAATAACTTCGCCAAGGTTGTGTGGCGGAATGTTTGTTGCCATACCAACGGCAATACCGTCACTACCATTTACCAAAATGTTTGGAAATCTACTTGGCAAAACAACCGGTTGTTGCAAAGTTCCATCAAAGTTTGGATAAAAATCAACCGTTTCTTTGTCGATATCTCTAAGCATTTCGCTAGCGATTTTTGATAGTCTGGCTTCGGTATAACGTTGAGCTGCAGGGCTATCACCGTCCACCGAACCAAAGTTACCATGACCATCAACTAGTGGGCAACGGATAGAAAAGTCTTGCGCCAAACGAACTAGCGCGCCATAAACAGCGCTATCGCCGTGTGGATGATATTTACCAAGAACATCACCGACAATACGTGCACTTTTACGGTGTGGCTTGTCCGAAAACAAACCAAGTTCACCCATGGAGTACAAAATTCGGCGATGTACTGGCTTTAAACCGTCCCTAACATCAGGAATAGCACGGCTAACGTTTACCGCCATTGCATAGGCAATAAACGATTTTTTCATTTCGTCGTTTATTTCTACCGGAATAATTTTGGTGTTATCTACGATTTTTTCGTATTCTGCACTATAATCTCTTTTTTTAGGCATAGTTTTCTCCTTATACATCCAAATCGGTTACTAGTCTAGAATTTTGTTGAATGAATTCACGTCTTAGTTCTGGATCTTCACCCATAAGTGTGCTAAATATTTGATCAGCTTCGTACGCGTCTTGCATACTAACTTTTAATAGGGTGCGATATTCCGGACTCATTGTGGTTTGCCACAATTGTTCACTGTTCATTTCGCCCAAACCTTTGTAACGTTGAACATCGGTACCTTTACTTCCCACTTCTTCTAGTTTTGCATTTAGTTCTTCATCACTATAACAATACCATTCTTGTTTGCCACGAGATATTTTGTATAGTGGTGGTTGAGCAATGTATACATGCCCATCTTCAATAAGTGGTCGCATAAATCTATAAAAGAAAGTTAATAACAAAATTCTAATATGGCTACCATCGACATCGGCATCGGTCATGGTAATAATTTTGTCATAACGAAGTTTGCTTGCGTCAAATTCGTTGCCAACCCCGGCACCAAAAGCGGTGATCATAGATTTTATTTCGGCATTTTCTAGCACGCGGTTTAGTCTTGCCTTTTCTACGTTTAAAATTTTACCTCTAAGTGGTAGTATGGCTTGAAAACGACGGTCTCTACCCTGTTTTGCCGTGCCACCCGCACTATCACCCTCGACTATGTATATTTCGCAGAGTTTTGGGTCCTTTTCGGAACAATCAGATAGTTTGCCAGGTAGTGTTGTGGTTTCTAGCACGCCTTTACGACGAGTTAAATCACGCGCATTACGCGCAGCTTCACGCGCACGCTGCGAAGTAAGACTTTTTAAAATAAGTTCTTTGGCTTCTTTTGGGTGTTCTTCTAGATATTCACCAAAGCCGGCAACAACGGCTTTTTCAACCGCGCCACGCATTTCACTATTGCCAAGTTTGGTTTTGGTCTGACCTTCAAATTGCGGATTGCGAAGTTTTACCGAAATAATGGCGGTCAAACCTTCACGAACATCTTCGCCCGAAAGTTTTTCACTTTCTTTAATGATGTTTAGTTTGCTACCATATTCGTTAATAACTTTGGTCAAAGCGTTTTTAAAGCCTACAAGGTGGGTACCACCTTCTTCGGTATTTATGTTGTTTGCATAAGCATAAATAACATCGGAGTAACTGTCGTTGTATTGGAAAGCAATTTCTACTTCGCCTTCTTTTAAATCTTTGTCGATATAAATTGGGTCAGCAAAAATAACTTCTTTGTTTTTGTTTAGACCTTTAATAAACTCCAAAATACCGCCTTCGTAGTGCATTTTTTCGCTCTTTTCGGTGCGGTGATCGGTTGCAATAATAGTAATACCTTTGTTTAAAAAGGCAAGTTCACGCAAGCGGGTTTTTATTAAATCAAAGTTAAACTCGGTTGTTTCAAAAATTTCACTATCTGGCAAAAAGGTAACTTTGGTACCGGTTTTGTCCGATGGCCCAACAACAGCAAGTGGACGTTGTGGAATACCACGGTTAAAGGTTTGTTTGTAGTGGTTTCCATTTTGGAAAACTTCTACATCCAGCCATTCACTAAGTGCATTTACGACCGAAATACCAACGCCGTGCAAACCACCAGAAATTTTGTAGCCGCCGCCATCAAATTTACCACCAGCGTGCAGTTTTGTTAAAACAATTTCTACCGCGCTTTTGCCTTCTTTTTTCATAATACCGGTTGGAATACCACGACCATTATCGGTAACGGTAACCGAACCGTCTTTGTTAATTTCTACATCAATTTGAGTGCAATAGCCGGCAAGCGCTTCGTCGATACTATTGTCTACAATTTCTGTTACAAGGTGATGTAAGCCTTTTTCATCGGTGGAACCAATGTACATACCAGGGCGTTTACGCACCGGCTCTAGACCTTCTAGAACTTGTATTTGGTCCTCGGTGTAATTTCCGGTTACTTTATCGTTCATACTTTCTCCTATCTATATTTATTTATATATATAATATAATAACTAAATTATATCATATATAGTGCAAAAAAGGAAACAAAAAAACAAAGAATTTTGGGTTTTTTACCAAAATTTCCTTGTTTTTTTTAACAGTTTATTAACTTTTGTTAAATTTCACTATTTTTCCGGCGTGATAGCGCCATTTTTTACTCTAAATTTTTGCATAGTTTCGGCCTTTGGGTTTTTAAAAGTGGTGCTAGTTACAAACACCTGACTATCCTTTAAATACTCAATCAAAAGTTTTTGCCTTGCACTATCTAGTTCACTAAACACATCATCTAGTAGCAAAATTGGGGTTTCTTTTTCTTGCTTTATGGTGTCTAGTTCGGCAATTTTTAAACTTAGTACCACACTGCGTTGTTGACCCTGACTAGCAAAAGGCTTAACTTCTTTGCCGTTTATAAACATTTTAATATCGTCGCGGTGAGGCCCCACAGTAGTAAAGCCAACCATTTTATCTTTTTCACGATTAGCATACAAAATGCGCCTTAGGTTTTCGGTCTTTTCTTGACGAGTTTCGCCCAAAACTCCACAGTAAACTATGGACAAAGTTTCGGTTTGGCGAGATAAATACTGCATAACCTTTTCGGCATTTTTAGATAGTTTGCTTACAAAATTTTGGCGCGCCAAGGTAATTTGGCTCCCCACTATTGACATTTGTTCTTCGTACACATCAAGTTGCAAATTGGTGCTTTCGGTATTTGTTCCAAACTTTAATAGTTTATTTCTACTAGCAAGTAACTCATCGTAGCGCATAACCAGTTCGGCATAAACTTTGGACACTTGTGAGATGTCGGTATCCAAAAACTCACGTCTTACCTCTGGCCCACCCTTAACTAGTTTTAGTTCGTCCGGCGAAAAAATAACCGAATACAAATATCCATACATATCCTTCTTTTGCGATATTTTGTTTTCGTTTACATATAGTTCGTTGGCGCCGTCACGATTTATTATTAGTTTTAGGTTCTTTTTAAAATTTCCGTCATAATTTACGCGCGCAAAAATTTCCGCACTTGCTTCGCCTTCTTTAATACAATCAACTAATTTTGAGTTTCTAAAAGATTTAAACACCGAGAGCAAATACAATGGTTCCACAAGATTGGTTTTGCCCTGTGCATTTTTGCCCACAACAAAATTAACGCCCGAGCAAAAATCAACTTCGACGCTTTGGTAATTGCGATAATTGGTTAGTTTTAGGTATTCTACTTTCATACTTTTATTTTAGACTTTTTAACAAAAAAAGTAAACAAAAATTGGTAAGTACTTGCAAAACGTAGGTTTTTTTTATATAATATAGGAAACAAATAAGGGGCGCCATGGATAAAAATTTTGAACAAAGCAATCTAGATTACAAAAAAATCTGGAACGATGCAAAAAAAATTATCAGTAGTGACTTAAAGGCACTATCTTTTGATGTATGGATTGCCAACCTCGAAGCAATTGGCGTTAGGGGCGACGCGCTAATTTTAAAATCTGCTAGCGAAGGGGCAAAGTCGGTTGTTATGAAAAACTACACCGACAAAATTAAACGAGCAGTAAATCAGGCTTCTAGTTACCTAAACTCTTTTGAGATTGTAACCGAAGATCAACTCGAAAGTGAACTGGTTTTTGCCGAAGCAAAAAAGCCGGAAGTGCCTATTGCCAGTTCTAAACAAAAAGCCGAAGCCAAAAAAGCAGACGGCTCGCGTTTGTATTATTTTAACCCAAAATACACTTTTGAAAATTTTGTAACCGGCCCTAGCAATAGTTTTACTGTTTCGGCGGCGCGCGCAGTAGCCGAAAATCCGGGTACCAACTATAACCCTCTCTTTATATATGGCGGCGTTGGTCTGGGCAAAACTCACATTTTGCACGCTATTGGCAATTACTTAAACGATACCAGACCAGAACTTAATGTTTTGTATATAACAACTGAACAATTTGTTAATGAATTTATAGAAACCGTTTCTAAAAACGAACTTAACCTAAACAGCGGTTTTAGAAACAAGTATCGCAATATTGATGTTTTGATTGTTGACGATATTCAATCAATAATTGGCAAGCCTATGGTTCAGGAAGAATTTTTCCATACCTTTAATGCGCTTATTGGAGCCAGCAAGCAAATTGTTATTTCGTCCGATAAACCACCAAAAGATATCAACCCGCTAGAAGAGCGCTTGCGTTCAAGATTTGAATGGGGGCTTATTACCGACATTGGTATACCGGCCATAGAAGAGCGTATTGCCATACTAAAAAAGAAAGCATATATGGATAGGCAACAAATTGACGACGAAGTTTTTGAATATATTGCCGAAGCCATGACAACCAACATTCGTGAACTAGAAGGCTTTTTATCTAGATGTGTGTTTTATGCCGGTTTACTTAAAAAACCAAAAGTAACACTAGAGGTTGCCAAAGAGGCACTAAAAAATTACATCACTGCTACCAAAGCTAGTTACGACAGCGACAAAATTTTGGAAGAAGTTTGCAAGTATTTTAGTGTAAGCAAAAACCAACTACTTGGCAAAGACCGCAAAAAAGAACTATCGTATGCTAGACAAATTTGTATGTACTTGTTTGACGAACTATTGGATATGCCGTACACCTCAATTGGCAAGTTTTTTAATAAAGACCATGCGACGGTAATTTACTGCAAAAACAAAGTTGCCAAACAAATGAAGACGGACAAACTACTAGAAACTCAAATAAAAGACATAAAAGATTTGCTTAACATTAAAAAGTTTTCAACATAGTGTTGAAAAGTTGAAAACCCAAAGTTTTCAACAGATTTTTAACAATAGTTTATAAACTGTTTAAACAGCAATTGTTAAAAAAACTAAAAACTTTAAACCTTTTTTCACACGGTTTTAAACCCGCGGAAAGCACGGAAAATAAAGGCTTTTAGCACTTTTTAACATTTCAACACTGCATACTAATACTACTACTAATAAAAATAAAAAATACAAATAACCGAAGGGGAGAAACAAAAATGAAATTTATTTGCGACGGGCTGGAACTTTCAGAGTCAATAAACAAAGTTTTAAAGGCTACTGCTATTCGTTCTACCAATCCTATTTTAGAGGGCATCAAGTTAAAAGCAGAAAACGATTCGGTAACCTTGCTTGCAACTGATCTAGAACTATCAATAGAAAACAAAATTCCTGCCGATGTAAAAATTGAAGGTGAAGTTGTGGTACAAGGCAAATTTTTTGCCGAACTTATTCGCAAACTTGCTAACGAAAAAATTGAGATTTCTAAAAACGATAACGACAACACTATCCGCTTAAAATATACTGATAGTGAAGGAACCTTGCAAGGTATGTCGGTTAACGAATTTCCTGAAATTAAAAAGATTGATAGCACCGACCACATTACCATTAAACAAAAAGACTTTAGAGAACTTATTAACAAAACAATATTCTCGGCAGCCTATGACGACACGCGTCCTATTTTAAAAGGTATTTTGCTTGAAGTTACCGACGGAAAACTTAACGCCATTGCGCTAGATGGCTACCGTATGGCAATTTGTTCAAAATATTTGGTGGATAGCACTGCAAACTTTAACATTATTGTTCCAGCGCGCAGTTTGAGCGAAATAAGTAAAATTATTACCGACAACGAAGATGATTTGGTAATTAACATTCAAAAGAATTATATATTGGTTGACCTTGGCGAAACAAAAGTTATTACCCGCCTACTAGATGGTGACTTTATTAACTACAAACAAGTTTTGCCGGTGCAAACAAACACCACAGTAACCGTTGCCAAAAAGTATTTGGAAGAAGCCATCGAAAGAGCAAGTTTGCTTGCTAGGCTGAACAAAAACAACCTTATTACTTTTGACATAAAAGATAAGATTTTAACTATCTCGTCCACAAGTGACTATGGTAATATCAACGAAAAGGTACCAATTAGCAAAGAAGGTAAAGATATTTTGGTGGCATTTAATGCGCGTTACTTTACTGAATGTATGAAACAAATTGAAGATGAGTATATTAAAATTAACTTTACCTCTTACAACGCACCTTGCACCTTAACCAGCACTGAAAATAGTGAATACTTGTACCTCATTTTGCCAGTAAGAATTGGAGCATAGTATGGAAACCAAAACAAAAACAAAATGGACAGACATTTATGTGTTTTGTTTGCTAGCAATAATAACGGCGTATCTAGTTTTTTTAATTGAAGAACTAGTGCGCTCGCTTATTACAAAGACACTCTCACCATTTAGTCAAAACCTAGTGGTATCATTTGTAACAATACTAGCATGTATGCTTGCCTACTATTTGCTTATGATGCTGGAAAACAGAGGAAAAATTGTTTTGGGCAATTGGTTAAAAGTTTTTATTTATACTTACTTTTTGCTAAGCCTAATTGTTTACAACAGTTTTAATTTGTTTACCATAAAATGGATAATAATTGCCGTTTGCAACCTCACTGGAATTTTGCTATCTATTATTGGTGTTTCGGTTTATTACAATTATCTAAAAAACCAAAACAGTCAAGTTAGAGCAAAAGCAATTATGGTAGTGCTATTTGCCATTTGCTTTACCATTGCAGCCGGTTTAATTTTGGAACTTGGGCATTATTTGGTTACCTTAATTACCAAACAAACCCCACTAACTTTTGTAGGTGCAATAATTAACCTTGCCTATATGTTGGTTGGTGCCGTTGCAATAAACATTTGCTTTTTGATTTCGCTTCACAAAGGCAAAAAGTTTATTAACAATTGCTTAATTTATGTTGAAAACTAAATAGTTTTATTTGTCCCCGCCAAGGCAATTCTTGGCGGGGATTTTTATTTTATTTTTTAACAAAAGTTTAAACAGTGTTAAAAACCTTGTTTTGTCTAGAGTCAACTGTGGAAAACTGCCAACTTTTTAACAATTGTTTAACTATTGTTGAAACTTTTTTATTACTATTTAACTAGTTATATTAAAAATTTTACCGCCGCACGTACCCTTCTCTTTGTCTAAACTAAGCGCTAGCAAGAGCGCGCAAAAATTTGCAATAAAAAATTTGCGCCTATATATTTTATTATTGGTTTTGCTTAGCAAAATGACATCAAAAGTTGGCGATGCCTTGCTAGTGCGACTACTTACCATCACAAAGACAAACTGGCACAAATGACACCGTTTTGCCTTTGCTGCGCTTGCGGGCTGGCCATTACGCTAGGGGCAAGCCAAGATACTGAGCGCCTTTATTGTTGGGTTAAGTTAAACGCTAGATGAGTGAATTATCTAAATAAAAAAACGCCCCCCGTTTGGTCAATGATGTTTGAAACTAGCAAAATATAAGCACTTTAATCTATAAAAGATTAAGGTGTTTTTTTCACTCTCTTAACTGTAAAAAGAAATAAATATTACTGACGTTGTCAAGGATTGTCGCAAATAGCGACATACACTTTAACCTTGACAACAAAGAATATTTGTTTACCATAATAAGAAAGAAAAAAAATAACAGCAAAAAGCGAAAGTGTGTTATGTTTACCAACACTTTCGCTTTTTGTCTGCTTTAATTTAGTTTATAAGTGTGTGCTTGTCTTCGGTGGAGCGAAGTGACACCGACTTGTATCAAGACAAGCACGCGTTTAAATGCCATTTTATATGTTTTAATTATTAAAAATATTTTCTACACTATCAAATAAAGGTTTAAAATCTTTGAAAATTTCTTTATCCGCAGTTAATAAATCTTTCCAAAAATCTTTTTTGTGTGTATCTTTCATTTTGTAAAAATCAAATAATTCTGAAACCTTTTCTGCTTTACTATTTTCTCTTAAAAAATCTTCTGAGACTAATGTTTCTATTTCAATAAAGCAATAATTGCTAGATTTTTTATTTACATATTTTTCTAATCTGGTAGGGACGGGTATTGTCATAGCATATCTATTACAATGCATATTCTTTAAATACAATCCAGAATTAATAGAGCCTTTTTCTTCAGGATATAATTTTTCACCTAAATTATTTTTAAGTGTCTTTAATTTTTTATATTTTGAATAGCCTTCGTTATCAAAATCAAAAAGACAAATTCGTTTACAATCACTATCTAATGTTGTATTTGGACAAGTTAAAAAATTATATAATCCACCAGTTGAATAACCGCCTTCAATTACAAATTGTGCTATTGCTTTAAATTTGTCATTTATATTATTCTCTGTGATATCAGTTATATCTTTTAATTTTAAGTAAGCTATCTTATAAATTTGGCAATATTCATCTTCCACCAAAAGAGCATTTCCGTTTTGTCCCAGAGTTTTTTCTAATTCAATAATTCTGTCGTTTTGATTTTTTAGTTTAGTATAAAAACTTTTATTTGCTTCTTTTAATTCCGCATAATCAAATTGATTGACATTAATTATTTTAGGAGATTTATTTTGTTGACTAAAAATCTCATAAAATTCAGCATAATCTGGTGCCAATGAAATAGTAGCAGGAGAATGTGTTGTTATTACTACTTGAATGCCTTTGTTAATATAAAAATCTTCAATAACTTTGTAAAACGCTTCAGTAAGTGAAGGATTTAATGGAGCATCATATTCATCAAATAAAACTAGTTTTACATCTTTACTTATTTCTTCATCAAGTGATATTAATGCCAATTTTAAAATTGCTTTCTCACCATCACTTAAATCAGTTAATGCTCTTATCTCATCATTATTTCTTAGTTTTGGGTTTTCTTCCATATTTGGAGTATGAAACGAATAATCATCTTTAAATCTATATTTAAAGCCAAGATCTGTAAATAGTTTATTTAAAACTGTCCAAGGGGCAGTCCTTAACCATGCACTATTGTCAAAAATATCAGTGGTTTTAGAGCATTCTATTTGTCTATCCGCTCGTTCACAACAAGCCATATAAAACAAGTTCCCAATTTGCTGAATAATATCATTCTCATTTCTCCATATAAAATCTTGTGGAATAATATGTTCAAATTCATCTCTTGATATATGAAAAATATTGTCATCCCTATACTTTTCTTTTAATAAAGATAGAAGTTTTTCTATAGATCTCCAAGACGGATTTTTTGTCCCATTATCATAAAATATAAGAGTTCCATCATTATATTTTTGTCTTTTTTTTGTGTCTAACCACTGCTGATCCTTATTAAATCTTATGTTTTGCGAATAAAAATTCCAAGCTTGATTTATATTGTTTTGTCTCAAGTTAATAGAATACTGACCAAAATCATTCCCTAAATTAATATTGTCACGGAATGATAAAAATAAAATATTTTCAATGATTTCTATATTTTCGTTTTCATCTGTTATTTTCACGGTTCTAGATATTTTTTCATTAGTATTATTGGCTATTATTTTAAGTAGCTGACTCTTACCAGTTCCATTTACACCAGATATTACTATTAAATCACCATTAAAAATATAATCCGTATTTTGTTGATAAGATTTATATCTTTCTAATATTTTAATTTCTAGTTTTTTCATTTGATTCTCCTATTTAAAATAGACAAACAATTTTCGTGGCATTGTTTAAAAATTGTCAAAACCTTCATATGTCTTAAATGCTAGCAAATACAAAGATTTCAAAAGATTTTTATCTTTTTGCTTAAGTTCTTTGAATACAGTATCTTTTTCTCTTTTATTTGCTATTGTTTTGTTTACAATTTTTGTTATAATTTCAGGCAAAACTTTACATAGTTTAGCAAATGCATCTTTTTCTCCAGTAACTATCTCATAAAATTTATCAATAGAGATTCTTCTAATTCTTTCATTTTCGACCTTTTGCCCGTTCATAGTTCTTTGCCATTTTATATTTTGACTATTTTTAGCAATTACTTCAACTAAAGCACAAATGCAATCTGATTCTTTTAATGCTTGATTTTGCAAGTTGATGTAAACACTGTCAGCACCACCTTTATTCATTGTATTATGTTTATTCTTTAATTCTACATAATATTTTTGTGTACCATCATTAAAAATAATATCAAAACCCTTTTGTGGAACTTCACAGTTCCTTATATATTTGAAAATTTTTTGATGAAAATAGCCGATAGCATTTGTATTGCTTTTATCTCTTTGTCTTGCAATTTCTTCATTAAGAATTGTTTTTATTTTCTTATTATAAACAATAGAGTCGAATGTTAATTTTATTGGGTCAATAATATTTTCGTTAAATCTTTCTAGATTGATACCTTTAAGAGTTTCTCTATATTCATCCAAAGTTTCCTTAATGTGATTTTCCAAATCGCTATCACTAATAAAATTTAAATATGCCATTATTTTATCTCCTTTAGTACTTTTATAATTGATAAACCAATTTCTTTTGCTAAATTAACAGGTACAGCATTTCCAATTTGTTTATATTTACTATTTAAACTGCCAGTAAATTGCCATGTATCAGGAAACGATTGTATTCTAGCACTTTCTCTTATAGTAAAAGGTCTTGTTTCATCTGGATGACATCTATCTGTTTGTTTCATACAAGGCGAACACAAAATTGTTAAACTTGGTTCATCCCATGAA
Organism: uncultured Clostridia bacterium; assembly: GCA_934747885.1. GTDB lineage: Bacteria > Bacillota > Clostridia > Christensenellales > UBA1242 > UMGS1908. The sequence continues at coordinate 497,548 of CAKVHE010000001.1, forward strand.
ATTCTTCTAGCCATTCCTGTTTTGCCACCACCAAGATTATAAGACCCTTTCATATATGCTTTTGCAACTTCTTCAGGTAAATCTCGCCAGCATCCACCTGGTGGGACTAAATCAAATACTTCTTTTTTGCTTTGTGGATATGATGCACCTTCTGATTTAGGAACATCTTTTAAAGCATCTCTCAAAACAGGTTTATATTCATAAGGGGTAGGATATTTGAATTCAACTGGAATATCATTTCTAATACCAATTATAACTATTCTTTCTCGTTTTTCTGCAACTCCATAATCCCAAGCATTTAATACTTTGTATTGAACTCGATATCCGATTTCTTCGAAAACATTTATCATAGTTTGTAATGTTTTTCCACCATCATGGCTAACAAGCCCTTTAACATTTTCAGCTAAAAACATTTTTGGTTTTAATTGTTTTAGTATTTTTGCATAATAATAAAACATTGTACCCCTTACATCATTTAACCCCAATCTTTTTCCTGCATAACTAAATGATTGACAAGGGTAGCCTCCAGACAGTAAATCTAATTCACCTTGTTTAATATTTAGCATTTTTAACAAATCTTGTTCTGCTAAATTTTCAACTGAATCGCAAATCACATTCCAATTTGGTCTATTTGCTTTTAATGTGTTACAAGAATCTTTGTCAAAATCATTTGATAATAAATTTTCAAAACCTGCTTGTTCTAAACCAAGAGCTAAACCACCAGCCCCTGCAAATAACTCAACGTTGGTAAAAGTGTCTTTATTTGAGTCAACATTGAGCAATTTATTTGCATCAATACTAAAATTTATTACAATAGAACGAAGATTTTCATAGTTTGGTTTTGATTTTCCAGACAACCAATCACTAACTTGAGCTTGCGTAGCATTTATACTTTTGGCAAAACTTGTTTGGTTTAATCCGTTGTCATGGATAGTTTTTTGTAGTAGCTGTGCTAATTCCATTTTACACCTCATATATGTTGTTAATTTATTATAGCATAAAAATTTTGAAAGTGTATCAATTTTATAGGAATTCCTATAATTTTTTTTGATAATATTTTTTGAAATTCCTTTAATTTATTCTCATCTTGTAATATTTCTAAATGTGGGATCTCAAAAACATCTAAAAATCCAATTTTTTTCAATTCTTCAATTTGTTTAAAAATATTTATATTTGCTTCACACCACATGTTTAAATCAAACAAAGCATTTATTTTTATACATGAATCTTGTCTATTCTGCAAACCTTCATATGAGTTTATTCCATTTTCCATAATAACGGCATATCTCTGTTTTTCTTTGTTTGACATTATTTTAACATCATCAATACTTTGTAAGGGGTATCGTTCTACAACTTTATCATAATCGTAACCAAACATTTTTGCATTTCTTCGGTCTTGTTCTTCAGTATCAAATTCCTTAAAAACATGTTTTCCTTCTTCTGAAAGTTGGTAAGAATGAAATGTTGAATTTGGGTACTTAATCTTATTTGCATCTGTTTCTAATGTTGCATTTATTCTATTTGCCAATCTAAACAATTCTTTATCGTGTGGCACAAAATCAATAGTTATAATATCTGGCAACACTTCAGAACATACATCTTTTACATGAATCAATTCATTCTTTTTATCTTGAATTTCTTCTTCTAAAGTATTATATACTCTTGGTTTATAGTCATCATCCTTATGTGCTGACTTTTTATTTCTTTCATAATAAATTCTATCTATAATTTCATCGTTCTGTCTTATATTTTTTCTTTTAGTACTATTATTGAATAATTCATCTAAAAGATTTACCAAGTTGATGTAAAATATTTGTCTTAATTTGTCAGTTCTTTCTCTTAAATCTAAATTAGACAATTCCAAAATATTGTTAGAAATATATAAAAAGCTATCAATACACTTTTTGGCTGTTATTAAAAAATTTGCATTTTCCCATTTGTTCTTCATAGTTTGATTCCTTTATTGTTTATACAATAACATTATAGCATAAAATGAACAATCTTTGTATAAAAAAATATGCAAAGAATAATCTCTGCATATTATTTTGCAAGTTTCAAAAGTCTTTAACCTTGGGAGCGTTTATGTTTTAATTAGTCATTAAAATCACGAGCGTTGTTGGTTTCTACCGAGGTCTTTTCTTCGGCGGTAACCTTCATTGATTTATTGTTTGGAATAATGGTGATATAGCGATGTGGTTCTTCATTTTTGCTGACGGTGGTAACATCTTCCCTACCTTCAAGCGCTAGGTGAATAATCTTGCGCTCGTAGGCGTTCATTGGTTCTAGTTTTTGTACCTTGCCTTCTTTTACGGCCTTGCTTGCAAGTTTTCGGGCAAGTGCACGCAAACTTTCTTCGCGTTTGCCGCGGTAACCTTCGCTATCAATAATAACGCGTTTGTACTCTTTGTTTGGTTTGTTTTTGTTGATTATTTGTGACAACAAAAATTGAGTTGCGTCCAAACAATCACCACGTTTACCAATAATTGAGCCAACATCTTCGCCGGTAAAATTTATTTTTATTTCTTTGTCGCTTTCTTCAATCGTGCCAAAAATTTTTAGTCCAGTTGCAGCGCAAAAGTTGGTAACAACCTTTTCTACTTCGGTTTGGTTTTCAAATTCGCTGGTTAAAATTAGGCGAACTTTTGCCTTGTCAAACAAGCCACCTTCTTCTAGCACAATAACGGTTACGTCTTCACGCTTAGCGTTTAGTTTAAATAAGCCGATTTCGATGGCTTGGTCTACGGTTTTGCCGGATACTTCAATTGAATTCATTATATTTTATCTCCTATTTGCTTAAATTGTTTCATTTCTGGTTTTTGTTTTTTAGCAGTTTTGTTGGCATTTTTACGCAAAAAGTCGATATATTTTTGTTCTTCTTTTTGGGTTAATTTATCCACAATTTTGGTGCATACCAAACTTACTAAAATGCTCATTACCGAACTAGTTACTAGGTACAAAGCAAAGGACGATGTACTGGTTAAGGCAAACACAACCATAATTATTGGTAAAATGAATTTCATCATTTTCATTGATGCTTGGGTTGGATCTGGTGCTTCGTGGGTTACGCCAAGAGCCTCTTCCATTTTGCGTTTGCTAATGTTGTTAGATTTTTCACTTACAAATTGGCTAAGCCAGGTTAGTGCGCCGGTTAAAATTGCCAAAATGTAGTAGCCATTCCAGCCGTCATATTTTTCTCGCGCAGCAGAAGTGACTATATTGTAGCGTTCTTCATTTACGCCCTTTATAAACTCAATATATTCTTTGTTTTTGGAAGTTTTTACTGCCGATTCTATTTGTTTGTAAGTTGGAACAATTGCCGTTGAGGTGTCAGCCTTCCACAAACTTTTTATCCAAATAAACTCGGCGTTTTTGCGAGCTTCTTCATAGGCTTCAAGCGAAGCATTTTTTCCAGCCAAAAGTTTGGCGCTTTCGTCACCTTCGGTTTGCTCATAGGCTTGCGTGTAAGCAGCGTCCATTTTTGAATATTCATCAATCATTTTGTAGGCCGAAACAATTCGCAATGCATTAAAGATGGTAAAGAAAACTACCAAAGTTAAAATAAGGTTGGCAAGCATAAACAAGCAAGAGCCAATCATGTTGTACCCTTCGCGCTTGTAAAGTGCGTTTATTTGTTGGTTTGCCATATCCTTGTTGGCGCCATACTTGGAGTTGATTTTTTGAACTTCTGGGTTTAGGCGTTTTTGAATAAGCGAATTTTTACGAGTGGAGTAACGATTGTAAAAGTCTAGTGGGAACCATATTAACTTTATAAAAATGGTAAAGATAATAATTGTCCAACCAAAGTTGAGCCCCCACGACTCAATCCAGTACATAAATTTTTCCCAAAGCCCGTTTGGTTTTGTCACAAGTAAAAAGTTAATTAAATTAGCCATCGGTAATCTCCTTTTATGTTTTCGGGAACCAAATCTACCTTGCCCATATTTTTTGAGTTGCATCTAAAAATGCGTTTTATGCCAAGATATGTGCCTTTTATGGCGCCAAATCGGTTTATGGCAATTTTGGCAAAGTTTGAGCAACTAGGCAAGTAGGCGCAATGATGCGGAATAAGTCTTGCCAGCGTTTTGTTGTATAGATTTATAAAAAAAATAAAAACTTTTTTCATATTACACTAACTTGCTGGAAATTAAAAAATCTTTTACCGTTGCTTCAATTTCGGCAAGGGTAAGTTTTTCTATTCCGCTGCGAGCAATAAAAATAAGGTTGTAACCCGTTTTAATTTGTTCTAAATTGGCTTTTACCGCTTCGCGTAGTAAACGCTTTACACGGTTGCGGGTTACGCTGTTGCCAATTTTTTTTGATACAACAATACCCACTTTTACATCGCTAGAATTATTTTTTGCATAATAAAAGACAACAAACCTGCTTTTGCAGGGTTGCCCTTTACGAAAGATATAATTAAAATCCGAACGTTTTTTTAAGCGGTTTTGTTTTTTTAGCATAAGCGCCTTACTAAACGGCCAGTCTTTTGCGACCTTTTGCACGACGTCTAGCCAAAACATTGCGACCACCTTTGGTAGCCATACGTTTTCTAAAACCGTGAACTTTTGTGCGATGTGCTTTTTTTGGTTGATAAGTTCTTTTCATAATCTTGCTCCTTTATAGATTGTGGCAAAAACTGCCACTTTGCTTGTAATTTGCTTTGGTATTATAAAATACCTTGGCAAAAATGTCAACACTTTTGAAAAAAACCACCTATAATAATATTTTAGTAATAATTGACAATAGTAAAAATTGTGATAAAATTGACTTATGAGTAATAATTTTGATACACAAAGCACGATTGTGGCAATAACCACGCCAATTGGCACCGGTGGCGTTGCAATTGTTAGACTAAGTGGCGCAAGCGCCATAAAAATTGCTGACAAACTTTTTATTTCCCGCGGGAAAAAACCAAGTGAGTTTTTGGCGCGAGAACTTGTTTTGGGCAAATTTGAATACCATGGTTTTTTTGAGCAATGTATGTGCGTTGTTTTTGTTGCACCAAATAGTTTTACGGGCGAGAATGTGGTGGAATTTCAGTGCCATGGTGGCATAAAAATTGCTGAAAAAATATTGTCCGCTTGCCTTGAAAGTGGCGCGCGTATGGCACAAAATGGCGAATTTTCTTTGCGTGCATTTTTAAACGGTAAACTAAGTTTGAGCGAGGCTGAGGGCATGATAGATATGATCAATGCCGAAACCGACGCCGAACTTTCGGCGGGCTACAAACTTATGTCGGGAAAACTTACTAAAAAGGTGCGCGAGTTTGAAGCAAGTTTGGTAGACTGCATAAGCGAACTAGAAGTTTCGTTTGATTATCCCGAAGAAGATATTGAATACTCGTCTAGAGAAGACATTAAAAAGCGCTTAAACAAACTAAAAATCGAAATTGGCGCCTTGATTGATAGTTATCAAACCGGCAATATAATTAAAAATGGCATAAATGTGGTAATTTGCGGCAAGCCAAATGTTGGCAAATCCTCACTTTTAAATGCTTTGCTAAAAAAAGATAAAGCTATTGTAACTTCGGTGGCGGGCACCACGCGCGATAGCATAGAAGACACTTTTGAAATAAACGGCGTAAAGGTTAATATTGTGGACACTGCCGGCATACGTGAAACCACTGACAAGGTGGAAAAAATAGGGGTGCAAAACGCCAAGAAAAAACTGGCAGGGGCTGACCTAGTTTTGTTTGTGGTAGATGGCTCAACGCCGCTTGACGCCGAAGACGAAGAAATTTACCGAAAGGTAAAAAAGCAAAAACATTTGATAGTGGTAAACAAGGCGGACAAAAAGCAAGTCGTAAGCATAGACAGCGCTATAGTAATAAGCAGTAAAAAAGGTGAAAACTTGAAGGCGTTGACTGATGCAATTTATGAAAAAACGATAAAAGGCGAAATTTACGCTTCAAACTTGGTAGTAACAAATGCGCGCCATGTGGAATGTTTAAAGCGTGCCCAAAAATCAATTTGTCATGCGCTTGCCGAAATAGATAGTCAAACACTTGACCTTATTTCGATTGACCTAAACGAAGCCTATACGGCTATTGGAGAAATTACGGGGGATACCAGCAACGAAAAAATTCTTGATAGCATTTTTTCTAAATTTTGTCTGGGTAAATAAAAGATGGAAGAACTTATTTTTGAACCATATTCGCACAAACAGCATTATGAAGAATTGAATGATTTTTCAAACGATGCACGTGGTGATAGTTTTAATCGTTACCTAACTTATGGCTTATTAAATTTGAGAGATGAAGCGGGAGATTTTATTGAACTATACGATCCGCTTTTAAACACGCGTTCCGAAACCGTACACCCTTATGTACTGCGCGCCAAAAGTGAAACCGAAGCGCGCATAGTTGGTTTTTGTGTACTAAACTGGAGCATAGACGAAGAAGATCGCAAAACGTTGGCGGTTTTTCATATAGTAATTAGGCCAAGTGAGCAAGGAAAAAGATACGGAACCAAAGCCATTGAAGAGATTATTAAAAATGGCAAAACGCTTGTGAGTAACAATTATGATGAAATTTTTTGCAGTGTGGATAAAAAGAACGATGCCTCGCGCAAGATGTTTGAAAAGTTGGGATTTGTAAAAGAAGCAAGCGGCTTTAAGTATGATATGTACTCTCGAAAAGAAAGAGAATTTAGCAAGGAAGCAAAAGAAAATGCAGAAGCAGAATAACAAATTTGATGCAGTGGTAATAGGTGCGGGACACGCCGGCACCGAGGCAAGTTTGGCGCTGGCACGCACGGGGCAAAAAACCGCGCTGGTAACGCTAGACAGGCGTGCAATATCTTTTTTGGCGTGTAACCCATCTATTGGTGGAACAGCAAAGGGACATTTGGTTTGTGAGATTGATGCGCTTGGTGGTGAAATGGGTAAAAACACCGATGCCACCTTGCTTCAACTACGAATGCTAAATAGTAGCAAAGGGCCAGCTGTTCAAAGTTTGCGAGCGCAAGTGGACAAAGTGGCTTATCACAAAAAGATGGAAGAAACATTAGATAAACAAAAGAACTTGCAAATTGTTGAAGACGAAGTTGTGGAAATTTTGCGTAGCAGTGGCAAGGTTGTAGGCGTAAAAACAAAAAGTGGCGCAACAATTGAGTGTCGCGCCGTGGTTGTTGCCACCGGCGTATACTTAAATTCTCGCACTATTATTGGTGAAGAAGTAAAGGATAGCGGGCCTGCGGGCTTTGCAAATGCTACCGGACTTACCAAAAGTTTAATTGACCTTGGGTTTAAGATAAAGCGCTTTAAAACCGGTACGCCACCAAGACTAGAAAGCGAGAGCATTGATTATAGCCAATTTGACGAACAAAAAGGCGACGAGAATATTCAAACGTTTTCTTTTTTAACCAAAAAACAACCAAAAAATATTGCAAGTTGTTATCTTGGTTATACAACGGCAAAAACAAAAGAGATAATTTTGCAAAATTTATCTCGCGCGCCAATGTATAGCGGGCTTATTGTTGGGGTTGGGCCTAGATATTGTCCATCTATTGAAACCAAAATAGTGCGCTTTGCTGACAAAGAGCGTCATCAAGTGTTTTTGGAACCAGAAACGCTTACAAACAACGAAATTTATTTGCAAGGTATGAGCACCAGTATGCCAAAAGACATTCAGCGTCAAATGGTGGAATCAATTAAGGGGCTTGAAAAAGCAAAAATTTTGCGTTATGGCTATGCAATTGAATACGATGCCATAGACGCCCTTGACCTATACCCTACCCTTGGTTACAAGCGTTGTTTGGGGCTTTATACCGCGGGGCAAATAAACGGAACTAGTGGCTATGAAGAAGCCGGTGCCCAAGGCATTTTGGCTGGCATAAACGCAAGTTTGTATTTGCGCGGAAAGCCCGAACTGGTTTTGTCAAGAGATAGTTCTTATCTTGGTGTTTTGGTGGACGATTTGGTTACCAAAGGCACAAACGAACCTTATAGAATGATGACAAGTCGCGCCGAGTATCGTTTAAAACTTCGACAAGACAACGCAGACGAAAGACTTACTGAAATTGGTAGAGAAGTTGGGTTGGTGGACGACAAGCGCTACAAAGTCTTTAAACAAAAGCAAGAAGAAGAAGCCAAAGCTAAGGAAAAACTAAAAATAGTTTTGCCACCCAATAAGCAACTTTTAGACTTTTTGGCGAAAAATAACGAAACGGCAGTAAAAACGGGCATCACTATTGAAAACTTAATAAAGCGCCCAAATCTTACGGCGGAAAAAATAAATGAAGAGTTTGGTGTGTTTAAAGGAATAAGTGCATCGTCGCTAAAAAGTTTGAACATAAACTTGAAATATGAAGGTTATTTAACCAAGCAACAAGCAATAATAAACAAAAACCACAAACTTGAAAAAATGGCAATACCGGCAGACTTTGACTACAAAAAAATAAAGGGCTTACGTATAGAAGCCGTGCAAAAATTAGACGAAATAAAACCACTTACAATTGGTCAGGCCGGCCGTATATCGGGCGTGTCGCCAGCCGATATAAATATTTTAATTTTTTATCTAAAATAAAAAAGAGCAGTTAACTTTTGGTTAACTGCTTTTTGTATATGCTAGGCCAAAACGTCACAGCTATCTAGGCTGATGGAAGAAATAGAAATTTCGTAAGCGGTGCGGTCTTCGCTGTGAGTTTCGTCAAATTTTTTGATGTATTTTCGACTTTGTATTCGGCCAATTAAATTTACCTTTTCACCCACCTTTAAGTTTTTTACAAACCTTGCGTTTCTGCCCCACGCTATACAAGGCAAATAATCGCTTTTGTTGTAGGCTCGGTTTACGGCAATTAGGCAATCGCAAATTTCTCTGCCAAATGGCGTGGTTCTAAATATGGGTTCTTTGCAAATGTAGCCGCTTAATTCAATATAATTGGTGTTTTTGTCTTCGGTGTAGTCGGTTAGCTCTTTGGCAAACATAGTAAGCACTAGTTTGCTTTTGCCGTCTTCTAGTTTGTTGTAACTTCTAAATTGACCGTCAATTGAAATTTTGTCGCCGACTTCTAGGTCGTTTATTAGTCTTTCGCTGATGGTTACCGGCAAAATGTCACTTTCGGCACTTAGTCGCGGTACGTCCAATTTGATGTCGTAAAAGCCTTCGCCAAGCAAGGTGTGGCTAAACACCGGTGCGCTCGATACCGTGCCGGCAAGATGCGCCAAATTGTTGTTTTCGTAAGTTGTATTCATTTTTTGTTCTCCTTTTTGTGCTTTTAAGAATTTTTAATTTGTATACCATTGTTGTCTATGGTAAAGTCGCTGTCATAAATAAGTTCGGACATGGTAACCAGTTCAAACCCGCGTTCCACCAAGGTGTCTATGATTACTGGCAACGCTTCCACAATATGGTCTGAGTTGTTATGAAACAAAATTATGCCCCCGCCTGCGATGTCTGGATTGATGCGTGCTAGCATTTGCGAAGTGGTTAGCCCCTTCCAGTCTAGCGAGTCTACGCTCCACTGAATGGCCTTTAAGCCGATTTCGTCGCACACACTTATTAGAGTGTCGTTGTAGTCGCCATAAGGCGGACGGAAAAATTTTACATCTTTGCCGGTTATTGCTTTTATTTTGTCCACCGATGTGGTAAGTTCTTGCCTTACTTGCTCGCTAGATAGTTTGCTCATGTACGGGTGAGTGTTGGAATGCGAACCAATTTCTATGCCGGCGTCGTCTAGCATTTTTACCATTTCGGGATATTTATCCACCCAAAAGCCTACCAAAAAGAAGGTTGCTTTTACATTCTTTTCCTTTATAGTGTTAATAATCTTAACCGTTTCGTCACTGCCGTAGGCGGCGTCAAAGGTTATGCAGATTTTTTTGCTGTCGGTTTTTACGGCATAAATTGGAACTTTGCGTTTGGCGTAGCCAAAAAATACCGTACTGGCTGTACCCATAGAAATAAGGCTAATTACCAAGGTGGCGCAAATAACTAAAGATGCTAAAAATTTGTAAGGGCGTGTGTTAAACAATAAAATTTTCATTTCATTAACTCCATTATACTTTAACCAAAAAGCCAAAGTAAATTGCTAAAAATAGCGATAAATGTCGAGTTTCGTTGTTTTTTGCGTTTGGCTTTTTTTTAATTTTATGCAGGGCAAAAATCAAATATTACTGGACTTTAGCAGTCTAGCAGAACTTGACAATTTGACCCACAAAAGGTATAATAATAGTATGAAACTAAAAACCAAAGTATGCTTAACTTGTTTTTGTTTGCACACCGCTTTTATGTTTGCTTTTATGTTTTTGCAGATAGCGGAAGTAATTGCGGTTAGCGGGTTTGCCTACTATTATTTGGGCGTGTTTTTGCTTTGGATAATGTATCCAATTTTCTTTTATATCCGCTACGAAAAAAACAAAGACAAAGTGACAAAATTCCAACAAGATTATCTGGACGGTTTAAAGCCAAGCGCGCCACTTAGGTTTGCGCCAAGCGACGAAGAACTCTTAAAGACTTACAAAGAAAAAGGCAACCAAGTTTTTGAGCCATTGCCTTTGCGCGCTAGTGAGCAGCAGGAAGACGAACAAGCCGAGCCGCCTCTTTCTCGCGCCGCCGATGGCGACGAAATGACGATGTAATTATTGTTGACTATTTGGCGCAATATTTGCTAAAATAAAAAAGCAATATATAAAGGAGTAAAAAAATGACCGAACAAGAAAACGCTACTATGGACGAAACCTTTGCAAAACTGGTACAAAAGGCAAAGAAAAAACTTACCCGTAAAACCGAAGAAGAGGAAGCAAAGGTTGCTCCTAGCCTACTTAGACCTGACTACCAATTTGTAAAAAGCAAACGCGATGAAGAAGACAAGGCCTTTGCAAAACGCGTTAAGGAGATGTTAACCAAAGACCCTGGCACCTATACCCCAATTGGCAATCTTATGGACAAAGAATATTTTGCTTCACTTAATGATGAACAAAAGGCAAGATATGTGCTTACGCTTTCAAAAAGGTACAATAAAGTGCTTGAAACCTTAAAATAAACCCGAACATAAGCAAAAGCCACCAAACAAACCCGTTTGGTGGCTTTTTTGCGGTAAAAAAAACTAGCCACCGCTTAGGTGGCTAGAAATTTTAATAGTTGTTTTTACGATTACGCTTTTGAGCGTTTAAAGATTTCATTTTTCTTTTTACGCTAGGGCTAACGTATGCTTCTTTTTTGCGAATATCACCGATGATGCCGTCTTTTTGGCATTTACGTTTGAAGCGTTTTAATGCGCTGTCTAGTGTTTCGTTTTCGCCTACTCGTACTGTTGACATTGTTTTTCACCCCGCTTTTTTGCATATAAGCAAGACAGATTTTAACAAACATTTTAACATTTGTCAATAATTTGTTAAAACTTTAATTTTTTTTGTAATTCCGCCAAGTCAAGTTTGTTCTTTTTTAGGTTTGGGAACAACTTGTCGGTATTGTTTTTGGAGCGAGGCAAAATATGAAAGTGCAAGTGCATAACCGTTTGTTCAGCGCTTTCGCCCGATGCGTTTAGGATATTTACACCGTCAAAACCAAGTTCTTTGTAGTGGTTTGCGACTTTTTGTACCGCTTGCATAACGCCGCACAAAACCGGTTTTGGCACATCAAAAATGTTTTCAACATGAACCTTTGGAATAATCAAAGTGTGCCCTTCGCCATCACACGAAATATCTAAAAAAGCCAATGCGTTTTCATCCTCATAAATTTTGTAGCAAGGAATTTCACCCTTAACTATTTTACAAAAAATGCAGTCCATTATACAATTTCTCCTATAACGCCACCCTTTGGATTTAAGGCAACAATTTTTACTTTGTATACGGTATTAAGCAAAAGGTTGGTGCCTTTTATGGTGGTTTTTAAATAATTTTTTGTGTATCCCACATAGTTGCCGTCTTTGCAGGTTTCTAGCAAAACTTCGTCAGTTTTGCCTATATTTTGTTTGGCAAATTCGGCTTCGGCAACTTTTGCCACAGCGCTAAGTTTTTTTACTCGGGCTTTAATAACTTCACCATTTAAGGTACCCCACTTGCTGGCCACGGTGCCATCGCGTTTGGAATATGGGAAGATGTGCAAATTGCCAAACTTTAGTTGTTCAATATTTTTTACGCTGTCAGCAAACATCTCTTCGGTTTCGGTAGGAAAGCCAACAATAACATCGGTGGAGATGTTGCACAGCGGAAAGTATTTGCGAATAAGCTCAATTAGTTTTGAGTATTCTTCCACCGTGTAATGGCGGTTCATTTTTTTAAGCACTTCGTTGTTACCACTTTGCAAAGACAGATGAAAAAATGGACAAAAATTTGGGTGCTTTTTTAGTTCTTTTAAAATTCCTTCATCTATTGAACCATACTCAAGCGAACTAAACCTAAACCTTACATTTGGATAATTGCCAAACAGTTTGGCGACATCTAGCAAGGTGGCTTGTGGGTTTAGGTCTTTACCAAAGCCCGCCACATTTATGCCGGTTATTACAATTTCGCCCACTTTTCCGGCCTGAATATCAAACTCGCGTTTTATATCCGCCATGGTTCGGCTGCGCTCGCGGCCACGGGTGTATGGAATTATGCAGTAGGTACAAAAGTTGTTGCAACCATCTTGAATTTTTACATTGGCGCGGGTACGCGTTGGGTGTGCTACGTCGTAATTTGAGTAATTTGACTTGTCCGCGGTTATGTGGTTTCCGCGAGCGTCGGCTTTTATAAGATTGATAATATTTAGTTTGTCTTGAGTTCCAACAAGGGCATCAACATTTTTTGCGTCTAAAAATTTTTGTGGGTGCAATTCTGCGCTGCAACCGCAAACATATATTTTTGCGGTTGGGTTAAGTTTGAGTATTTTTGCCAAACTTTGGCGTGATTTGTGTTCTGCTTCGTTGGTTACGGCGCAAGTATTAACTATGTAATAGTCGGCGTTGGTTAGTCCAATTTCGGCATCAAAGCCTTCCGCCAAAAGTTTGTTAAGCAAGGCTTCGCTTTCGTAACTGTTTACTTTGCAACCAAGATTTATTATGCTAACTTTTTTCATTTGTTATGCTCCAATTAGGCTGGCTACCACCGATACCAAAAAGATGCACGCTGTTTCGGTGCGCAAGATGCGACTACCCAAACTTATGCTGGTGGAAACTTTGCTAAGTTCTTGTATTTCGGCGTCGGTAAAGCCGCCTTCGGGGCCGACAATTATCGCAACAGAATTTGCCCCTTTTAGTAATTTGTAATCTAGTTTTGCCGTTTGCTCTTTTTCGTTGGCAAACAACGTTACATCATAAGTTGCCAGTTCCGGCAAAATTTGGTCTAGCGTTTTTATTTGGTCAATTGTTACGGGAATTGACCTACCACATTGTTTGCAAGCACTCTCAGTGATTTTTGCAAGCCTAGAGGTTTTGGAGGTGTTGGGCTTTACATCGCAATTTGTGAGATAAATTGGCACTAGTTTGCTTGCGCCTATTTCGGTAATTTTTTGAGTAACTAGTTCTAGTTTCTCACCTTTTGCAAGCGCTTCGTACAAAACAATTTGTTTTTGGGGGTTTTTGGTGTTTGGCTCGGTTTTTTCTATAACAAAATCTAGCGCACGATTACGCACGCTAGTAATTTTGCAAAAATAATTGTTTTGGTCGCCGGCAATGGCAACAAAATCTGCGCCGACGCCCAGCCTTAAAACTTTTACGGCGTGGATAAATTCTTCACCGTCAATTATGCAATTATTTAATTGTTCTTTGGTTAAAAAAAATCTATGCATTAGTCCTTTTGGGCAATAAACGCTACCCAATCCTCTTTTTGTAATTGTTTGATAATTTTGTAACCGTTACGCTCGTAGGTTTTTGTAACTTCGTCTAAATCGGTTTTTAACACGCCACTAATTATTACGTCGCCATGCTGCGTTAAATTTTGTTTTAGTCCGCTTGCAAAGTTTATAGCGCACTTGCTGTCAATGTTAACTAGGGCAACATCGGCAACAAAATTACTATCGCCAACAATGTCTTGTTTTAAAATATTAACTTTGTCCAAGCAGTTGTTGGTTTCGGCGTTTAGTTTTGCACTGTCTATTGCCACTTCGTCAATATCAGTAAGGGTGGCACTTTTTGCGCCAAGTTTTATGCTTGCAATGCCCAGAATTCCAGTACCGGTGCCAATATCCAAAACGGTTTTGCCGTGCAAATTTAGGGTCTGCAAAAGTGCTAAGCAGGCTTCGGTGGTTGGGTGTTGCCCCGTACCAAAAGCAGGACCGGGATTTAGGATAATAGGAATTTTAAAGAAGGCGTTTTTAACTTTTTGCCATTTGGCATAAATTTTTAGTTTGCCAACTACAAATGGTTTGTAATAGTCGTTCCAGATGTCTTTGTAATGTTCGTCGTTTACGTCCTCACATCTAACCGAAAGTTCGCCCAAAACAAAAGGACTGTTTTTTGCAAGGGTGTTTAAGTCCTTTTTTATTTTTTTAAGAGTTTCTGTTTTTGTGGCGGGATCAATTACCCCTACTACCAAGGCTTGGCTTGGATAAAACTCGGTTATTGTGCTAGAATACTTTAATTTTGGGTTTTCACGCATAAAGTCCAAAACGTCTTTTTTGTCCACAATGGTGGTACCGTTGCTGCCGTTTTTAATTAAAATGTTGGACACCAAATCGGCGCCTGCACTGGTTGTGTTTACAATCACTTTGGTTAAAATCATAAACTCCTCCTAAACATTAAACCTAAATAACATTATGTCCCCTTCTTGTACAACGTAGTCTTTGCCCTCAATTCTAACTTTGCCCTTTTCTTTGGCTTCTTGATAACCGCCAGCGCTTATGAGGTCGTCGTAGTTTACCACTTCGGCCTTTATAAAACCTTTTTCAAAATCGCTATGAATTTTGCCGGCTGCGGCAGGCGCTTTGGTTCCTTTGGTTATCGTCCAGGCGCGCACTTCTTTTTCGCCCGCGGTTAGGTAACTAATAAGTCCCAAAGTGCGATAACCAATTTTGATAATTTTGTCAAGTCCGCTTTCGGTCAGTCCCAAATCCATCAAAAACATTGCGCGGTCGTCAGGTGAAAGTTCCGTAAGTTCTTGCTCAACTTTGGCGCTAATTACCACATATTCACTGCCGTTACTTTCGGCAATTTGTTTTACGGTAACAACTTCGGGTATTTCGTCTGGGTTTTTTGCAATATCTTTTTCGGCAATGTTGCAAACATAAATTACCGGTTTGGTGGTTATTAAAAACAAACTATTAACAAATTTTTGTTCTTCTTCGTCAAATTTTAGCGTGCGCGCGAGTTTGCCGGCATTTAGGGTGCTAAGTATTTTGGTAATTATTTCGGCTTGCCATTTTGCGTCTTTGTCGCCCGATTTTGCCAATTTTTCGTAACGAGGATATTGTTTGTTTAAACTTTCAATATCACTAAAAATAAGTTCAAGGTTAATGGTTTCAATATCGCGCGCCGGATCAACTTTGCCGTCCACGTGAATAATATTTTCGTCTGCAAAACATCTAACCACGTGCAAAATTGCTTCACATTCGCGGATGCTTGCCAAAAATTTGTTGCCAAGCCCCTCACCTTTGCTGGCACCTTTTACCAGCCCTGCAATATCTACAAATTTTAAACTAGCGGGTGTAATTTTTTTTGTGTTATATAGTTTGCCAAGCGCAGTTAGGCGTTCGTCCGGAACGTCAACAATGCCTACGTTTGGTTCTATCGTACAAAAAGGATAATTTGCACTTTCGGCGCCTGCATTTGTAAGCGCATTAAACAATGTGCTTTTGCCTACATTTGGTAAGCCAACTACTCCAAGTTCCATTTATGTACCTTCTTTGTTAAATTTTTATTTAGTATACCACAAAACAAAAACAAAAACAACGCTATTTTGCGTTGTTTTTTGTGTTTTAATTATGCAACTATTTTGCACATGCGCGAGTGCTTTTGCCGGCGCAAGACTTGGTTGTGCGTTTGGTGCTAGATTTAGCACTTGCTTTTGCTCTGCAAGTACAAGTTTTGGTGCCGGTTGTTTTTGCCGAGCAGGCTCTGGTGCTAGTTTTTGTGCAAGCCTTGGTGGATGCTTTGGCTGAGCCAACTCTTGGCTTTCTAGCGCTAGCGCTACAACTTTTGGTTGTTAGTTTTGTTGTCATTTAAATTCTCTCCTTTTTTGTTTTTCTTAGTTTTGGCAGTTTTGTCAATTTTATGCACAAAATTTTCTTTTTTATTGGTTTTTGTCGAAAGTATAAAGGTTAGGTAGCGGTTTTGTGCGCCAATTACTTTTTTTACATCAAACACAAAATCAAAGACCTCGCGGGAACTGTCCACAAAACTGTTTAAATAAGGCACCACAATTAAAAACACCTTTAAGGATAGCGAAAGGTCGGTAAGTTTAAAAATAAGGTAGCCGGTAATTAGGGTGAAAATGATATTCCAAAATAAGGGCACCAAATTATCTTTAAAAGAATTTTGCTCTACCTTTTTGGAAAGACTATATAAATAGTTGTTGGCTTCCGACATCGCCAAATAGTTGCTTTGGCTAAGAGCGGTTTTTGTTTTGTGATATTTTTTTACTTCACTTAGCGAAGCAGATAGTTTTAATTTTCGCGCCAAAACCTCGGCGTTGGTTTTTTCTTTCTTTTGACCAATTAGTTGCATAAATCCATAGTTAACTGTGGCTGATGCAAGCAAAATAAGCCCAATTACTAATTTAAAGCGTAAAACATAAAAAATAATTAACAGGCAGTTTACGGCGCTTCCGGCAAAACTCGCAAGGGTGTCGGCAAATATTGCAAGTTCAAAAATGTCGTTGTCTTCTATGTTTGATAGGTGCTCGTGAGTGTATTCAGCAAGCCCGCTTGCGCCTAACTTGTTTAGGGTTTGCACATACCTTTCGTTTAAGTTAATGTACGGCGAACTTATTAGTGGGATAAAATTTTTGTAGTTAATAAACAAGAGTAGCCGTCTGCCCATAACCAGCCCTAGCGAGGTAAATAGCCACAAAAATGCCAAATAGGAATTTTGATTGGTGGCACCATCGACCATGCTGGCAAAAGCAATTGGCTCAAAAAAAGTTGTGATACCAACCAGCACCATGGTAACAATTTGCCAAACAAAATATTTTTTTAAGGGACGCGCCAAAGCGTACCAGCGTTTTAAATCTTTTAAAAACATAAGTGTATTCCAATTGCAGTTTTGGTCTTATTATGTTAAAATTAAAAGTAATTATACGAGGAAAGGTATGAAAAACTATTTTTTAATGTTTAAAAACGCCTTTAATTTTTCGGGACTTGTTTCTCGCAAAGATTTTTGGCTTACTATTTTGGAAGACGTTATTGCATGGCTGGCTATTTTTATCTTTGCCATATTTGGGGTAACTGTGTATCAAATTGCACTAATTGCTTATTTTTGCATAAGTTTTGTTCCCCGCCTCTCTCTTTGTGTGCGCCGACTTCATGACACCGACCGCAGTGGCTACAATATGTTTTGGGTGCTGTTTCCGGTGGCAGGTTTAGTTATTTTGGCTGTCTATCTTTGCGGAAAAACGGAATATACTTACTACCTAGTAGAAGCCGAGCAAGAGAGCAAAAAAAATAACAGTGGCGCGCAAGCAGGTGGTGACGCCGGTGTGGCAGATATTACAAGTGAAAATGTAGAAAAACCTGAGCAAACCGCGGGCAGTGAACCTGCAAATAAAGCGCAGTAAAATAAATAACAAACAAAAAACCCAGCCACGGTTATGGCTGGGTTAATTTTTTAGTAGTTTGGCGAGGTGTGATATCCATAAATTTTAAGGTTGGTTATGGTAAACGAAAAACCACTTGTGTGCAAATAACTTTCATCAATTTGCACCGAAAGTTTTGCTTCGTTATTTGTAAGTTCCCCATTTATTTCTAGATGCACATGGGCAGTTTTGTCTTTGCTTGGTGAGCAGTTAAAACTCTTTTTCAAATAAAAGTATTCGTCTGTTTCGTTATAAAATTCGGCTTCTTTTAGGTGCGACAAATAAATTTCAAAAGATAATTCAGCGGTGCTAGTGGATACAATATCAAAATCTACTGCGGTAACATACAGCCCATTAGAAAAGCGTGGGTTAAACACAAAGTTAATGTACCCATAGTCGCCCATTATGTAGTCTTCGGCGCCGGTAAAGGTCGCAAGCGACTGAGTGCTTGTTTTTGATTCTTTGTATAAATTTACTTCCACATCGCTTTTTAAATAGTTGTTTAAGTCCAAATTTTCGCCCGTTTTTGCCCCACACGCCGTAAACAAAGTTAGTGTTAATGTGGCAAGCAAAAGTGCACAAAAAACCTTAAATTTTGCCTTCAAATTAGTATTTGCCTCCGTCGTTTATATACAAAATGCCAAGTGTGCCTTTTCCGCAATGTGAAAATACGGTGCAACCGGCGTGAGTTTCCAAAACCTCGTCAAAAATATTTTTAGATTTAACATATTCAACAATGGTGTTAACAATTTCTGGGTCGGCGTCTGCGTGAGTGATAAAGCAGCGTGTTTTGTCTGGGTTGTTGTAAAGAGCCAAGGTGTCGTCTATGTATTTGTGCAAAACTTGCAAAGATTTTCCGCGATAACGATCAGTGGAAACAATTTTTCCTTCAATAAGTTGTAGTTTTGGTTTTAGTTTAAGCAAATTTGCGCCAAACGCAGCAAGCATAGAGCATCTGCCGCCCTTGCGCAAATATTCTAGTGTTTCTACCACAAACGAAACTTGCATTTGGTAACTTCTGCCAAACGAAATGTTGTAAATTTCCTTGGCGGTTTTGCCAGCGTTTGCGAGTTCTCTGCCGTTTATGGCAAGCAACGCGGTACCGGTGGACAAGCATCTACCGTTAACCACAAATATGCGGTTTGGGTCTAATTCTTTTGCAGCGGCAACGGCATTTTGGTAGGTTATTGACAGTTCTTCACTTATTGAATAGTGCACAATATCATAACCGGCATCCAAAATAGGTTTAAAAAAGTCTACAAAGTCGGCAACTGAGCGCGCTGCAGTTTTTGGAAGTTTGCCGGTTTGTTTTACATATTTAGCAATGTCGTCAGTTGTGACATTTTCGCCGTCAAAGCGTTCATCGTCGCCAAGGTTTACTATTAAAGGCAAAACCTTGATGTCATATTTTTTTATAAGTTCTTTGGACAGGTCTAGAGTGCTGTCACTGGTAATTTGAATTTTCATAATTTCTCCTAAAATAAATAGTCTTTTTTTATTGAATAAAATATTGCATAAATCAAGTTTGTACCATAAGGGGCCTGAATTTTTACTTTGCCTACCACACAGTCGAGCGGAACAAATCCAAACTCCCTGCTGTCAGTGGAATTGTTGCGGTTGTCACCCATAACAAAAATACAATTTTCGGGCACGGTTAAAGTTTCTTCACGGATAATTTGTTTGAAAGTTTCCGTAACTCCACTGCCCGTTATGCCGTCAATATTTTCCGGCGAAGGGCCTACCGTAAACAGAATATTGGTGTATATGTATGGCTCATCAAGCTTTTCACCATTTAAATAAACAGCGTATTCAGCCTTGTAAATAGTGGCTGAGTACTGCGTAATGTCACTTACGCGTTTAAAGCAAATGGTGTCGCCTGCTTTGGCAATAACCCGCTTTATGTAATAAGAATCGTCGCCGGTTAGGCTGGTTGCGTCAAATACCACAATGTCGCCATAATTTAATTCATGGGTGCGCCATAAAAACACCACATCGTTTTTTTCGCTGGCGCCGAGTGCTCCGCCCTGATAGTTTAGGGTTGGATACATTGATGCCCCAACCACTTTCATTGGTACAAAAACGGCCGAAGTGTAAAACAAAAAAGTGGTTAGTGTAAAATATATCCCATACGCCACAAAAAAAATGAACAGAAAAGGCAACTTTTTGCGCTTGGTTGCTTTTTCTCTTAACTTTTTTATTTCGGCTTTTTCAAGTTCGTAGGCGCTTGGCACGGTGGTTTCCTGAGCCGTGGTTTCGGTGGCAGTTTCGGTGGTGGTTGTGGTTTCGTCAGTCGTTGCAACTGTTGTGTCGCGGTCTTCTAACGCGTTTGTTTCATTTTGGGCAAACAAAGGCAAGTTTGACGAGTTTTCGTCAAACTTGGATTTGTCATTATTTAAAACATTGTTATCTTGCTTTGTTTGTTCCATACGAAATAGTCTTTTTGTTATCAAAAAATAGTGATGCGGTAAAAGTAGCGCCGGTTACAAAACTAATAATTGATAGGGTAAGCCCAATAGATAAACATTTGGTTTTGTATTCGCCCTTTTTTACCTCTAATTCCAGTTTTTTTACGCGGTCGGCGGTGGCTGTTTGTTCTTTGTTGGTTTGAGCAAGTTTGCCGTAATTAACGGTAAATACAATGCCCACAACAACAATAGCAACTACTAACGCAAAGCCTACATATTGTAAAATTTTTTTAACCATATTTCTTCCTTATAATAGTGTTTTTATGTACTCGTACAATTTGTATGTGTTTGCCGATAGTGCAAACGGATAAATTGTACTTCCATATTCATCTACTGTTTGATAGTTGTTTCCCGACTTGTAAAAGATTTTCACTTGTCGCATTTTGTTGTCGCTTGTTAGTTCAAATATAATGGAACTAACATAAATTTTGCGCGTGCTACCTTTGCTTTTTACTATAGTGTAAGGGGTTGAAGAAAAGTTTAGTTCCAAAAACAAACCATTTTCGCGGTCCGCTGATACAAACGCTTCTTCGGTGTCTAGTTCCGACACGTTGCCGTCCAAAATCTGGTTTTGAAGCAAGGCTTCAAGCAAACTTTTTTGGCACATGTCGTTATATAGTTCAATAATTTTGTCGTATTCCTCGTCGCCCGCCGAGTAGGTTTCGAGAGCGGCTTGGCTATGGTTGTAAATGCTTGCTGATGCCGGCTTTGGCAGGTCTAGACCTACCGAAGTGGTAATTACTGAAAGCACTATTAGCGTTAAAGCAACTACACCAGCCGAAATGCAGCACACAATTAGTGCAATTTTTTCTTTCATTACTTTTTACTCTTTTTTTGTTTGGTTTCTAGTGCTTGTTCAATATTTTCGGAAATTTCGCTAGATGGCAAAACTTCTATTTTGGCGCTTGCCTTTTCGGCTTCTTCCAAAGTTTTTTCGCGGGTTAAGTCTTGCTCATCTGTTTCTAGTTTTTTTTCAGCAATTTCTGCCTCTTCTTTTGCTGTTGGTTTGGCAGAAGTTTCGTCAAGTTTTACTATGCTCGACTTTACATTTTTTGTGGTTGCTTTTTCGGTTGCCTTTTTTGATTGGTCGCTACTTGCAAGTTTTGAGTCGATGTATTCTATCACGGTTTTTGGGGTTTTGCCTTCCATAATTAGGTCAACTTCGTCACTATAAATAGTGGACTTTTCAAGCAGTACATCCACCATAACACCGAGTTTCTTCTTGTTTGCTGTTAATATTTTTTCGGCTTGTTTTTCGCAAGCAGATAAAATGTTTAATATTTCCTCGTCAATAACTTTTGCAAATTCTTCGCTATAACTATTTTTGCTTGCGTAATCTCGGCCAAAAAAGTACGAACCGTCACTGCCAAAATGCATTAGGCCTGTTTTTTCGCCCATACCATAACTCATTACCATTTGTCTTGCAAGTGCGGTTGCGCGTTCTAGGTCGTTGGAAGCGCCGGTAGAAACATCACCAAGCACAATTTGTTCAGCCATTCTACCGCCAAGCATCATGGTTATGGTGTCAAGCAGTTTGGACTTGGTTACGTGGTTGTCGTCGCTTTCTGGACGCGATACGGTGTACCCGGCAGCGTTACCACGCGGAATTATGGATATTTCATGAATTGGGTCGTTGTTTTTAACAAGTTTGCCAATTATTGCGTGACCACTTTCGTGAACGGCGGTAATTTTTTTGTCGCGATCGGTTACTACGCGGCTCTTCTTTTGAGGACCCATTGTGGTTTTGTCAATGGCTTCAGTAATAAGTTCTTGTGTGATGGCTGGTTTGTGTTCACGGGCGGCCAAAATGGCTGCTTCATTAAGCAAATTTTCAAGTTCAGCACCGGTAAATCCGGCAGTTACTCTTGCAATTTGCTTGAAGTCTACCGACTTGTCAAATTTTTTGGTTCCCATATGAACTTTTAATATTTCTTCTCTGCCCTTAACGTCTGGCACATGAATGGTTATTTGTCGGTCAAATCTGCCCGGACGAAGCAAAGCCGGGTCCAAAATGTCAGCACGGTTGGTTGCTGCGATTACAATAATTCCTTCATTGGTTTCAAAGCCGTCCATTTGAACTAATAGTTGGTTTAGAGTTTGTTCGCGTTCGTCGTTTCCGCCACCAAGGCCGGTTCCGCGTTGGCGACCAATTGCGTCAATTTCGTCAATAAATACTATACAAGGTGCATTTTGTTTGGCTTGATTGAACAAATCTCTAACTCTAGATGCGCCTACACCAACAAATAGTTCCATAAAATCACTACCGCTGATGGTAAAGAATGGTACGCCGGCTTCACCCGCAATAGCCTTTGCGAGCAAGGTTTTGCCGGTTCCCGGAACGCCAACCAAAAGTACGCCTTTTGGGATGCGTGCGCCCATTTCCGTAAAGCGTCGTGGGTCTTTTAAAAATTCTACAATTTCTTTAACTTCTTCTTTTTCTTCGTCAGCGCCGGCTACGTCACTAAAACGTACTTTGCTTTTTGCAATTTTTGCGCGGTTTTTAACAAAATCAAAAGATTGGCTTGCCGATTTGCCTAGTTGACGGGTCATTAAAGTAATAACCAAAACAAATCCGCCTACCAGCAAAACCAACATAATTATGCTGTCTAGGTTGTATGATGAAGTTGGTTTAGAAACCATGTTAACTTGGTAAGTGCTGATAACTGTACTGTTGTGAGCTTCGGTATATTCAATAACTTTGTCGGTTAGGTCTTTGCCCATGTATGCGGTTGTTTTGTCTTTGTATACAAATTTAATTTTGGTATCCGAAAATTCGATAGACTCAATTTTGTTTTGGGTCATATCGCTGGTAAAGGTTATCCAGTCTAGATTTTTTTTGCCGGTACCATTTATTAAAAACACAATGCCAACAAGCGCGGTAATAAGCAACAGTGCAACAATAAAGTTTTTAAACACATTAGGTTTGGTCATCATTGGCATATCGTTATTATTGTTATTGTTTTCGTTCAAAGTAAATTCCTCCATTATTATCTAGTATAATATATTATATAATAACATATTTTTTATCATTCTACAATTAAATAATTAACAATTTTTCGTAAGTTAAAAAATTTTTTAGGCAATATGTTATCTTCTTTACATTTATAAACAAAATGTGCTATCATAATTTTAGGAGAACTAAATGAATTATATAGATATAATTATCATAGCGCTGGTTGCTCTAACTATCGTGGTTGGTTATTTTAGGGGTTTTACCCGCGCGCTTATCAACTTTTTCAATTCCGTTGTCAAGTTTTTCGTGGCTTATTGGCTGGCAAAGCCGTTTGCAAACCTGCTTGGAAAGATTTTTAAATTTGACGACAACTTGCATAGTAGTTTGCGTGATTGGGCGTCGGGGCTTTCTTCCAAGTTTAATGAAAATTTGGTTGGCCTATCGCAAGACGAATTAAATCAAAAAGTTAGCGAAGGTTTGAGCGACGCCAAACTACCAAAGCTTTTTAGGGGCGTGTTTAATAGTCTATTTAATGTTTCAACCGAAACGATAAATAGTTATGAAAACATAACTATTGCAGATATGATGGCAAACGCTATGACGCGCGTAATTATGATAGTGTTAGCTTTTGTGGTACTCTATTTAATACTAACTCTACTGGTGTTTATATTAAAGTTTGTTACCAAACGCCGTATTAAGGCAAGCGTGGTTTTGCAAAAAACCGATCGCCGTTTGGGGGCTTTGGTTGGGCTGGTAAAATCTTTTGTAAACCTATTCATTATATTTGCAGTACTATATTTCTTCCGCAATGCAAGTTGGCTGTCTGGTTTCTTTGATGCGGTAAATACTTCCTTTTTGGGCAAGCCTCTTTCCCGTCTTGTATTTTCCAGCGTCGAGAATTACTTTAATATCAAATCGGCTGTTGCTGTGATTTAATTTATAGTTTCAATTATTGTCAAAATGTTTCACGTGAAACATTTTGACTTTTTTGTTTATCGAAAATAGTTGTTATACTATTGTGTTTATTGCGGCGTGTTGACTGTTTTGTACGAGCGCGATGTATTAAATTGTTTCACGTGAAACAATTTCATCGTTTTTTATGCAAGGCGTATTATAGTAAGTGAATATTCACCGTTTATCGCACTCTATGCGTTTAATGTATAAAAATGTTTCACGTGAAACATTTTTTGTTGTGTCGCCGTGTCTCCTTGACGGATGTTTGCCTTTATATTATACAAAATCAGCCATTATCTATGAATGCTCGCACATAAATGTCGTAAATTGTTTCACGTGAAACAATTTACGACGAAATTAAGGCCAAATATAAACAAAACGCATGATTTTGTTATGGCGTTGCATAAAAAAATACGTTACGCCAACTCAGATTGCGGTAAAAATGTTTCACGTGAAACATTTTTGCATAAAAAAAGATGTTCCACGTGGAACATCTTAATAATTTATTGATTATTTGTTTAAGGCGTTATAAATTCTATCCAAATCGTCTTTGCTGTAATAGTTTATAAAGATACGCCCTTTATTGTCGTTGCCCATAATGGTTACTTTTGTTGAAAACGCATCTTGTAAACGTTTTGCAAAGGCTTTAAGTTCAACGCTTTGTGGTTCTGGGGCTTTCTTTAAAGTGCCGTTTTTGCATTGTTTAATGTATTTTTCTAGCTCACGTACGGTAACTTTGTTATCACTGGCTAGTTCGGCAAGCTCTAATTGTAGTTTTGGGTCTTCAATACCAACCAAAACCTTTCCGTGGCCGGCAGATAGTCTGTTTTCTTCAATAAGCTTAACAACGGGTGATGATAAGCTCAATAATCTTATGGTGTTAGCTATAGCTGGACGACTCTTGCCGATTTTTTCTGCAACAGCTTCTTGTGTCATGTCAAATTTATCGATAAGTTCTTTAATAGCACGCGCTGATTCAATAGGGTTTAAGTCTTCACGTTGCAAGTTTTCAATTAAGGCAATTTGTGCAACTTCTTTATCAGTATATTCCTTAATAATGGATGGGATAGTGGTTAGTCCTGCCAATTTGCTAGCGCGCCAACGGCGTTCACCCGAAACAATCATATATCGGCCATTTCGTTTTACTACAACGATGGGTTGAATTAAACCAATGTTTCTTATGGAACTTGCCAATTCATTTAATGCGGTTTCGTCAAAACGTTTACGAGGCTGATTTGGGTTATTGTCAATTTGACCAATAGGCAAGTTGATTGGTTCGCCAGTAGGTGACGCAACCGGTGCTGATTGAACTGGTTCATCGTCTTCTTCAAAACTAGAAAACAAAGAGTCTAGACCTCTTCCTAAATTATTCTTACTCATTTTTATCTCCTTGGTGATAATAATTTGGTTATGTTTTCATAACTATCGTTATTTCTCTTTAATAATTCTTCTGTTAAGCGTAAATATGCTTTGCTGCCTGCACAGTTTTTGTCATAAACAAAAATTGGTTTTCCATGACTTGGTGCTTCTGCCAAACGAATATTTCGAGGAATAGAAGTTTCAAATACCGTTTTTGCAAAGTATTTTTTAATTTCTTCGGTAACTTGCGCACCCAAACTAGAACGGGTGTCACGCATTGTTAAAAGCACGCCTTCAATGGTTAATTGTGGGTTTAAGCGCTTTTTAACAAGTCTAATGGTGTTCATTAGTTGACTTAAACCTTCTAATGCAAAAAATTCACATTGAATAGGTATAAGGACGCTGTTTGAAGCGGTTAACGCGTTTATTGTTAAAAGCCCAAGTGAAGGTGGGCAGTCTATGGTTATGTAATCATAACTATTTTGGCATGCGTTTAAAATGCGTTTAATAACACGTTCACGGTTATCCATATAAACCATTTCAACTTCAACGCCTGCAAGCTCAATATTTGCTGGTAAAATATCCAAATTTTCTACCGCAGTTTTTTGGATAACGCTTTCAACGGTGCTGTCACCGACAATTGCGTTGTATACCGACTTTAAGTCGTTATTTTTTTTAATTCCAACACCACTGGTTGCATTGCCTTGTGGGTCAATATCCACCAAAAGTACTCGCTTGCCTGCAAGAGCAAGACCGGTCGATACGTTTATGCAACTAGTAGTTTTTCCAACTCCGCCTTTTTGATTGGCGAAGGCGATTATTTTTGTCATTTTGTAACTACCTTTTTTGTTTTATTATAACAAACAGTAGAGCAAATTGACAATTAAATAAAGCGACTTTTGTTAAAAAATTATTATTTTTATTACTTTTTAACAAAAATTATTTTATTTAGCGTATGGTTATGCTATACTAGATGGGTAATCTGTTAATGCTTCCGTAACTCAACTGGATAGAGTGTTCGGCTTCGAACCGAGAAGTTGCGGGTTCGAGTCCTGCCGGGAGCGCCAAAAACATTTAATTAAAAAGGACTTTTTGTATGATGTAACAAAAAGTCCTTTTTGCATAGCGTCTGGCAATTTAAAGTTGCAAGATTTTTTTATGTATCCAATAAAATTAAAAACAAAGCTTAGCCTTGAAGACCGCGAGATTGACGGTCCATATCTTCAACAACAATGTCAAAAATTTCACCAAGCGAAGAGCAGTATTCTAGCACCTTCCAAGGTTCATTGGTGTGGAAATGAATTTTAATAAGTTCATCATCGCCCACTGCAATTAGGCAGTCGCCCACTAGTTTGGTGTTAAAATATTCACGAATTTTTTTCTCGTCCAAATTTTTACCTTCAATTAAAAGTTGTGTGTCGTAACGATATTCAATCATTTATATTCTCCTTATTACAAAAGTATTATATAGATTGAGTTTGTTAAATGCAACTTTTTTGCAAGGCGAAAAATAATCGCTTTTAACAATTTGTAAAAATTTTGTTAAAAAAACACTATTTTTAGTTAATTACTTCATAAAATCAATTTGCCAAAAATATAAATTGTGGTATAATGACACCGAAGTTTATAGGGAGGGAGTAAAATGGCAGAGAAAAAATCTACAACAAGCAAACAAACAACTCAATCGACAAAACAAACAACCAAAAAAAGCGGAAACGCTTGGGGTCTAAACAAGATTTCGCTTTATGTTATCGTGGCAGTTGCAATAATTTATCTAATTTCGATGATATTATCACTCGCCGGCGTAAGTCTAAAAGTTGTAGTTGCTTTGCAAAATTTGGCAACAGCAATAATGATTTGCATCACTGCGGTACTTGCATGGCGCTATGTTAGCAAAAAGCCTACGGTATGGAAAGTCCTTTATTTCGTATCGCTATTAGTAGTAATTGCTGGCGTAATTGTTCCACTAATAAAGTAATTGCATTTTTATTATAGCTCACCTGTTTGGGTGGGCTATTTTTTTAACAACAAAAATATTTACAAAATATCACATTTGAACACTTGACAAACTGTTCAAATGTTGCGTATAATAGCAGTATGGAAAAAAGATATCTAACAGAAGCAGAAGAAGGTGCGCTTGCCGAAATGTTTAAAGTTTTTGGTGATAAAACGCGCGTGGGCATACTTGGCACTTTGGCGGGTGGCGCAAAAAGTGTGGGCGCTATTGCAAATGCGCTTAATATGACCACCTCGGCAATTTCGCATCAACTAAGAATTTTAAAGCAAGCAAAACTAATTAAAAATGAACGCAAAGGCAAAGAAATTATTTATCAAATAGACGATGACCATGTTTATAGCATACTTGATTGCGCGCTTTTGCACATAAGGGAGAACTAATGAAAAAAGTTTATAAACTAGAAGACCTTGATTGCGTAATTTGCGCAAAACGAATGGAAGACGAAGTAAAAAAGTTGCAAGGTGTAAATGATTGTTCGGTTAACTATTTTACTCAAAAAATGACCATAGACATAGATGACAATAGTTTTTCTATTGTAATGAAAAAGGTGCTAAAAACTTGCAAAAGGGCAGTCCCTGATTGTACGGTGATAACCAATGACTAAAAGGCAAAAGAGGACATTAACCAAACTAATTGTTGCAACAAGTGTGTACATTATTGCAGTGGTGCTGGACTTAATTTTTAAGTTTGGCAGCATTATCCCAAACGAAAAATGGGCATGGGTTTTGCCTACCATAATTTATGGCGCAATTTTTGTTTTTGTTGGCTACAAGGTGGTAAAAGCAGCATTTTCTAACTTGTTCCATGGCTATGTGCTGGATGAAAATTTTTTAATGACTATTGCTTCAATTGGCGCGTTTATTATTGGTGATCAAAAAGAGGGCGTGGCAGTTGTATTGCTATTTTGTCTTGGTGAATGGTTTCAATCTTTTGCAACCGAGCGTTCACGCAAGTCTATTAAAGATTTGATGGAACTAAAAGTAGACTTTGCGAATGTTATAAACGCCGATCAAACTATCACCGAAACAGCACTTGAAGAACTAAAAATAGGTGACACTTTGCTAATTAAGCAGGGCGACAAAGTTCCAACCGATGTGGCACTGCTTAGCGCAAATGCGTGTATGGACTTAAAGGCCATTACTGGTGAGTCTATGCCGGTGAACTATCAAGAGGGCGACTTTATTTCTAGCGGCGCCATAAATATGGGCGAAGCGGTTACCGTTAAAGTTTCGGCATTATACGAAAACTCTACTGTTGCAAAAATTTTGGAAGTAGTCGAAAACGCGAGCAAAGGCAAAACCAGAACCGAAAACTTTATTGCTCGCTTTGCCAAAGTTTATACGCCTTGTGTGATCGGCGTAGCGGTTGTTGTTGCGCTGCTTGGTGGCATAATTACCAAAGACTATATGGGGTGGATCTACAAAGCGCTTAACTTTTTGGTTGTTTCGTGCCCTTGCGCTTTGGTTATTTCGGTTCCGCTTACCTTCTTTACATCAATTGGTGAGATGGCAAAACAAGGTGTTTTGGTAAAAGGTTCGGTGGCAATAGAAAATTTAAGCAAAACCGGTGTTGTGGTTTTTGACAAAACCGGCACCATTACCAAAGGTGAATTAAAAGTAATCAACACTTATCCCGAAGACAAAACCGAAGAAATAATGAGACTAGCCGAAATTGCCGAAAGTGCAAGTTTGCACCCAATTTCTAGAGCCATACTTGGTGAGCATTATCAAGCGGCAAAAGGCTACACCTTTACCGAAGTTGCTGGTGAAGGCGTAATTGCGATAGGCAACGGAGAAACAATTGTTTGTGGCAACAACAAACTAATGGAAGAAAACGGCATAACTATTGTTACAAACGAAAGCGTGGGCACCATTATTTATGTTGCAAAAAATGGAGAGTTTGTTGGCTCGTTAGTGGTAGGTGATACCATAAAAGACGAGGCAAAGGAAGCAATAACGACGCTAAAGCAACGCGGAATAAAACCGGTTATGCTAAGTGGTGACCATAAAAAAATAGCCGAAATTACGGCGGCGCAAGTTGGCATTGGCGAAGTGTATGCCGAACTGTTGCCAAACCAAAAAGTTGAAAAGCTAAACGAACTAAAAAGCCAAACCGCAAACAAAAAAATTGCTGCGGTTGGCGACGGAATTAACGATGCACCATTGCTTATTTCGGCAGATGTTGGTGTAAGTATGGGCACCATTGGTGCCGATAGCGCAATTGAGGCTTCGGACGTTGTTATTTTAAAAGATAATTTGTCTGCATTAGTAAGTGCACAAAAAACTGCCAAAAACACTATGAAGATAGCCAAAGAAAATGTTTGGCTATCGCTAATAATTAAGTTTGGCGTACTAGCAATAAGCCTAACTAGTTTGGCGTCTATGTGGCTTGCAATATTTGCCGATGTTGGTGTTTCGTTTATTGCAATATTAAACGCACTAAGAAAAAAATAATTAAAAGTAAAAAGCCTCTCACTGTTTGGCGAGAGGCTTCTTTGTTGCAAGTTTTATTTGCGTGTTAGACTTAAATTAACGTTAATTAGCGAGCCATAACTAAGAGAAGCGTTTAGTGAATAAATAAGGTCAGTTGCATAAAAGTTTATATTGGTGTCGGATAGTTTGGACATAAGCACCGAAGTTTTAAGTAGCAAACTAAAGTTGTTGTCCACGCGTGAAACCGAGCCAATAAAGTTGGAGTTATTTGGGTTAACGCTTGACCCATTGTTTTTATACTCAAACAAACTGCGTTTTAACCCCAACATTTCGGCGATGTCACCCGCTGAAATTGTTTTTAATGAATAAACTTTGTCTAGGTCGGCATAAGTTTTGCCAAAGGCGCGCGCACGCACAATGCGTGAAACATATAGGTAACCGTCGGCGTAAACAATTGTTGCTTGTTGACTTTTAAAGGTAAAGCCGTTGTAGTCGCTAACAGCCAAACCAACCGGCAAATTATCCAAAACTAGCGAGAACCCAAACTTGCCATTAGTTACGGTGTAGGTTAGGTCAATACTGATGTCGGTTAGCGTAATGTCACCAAGTTTTAGGGTTAAATTTCCAACATAATTTCCGCCAGACTTTATGGTGTTTAAGCAAGGGTTTACAGCAGGGAGCAAATCGCTGGCGTCCACATAACCACTAGTAGAAAAGTTGCGTTTTAAACTTTCGTTATTTGCTATTCCGACCGAAGCCGAACCGCTTATGCGTTGACGATTTATAAGTAAATTAAGATTTTCAAGTTTAACCGAGCCGGCGTTTACGCTTAAAGTTGCAGAGCCTACTGAAGTAACGATTTCAAATTGTTTGTAATCTTTGCGGGTTATTTTGCTAAGGTTGCTGTTTGCAAAATTTAAAAGAGTGTTTAGGTCAAATTCGCTAACTTCATTATTTTTAAATAGACTAGCAAAAAGTTTTGAGGTTTCGGTGTCGCTAAATTTTAATTTTTGTCCATAAGCATTTAAATAGTAGTAACTGCCATATTTTGTAAGACTAACGTTGCTGCCGGCTATGGTGCCAGAAAAGTAAAAGTTGGCGTAGTCTTTGTATAATTTTCCGCTTGCAGTGGTCTTGCCCAAATTTAGGTTGATGTCGGCCGAAAGAGTTTCGAGATTAAGTTTGCGAGCGTCGCTCAAAAGTTCTTTAGCTTCGGTCAAGGTAATTGCATTGGCGTGTGGTAAAATTTTAACTTTTTGAACCGAAGACGTTACATTAAATTGAGCCTTTATGTCGCCCAACTTTAAACTTAGTGAACTAATGCGGTTGTTGGTTGTATTAAATTTTAACAAACTAGACTTGCCAGACAAAAGTTCACCAATGGTCTGTACAAAATTTAAGGAAAATATTTGTGCAAGATCGGTTTTTTGAGTTCGTACAAGTTCAGCAAGTTCGGCGGTGGTTCCACAAAAAGTAAGGTTTAAGCACGAAACCACCAAAACATTGTTAACAAACGAAAAGTTCGCTTTTATGCCCGCGGTGCTAATGGTGCCGGACATGTTAAAAGATTTGTCCAAAAGCAATTCTACATCAAAGTTAGAGCCGGCGTAACTTATGGTGCCACAAAATAGGTTGGCGCCGGAAGTAAAGGTGTTGTAAATTGGATCAATAAAATCTACAATGCTCGTTACTGCAAGATAGGTACTAGCGTTGGTTGGCACGGTGATTGCAAAGTGATTTTTTTGAGCAAAATTAACGCGTAAAGCAAACTTTTGGTTTAACACTTTTATATTAGGCGCACTCAAGCTTATTGGAAAGAACCCACTATCTGCAATTAGCACGATATCCCCAATGGCAGGTAGGCTCGCCGTAACTTGTTGGTTGCCACCCGGTAAGGTTTCAATGTTTAGGTTCGCAAGTAGGTCGGTAAAAATGGAGGTGTCCAGTTGAGTATTAAAGTCGCCTTTGCTGACCAATTTTAACAAATATTTAACAGTGGAGATATAGTCTGTTGCCGTGCCACTAAATTTTAGCCCACAAAGGTCGGCATAAATGTTGCTATCAACATAAACAATGTTTGCATAAACATTTTGACTCAAAAGTTTGCCGTTTATGCTTAGGTCAACTTTTATATTTGAGTTGACGTTGGAATACAAAATTTTGCCGGATAGGTCGGTGGTTTTGTCTTCACTTTCAAAACTCAAATCGGCTTCAATAGCGCTAGCGCTGAGCAGTTTGTCTAGGCTGGCCGAAAGGTTGGAGTCTTGTTTTATGTCGTCCGGCGTTACAACGCGCGGTTGTTGGCTTTTTATATAAGCATCATAGTTTATGGCTAAAACCGCGCACATGGTGCCCGATGCCACAAATAAAAAGGTTAAAAAATACAATAAAAACTTTTTCATAGTCCCCCCCCCTTACCGCTTAGTTGTAAGTGTAAGTGCTTACCATATCAGAAACGCAGTTTGCGTTTATTCCAAAATAGTTAAGGCTATATTCGTCATAACGAACTTCTTTTACCAGAACAAAGTCGCTAGTGACGGTAAATACAAATTTTATGCCCTTAAATTTTACTTGACCAGAAGAACCCGAATTGTACGAAATTTGTTTGCCATAAAACGGAGTCGAAGTAACGGTATCGGTGTACATTTCAAAAGTAAAAAGTCCGTTTTCTTCGCCAATAAACTTCCAATCGATTACGGTTTTGCTAGAAACAATAATTGCAGAGGTGCCGTCTGGAACAATGCCAAACTTGTTCGCATAATCGGTGCTATTGTATTCTTCTTGCTTGCCGTCATACACTACGGTATTAAGGTCGTTTTCGTCGGTATAACGTCCGCTTTGCACCACAATTTTGTTTGGTGAATATACGGTAGAAAGGCATGCTGTGCTAACTACACTACTTGTTGAGCGCATATCTTGCGACACAATGCCATTTTTCTTGGTAGTAAGATTTAAGGCGTCTTGCTTGAAGTTCATTATATCGGCAGAAATGGTTCCGCTAATATTTATGCTATAGTTGTCTAGTGAAAGTAATTTGTTTGATGCCACCACATAAACTTCGGCAGCGGTGAGGTCACTAGGCTTTTTGCCTTTTATGTTTATTTTGCTTGGATCATCATACAAGGCGGAAACGTCCACATCTTTTAGTGGGTCGTAGGTAAAAAGTTTGCCAGAAACAACTCCACCGGCAAAATATCCGGCAAAGGCACCAATAATACAGACCAAAGTAAAACTAATTATTTTGATAAATTTTTTTTTCATAAGTGAATGTATATTATACCATAAAACTTTTTAAAAATAAAGGGGGCGCGCCAACTTTTTTGCTTTTTGTGGCAAAACTGCTTGACAAAATGCAAAAATTATGGTTAAAAATACAAAAGTCGCTTGCCAAATATTTGTTTTTTTTCATAGTATAGACTATAATAATCAAAACCGCCATGCGGAAAAAATTTAAGGAGAGAATTTTATGTGTGGAATTACTGGCTATATTGGTGACAAAGTTAGAGAAAATTTACTAGACGGATTAAGAAATTTGGAATACCGTGGTTATGACTCTGCGGGTGTTGCATATATATTAAATGGCAAAATAAGAGAGGTTAAGGCTACAGGTAAAATTGCCAAACTAGAACAAAAACTAAGCGAAGTGGCCGAAATAGAAGAGTCAAACATAGGTATTGCGCATACAAGATGGGCGACCCACGGTGTGCCGAGTGAAAAAAATGCGCACCCGCACTTGTCCACGGATAATAGTTTTGCAGTGGTTCATAATGGAATAATTGAAAACTTTGGCAGAATAAAGGTTGAATTAACCAAACTAGGCGCTGAGTTTAAAAGTGACACGGACACCGAAGTGGTGGCAAATTTACTACAATTTATAAGTGGAAAAACGACGCTGGAGAAGTTAATAAACGCGGCGCAAAAATTGGTAGGAAGCTATGCGCTGGCTTGCCTTTCGGAAACTGAGCCAAACAAAATATTTTTAGCAAAAAACAAAACCCCACTTTATGTTGCGCTAAATGGCAAAAACGCCTATGTCGGCAGCGACCCAATTTGCTTTCAGGGCAAAGCCGAACAGTATTACGCATTAGAAGATGGTGAGTTTGCAGAAGTCGCTTCGGGAAGTGTCTTATTTTATAACGCAAACGGGCAAATAGAAAAAGCGCCATTAAAAATAGATAAGTTTGAAAACTCTGCGGGGAAAGAAAACTATCCGCATTTTATGTTAAAAGAAATAAAAGAAGAACCGTTGGTGCTGGATAGAGTGCTGAAAACTTATAAAGACAACAACCCGTTTGCCTTTTTGGATAAAGAGATGGTAAAGCAAATAAAAGAGGTGGTGCTAATTGGTTGCGGAACCGCCTACCACGCCGGACTTATGGGGGCGCAATATCTTGAAAAAATTGCGCGCATAAAAGCAAAAGCCGTGATTGCAAGCGAGTACCGTTACTCTTTTCCGGTAATAGAAGACGGCACCCTATTTATTTTTGTAAGTCAAAGCGGCGAAACAGCGGATACCTTGGCGTGTTTAAATTTGGCAGAAAAAGCAAATGCCAAGTCTGTGGCATTAACCAATGTACTTTATAGCACACTTGCCAAAAAATGTGATAAAATTTTGCCGGTGTGCGCGGGGCCAGAAATTGCGGTTGCATCTACCAAAGCATATACGTGTCAAATTGCCGAACTTTATATGCTGGCCATGCATATAAAGGCAATAAAAGAAAACGTAACAATAGACTACTACAAAAAAATAGAAGAAGCAAAACAAGCCCTAACGCAAATAGACGAAGAGAGCATAAAAGCTTTGGCAGAAGAAATTAAAGATAGTGATAAGGTTTTCTTTATCGGTAGACAATATGATTACATCACTGCCGAAGAAGGCTCGCTAAAACTTAAAGAAATTTCGTATATAAATTCGTCTGCGCACGCAAGTGGTGAATTAAAGCACGGCTTTTTGGCATTGATAGAAAACAATACGCCGCTTTTTGCCATAATGACTCAAAAGGACTTGCTAGACAAAACGCTAAACGGTGCAAATGAAGCGGTGAGCCGTGGCGCCAAACTTATTGCCGTTACCAATTGGGGCGAAGAACTTGCCGAAGCACACGGCATTTGGCAAACCATAAAATTGCCAAACCTAGATGCGGAAGTTATGCCAATTGTGACAATTGAAGTCTTTCAACTTTTGGGCTATTATGTTAGCACCTTTAAAGGCTTAGACCCGGACAAACCACGAAACCTTGCAAAAAGCGTTACCGTTGAGTAATTATTTTTAAAAAACAATTTACAATTACCTAAAAATTTGTTAAAATAAGAAAAAAGTTTTAGGAGAAAAATATGTCGCATCACGAAGTAAAAGGCAACGGCCTTGCCGACATCTTGGGTATTCTTGCAGAAACAATTGCATTTTTAACAATAGCGCTTTTTGCTGTACTATTAGTTAACGCAAACTGGCCATTTATAACCGATTCAGGTTTATTAAATGTGCTAAACGTACTAAAATTTTATGCACCATTAGCACTTTTGTTGGTTGTTGGTTTGCAAGTTACTTCCAAGCAACCATTTATAGTGCGCATCGTGTACTATGTGGTTATGGCAGCCATTATCATTTTCCAATTTTTCCCTGGCACTTGGGAAAACTTTATTGGAATTGTAGCCAAAATTTAACAAAACAAGCGACCCAAAAGGTCGCTTAAATTTGGAGAGTTGTCCGAGTGGTTTAAGGTGCACCCC
Organism: uncultured Clostridia bacterium; assembly: GCA_934747885.1. Classification (GTDB taxonomy): domain Bacteria; phylum Bacillota; class Clostridia; order Christensenellales; family UBA1242; genus UMGS1908. Next base: position 533,104 of record CAKVHE010000001.1, read on the forward strand.
TGGAAAGGGTGTGTTGGTGAAAGTCGACCGGCAGTTCGAATCTGCCACTCTCCGCCAAATAAAAGACTCTGCAAACGCAGGGTCTTTTATTTGGCGAAAATGCAAATTTGGCTTGGGGTCGACTATGCTAGCGAGATGGTTGTTTAACAAAATAAAAGCGTAAAAAAAGGAAGCAGATAAGCCTAAATTTTTGAGATAAAATTGACTTGATCGGCGATGGCTGAGTGACCTCGCCAGAAGCCAAGCAAAACAATTTTAGCCAAAAAGAAGGTTTATATGCGTCTATAATAGCCGCTTTGACAAAGGCAAAGCGGAAGTGTTTTTGTTCGAATCTGCCACTCTCCGCCAATCAAAAAGCCCTGCGAGCCGCAGGGTCTTTTATTTGGCGAAAATGCAAATTTGGCTTAGGTCGACAGTGGTAGTTATTGCATAAATCCTGACGGATTTATGCAATAAGCCCGTTGGGCTTATGCAATAGGCTGGCGCCTATGCAACTTTAACTCTTTGCGTTAAAGTTACGGATAAAAAACAAAAGCGCATTACAAACTGAGCAACTTTTTTACTTTACTTTCTTTTCCAAATAAAAACGCCCCGCGGTTCGCGGGGCGTAGATTTATTTAATTGGTTTCATGGTTGGGAAGAGTAGTACATCGCGAATGGTGGTGCTGCCGGTAAGTAGCATTACCAAACGGTCAACGCCAAGCCCCAAACCGCCCGTTGGAGGCATACCATATTCTAGTGCAGTAACAAAGTCTTCGTCAACTTCGGCGTTGATGCCTTGTGCCTTGCGTTCGCGTACTTGTGCTTCAAAGCGTTCGCGTTGGTCAATTGGGTCATTAAGTTCACTAAATGCGTTGCCCATTTCCATGCCGCACATAAAGTACTCAAAGCGTTCGGTAAACATTTTGTCTTCTGGTTTGCGTTTTGCAAGTGGCGAAACTTCTACCGGATAATCATAAATTATGGTTGGTTGGATTAAGTTGTCTTCGGCATAAGCTTCAAAGAAGGCTGAAAGAATTTCACCTTTGGTAGACTTTGCACCGTTTTCTAGTTCAAGATGGTGTTTTTTGGCTTCTGCAAGCGCATCTGCGTCGGTTTTCCAGTTATCAAAGTCTACACCGGCATACTTTTTAACGGCTTCTTTCATGGTAAGTCTTGCCCATGGTTTTAGCATATCAATTTTGTGCTCGCCAAAGGTAATAGGCTCGGTGCCGCAAACTTTTTCTGCCAAAAACTTGTACATTTTTTCAATAAAGTCCATCATCTCAAAGTAGTTGGCGTATGCTTGATACATCTCAATTGAAGTAAATTCTGGGTTGTGGTTTTTGTCCATACCTTCATTACGGAAAATACGACCAATTTCATAAACTTTTTCCATACCGCCAACAATTAAGCGCTTTAAGTATAGTTCCGTTTCTATGCGCAAGTACATATCAATGCCAAGCGAGTTGTGGTGAGTTTTGAAAGGTCTTGCCGAAGCGCCGATTTCTAGTGTGTTTAAAATTGGGGTATCAACTTCTATAAATCCGTGCTTGTCCATATATTGACGAATTAACGAAATAATTTGACTACGCTTTTTAAAGGTATCCAAAACTTCTGGGTTCATAATAAGGTCAAGTTCACGATGACGGTATCTTGCGTCGTTGTCTTTAAATCCATTATATTTTTCTGGCAAAGGCAATAAAGATTTGCTAAGCAAAGTTAGGCTCAAAACTTCAACGGTTAGTTCACCGGTGTGGGTGACAAATGGTTTGCCAACAATGCCCACAATATCGCCAATATCCAATTTTTTAAAAGCGGCATATTCTTCTTCGCCAAGATTGTCGCGCTTTACATAAAGTTGAATTTTGCCAGTGCGGTCGCTAATATGTGCAAAACTTGCTTTGCCCATAACTCTACGGCTCATTAGTCTGCCTGCAAGCGAAACCTTTTTGCCGGTTGCTTTTTCGGGGTTTGCGAGCAAATCTTCTGCGTGAGCGGTTTGTTTAAAACTTGTAATTTCGTAAGGGTTTTTGCCCGCCTCAATAAGACGGTTAAGTTTTTCACGCCTTACAACAATTTCCTTTGTGCTGTCAAATTGTTCTTCGTTTTGTTGTACGTCCATAACATTATCTCCTAAATTTGTATTATTGTAGCATTTTTTGTGGTTGTTGTCAACACGGCTAGTTGGCTTTTTGTTGATAATTTGCGCGCCTTGCGGTATAATTAAATTATGAGCAAATTAAAAGTTTTGATGTTTAGTGACTCGTTTTATCCAACCACAGGTGGACGAGAACGGGTAATTGATGAGCAAATGAAGGCGTTATCACCACTGGTGGACATAACACTAGTGTGCCCCAAAGGCAAGTTTGATGACGCTACGCTGCCGTACAAGGTTTACCGAACCAAAGGCATAAGTTTTCCACATCTTGGCACCAACGCCATTGTGGATAAGCGCCTTAAAAAGTTTACCAAAAGTAACTTGCCGGATGTAATTTATGTTCAGACCAAATATGCACTTGCAAGTTATGCTTTAAAACTAAAAAAGAAATATGGCGTGCCGTTAGTATTTGCTTGTCACACCGATTACGAAGCCGTGTACAAGCAAACGGTTGGCATTTTTGCAAAGCCCGCCATAAAAGCGGTTGTAAAAAAACTAAATGGTGCTGATTTGGTTATTGCTGTTTCAAACTTTTTAAAACAAAAACTAATAAAACTTGGCGTAAAAACGTCAATAAAAGTAGTGCCAAACGGCACAATAGCAAACGCCGAATTTTTGGCAAATCAAGCCAACTACTTGATGGCGGTAAAGCAAAAGTATGAACTTTTTGGTGTAAACAATTTGCTTTTGTATGTTGGTAGGGTAGAAGATAAAAAAAATGTGGCATTTATGTTCTCGGCGCTTGCAGATGTAAAACAGGTTTACAAAACCAACTTCAAACTTTTGCTCGCTGGCAAGGTAGAACAAAAAAAATATTACAAACTAGCAAAGAAACTAAAAATAGACGATTCCGTTATGTTTTTAGGTGAAATAAAAAGCAAGCCCGAACTTTTGGCGCTTTACACCTTGGCAGATTTGTTATTGTCGCCAACCATTGCCGATACCTACAACTTGGTGGTGGACGAAGCCGGACTATGCAAAACACCATCAGCTATTGTTACCGGTACGCCAATGGCAGAACGAATTGTTAACGAGCAAAACGGAATTGTTAGCAATTTGGACAAAGCGGAATATGCCCAAAAAATATTTTTGTTTTTAAAAAATAAAAAAGATATGGCTTTGCTAGGCGAAAATGCATATAACACCTTGCCCAAAAAATATGACCAAATTGCAAAAACCATTTTAGACCTTTTTGAAAAGCAGGTAAAAAGGTAAAAGTAAACTAGCCAACCAGTCGGTTGGCTTTTGTTAGGCTTAGCGGTTAGTTGTCTTTTAGCAGACTAATTATGGCTTGTTTTTTGGTTGGACTAACTTTTTTGAGAAGTTCGATAATTTCCTTATCGTTTTTGTATTCGTCCATATTGTAGTAAAAAAATTCGCTAGGTGTGCTTCCACACGTTTCAATTATATCCATAAACACTTCCAGACTTGGCAAAAAGTCGTGGCTAGTTTCCATGCGGTTGATGTAACATTGGTTCATACCCAAATCTAGCGATAGTCGGCGCGCTGAGTAATTTGCTCGGGTACGGAGCATACTAATTCTATCAATTATTTCATCTTTATTCATCTGTACAATATCCCCTTACTTTTATAATAAGATATTTGCCACAAATGCCATTTACTATAAATACGCAAAAATACCTATAACTAGTTATTTTGTATAATTTTAGTAAATATTGTTGACACCTACCTTGCACCGCAGGTATAATGGAACAAAAAAGGTGGGTGAGTATGCACTTTTCGGCTGGACAAGTTGGAGTACTTATTGATGAGAGCATAAAGACAATTGGCAAACTAAGAATGCAAGACCTTGCTTGTTGCATAAAGGATATGGTTAATTACGAAAAATGCCATACCTTTTATTTTTTTAACAACAATAAGCCGTCGATTATACTGTCGCGCTTAATTGGCGAATTAAAAACCGAACTTGGCGAAAATAGAGTAAGAACTGTGTTGGTGCAAAACAGTGCAAAAAAGCAAAAGCCTATAAACGGAAATTTTGATGAAAGCGTTTGCAAGTTTATAAATTACAAATATCTAAAATACGAAGAGCATGCATTGGTGGTTTCTTGCTTGCCCTATTTGTCCAACTTTTTGTTGGTGGGCGCTGATGCTCTTTTGGCAAAAATTATGTTTTTTGCCGATGCCAGCGAGTTGCCTTATAGCATTGTTAATTAAAGTTTTTGCAAATTGCGACAAAATTTGTGCGTGTGCCCATATTGACAAAATTAAGTAGCGGGCTTACAATAGAGAAAAATGGGTGGTAACAAGTGATGAACGCAGACTATGTGCAGCGATTAAATTTGGATCTTGACCAATTAAAAAAAGATTTCCCACAAATAAAAAGCCTAGCGCAAACTGAGGACGAAAAATTTGTTGCGCTATTTGATGCTGTTTATGCAGGAAAGACTTGGAAACTTGAAGAACTTTTAAATCATATAAAATGCAACCATGGGCTTACCAGGGTGCAATACGACTTGCTTTTTAATACTTACAACCGCGAGCGTGCCGAAGGCAAAGATGTTGCCGAAAGTGGTGCGCTTGCTGTTTTGCTTATGTGTCACGAATATTTTATTTTTAGAATATCCAAAAAAATATTACTTCCACCAACACATAGCCGAGATGAAATGTTTATGCGCCTAGAAATGGGTTTAAGAAAAGCGGTGGACTCTTTTGATCCGCGCAAAGGTATTTATTTTTTAAATTATGCAACACCGGTTGTTTTGCATGAAGGTTTAATTTATGTCAGGTCAAATAGGCAATATGCAACGGTAGGGCTAGAAGACAAACTAATTGCAGATGACGATAGCGGTCCTACTTACCAAGACCAATTGGCAAGCAACGAAAAAATTGTTGAAGATTATATAGAAAAAGAAATTGCGGAAATATTGTGGGCAAAAATGGGCTTTTTAAAACCGCGCGAACAATTTTGTATGCTAGCATATACCGGGAAATATGGTAGGCCTATCACTCAAAGTGAAATTGCTAAATGCTTTGACATGGATCAAAGTATGATTAGCAAAATTATAAAAAAATGTAAACTGGCTTTAATTCAAATGCTAGAAGATCCAAAATATATTTCGTCGGGTCGCTACCGTGCGGTTTCTAAAAATGGTAGAATTCCAAATACCAGTGTTACTGCGGACTATCATCTGCTTACCAAAGACGAATTTTGGGATATGGCAAATTCGTATGGTATAAACGAAAATCAAAACGCATAATAGGGGGGGCAAATGGAACAGCAAATCGCAAAGTATAACCTAAAAGAGCTAAAAGCAGAAGCAAAAAGATTGCGAGCCGAAGCACTTGTTGAAGACGCGTCTTTTGTGGCGGCACTTGACGAAATTGTAGCGGGCAAGTATTGGAAGATAGAAAGTCTTGCCAAAAGAGCGCTAAACAAAAAGGGTTTATCGCAAACTCAGTTTGAGTGTTTGTTTAATTTGTATAGTCAAGATAGAGCCCAGAATAAAGATGTTGCCGAAAGCAGTGCGCTTGCAATATTGTTGCTTAGTGGTGAAAGGCTTATTCATTATGTTTCCCGCAAGATTATATTGCCAAAACGGGCAACAGAGGAAGAACTTTTTATGTCACTTGACGAGGCTTATCGCCGGGCAATAGATACCTACGATCCATCGCGCAAAGTAAAATTTGTTACTCACGCTGCCAATTGTGTTTACCGCGAAGGTATGCACTATGTTGATAAAAAGCGAATGGCGGCACCGGTTGGACTTAGTGAATTGGTAGATGCCACCGGACAATCAGATTTAAGTCAAGAAGACAAACTTGGCGAAGTGGACGAGTTTGTTGAAGGTTATGCCGATGTTGAACTATCCAAAGAGTTGTGGAAACTTGTGGGGCATTTAAATCAAAAATCACAGTTTTGCCTTATGGCGCAATTTGGCAAATATGGTCAAGCGCTAAACCAAACGCAAATAGGAAAATTGCTTGGTTGCAACCGCACCAATGTAAGCAATTTTGTGTCTAGTTGCGTAGAAGAGTTAAGACTTTTGCTAAACGATCCAGAATATATTTTAAAAGAAAAATACAAAGAGTTTTTGCACTTGTCTCAATTGCATTTTGGGACGCATATAGGCAAAAAATACCATTTGCTAACCAAAGAAGAATATGATACAATTTTAGCAAGCGGTCAATTTGACAAGTTTAGTGAGCAATTTGACGTAGAGGCTTTGCCGGCAGATCCTTGGGATATGCTGGGAAACTTTAATATGCGCGCGCAGCTTTGCGCGATGGCAAAATATGGCAAATATACAAAGCCTATTCCGCCGCTAGATACGGCAAAACTTGCGGGCGTGTCTGTTTCGCGATTAAAAGCAATTTTAAAGACCGTTACTGCCGAAATTAAACTTATGGCAGAAGACAGCGAATATATTTCGCAAAAACATTACAAGCAGTATAACGATAAAAAGAATTCTATTCGCTCGCAGGTTACCGAGCCTTACCGCTTGCTACAAAAAGAAGAATTTTTGCAGTTAGTTCAGGGCGAGGGCGAAAACGCAAATTAAGCATTACAAAGGATAAATTATGAAAACAATTGGGCTAGTTGTTGCAATTGAAATAGACAGCGTGCTAGCGCGCTACGGCGCACCGCAAAAAGAATATACCGACAGTGGTTTTGCAATAAAAGAGTACAAGAGCAAAAAGTATAAACTTATTGTGGTGCACAGCAAAGTTGGTGAAATTGCTGCTGCGGGGGCAACACAACTACTCATTTCAAAGTACAAAGTTGATGCCGTGCTAAATTTTGGTGTGGTTGGCGGTTTGACGCCCGAAATGAAGGTTGCCAAACTATGTGTGGCGCAAAAAGTGGCACATTATGATTTTGATACAACCGTATGCGACCCGGAGAGAGTGGTGGGGCAATATTATGCCGACCCGGCTAGCAGGTTTGTGCAGTTGGACGCCAATTTGGTATTGCAGTGCAAAATGGTTATGCCAGAAATAAAGTTGGTTACGGTGGCATCAGGTGATAAGTTTGTGGGTAATGAGACAAAAAAGCGAGAACTAAACCAAATTTTTGGTGCCGACGTTTGCGATATGGAACTTGCCGGAATTGCGTTAACTTGTGAGAGGGCAAACGTGCCATGCTTGTCCATCAAGTGCGTGGCGGATGGTTTAACCAACAACGCCGGCGATTACAAGACAAATTTTGCAATTACGGCAAACAAATGCTTTGAATTGTGTGATAAAGTGCTAAATAACTTAAAATAGTTTTTAACAATAATTAAACTTTTGTTAAAACGAGCATTTTTGTTTGACAGCCATTTTTAAATTTGGTAACATAATTGCAAGGAGGGAAATTATGGCAAAAAAATCAAAAAGCAAAGGAAACCCACTCTTTAGTTTGCTGGCAATCGTTTTTGCAGGTGCAGTGTTTGGTATTTTGGCAATGCCATTTGTAAAAGCATCTGTTTCTGCACTAGGCTCAAAATTGGCTGAAACATCTTATTCCGGTTATAGCCTACTAGACTTTGAAGCAAACTCAGGCGTGGCAACAGTAATTTTACTATTGGTGATTTTTGCAAGCTTGCTTGCTTTGGTATCGCTAGTAAAACTTTTACTTGACCTTGGCGTAGTAAAAAATGGCAAAGTTGGCAGAACCCTTGGTTTGGTTATGGCAGTTTTGGGTCTTGCTTTGGTTGGCGCGGCAATTGCAACAATGATTGTTGTTCCAAACAACTGCAACGCAGGCGCACTTGGCAATGTTGTTGCTGGTGGTACAAAACCTCAATGGCTAGCACTAATTTTGATGTTAGTTGATGGTTTGGTCGCTACTTGCGTAAGCCTTATGTCCGCAAAAAAGTAATTAAATAAAAAAGTTTCGCCCCAATTGGGGCGCTTTTTTTTGCAAAAAAGTTGCTAAAAGCAATTTTTTGCTATATTATATATAAAAAGGAAAAACAATATGGAAAATAAAACAATAAAAAAATGGGTAAACTCCGCTTTGGCTTGGTCGATAATCGCCTCAATCTGTTTTGTGGTTGGCATCCCAGGTATAATAATTTCGGCTATATACTTTACGCCAACTCTTGCCGCTAGCATAGTTATGGTTGTGTTCGGTTTTTATGGATCACCAATGCTTTGGATGAGTTTTGCAAATCGCAAAAGTGCGTACGAAATTTACACTTTGATAGTCAGCGGAAACATTTCAAGTATAAAGATGCTTTGCCAGCAATCGGGTAAAGAAGAAAAAGAAGTAAAAGACACTTTGCAACTTTTGATGCGTAAAGGATTTTTAACAAACTTCCAACTTACCGAAGAAAATCAAATTGTAACGGTAAATCAAAAAAAGAGCACGATGCAAAAATCTAAATGTCCAAATTGTGGTGCCAGCCTAACGGTAAAAAACGGCAAAACTTTTTGTCAGTACTGCGGAGCTGAGTTTGATAACAACTAAAACGCTTTTATAGCGTTTTTTTGTTTGCAAAAAATTGCAACCGATGCCTTTTGTGTGCTATAATTTAACTTACAAAAGGATAAACTATGCCTATGAAAAAGGTTATAAAAATTTTTGTTCTCCTTGTGCTTGCGCTTTCGTGCGTAAGTTTTTCGGCGTGCAAGAATAAAACCGGCGGCGGTGGCGGTGGTGATAATACTCCACCGGCAGACAACTCGGGTGGGCAAACGCCAACGCCCACGGTATCAAACCTAGACAAAAATTTTAGCGCCACCGAGCAAACAGAGTACTTTTTGGATACTTTAGCGGTGCCTAGCACTAATTTAACCTTTTTGCACGCGGAGCAAAACGCAAACACAAAATTGGTAAAGTTTTTAACCACCGAAACCAATGCAACAGTTCTAGAGCGACTTTTAGATTTTGCCAAACAGTACAAGACCAAATGTAGCAATGTATATTTCAACAAAAACCGAGATTTTGAGCAGACGGGCTATTACTTGTACCCCTATCCAAAAACCGAAGATGAGTTGCTTGTGGCCGGTTACAATTCGCAACTTGGCGAAAGCGTGCCGTGCTTGGCGCTCTCTTTGTTTTGCGACACCGGAAGTGGTTACAAACAAACCGAACTAATTTTTATACAAGGTGGTGCCACTATTTATGGTCAGCAGGTGAGCGCCGGTACTTACTTTGTAAAAATAAGCACGCTAAAATATAGTGACGCCAACTTGCAGGAACCAATAAGCACCAAAAAGCTTGGTGAAGTTATTTCCAACTTTTTTGCCGGCGAAGAACAAATTGGGTTTCCAAAACTAGATGGTTATGAATTTACGCCAACCAGTAGTTCGGCAGAAACCCTTGGGCTTAAAGTTGTGGCAACGCGCAGTGAATTTTTGCAAATTGTTAAAAGTCTAAAACAAATAAATTTGGTAGAGTCGGCTGCCGGTTCAAATTATTTTGAAGCCTATAAATATTACGCAAATCTTGGTGGTAAAAACATCGCACTAAAAGTTTCTGCGCTATATAGTTCAGGCACCATAGACTTGCAAGTGGACAAAACCGAAGAAAATTTTTTGGCTTATCCAAAAAATAATTTTAACCTTGAATATACGCTGGGCGCCGACGCGTTTAGTCTAGAAAAGGTGGGGAATAACTTTTTGTACCAATCGCCGTCAGCAACCTATTACTACGAAGCGGATAGCCAAAACCACTTTTACTTTAAGTACAAAAAAAATAGCCAAAGTGAAGAGTTCGAACTTGCAACTACCGAACCGTTTACCTTTGGTGGATTTTTGCAAGAAGTGTTTGGCGCAGAAATGCACAAGGCGTATTTGGCGCTAGCAAACGAGGACTTGCCGGTGTATAACACCGCCAACACCATAGTCTGCGGGCGTGAGTGTGACGCTTACCAAAAAGAAACAACTGGCGAACAAATGAAAATTTTTGTTTTTAGTAACATTATTTTAAAAGCTGAACTTACCTTTCAAAAATCTACCATAATGTTTAGCGCAAACTTTTATACCGAAAATCACACTGAGTTTTCTTGTGCAATAAAAAAATCGCTTTAATTAAAGCGATTTTTTGTTATGTAAAGAAATTTTTTCGTCAAGCGAATTTAAGTAATTGTAAAAAGCAATAACGTCTGGATTGTCTTTTGGCGAATATGTTTTTTTTGCCGAAATCTTGGCAAGCGCGTTTTTGCGGGCAAGCACTTTTTTGTTTAAATTGGTTGCGTTGGTAGCCGCGCGTTGCACGCCACCGCCATTAACACATCCACCGACACAGGCCATAACTTCCACAAAATCAGGTGTTATGGTTTTTGCCTTTATTTCTTCAAGCACTTTATGCATATTTCCGGCGCCACTCACTGCCAAAAAGGTGTAATCGCGATCGGCGGTGTGCAATAGGTATGTGGCATGCTCTTCGGTTATTTCGGTTGGCGTTAGATTAAATTCAGCGCCCGCATTTTGTGCAATGGTGCCAGCAATGGCACAAAGCACGCCACCGTTTTGTCCAAAATTGTTGCCAAGGGTAGAAGACGTGCCCAATAGGTCGTCGTATTCCATTTCCGGCAAGGACTTGACAGCAATATTTTTTTGGTCAATCACGCGCGCTAGTTCTCGCAAGGTGAGTGCTAAATCTATCTCTTTTTCGCCGCGAATGGTTGGTTTTAACAAAATTTCATCTTTTTTGGCCGTGCAAGGCGTAATAGATACAACTTTTATGTTGCTTGGGGCAATATTCGCTTGGTCGGCAAAGTAGGTCTTTACGCAAATGCCAATAATTTCTTGCGGCGTTTTTGTGCTAGATAAATTTGGCACAATGTCGGAATAAAATTTGTGGGCAAAATTTACCCAACTCGGACAACAACTCGAAAACATAGGTAAATTTTGGTTATGCTTTATGCGGTGTTCTAGTTCGGTTGCTTCTTCTAGTGCAGTAATGTCGGCGCCGAGTGATAGGTCAAAAACTTTATCAAAGCCTAGGCGCTTTAAGGCGCAAACCAATTGCTTTTCGGTAGCAGGCTTAAACATTTCGGCAAAAACGGCTTTACTTGCGGGCGCAATAACCGCAACTTTTAGGTCGGTTCCGTCAAGAATTTGTTCAAGTTCAGCAGTTTGGCTTAGTTCGCTTAGGCTAGCGTTTGGACAAACAAGGGTGCATTGCCCACAACTTATGCAAGGTGAGGCGCCAATTTCACACTTTTCCGCATTTGCGTTAACAAAGGTGGCCACGCGTCTGTCGTCTATGTTTTGACACTTTATGGCGTTTATGCCTTGTCTTGCGCAAACGGCTTCACAGCGTTTGCAACCGATACACTTGCTGGTATCCAAACAAATACAGTTGGACGAATTTATATTTTTGCTTAAAAAAGTGTCGGGTGGAGTAATGTTATTTTCTTCTAGTAATTTTTTAAAATTGCACTTGCCTTGTCTTAGGCAGTTTGAGCAATCAAAACGATGACTGCTTGCAAGCGCAAGCAAAGATTTTTTGCGCTGGTTTATTACTTCTTCGGTGTCGGTAAAAATTTTCATTCCTTCGGTTACTTTCATCATGCAAGAAGGCAAAGGCTTTGGAAAATTTTCCACCTTAACAAGGCAAACGCGGCACCCGCCAACCGATTTTGGACTTTTTAAAAAGCACAAAGTTGGTACAAAAATATTGTTTTCGGTGCACGCCTCCAAAATTGTCTGTTCTTTATCTGTCGAATATTGTATATTATTTATATAGAATGTTGTCATTATTTTTCCTTGTTTTTATTTTTGTTATGCTATTATACTTATTTGGCGCGTCGTTGGCAAATAAAATAAACTCCAAATTTGTCATTTCCCCTTTGTTTTATTAACAAAAGTTAAAAAAACTAAAATGTTTTGTGTTAAAACATTTGCCAACAAAGGCAAATGCGGGTTATACTTATTTTAATAAGGAAAATTATGACAAAGAGCAAGAAATTACCACTAATAATTGTTGCCGATCCGGGCGTTGATGACGAGGTGGCCATCTTTTATATTTATGCCTCCCAAAAGGTGGACATAAAGTTAATTGCCGTTACCGGCGGCAATGTTGGTATGGCGCAAACTACCCACAATACTCTTGGACTTTTGCAAATGCTTGGAGCAAACAATGTGCCGGTTGCAAAATGCCTTTCGGCACTAGATTACGAGGGGGCTGTGGGTGCGCATGGCAAAAGTGGCGTGGGCGACTATGCCTTTGAAAATGTTACCTTAACTGCCCTAAGCGAAGATGCTGTCGAGGTAATGCACAAAATTGTTGCTGCAAGTGAAACCGAGGTGACTTTGTTGGTGCTCAGCCCAGTTGGCGAGGTGGCAGAATATTACAAAAAGTATCCCGAAGACAAAGCCAAAACCAAAGTAGTGTTTAGTGGTGGAATTATTCCAAATGTGCGCGGCGAAGAAGAAAAACGCACAAGCTTTAACATTTATTACGATGGCGAGGCAATGAAAGAACTTTTGGCGCAAAACATAAATTTAACAGTGTGTCCATCAAACTGGGGACACGACTGCTATTTTGATTACGAAGATATTTATAACATCAAGCAAACAGGCGAAGTTGGCGAAATGTTTGAAAAAATGTTTCGTTCTTATCACGACAATGTGGTAAAAAACGGCGTCGCAACGCACGACCTATGTGCGGCTGAGTTTGTAACGCATCCCAACTTCTTTAAAGTTAGTCCGGCGCAAACTATTGCGGCTCAACAAAACGGCAAAACTATACTTGACTTTAATTTTTCTGCCGAGCCAAACAGTATGGTGGTAACGGACGCCAAAAACAAAAAGATAAAAAAAGAGTTTTTTAAGGTGCTTAAAAAATTTAGATAAATTTAACAGGGGGAACAAAAATGGACAAAGAGCAATTTACCAAATTTTTGGACAAAAATATTTTGCCCATTTTTACTGGCTCAGAAATTGTTGGTGAAGAGCCAAGTTCTCCGCGTGACCAATTGGTGGCGCAAGGTAACAGTGGTACTTTGCTTGTAAAATACAACAAAGCTGATGATTACCGCATGGTAATAAAGCGCTTGCAACCTTTTAAGAAGTTTGAAATAACTTTGGTTCGTTCTATAATGTCGGAACTAGTAAAAGTAATTGGTGACCGCACAACGGCGCCATATTTGCCGGTTATTCAACGCCATATTATTGAAAGAGCTATCTGCAAATCGGTATCGGAAAAAGAATATGCAACTCTTTTGACGCTGGTAAATTTGATGACCAAATGGAGTAGCCGAACTTACGAAGGCAATGACACTGAGTTTGGTTTTATTGTGCTTGGCAAAAAAGCAGCCATGCAAACCAACAAAAATTTGCAAATTAGTTCGGTGCTAAACGAAAACTTTTCCGCAGTGCTTGCCGATGGTTCTCATGGTTGTTTGGAAGTTACCAGTGATGGTTACTTAATAGATTATGTTGATGTAAAACCAAGCAAAAAAGAAAACATTTACGCGCCATTTAGTTACATAAATTTGGCTGAAATGTGCACGGGTACCAGATCAGGAGTAACGCTTACAAAAGACGGTGATATACTAATGTTTAAGGACCAATCGCTAACTTATGCAAAAAAGGGTGGTACTTGGGTACGTTATAGCCACGAAGAAATTATTGATCGAATTGCCGACAAATCCAGCGAAGCGGGCGACCAAACCCGAAAGTCTATTTACCTTTCGGCACTAGATGTAAGTTTTGCACGTACCGGTGGTTGTGTTGTGCACTTAAATAAAGATAGCGATGAAGAAGTTTTAAAGCACATTGACGAGGCAAATATTTTAATTGAAAAATATTACAATTTAAAGATGGAACAAAAACACGATGTGTCGTTTTTTAATCTCAGTCCAGAGATCACTGAAGAAGAGTATTTGCCATATAGCGAGTTTTTAAAGCAACCACAATCACTAAAAATTTCGAGTTTAAGAAATATAATTAAAGGAAAAAAGTTTTACGAACTAAGCCGAAAACTTAGAGAGGATTTGCTGAGCATAGATGGCGCTACAATAATCAACAATGAGGGGGATGTTTTGGCGGTTGGCGCAATAGTAAAAATTGAAGACGGCGGGTTTGCCGGCGGTAGACTTGCAGCGGCAAAAACTTTGGCAAAGTTTGGCGTGTCGTTAAAAATTTCAAACGATGGGCAAATTCAGGGCTTTAAGATGGACAAGTCAAAACTTAGAAGTGTGCCTATCTTTATGCTTGGTTAAAGTTGACAACCAAGCATTTTTAGTTTAAACTATACAAAAATTTAGGAGAATTATTATGAAAATAAACACCGAGCCCGTTCGTGGCACTAGCGACTATTTGCCAAGTGAGATGCGGGTGCGCGAGCATGTAAGATCGGTAATTTTAAATAGTTACAAACGCTATGGCTTTATGCAAGTTGGTACCCCAATTTTGGAAGATGCAAATTTGCTACTTGGTAGCGACGGCGGTGACAATGTAAAGCTTATTTTTAAGGTTTTAAAGCGCGGCGAAAAATTGGATCTAACAAAACCAAATTTAACCGAACGAGATATAATAGACATAGGCTTGCGCTACGATCTAACGGTGCCACTAGTTCGTATGTTTTCAAACAATCAAGGTAAATTGCCGGTACCGTTTAAATCAATTCAGGTAGATTATTCGTTTAGGGCTGACCGTCCTCAAAAGGGCAGAAGCAGACAGTTTATTCAATGTGATATAGACATCTTGGGTGATCCAACCATCAATGCCGAAATAGATATTTTAAACACCACGGCAAAAACTTTTGTTAATTTAGATTTTAACGAGTTTGTTATAAAAATAAACGATCGACGAATTTTGTCTAGTTTGGTGGCTTATGCTGGTTTTGCAAAAGATAGCGAACCTGATGTGTGTATTTGTTTAGATAAAATGGACAAACTTAGCAAAGATGAACTTTGCAGCGAAATGCTATCACGCGGATACAAAAAAGAAAATATTGACAAACTTTTGTCCGCTATTGAAAAAATCAAGACTGGCGGACTTGTCGAAACTTTAAATTATGGTGCCGATCCGGTGGTTGTTGCCGAGGCTCAAACAGTGCTCGACAGCGTAAATACTTTGGCGGGCAAAAATGCAAAGTACAAAGCAGTATATGATGTTAGCATTGTGCGCGGTCAGGGATATTACACCGGTTTGGTATACGAAGTATATATTGATGGCTTTAGAGGCGCTTGCGGTGGCGGTGGCAGATACAACAATATGGTAGAAAAAATGACCGGCAAGTCGGTTCCGGCTGTTGGTTTTGGCTTGGGCTTTGAACCTACGTGTATGTTATATGCCGAAAGACACAGCGGACAAACGTCCAAAACAATTGCGGTGCTTTATGGCGCGCAAGATAATATTACCGATGTGCTAAAATTTATTGAAGGCTTTGAAGCGGGCATCGTTGGTTCGGCAATTATGCAAAAAAAGAATATCGGTTTTCAACTTGAATCATTAAAAGCAAATGGCTTTACGCATTTTTGCAAATTTGGTGAAAATATAATAAAAGAAATTTAAGGGTAAAGTATGGAAGAATTTGTAAAAGATGTTCTTGAACCAAACGAAAAGGTGCTTTGCGTTTTAAGACCAAACAAAACAAAATTTATGTTTTCGAGTTTCCTGTGGACATTTTTAGGTTTTGCAATGGCAGTAATTTTGGGCGTAGTTCTTTTGTTTGTGGCAGATGAGATAGTGTCGGGCATAATTGCTCTTGGAGTAACTTTGCTAGTGTGCACCTTGGCCATGTTGTATTGCGCAGCGTTTTACAAAACTTGCTATTATGCCGTAACGGATAAAAAAATAATTATACGTAGCGGCGTGTTTGGCGTAGATTACAAAACGCTAAATCTTGACCAAATTGGCTCAATACATATTGATGTTACTGCAGTGGACAAATTGGTAGGCAAAAACACGGGCACGGTAACCATTATGCCAAGTAGTGGAATGGTTGTAAATTCCGAAAGTCTGGCTGGTTATGGTTTTAAATTTGCACACATCGAAAACCCATACGAGTTTTATCGTAAAGCAAAAGAGCTAACAAGCAAATAATACATTTTAACAAAAAACTCCTTGCAAGGCAGAAGTTGTTCCGCTTGTAAGGAGTTAATTTTTTGGGTTTTTAACAAAAGTTAAACAATTGTTAAATCAGCAAAGAGATTATCCCTAGCACCAGCAAATGCGCTGGATAAAAAATATAAAATAAGTACTTAAGGTTAAGTTTGCCTTTTTGTCCATTGTATAGCATCAAAAACGGCAATGCTAGTAGGCTAAAAATTTGAACCGCAGCACCAAGCGAAAAGGCACCGGCAAAAACAACTTGCCTTGTGGTGAGTAGTAACATAAGCACAGCAAAAAAGAAATACTTTAAAAATTTTTGTTCGCGGTAATAGTAAAATGCTGCAACTACCAGCACGCCACAAACGCCGTATTCTATTAGCCTAAACGGCTCTAGTAAAAGCAAAACAATAATGATGATGCCGGCAGCCACAAACTTTAAGATTTTAAGAGCCATTTGCTTTTCGCTTATGGCAAGATTAAGTAATTCAATAAAACCAAGCGAAATCAAAAAGGTAAACAAAATGTCTAACGCAAAAGTCTTAAACGCCAAAAGGTGGGGCACAAATGACAAAAGCGCAAACACAAAAAGCAAAACTGCGTACCGCGCCTTGTTATGAGTATAATGCCAGCCCTCTGCAACAAAAAAGGCAAAAATAGGGAAGGAAATTCTGCCTACAATTCTAAGAAAAATTATTTTAGGGAAAAATATTACGCCAATATGGTCAGCAAGCATACTTAAAACGGCAATAATTTTTAAGTGATTGCGATTTAGTTTCATGGTTTTATTATACTAGCCGTCAGTTACTTTTGCAAATTGTTTTGCAAGGGGTGCCGGCAAACAAAATTTTGGCGCAGAAAAAAACGCATAGAACAAACTAAAAAAACAATTTTGCCAAAACACTTGCAAAATTGCTGACTTTAATTTATAATATGTTCGTTTGGGTAACAAAATTGCCCACCAATATGGAGGTTTGGCTGAGCGGTCGAAAGCGGCGGTCTTGAAAACCGTTGATGTGAGAGCATCCTGGGGTTCGAATCCCTAAGCCTCCGCCAAGTGTGTTGTAAGAAAAGTCTTATTTCCTTACAACAATTATAAAATCGCTGAATAGCCCATAAAATCAAGGGTTTCAGCGATTTTTTTATTTCTAAAATTTATATATTATTTGCCATTTTCAGCAAATTGAGTCTTATTTGGAGTGCCACAGGTAGTCCACTTTTTTTGATTATTTAGAAAATTAAGAAAAAATCAAACCTAGTCGCAAAATCAAAATAAATAATCAAACAATCAAAAGAAAAATCAAAGAAATCAAAAATAATCAAAATTGCATAAAAAAGATATATTTATATTAGAAAAAATATTCTTGAAAATATTATTCAATTTATAACAATATGTGATATAATGAAATTATAAAAGCCTATTTAGGAGGAAGAGTACGCATCTTATATTAAATGGTGGTGGTTGTGGAAATCAGGTAAAAGAAAGTTATCAACTTTTTGCTGATTTGATAAAAGACGGCAAGATTGTTTATATTCCACTTGCGTGGAATCGTGGCTCATACGAAGGATGTTTGGAATTTTTAACAAACGAACTCAAACCATATGGGATAACAAAAATTGATTTAATTACCGATGCAAACCAAATTACTAAGAAAAAACTAGATGAAGCGAAAGGCATTTTTATTGGTGGGGGTAACACATATAAACTTTTAAAAATGTTAAAAGACACACCAGCTTTTAAAAACATTCAGCAATATATGGAAAAAGAAGATTCTGTTATTATGGGAGGAAGTGCGGGATCTTTGATTTTTGGCAAGTCGATAGATACTTGCAAAGATGATGGATTGGGAATAAAAAGCATTTGTGATATTAATGAAGTTAATTTAACAGACACCAATGGTTTTAATGTTTTAAATGATTACAGTTTGCTTGTTCATTATAAAAAATTAGAGAGTCAAATCCCACAAACTCAATCGAGAATAAATAGGCTTCTTGGTGAAGGCTATAAATTAATTTGCCTACCAGAAGAAACAAGTTTATATGTCCACAATGACAAATTTCAATTTGTTGGTGGCAAGACAGCAAAAATTTTTGATAATGCAATGAGCAAAGAATTTTAATATTTATAGCGAATATTATATTTTTCAAAATCAAACAGCAAGAAATTGAAATAAAACAAAAAGTGTGAAATAATCAATTTCAGTCGCAAAATCAAAGAAAAATAATCAAAAAAAGACTTTTGGTTGTACATACACATTCGTAACGTAAATCTTATGAACTAGGATTTGCGTTTTTTTATTAAAAAACCATTAAAAATTAGTTGCAACAAAATAAGGAGAATATATGGATAAAATCGGTTTTCCCAATAAGAAAGGATCTGCAATTGAATATTGTAATTTATCGTTAGAAGGTTATAAAGAATTATTAAAAGTTTTATTTCAACAAACAGATTTTGCTCTTAATTGTCATTACATTGGTGATAGAATATACACGAAATTATCACAGAAGTATAAGCATCTAGAGAATAAATGGTACATTTATGCTCTAAATTCGTTGGATGACGAAATGATTTATATAATTATCAAATTATATAATGGTCAAAAAGAAGAACTTTCCTTATTTAACATTCTAAGTTATTTTGCCATTGAGGAGAACGTAAATGCTTTTTTTACAACACCAGAGAAAAGGCAAATATTTAAAAATTTAGTAGACGATTATAACAATAAATGTTCTGATTTAAGAAAAAAATTGATAACAAGAAGAAATAATTGGCAGGTTCATATAAGCAGAGCAATACTTGATGGAGATAAGTTTAAAAATTTAATCAATTTAAATACAAATGAATGTTTTAGATTGCTATGTTATGCTTTTCATACAATTCGTAAGTTATATAAAACTTTGTTTGATGAAGAAATTCCAATTGATAAAATAAATCATTTTTCAACGTATAAAGAAATTGATAAGTTTTTTTCTGCTTTAGATGATAATGGTAATTTAAAGTAATTTGTCACTACTAAATTTAGTACAAATGAAATTTTAGGAGAGAACAATGAACTTGCTGCGAAAATGTGGAAAATTGTATATAAAGTTTGATGAGAGCAATCAGCCCGAGTACGGCTTTGAGGTGGTGGGGCAGCAGATAAAAAAGTTTGTTCCATTGACAGACAAAAATTTTGAAACCATAATTTTGCCAAAATTGGTCGAAGATTATGCATTTGACATACCTAGCAAAGAAGAAGTTGGCCTATATAAATCGTTGCTTTATTACCGAAACCGCGAAATGCGCGATTATGTTGTTGGTAGTGAAAAAGTTTGCGCAGACTGCTTTAAGGGTTTAAAAAAAGCAAAAATTGTGATTCCGTTTGAAAACTCAGTAATGTTTGATTGGGGCTCTTTTGATCAAGATGCCCAAATTGAGTTAATTGTGCCGGACAGCTTGGCGTTAAAGCAAGTTTATAGATGTTTTGATACCGGCTTTGATTACGAGCACGAAAACTGGACAATTGTTGCGGACAAAAGCCTTGCTGAGCAATTTAGTATGGGCGGTTTTGGCAAAGACGATTTTGCAATTTGGGACTATAATGAAGCAGATTTAGATTACAAGGTGGCAAATTTTACGATAAAAACTTTTGCGTTGCAAGAAAGCCGTGAAAATAACGAAAGCAGTGACGAAAACGAAGACTAAATAATAGCACCCAAACACGTATGTTTGAGTGCTTTTTTGTATTTTTAATTGTAAATATTTAAAAAATGTTTGGCGTAAAGTATTTTTATGATATACTGATTTGGGTATAAAAATATGAAAATAATAAAATGGTTTTGCAAAATGTTTATTTTTTTGGTCGTGCTTGCTTTGGGGGCGTGTACTCTTTTTGCGGTGCAAAGTAAAACTGCAGTAAAGCAAAAAGTGGTGGCAGCAGAACACAAAATTTTGTACAGTGCAAACAATGCGCCGATCTTTTATGGTGCAACAAAAATAACTATTGATAAAAATGTAACTGGAAATTTTAGCATTAAAGATCCTAGGTTTAGAATTTACGCAAAAGATTTTGAGGACGGCGACCTTTCGCCAAATATTGAGTGCACTTTTAACAATGTAAATTCTACGGTGGCGGGCAATTATGAAATTAGGTACCGCGTTGCTGACTCGCACAACAATGAGGCTTGTTTGGTGGTTCCGGTCGTTGTGTTAGATAAGGCGAAGGGCGAATGCACAATTGAAAGAACACTATATACGTTGCCATCTGATTGGAATTTTACTCTTATTAACGTTGGACGAAACCGTAATGGCGACCGACAAAATTTGGGCATTTATCTGCCGGCCGATACCACAATAAAAATTGGGGTGGTGGACGCAGATAGCAATATTGCAGTAAGTTTTGTTGGAAATTATGAAGCAAAGGAAAGTGGTGTCACCATAAACAAAACGCAAACTGAATACATTACCGTTTCAAATACGGTCAAGTCGATAAGTTATAGTTGCGTTCCGTTCGCTAGTTCGGTGGTGCAGGCCGAGGGCGAAGACCTAAACAAAACCTACAAAATTGAAATAAATTTTGATGCAAGCGTAAAGCCGCTAGACTATTTTTTGTATAAAGACAACGAAGACGAATTTATGGCAAACTGGAAAGCCTCGCAAAACGATTTTGGCGTGGTAGATTGCAGGGCAATGCAAATAATTGTACCGTTTGTGGATATTGATAAAATTTCCACAAAAACATATAGTCAAGCAATTGGCACGCTTAACGAAAGTTTGGAATATTTTATGAAAGTGATTGATCGAATGGACGAAATTTTAGGTGTGTCGATAAATCCTGAGGAGCCGCTTGATCAAAATGTAAGAATGAAATATTTTGCAAAAGCCAACGGTAACCGAACTTCGGTGGGCGCTTATTACACTGCCAGTCATATTGCGGTGGGAAGTTCTTCGGTTTGGCCAATATTTACTTATGGCTGGGGAACGTTGCACGAATGCGGTCACGGCTATCAAGGATACTTGGGGCAAGGCTCGGGCAAGGGTTACAATATGTGCCTAAATGAAACGGGCAACAATGTTTTTGCTCACTATGTGCAAAGTGACAAAACTATATACAAAAATGCAGGAAGTACCGTGGGCAAATTGCAAGATGTAGAAAAAGGCCGAAATCAAAAGCGCCTTAATGGTGAAGAAATCTTTAATAATGCCAATGGAACATACACCAATACTGATGAAAAATTGTACATGCTAATAAATCTTTTTGATAGTTTTGAAGGCTACAAAACGTATGCAAAATTGTATAAGTATTATAGAAAAATGGTGTATGAGAAAGGGGCAAAAGCTTACACAATTCCAGAAATTTACACCAAGTTTTTTGCCGAAACTTACAACGCAAACATAATGCCGTATTTATATGCATGGAAGGTGCCGGTTGGCTCAAACGTAATTTACGAAACCATGCAAAAAGATTTAAAGTCTTTTTCAGTTTTGGCCGATACCGTTGGGCAAGACAATTTGCAGCCGGTTAAAGATGGTGAGAATTTGAGTTTGTCTTACGGTTTGATTGATGACAATGCGCTGGCTAAGTATAACCTAAAAGGCAACTTAAAACTAACAATAAACTTGCCGGAAATTGCATCACTGAGTGGCAAAATAGTGGCGCTTTATTGCAAAGGCAAACTAGTTGCAAAAGCAACAATTACCTCTAGCGAAATTGAATTTGATGATATTGATGTAGGCTTTTATGAGATAAGGTTGCCGGTTGTTGGTGATTATGATAACGATGCAATGGCGGTAAGCATAAATTGCGGTGAAAATATGGTCACCTACTCTTACCAAAAGAACTCAATAGATTATTCCGCTTATGCACAAAAATTGCTTCAACTTGGGTATTATCGCTATGGTGGGTCAATTGGTTTTAGTATAGAATTGTCCAATTTTAACAAACTTGCAAAAATAGAATACGGTGGCGGAATGCTACTTAACCAAAGCGGTGAATGGTTGACGGCAAAGGCGGACGAAACCTATATTTCGGTTAAAATTTTAGATGGCTCAAACAACGTGGTTTTTGAAAAATCTGTAAAAGGCAATAAGGAATATTTTAATAGTCAGGGCGACCCCGCCACACCTTTTGTCGCGGTAGATTATGGATACAAGGTGGTTATTTACACCGAAATGCCAAATTATGTTAGAGTAAAATCGGTCGCGGCAGATAAAGAGTTGTCGGAGTATAACACAACTAGCAAAAATATTTCCTATGAAATTACAAGGTACGGCTTTAAACTGCTAAACGTGGAAAATTTTGACACGGCGGCAGTGGTGTACAACAATCTTAGGCAAAATGCGATAGATTTTATTGAAAGTTACAAGAGCGTGGCATCTAGCGAAGAACTAAACAACAAACGCATAAATGCCAAACTAAAAAATGAAATAGTTAACGCTTACAACTTTTTAAACGAAACCGATAGGGCGCCATATACTGAATTTGTTGGCAAAATAAAGGCGGGTGGTGCACCAATTGTTAAACAAAAAGTAGAAAAGGTGGTTATAAAACAAAAAGAAGCAATTGACCTATATTCTTTGCTTGAAATATTTGATAACGAAGACCTAATTATTTATGCAAATGCGCAAAATGTGGCAATAGAAACCGATTTGGACGTAAACAAAGTGGGAGAATATATGGTTAAGTACACCATAAAAGACGCTGACCAAAATGTTACGGTGCACAAACTTAAAATAACCGTAACAAGCGCAGATGCCGCAACAGTAGACACTTCGGGTATTATGTTTTTGTGGGCGGTGTTAGTGTTTATTTTGCTGCTAGTATTGTCGGCGTTTGTGCTACTAATAATAAAGCGTTACAAAAAATTTAACTAATTTTTAACTATTCATAGGCCCATACAAACAATTTGTGTTTGATATGGGCTTTTTAGTATGGTATAACCCATATTACCTTTATGGCGCAAAAACAAAAGAAAATTTTGCAAGCAACGATATTAAAAACGAAGTAAATTATTCCAACTCAATATTTTTGCACAAATGTCTAAAATCAATAGAAACCCCAACTTATGTATGTTCTGGAAAATGGCGCCATGCTAAAAAACGCATACGCTAACTTGGGAGAAAGCAGAAGGCTTTTTGTTAAATATAAACCTCCAAACGGTGTACGCAAGCGGTGAATACACTACTGATTTGTTTTGGACGGCAATTACCGAAAAATTTACTTAAAGCGGACTTTTGTTTGCAAAATGTTGACAAGTTTGCTCGTGTGGTTTACCATATTAAATATGATAAAAAACTTAAAAGATAAAATTTTTATGCGTGGAACGCGGTTGGCGCTAATTGGCGAAAGCGAATTTGCAAAACACATGGCAGAAAAATTTCTTGCAGAGAAATATTATAGCGTGGTGTGCCAAATTGGCATTATGGGGCAGGCAAGGCTGGTAGAGGGCTTAGAAAAATGGAGCCCTTGCAAGGCAAGGCGTAAAAGCGCAGAGTATGACGCGGTTTTGGTGCTGGACAGTTTGCCACATCAAAAGGAAATTTTGTATCCATTGCACAATGCAGGCTTTGATGAGGTTTACTTTTTGCAAAAAAAATCGCCAAAAGTTTTGGACGGCGCGGTAATTGCGCCAGAAGCGGTGACGGTTTTTTACTTAAAGCAGAAGCCGCTGCTCGGCTATCTTGAAATGCATATAACTGACTGCTGCAACCTAAAATGCAAGGGCTGTTCGCACTTTGCCAATGTTTTTGAAAAAAGTGAAACTTCGTTTGAAAATTTTCAAAAAGATATTACAAATTTATCTCAAATATTTAATGTGGCCGTGCTAAGACTAATGGGCGGCGAACCGCTTACCGAACCAAAGCTGGTGCAGTTTTTGGACGCAGCGCGAAAGGCTTTTTGCGGCGCAACTATTTATTTGGTAACCAACGGACTACTGATCCCTAAAATGACAAAAGAAGTGGCTGAGAGCTTAAGGCGCAATAATATTTATTTAAATATTAGCGTTTATCCTCCAACCGAAAAAGTGCTAGAGCAAATAAAACAAACTTTGGACAGTTTTGGACTAACTTACTTTTTTTCGAGGTCTGGAATGGCTATACAAACTTTTTATGCAAGATTAAATAAAAACGCCAAGCGTTGCAAAAGTGGCAGGGCAGGCAAGGTTTGCGCAGGCAAATTGTGTTTTATGGCGCGAAATGGCAAACTTGCAAAATGCAGTTATCCGCTATTTGCACAAAAAATAAATAGTGTGTTTGGTACAAACTATCTAACAAAAGGGGTGGACGAACTAACAATTGAGCAAATTACAGACGGCTGGAAGGCAATAAAAGTGTTGTCTAGGCCGGTGCCATTTTGCAAATATTGTGCCGTACACGAGCGCAACTTTAAGTGGCGAGCCGCAACCAGCAAAGCAAAGTTAAGTGATTATACAATATAAAAGGCATACCAATTGGTATGTCTTTTATTATCAAAGGTTGTATTTGCTCACGGTTGCAAAATGCACATCGTCGTTTTGCAAACTTGCAACACTCAAAAAGTAATCGTCGCCCAAAAGGTTGCGCAATACAAAACTTCTTTCAAAAATTTTATTTTGTGAATGCATTTTTAATTCTTTTATGGAGCCAAAAAGTTTTATTTGGCACTCGTATTTTGTCCATTGCTTGGTAAACTCTTCTTTTTGGTTTCTTGCCAAATCAATGGTTTCAACCTGGTCAGGGAAAAGCTTGTTTGCAATGCGCGAATCATATTCGTGCATCTGCTCTATATCTATGCTAACGGGCAAAATGTCTACGGCAACCGCCACATAATTTTTGCTGTGTGAAATGTTAAAGTAAAATTCATTTTTTTCGCAAAGCGGTTTGCCAGCCTCGTTGCGTATAATTTTTATATTGTCTAGGTCTAAACTGTAAATATCTTTAACCATGGCGCGCAAAAGCAAATAAGAAAGATACGACCGCGTTTTGTTGGCGGGGCAGGAAAGTTCTTTTATGCGTTTTGCAAAAAACGGATTTTTTATTTTCTGCTTTTTGTATTCATGATTTAAAATATCGGTGTAAGCAACCAACATTATTGTTTTCCTCTTTTTTCACTCTCGCGAATGCTTTTAATAAAGTTGTTTAATATCAATACTACTTGAACGGGCGCACAAACAAAAAAGATAAGCCACAAGTTGTAGGAAATAAATTGACAGTAAATGCTCGCAATAAAGGACCAAATAAAAATAGAAGAAATAACAATGGCATTTTTGCCGTTTCGCCAGCGTTTGTTAAAGTATTTTAATACCAAGCAACTTGCTGGTACTGACCAGACAAACACTTGCCAGCAAACCACTTTGTTGTAAATGCCCAAGTACAAAAATACAAACAAAGCAATTAGCCAAACAATAAGCACCGAAAGCACCACGCAAGCAATTTTGCTTGCCGTTTGATTTTTGGTTTCGCCATATTGGTGTTCGTAAGAATGGTCCTCAAATAAATATCCAATTTTTACACCAAAAACATTGGCTACTTCTTGCAAGGTTTCTATGTCGGGCAAAGATTCGCCTTTTTCCCATCTCGAAACAGCCTTGTCGGAATAATGAACATATTTGCCAAGGTCGCCTTGCGTAAGGTCTTTGCTTTTGCGTAAAGCCAAAATATTTTTTGCGACAACTAATTTTACATCATCCATAGCAAAAGTTTAACACATTTTTGCGAATTCCGCAATAAAATGCATAAATAATTATCGTTTTTACCAAATTCTCGCTACGCGAGAGTGATTTTGAGAATTTCTCATTTGGCAAAAGTAATATTAGAGCGCGATAGTCGCAATTCTCTTGCTTTAAAAATTTTATATATAATATAATTTAGGCGCAAGGAGCACAAAAGATGAAACAAACTCAAGAATTGTTTGAACTAAACCCCTCGCAAGAAGTGGTGTTGCTTCAAACCAAATACACAATTTTTAAGCGAGTAATAAACATAACAATGTCGGCAACGGCAGAAAAACCGCTAAACTACCAAACAATGTTAAAGGCGTTTAATCTTGCAGTAGCGCGAAACGATTGCACGCGTATAAGATTTGTTAAAAAGAAAGGCAAACTGTTGCAGTATTTTTTGCCAGAGGTAAAATTTGATAGTTTGCCACAAATTGCGTTTGAAAGCCCAAAAGACCAAGAAAATTTTATAAAGGCGGAAACCCACAAAGCAATAAAGTATAAAAAGGGCGAAGTAATAAAGCCATTTTTTATAAAGACTTACGACGGCAAAGATATGGTGCTATTAAAGGTCTGCCACTTAAACTTTGACTTGTATGGACTAAACGTATTTTTTAAAGATTTGTTTGAGGTTTATGAGGCTCTTGACCTTAAAAAAGAGTTACCCGAAACGCCGGCAAGTTTTAAGGAAGTTATTATTCGTGACTTAAAGCAAAAAAACGACGCTGAGTACCACGAGAAAAACCGTCAATTTTTTGACGAGTATTTGCGGGCGCGCTCCCAGCCTTATTACGCAGGGCTAAATGGTGGCAATGGCAAACTTGATAAAAAAATGGATAAGGCCGGCAAGCATACCATAAAAATGTTTTTTGTGCACAACGACACGCAGGGATATATGCATGATGTTCCAAAAGATTTATCCAAACAAATTTTAGATTATTGCGCGCAAAACAGAATATCACCAGCAAACTATCTATTTTTTGCTTTTAATGTGGTGCAAGCAAAATTAAATGGCAAATATAACCTAATGCCGTTAGAACTTTGCAATTGCAGAGGTACTATGCTTGAAAGAAAATCGGCAGGAACCAAAGTGCAAAGTTTGGCGTGCTACACCACCATAAAACCAGAGCTTGAGTATGAGTCCAACTTAAAAGAGTTTTGCGAAAACCAATTTTTGCTTTATCGTCATATTGGTTTTTCAGATACTGCTTTTCAAATTATGAGCCACAAAATTTATAAAAGTTCTTTACTGGGCACCTTTTATTCGCTCTGCTTTTCGTTTATTCCAATGATGGTTCCGAGCGGTGTGAAGTTTCAAATTTATAGCAACGGCAAGTGCGCTTTGCCGGCCTATGTTGCAGTGGTTTATGATGTGGCGACGGGAGATATGAAGATTGTTTATGATTGTCAAACCAAACTAATGAACGGCGAAGACATAAAGCGTTTTCATGAAAAACTGATGCAAACGCTAGAAGTTGCCATAAAAGTGCCACAAACCCAAATTAAAGATATTTAAGAGATTTTACAAAGGAGAAAATATGTATAGAACCGAAAGACAAATGTTAAAAAACACTCTGCTTAAAAAGGGTGACTATAAAAACACGCGTGAAATTTTTGAGCGCGTTGCAAAGTTTTATCCAGACAAACAAATTTTGGCCGAACTGAACGAAGACAAGCAAATTGTTTATTACACCGCAAGTGAAGTGCTAAAAACAGAACGCGCTATAGGTGAGGGCTTGCTTGCCCGTGGTTACAAAGGAAAGCATATAGCCATTATTGCAACCAACTCATACCGATATTTGCTCACCGATTTGGCAATTGCCGGCGGGGTAGGCGTTGTGGTTCCAATAGACAAAGATGCAAGCGAGGAACAAACGGCAACCTTGCTTAGTCGCGCCGATGTGGAAATTGCAATTTGTTCGGCAGATGTTTTAAAAAAAGTAGAACGCGCAATCCAAAATTCAAAACTTTTAATAGCGTTAATTACCATGGACAGGCGAGTGGATGGCTATTTGTCGCTTGACGATGTTATTGCCGTAGGCAAAAAAATAGAAAATGGGCCATACGTTACGCAAGATTTGGATTTGGACGCACCGTGTGAAATTTTGTTCACCTCAGGTACCACCGGTGCCAACAAGGGGGTCATAATGACCCAGCGCAACATGGCAGCCAACATAATGAACTGTTTGGACGTTATTAAGGGCGAAAAAAACAACAACACGTCTATGTCAATTTTGCCAATGCATCACGCGACGGAAATAAATACGCATATTATGCCACGACTTGGCGCTGCAAGACTTACTTATATAAACGGCTCAATGAAGGAAATGATGACAAACATCAAAATTTTTAAGCCGGCTATAATAACCGTGGTGCCAATGATAGCAAACGCCTTTTACAAAAATATTTGGGCTAACGCGAAAAAGCAAGGCAAAGAAGAAAAATTAAAAAAGGGCATAAAACTTTGCGCGCTATTAAGTAAGTTTGGTATAGATATTACGCACAAATTATTTAAAGATTTGTATGCACCGTTTGGTGGAAATTTAAAACAAATTGTTTGCGGTGGTGCACCTCTTAACCCAGAGGTGGTAAATGGCTTAAAAGATCTTGGCATCTTTATTATAAATGGCTTTGGCATTACCGAGTGCGGTCCACTGGTTTCGATGAATACCGACCCTTACACTGAAGTGTATTCAATTGGTACGGCATGTCCAGGGCTTAAAGTGAAAATAATAGACAAGGACGAAAACGGAGTTGGTGAACTTTGTGTTAAAGGCGCTAGTGTGTCCAAAGGCTATTATAAAGACGAGGACGGCACAAAGCAGGTATACGAGGAAGGCTATTTCCATACCGGTGATTTGGTTAGAATGGACGACAAGCAAAGGTTGTTTATTGCTGGCAGAAAGAAAAATTTAATTGTTCTTGCAAACGGCAAAAATGTTTTTCCGGAAGAACTAGAAACTCAAATTGCAAATGGTATACCTTATATAAAAGATGTTGTGGTGTTTGAGGGCGCTTATAAAAAGAACGACGCAGATACCGATGTTATCGCCGCGATGTTTAATATTGATCCCGAAGTTAAGGTTAGTGATGAACAGCTATTAAGCGATTTTAGAGAACTTAACAAAACTTTGCCATCATACAAGCGTATTGGCTATTTGGAAAAAATAGATGGTGAGTTTGTAAAAAACGCAACAAAAAAGATAGTAAGACCAGAAGCAGTGAAAAAACATAGCAAAACAAGTGGTATTATTGTTTAAGGAGAAAAAGTACAAATGAATGAATTAAAAGAGATTATCAGTGAATACACTGGCGTACAAAGCAGTTTGATTGATGACAATATGAGTTTGTCTGGAGATATTGGGCTAGATTCGTTTGGCATTATTTCTATGATATGTGCCATAGAAAATAACTTTAAGGTTAGCATACCTGAAGCGGAAATGTCGCATTTTCAAACATTAAGTGACCTATATAATTATTTAAGCGTTAATAGGGTTTAAAATTTAAATTATAATTTATACTAAGGTAAAGGAGAAATTTATGGAAACTTTAAAAGATTATTTTAAAAAACTAAAATGGGATAGTATAGTAATTTCAATAATTACCATTGTTTTTGGCTCGCTATGTATTGCGTTGCCTGATCGTGCGGGGGATATTTTGTGCAAGGCATTTGGCATTTCGCTTATTTTTGTTGGAGTAATGTGCTTTATTAGATACTTCACCTACGATACTTTGCTCGACGAAAAAGAACTGATTTTGGCGTTAATTACTTCGGTGCTAGGTATTTTCTGCTTGGTATATCCAAATTCGGTACAAAGTATATTAACCGTGCTGGTTGGTGCATACATTGTAATTGATGCATCAGTTAGTTTAACAGATAGTATCGCTTGCGCCAAAATGCAAGTTAGGGGCTGGTCGGTATTATTTATTTTGTCATTTATCACCATTATGCTAGGAATTTCGGTAATGCTCTCAAGCTTTGAAACGGTGGTAGTGTTTGCTGGTATTTCTTTGCTAATTGCTGGCATTGAAAGATTGGTGTTTACCATTTGTTACAGTCGCAAAATAAAACAAGCCAAAAAAGATTTAAAAGATAAAGGTATAATTGATTAACAAAAAAGGACTTTTAAACAAAGTCCTTTTTTTGTTTCATAAAAAAATAAGTGAAGATTGGAATTTGCTTTTTGCGACAAAAATTTTAAATTTGCTAAATCGTTGTCAAATCATTGCTATATATAGTTTATTTTGAACAAGTTGCTCCAATACGGCAAAATATTTTGAACGGGGTTTGGGCAACAAACCGGTTATTTTGAAGAAAAAGTATACTTTTGCGAATAGTTGATAAAAAATATGGTGGCAAAACGGGTTATTTTGAACACCATTGTGGAGCAAATTCAATATTATAATCGATATAAATCGGTCAAACCAAAATAACTAAAAATAAACTAAAAAATAAATTAAAAGTACTAGCATTTTGTCGGAATTTGTGTTATCATATAGTTCATTAGATTGAAAAAAATCAAAATTTGGGATTGGTAATGAAAAATATAGTTATAGTAGGGGGCGCGAATGGCGTCGGTAAAGCTATTGCAAAAATGTTTATGGGCAACAATATCCTGCTTGTTGATGTTGATGTAAAAAACTTGACGGAAACGGCATCTAGTTTGTGTTGTAAATATTTGGTTTGTGATGTGTGTGACCCTTGCACGGTAAAAGATGTGCGTGCGTATGTGTTAAGACATGAGTTTAATATTGATACCCTAATTATTTGTTCAGGGCTTTGGTCGCGTGGAAAAATTTCCAACATTTATGAAAGCGAGGTTGCAAAGATGAATAGCCCCGAACGCGTGGCACGTGTGGTTGGAAGCAATTCGTTTGCCACAATGGCACTAATTATGCAACTAACACCGCTGCTTTCGCAAAATGCAGGCAACCAAATAATTGTGGTTAATTCAACCAGTGGGTTGGATATTGACGAGGATAGTCCGGTTTATAGTGCGGCGATGCATAGCGTTAGCGTGTTTTGCAAAGCAATACAAAAAGATCTTGCAAGTATGGGTAAGGGCGTGCGCCTAACCAATATTTATGCGGGTAAAATTGCGACAAATTTTCAGGCTAGGGTAAATGACCGTATGACCGAAATGGTAAAAGAAAGGTCATTAACAGCAGAAGATATTGCAAAAACCGTTTTAAATATTATGAGTATGCCTGCAGATGTTGCTATTCCGTCAATTGAATTACGAAAGATGTCAAATTTTTAATTGCGAACACATTTTAAGGCAACCGTTGAGTTGCCTTTTTTGTAAAGGAGAAAAATGAGAGTTACTGTTTTATGTGATGACAATACAACAGGAAATTTGCCGCTGTTGGGTGAACCATCCTTTTGTCTGTATTTGGAAAATGCAAAAGATAACATTCTGTATGATGTTGGACGCTCGGACGTGTATGTAAAAAATGCAAAGTCGCTAGGCATAGATCTTGATGATGTGAACAAAATTGTTTTGTCCCACGGACATACTGCGCATACGGGTGGACTTTTGTATTTCAATTACGATTGTGGTACAAGTGTGTATTATGGCTCAACTTGTTTTGATAAAAAATTTTATTTAAAAACCAATATAACGGCGCCATATACTTTAAAGGAAATGAACGATAAATTTGATTGCTGCGAAGTCAATGGTATTATGGAAGTTTCGCCAAACTTATATGCAATATGTGGGATAGAAAGAAAAACGCCATACGAAAAACACGACAAGTTTTTTACCACTCGCCGAGCAAGGTGGAAATATAAGGATAATATTAGTGAAGAGTTGGTATTAGCGTATTTTTCGGGAAAGAAAATTTATGTGCTTACGGCGTGTTCGCATGTGGGTATTGTTAACATTTGCGAATATATTAAAATTGCATTTGGCAGAAGAGTTTATGGCATTATTGGTGGACTAGATTTGTTTAGAATGAACGAACGCACCGAAAAAACAATTGAGTATTTAAAAAGCCATAAAATAAAGGTATTGTGCCCTTGCCACAATACAAGTTTTAGAGCAAAGGCAGAAATGTTTAAGGCGGGTTTGCCGGTGCAAGAAGTGTATTGCGGGTTTCATATAGATATTTAAAAGTTTAACCAAGGAGAAAAATGTGTTTAATTTATACACTGAGCTTAATAGTTATGTGCCATTTGACATGGTAGAAGCAGAGAGCAGGCGAGCGTCAATTTCTTTTTTAAATGCCGGACAAAATTGTTTTAGTCGCACTAACGAAAAGGGGCATTTTACTGCCGGTGGTTTGGTGGTAGATGGCAAAGGTGGGGTGCTGTTAAATCATCACAAAAAGTCGGGTATGTGGTTTCAATTTGGTGGGCATTGCGATGGAGATATCGACGTGCTTAGGTCGGCTTTGCGTGAACTTAGGGAAGAATCTGGCATAACCAAGTGCCATTTGTTATTGCCGGGCATTTTTGATGTAAATGTAGTAAAAATTGCCGATTGTCCACAAAAGGGCGAGCCGGAACATGTGCATTACGATATAAATTTTTTGTTTGTGGTAAAGAGCAAAAAATTTAAGATTTCAAAAGAGTCAACGGAAATAAAATGGGTTAGCATTAGCGAGGCGCAGAAGTTAATTAGTCCAACTGATGTAGGTATGGTAAGAATGTTGAAAAAATACGAAAGGCTATTAGGTGGCAAAATGGTATAAGGGAGAGGAATAAGTTTTAACGAAGTTGTTATGAAATACGAGTTGCTGGAAAGCTCTTGTAAAAACGACGAAGAAAAATTGTATGATTTGGACAGCATAACCGCTGAAAATTTGCGTTTTGAACTAGATTATGTTGGCATTAGCGCGCATTTGTTTTATTACTACCAATTGGCAAAACAAAATTTGGTCGAATTGGTCAAGTGCGTAGAAAGCAATTCTGGCAAAGCAGATTATGCTCAAATTATAGAAGGCAATAGACTTTTGTTTAATTACACAAGTTCATTTTATGCTTATGTAACTTATTTTCAAAATAACTTTTTTGATGACGCAAAGGTAATTACTTCAAAGTTGTATTGTCAGTATTTTGAATATTGGTTTGTTTTAAACCTGCAAAAATTTTTAATGCATGAAAAAGTTTGCGCTGCATGCATTGCAAAAAATTGTTCGGCAAATGGCGAACTGGGTCGCTTTTGTTACCTAAAAGAGCAACTCTTGAAATCAAGCAATATAAAAAAGAAATTTAAGGAAGAATTAGCAAGGCTGGGCGGGTTTGGTGAAATTAACCTTTTGCCAATATTAAAAAAGCAGTTTAAGATCATTAAAGAATTGCAAGAAAGCATACTCTTTCTTACTGCAAACAACTTGCTAAGATATTTTAATCATCTTTCCACCTTTGTAAAAAACAAAAATGAAACCTCTTTGGTTCGTGATGGTTTTGTTGTGGCGGGAATTTTGGACACGATGTGTAGGTATTACAAAAACTTGACCTATTTTGTTGCGGAAGAAGATGATCTAGATTGTGGTGGCAGATTAAAGACAATTTATGCCAAATTTTCTAATTTTTACTACGGCGATTTAAATGTATACTTGTACGACTAATTGATTTATATCAAGTTGCGCTTTGCTAAAAGGTAAAATTTTGCACAAAAATGCATGGGCCAAAAGCCACTAGGCGGGCGCCCGTGGCTTGTTTAATAAGTCTGCGGCACGGAAAAATAAATCGGCCTAAAATGCGGGCGTGCCCTGTGAAACTGCGGTGTGCGATTGGATTATTACAAAAGTTGTTTATTGGCGTTTTTGCTCACGTTTTGCGCGCGAGAGGGACAAGGCGGGGTGGGTGGCACCCATCAGTTTAAGCTTGACAGTTTGTTTTGCGGTGATATTATAAAAATTTGGCAGTGGTGAATGGCAAATTGTTATACTCTGCTAGCAAAAATCAAAAATGCAAAAGTTATATAATTTAAAAGAAATCAAATTGTATGAAATACTTGCAAAATACAACGGGATCGTTATCGGGCAAAGTGCAGGAAGTATGAATTTGGCAAAGACAGTATACGCACCACCAGACATGCCCGCCGATTTAACTGCCGACTACAAAAAAATATTTACTGGTGTTGGACTAACCGATATTAGAATTATGCCACATATGGCAGGAGCTTTTAGTGATAATGTAAATGGTCAAGGTAAAAATACCTATGATTATTGTCTTGAAGATAGCTATGAAGTGCCAATGTATGGTATTTATGATTTTGGGTTTATTGAAATTCAAGGGGATGGTGCTACGGCGTATGGTAAGACATTGTTAATTAAAAATGGTAAATGCACTGAACTTTGTGGAGATAAAGAAAGCATTGAAGTTTCGGCAAATTACTTTTCTTGCTCAGCAACCGCAGAAGAAAAATAAATAGGGAATGGGTACTCATTTGAATGCAAGGCTTGATGATTAGAACAAAGAAAGGGTTAAATAGTTGGTTAAACAAGGCATGCAAGTATTTATTTGCCAATGTGTGTTTTACAACCAAGAGTGAGTCGTGCTGTAAATAAAATTATTTAATAAAGAGATCAATTCTTGCAATTATAGTTAAATTATGATATAAATTGATTTAGGAGAATACGGGAGATGAAACTAAAAGCTATTCAAATTAAAAATTACAAATCAATTTTAGATAGCAACGTATGCTATATTAATCCAGAATTAACGATATTTGCTGGTAAAAATGAGTCTGGAAAATCAAATATATTAACAGCTATTCAACACTTATCTTTAGGGAAGTTTGATAAAAACGACCACCCTTCAAGGAAACCAGAATATTTGCCATCAGTTGATTATCAGTTCTTAATTGACGCAGATGATTATGACATATTAGATGCTAAATTAAATGGTTTATTAAAGAAGTGCTTTATAAAAAGTGAATATTTCAATTTTACTTTGCTCAATGATGGAACTATTAAACTGGCTCAAGATAACTTAATAAAAAAATTGCAAAATCAAATATCTGTGGAGCAAACCTCACAACTTAGCATATTAAATAAAGAAATAAAAAAATTAGGAGTTGATAAAAACTTTTCTACTTATGAAGAAGTACAAAATTTTAAAACGAGTTTTTCTGAATCAGATACAGAAAACTTTAAAGAAATAAATTGTTTATTAGATGATTTCCTTGCAAATGCGAATGTGATGATTACTCAAAATATGATTGATGATGCGATAAAAGGCTTATTGCCAAATTTAGTGTATTTTAATAGTTTTAAGGACAATCTTCCCGATGTAATTAACAAAGAATACTTAGACCCCAATAATGAACATTACACCATCGTAAAGCGCTTATTTAAGTATTTAAACATTGATGAGAGCAAAATATTTTTTAATGTTCAAAATGAGGATGAAGATACTGAGAGAAATGATTATTTGAAGTCATTAGAAAAAACCATATCTGATGATTTATTTGAGAAATATAAACAAAAGCCAATAAAATTAGGATTTAGAATGAGTAGCTTTGGTGGTCTAAATATTGATGTGTATGACGCCGATGCTAGGGGCAATATTCCTCAAGGTGACTTGGCTTATAGAATCTCAGACAGAAGTGAAGGTTTTAGATGGTTTTTATCTTTTTACATTACTTTAAAGGGGGAGAAATTTAGTAATAAGGATATAATTTTAATTGATGAGCCTGGTTTGTATTTACATGCTACTGCACAAAAAGATATGCTAAATATATTTTTGGAGGAAAGCAAAAAACATCAAATAATTTTTACTACCCATAGCCCATATTTGATTGATGTAAACAATTTATCAAGAATAAGATTGGTTGAAAAAAACAAGAAAAAATTAAGCAATACCAATTTCGAAGAGACTAAAATAATTAGCTCAATTATAAAGGGCAGTGATAATGAAACGATAACTCCAATCGCGGATGCAATCGGTTATAACCTAAGTGAGGGTTTAACAATAAACCACGACAAAATGGCGATTGTTGAGGGTCCATCAGATTATTTCTATATTACAAAAATGGCTTCCATCCTTGGTGTGCCACTCAATTGTAATATTATTCCCGCAGGAGGGGCCCCTAAAATTTCTAATATATGTGCTATTTTATTTGGCTTTAAGGTCAAAAATATAACATGTGTATACGACAATGATCAAGCTGGCATCAATGCTTTAAAAGAAAATGAGAAAATATTAGGTTTCGAAAATATTAGGCATGTTCTTATTTCAGAAATTAAAAATTATGAAGTTGAAGATCTATTTTCAACAAATGATTTTGATAAACACGTAACTAAGAATATGAAGGGTTTAAAAAATTCCAAATTGGTTGAAAAGCTCAACAAAACTTTGTTGGCTAAAATCTTTAGTAATAAAGAGCTTACGATTCAAGATTTTGAAAAAGAAACAATAGATAATTTTACAAATATTATAAAAAGGATCAATAATGAAAGGGACGCTGTTAAATAGCGTTTCTTTTTTTTTAGAAGCCCCCCAGATAGTCTGGGGGGTCAGTGGAGGTTTACTGTTAAACATTAAATCTCCTTGTGATAAAATTATGAAGTCTGCCACGACGAAGTAATTTTAATACAAGGAGATAAATAATGTCATAAGAAAACAATAATAGTTTAGCACACACCACGTGGAATTGCAAGTACCATATAGTGTTTGCGCCCAAATATAGAAGGCAAGTAATATACGGCAAATTGAGACGAGATATTGGTGCAATTCTACGTGAGTTGTGTGAATGGAAAAATGTTAAGATAGTAGAGGCTGAGTCGTGCCCTGATCACATACATATGTTGGTTGAGATTTCACCGAAATTAAGTGTTAGGGGGGTAGGGGCTTTTTAAAAAGAAAAGTAGTTTAACATTTTATAGGTGAATAATATAAAGAAATATATTTTTTGCGAAAATCATAACAAAATTAGATTTTATATGTTATAATGAAAATAAAATAAGATTTTGATAAAAACTGATTAAAATTAACTAAGGAGAAATTTTATGGATGGAACCAAGGGCGTAATATACATTTTAACCAATCCATCATTTCCGGAATATGTCAAAATTGGTTATGCAGATGATTTAAAGCGGAGATTGAAAGAATTAAATCGAAGTGAATGTACCCCATTCGCTTTTAGATTGTATGCGTATTACGAAGTAAATCATAGACTAACTGATATGAAATTACATAACATTATAGACAGACTTAATCCAGATTTAAGAAGTATTGATAATATTGATGGCAAGAAGCGAATAAGGGAATTCTATGCTATGCCAAAAGAAGACGCGTATGCTTTGTTTGAAGCAATTGCTGAAATAAATGGATTAAGTGGCAATTTGCATTTAGTTGAACCATCAAAGAGGAATAAAAAGGAAGAATCCATTGCAAAAGAAATAAATAACGAAGATATTGATTATAACGAGAATTATCATTTATTAAAAGCTCCTAAAGGCATTGTTAAATTATATAACGCTTTAAAAATTGCCACATGCAATAATTTCGAATTAACGATAGATCCGCATAAATTGTATATAGCATTTAAACACAACAATAAGAACATATTTGATGTAAGATTGCTGAAATCAAAAATTCAAATATGGATCAATATGTCAAAAGGTTCATTAAACGATCCAAAAGAATATACAAGAGACGTTTCGAATATAGGACACTGGGGTAATGGCGATTATGATTTGACAATTTCTAATGAACAAGAAATAGACTATGTTTTGTCGTTAATTAAACAATCTTATGAAAGTAAGAATTAAGATTTAAAAACTAGTAAAAATAAATTAGCTGGCCTTTTCTTTTATTTTTTATATAAAAATAAAATTTTTATATTATAATCAATTCAAATTATATTTTTAATTTAAATAATAAGGGATTTTAGTAGAGTTCAATATGCTAATTGAGTTATTTACAACAGAATATGATGTTGAGAATAAGTTTATTGAAGCGATAGCAACAAAAAGACACAAATATAATGACCTTTCGTCTTATGAAGAATTACTCGTTAACTTCCGTGAGAAATTAAACCTAAAATCTCGTTTAGGATTTAGAAAAAACTATTTACAACCCGCCTTAGATGCTGGACTAATTGGAATGACCGAACCCGACAAACCAACAAGCAAAAATCAAAAGTATTTTAAAATATAATAGGTGTAATTATGGGCAGACATGTAGAAATTGGAAAAATAGAATATATAAATGAAGACAAAACTCCAATGAATGAAGAAAAAGAAAAGTTTTTGAAATATTTAAACTTGTATAGAAATGCCGGCAATTTTATTTCAATCGCCTTAAACACTATTGACCAACTTACTAGCAAGAAAACAAAACTGGCACAATTTGCTCCTGCATTTGTAAATTGTGTTTACTACTCTTTTTGGTCTACAAGTGTAATACTTTTAAATTGTTTTTATTCTCCTGGCGATGATTTGTCGATATTTTCTTTTATGGAATACATAAGAAATAACTACAACAGAATTTTTACTGGTAAGTTTTATGATATTTATATTCATTCAGACAGAAGAGAAACAAAAAAAATAAAATTTGGCAAAAAAGAAATTTTCGAACGACTTAATCAATGTGAAAACATAATTAAAGAGAATAATAAATTATTGGAAAAACTTGATACATTTAGGAATGAAATGTTTGCACATTTCAGTGAAGGCAAAAAGAACAAATTAAAAAATCAACAACTTAACATCAAGGAATTACAAAAACTCTTATCATTGACAGAAGAAATATTTAATAATTTAAAAATTCCTTATGATAGAGCTTTTGAAAGCCTTAAACCGTTAAACTCAAAAGATGTATTAGTAATTGAACACATTTTAGAATTATACGAAGAAAATCGTGAGTTGATAAAAAGCGAACATATAAAAAAATTATTAAAAAATGAAGACAAATAAAGTCTTCTTTTTTGCTAGATATAAATTATTGGTTTGTTTTGCTTTTGAGCATATTTTAGAGTGCGATAAGCTCCGCTTTTATAGGTTTCTTCTATGTGACAAACGAGAATGTTGCAGTGGTCGATTATCCATTCGTTTCTTTTTGTGATTTTTTGTTTGTAATGCAATTTTTCTATCTCAGGAAGTATTGAATCATCATAGCACGATGGCAAATCATATTTTTCTTTGTCGTGATGATAATATGTTAAAACACGAATTAATTTGATGTGTTGATATTTATGCTTTAATTGTAAGACCGCATGTACACACTTTTCATCAAAAGCACCATAGTGTCCATCATAAAAAATTGTATAGCCTTTATTGATTAAATCTTCTATAACTTCGGGCAATTTGTTTTCTACGCCAATGCAATGCCACTCGTATCTATGACCAGCAAAAGCCACAACTTTATCATCTTTAAATTCGTTCAATATTTACTCCTTTTAAGTAAAAAAGAACAAGTAATTGATGGCTAAATTTCAAACATTACCAAACATCAATTCTAACGATAGGTGTAATCAAAAAATAAAGTTAGCCAAATAAAAAATCGCAAATTTATATTAAAATGGCTAAAAATTTGCGAAAATATCATAAAAATTTAATAAAATTCAGTAAAAAAGACCATCTATCGTTAGAATAGGTGGTCTTTTTAATGTAAAAAATATATGTTGGATTTAAATCTTTTTCATGTCTTCATAACGAATTGTTGTATCCCAACCACCAACAACTTCTCCTTCGTGTTTGTTGATACCAGTATAACTTAAACTGCTATCTTCATATCTACGGAATTGAAAAACTGCTTGGTTCATAAGTCCAGCATTGAATAATCCAAGAGATGTTAGAAGTTCAAAGTCATTCACTTCAAGACCAGTAACTCTCTTGAAAAGCCCCGGTTCAAGTTGTGTTATTACATCTTGTAAAACTTGTTCACGGAAATCTGTTAAATACATAAAGATTGGAATACGAGTTGCAAATTTGATAAGTTTTTCTTGAATTTGTTTTCTTTTTGATTTGTATTCTTTTTCTTCTTCCGAAATTTCTTTCTTTTCTTTTTCGGTTAAATCTCTGCCTTCGTCAGTCGCTTCCTTTTTAATCTTCTTAACAGCATTAGATTTATTTACAATAATCTCAATATCGCTTTGCATATTAAGATTTCTAAAGCCTTCGATACTCATCAATGCTTCCATTGCTTTTGGATTATTAAGAAGTCTTTCAAGTGTTGCATTTTCAACATTAACAAGCATTGCACTTTCCCAACGTCTAGCAAGAAGAGTGGCGGTTGTTCCGCTTGTTGCAATATCCAAAAGTTCGCCCGGACTGATGTTTTTCATTGTCATGCCATCATAAGATAGCACTGGCAAGAATTGAATAAAGTCGGCAACTTTCTTTTCTGGGTTTGTGTCGGAAATATCAAGTCTACAAGAATACTCTTGAATTTGTCTTAATGCTCTATCTGGTGCAAAATCAAATATGTAACATTCTTTTTTGATTATTTCTTCTTCATTAGGGTTTAGTCCATCAGGATTTTTAAGCGTCCAAGGAGATTGAACACGAAATGCTGATTGAAAATATGTTTCTGGGCTAGATAGGTTTCTTAACATAAAAATTCCAGTCCAAGGTTTAACTGTTACACCAGTTGTAAGTTTTCCGCAAGAAAGAGTAATTGTTTTTGTCTTTAATGGCTCACTTGTCATTGCTCGCTTTACTGGTTCTAATGCCGATAGTCCAACGCCAGCACGAGTGCCAGCACAAACAATAACTTTGTAATCGTGATAAAACATATTTTGTTTTTCTTTAAGAAGATTTCCCATAGCATAACAGCTTGCAACATTTGGCAAAAACCAGAATGTATGTTGTAACACTTCTTGCAAATTTGCTTTATTTGTTGTAAATGGAAGAAAGGCTTTATCTGCGCCTTGTTTTAGATTATCAACAGTAGTTTCACTAAAATTACCACGAATTAGGTCAAGCCATTTTTGGACTTCTTCCTTATATACAAATTCAGCAGTTTCGTATTCGCCTTTTGCAGAGAAAAATGTATTTAGGTCAAACTCGTTATATTCGCCTTGAAGTGCAACTTCTCTAATAGAGTCAGGAAGTTGATAAGTCATCAAAACCATTCTTGGAAGCGAAGCATAAGGATTGTTTTCACCTTGCCAATTTTCTTTTGCACGCTGTTCATCAGAATATGTCCAGTTATAGATTTGTTCTTCCATAAATTCGCCATTTGCGATTGCTCTAAATGGAGTGCCAGAAAGATACAAATAATATGAAGTTGTAATTGGCATAATTTGCTCAATATCACTTTCGCTTTGGTTTTCAGTGAAAAGTTTGTTTGTCACATCTTTGTCAAGTTCATCTTTTTCAAAAAGTTCTTTTGCACTATCTCGCCAAGCCCCAAAGTGATATTCATCAAAAACAACCAAATCCCAATTTGTTGTATGAACCCATTCGTTTTTTGGCTTAATCATTCCATCTTTAAGCCCCAAGTAATCTTGGAACGAACCAAAACAAACTATTGGTCTATTTTTATCACATTGTTCACCAGTAAGGTTAGTGTGGCGTGATACAAATTGCCAGCCTTCAAAATCTAGGTGAGTGTTTAAATCTTCTTCCCAAGAACTCTCAACAGCAGGCTTAAAAGTTAAAATTAGTATTCTTTTAAATCCCATTTTCTTTGCAAGTTCATAAGTTGTAAAGGTTTTGCCAAATCTCATTTTCGCATTCCACAAAAAGTGTGGCACAATGTGTTTGTTGTTACTTTTTACATCTTTAAAATACGCAATAGTTTTTTTAATAGCACTTTCTTGTTCTGGGCGTAGTTTGAAATTTTGTGTTCTACGCTCAATATTTTCAATACGATTTTTAAGAGTAAAAACAGCACTTTGAACATCACGAGCTGAACACTTGAACCATTCGCCATTTATGTTATCAAAACCTTGTTGCCTTAAAATCTTGTGAACATCATAGTCTTTGAAATATGTGCCATCTTCACGCATAGAACTATCCAAAAACACCACTTCATAAGGCTTTTCGCCGGGAAGAAGTGTTGGGTAATGTTCTCTCATTCTATCTTCAATATTTCTAGTTGTAAAACCAACTTTCAAATAACCTTTAAACTGTGGGTGACTATCTGTGTAAGCATAAATTTGTGGTTTTATCGGTCTAGGAAAAAATTCATTATTCATAGTTTTTTGCCCTTTTCTAATATTTTTTTATCCTTCTTTAGTTGTTGAATAAAGCGTTCTTCGAGATTGTCCAAAATATCAGATTTTATAAAAAATAATGTTTGAATGGATTGTTTTTCTTGAAATAATTCAAGCTCTATCTCAGTTAAAATGGTAAACATATTTTCTGATAATTTTGTTTTATGTGTATCTTTGTATGAAACAAATTCTAAATATTTTTGATTAATTTCATCAAACTTATCTCTTAATTCTTGTTCATTTTTGGGGCTTTCATCAAAATAGCACCAAGTATCCGATATTATCCCGCAAACAGTTTTTTCTAAATGATTTAGACATTCATTAGCTTCATTATAATATGTTGTTTTTACATGATTTTTAAAATCTTTATTTTTATTTAATAATAACGACCCTAATTCTATTAGTGAATCTTTCATTTTTTTAACTCCACTATATCATCATTTTTAAGTAAATCTGTATATGATACGAATTGCCAATTAATTCCTTGATGTTGCTTGACAACAATATCTGAAATTTTAAATTTCTCTATATCATCGTGATTCCCAATTGCAAAAATCATATCATCAGAAAAATTGTTTTTATTTTGGGGTTTTAGTGTATCGGCAATAGGCTTTAATTTGTTCTCGTAAATCGAAAAATCAAATTGTCGAAAGTATATGTAATTATATAGTTCTTCGAGCAATATATATTTCCCACAGTTATCACAATCGTAAATATAATGAATTGGGTCGTGATATTTTCTTAATCTAATTTCTCTTCCACAAAATTTACATTTTTCTTTTATTTCTTCACAATTCATATTTTCTCCTTATTTTGTTCCTATTTCCGGTCTGACCATAGATTCAATAAATTCAATCTCTTCTTTTGATAATTTGTATTTTTCATAAAGTTCTTTATCTGTCCAAGATTTTGAGAAATCTTGCATCGGTATTAACGTGTAAACTTTAGACATTGCATCTTGAGTTACTTTTTTTAATCCCATTAAAAAATGAAAAAATTTGGTATTTACATAACTGATTACATTTTCACATTCTTTTTTAGTTTCAAAAGGTCCATACATTATGTAAGTTTGAGTACATAGTGAATTTGGTTCGCCCAATATTGGCTTTATTATATCGTTACCAAGTTCTCCGGAACCGATTGCCTTAGGGACATAAACTTTCCATTTATCTATCCATTCCTTATTTTTAGAAATAATATAATTTTGCGGTAAGTATCCAGTTCTCTTATTAGCATAAACTTTAATATTTCCACTTAGTGCAAAGTCATTAAAACTTGAGTATAATCCAAAAGGTGTTTGAGGACTAACAATTTCAGAAAAAGATTTTTCATGTAATTCTGATACTTTTCTAATAATTGAAATTGCTTGATTATACCTTATAAAAGTGTCATTGTTTTCTTCAAGTAAAGGACGTTCAGATTGTGTAATCGTATTGTTTTTATGAGTGTAAATTTTACATAATCCACGATTATCTCTATCCCAAAGAAAATAACATACTCCACCTTTTATTTCGACACCAGAGAAACAATCGCTAGCGTCAATGAAGTCGTGTATTATTCGCAGTCTGTCATCATGCAACATCTCATCTCTAAACTCGTCTAATCCACGACCACCAGCGAACCAACGACTTGGTATAATCATTGACAAATATCTAGGTTGTAACTTTTTGGCTTGCTCAACAAATTTTTGATATAATGAAATAGCATAACTTTCTTGCTGGACACCAACATTTAATTGATAAGGTGGATTGCCGATAATAACATCAAATTTCATATTAAATAACTCCTGTGGATTTTCTGTGTGAATAAATTGGTAGGCGTAAGTTTCCATACTATCATCTCTTGTATAGGTTTCGACATTATCGCCAACACCACAAAATTTACATTTGTGATTTTCAAAAGCATGCTTAATTTTGTCAAACTTAATATTTCCATTTTCAGCATTGAAGGTTGTCGCAATAGAATACTTTCCATTTGCAGTTTTACTACAATAAACACTTCTGCGAGAAAGCAAACTTGTAAGTTGTGTAATTGCAATCCCGTAAAGTTGTTTTGTGAAAATATGGTTTATTCTTTGTTGCAAATTTGGAATTTGTTTTTCTAAGCCAACTAGCAATCTTTTTGCAATCTCTCTTAAAAACACTCCACTTTTTGTGCAAGGGTCTAAAAATGTTGTATTAGGGTTTTCAAAAAGTTCTTGTGGCAACATATCAAGCATTTCATTTGCAATTTTTGGACTTGTAAAAACTTCATCAGAACTCAAGTTTGCCAAACAATTTAAGACATCTGGATTATGTGTTTCATTTATCATTAGTGTCATTCTCCTTTAAGTTTAAATAGTGTGTAAGTGGGTATGTTTTGATTGGCTTTTCTATAAAATCGCCAAACAAAGTTTCTTTTTTATCATTTTGGGTAAGTAATTGCTCGTAATGGAAATCTCGTCTTTGAACCAAACTACCTTTTACGAAAGACCATTCAGCAAAAGTAATTGGTTCATTTGTGCTTGTTTTCATTGAAAGGGCGTCACCACACAAAATATTTTTTGACAAAACAAATTTGACAATATCCAAATACTCTTGCTTGATATTTTTTTTGAAAAGTGCTTTATATTCTTTCTCAAAATATTCAAACAAACGGTTTTGACACTCCAAAACATTGTCTGGCATAATGTCAACGCCATAGCAAGACATAACTGTAATAAGTCCGTTTTTCTCATATTCCCATTGACTTTTTTTGTATCTAGATTTAACAACTTCTAACTTTCGTCTTAAAATTTCAATCAAAAAATTTCCATTTCCGCATGCCGGTTCTAAAAATCTGCTATCTATTCTTTCAGTTTCTTGCTTTACCAAATCAAGCATTGCATTTACTTCTCGTTCGTTTGTAAACACTTCGCCTTTATCTCGCACTCGTTTTTTACTTTTTATTTGTTTT
Organism: uncultured Clostridia bacterium; assembly: GCA_934747885.1. Classification (GTDB taxonomy): domain Bacteria; phylum Bacillota; class Clostridia; order Christensenellales; family UBA1242; genus UMGS1908. The sequence continues at coordinate 577,924 of CAKVHE010000001.1, forward strand.
TCATCTGCCATAGAAAAAAGCCCCTTTGAATAATAAAAAGGGACTTTTTAATGGTTTTTGTAGAAAGAAAAAAGGTCTACTATTTTTGCAATTATTGACTTAAATAAGTGAGTTTAAATTAAAATAGACCACTAATTTTTAAAATTTAGATACAAATTTTTGAAATATATGTTATAATGGCTTTGTTAATATATAAAAAGAGACCATCTAATGCAAAAGTAGGTGGTCTTTTTATATGATTTTTAAAATTAAATTTAAGAAATTTTCAAAATATGAATTTACTCCCTTAATTTTTTAACATTAGATGTCCTTATAAAGATAGAAGGGCAACCTTTACAAGTTAAAATATATGAGGAGGATTTTTATATGAAACTTAAAGAATGGCTAAGTGTATGGCTAGAAAAATACACAAAACACACTGTGAAACTGCGAACCTATGACCGATATAAATACATCATAGAAAAGCACATCAATCCTAAGCTCGGGAGTTATGAATTAGATGACCTAAATGGTGAGATTTTTCAAGACTTTGTTTTGAGTGAACTTGAAAACGGAAACTTGAACACAAACGGAAAACTTGCTAACAACTCTGTTATTGGAATTGTGAATGTTTTGAAAGGAAGTATGGCACTCGCTAAATCATTGGATAAAGTGCAAAGAGATGAAATAAAGAAAATCAAGTTGCCAAGTCCAACCGAAAAACCGGTCACTGCTTTTGAAAAACATGAACAAGAAAAGATTGAAAAGTATTGCCTTGCTTCAAACAAAAGTAATTACATTGGAATTGTGATTTGCCTTTATACAGGAATTAGACTTGGAGAACTATTAGCACTTACTTGGGAAGATATAGATTTTCAAACAGGAATTATGAGCATTACAAAAACAAGTTACAGAATTAAAGAGAATGGCGTGCCTAGAATTGTGATAGATAATCCAAAAACGAAAAATTCAAGCAGAGTTATCCCACTTCCAAAAGCATTATTAGATATATTGAAGAAAATTAAGAAAACATCTAATTCAAAATATGTTATTTCAACTCGCACTGGTGGAATTGTTGGAACAAGAGCATATCAAAGAACTTATGAAAGAATTTTAATCAAAATTGGAGTTGCCTATAAAAACTTTCACTCACTTCGACACACCTTTGCTACTCGTGCTATTGAAATGGGAATGGACATTAAAACTCTATCCGAAATTCTTGGACATAAAAATCCAGTTGTAACTCTTACAAGATATACCCACTCAATGATGTCTTACAAAACAGATATGATGAATAAAATGGGCAAAATGCTTGCTGTCTAGTTTTTGTACAATATTTGACAACTAACTCCAATTTCGTGAACTTGAAAAATTGCAAGAACGCAAACGCAGAAGAAAAGAAAAAGATTTTGAGATGTAAACTGAGTATAATAAGTAAACTGAAAAATCTGTCATTAAATATAGCATTTATTATATAAATATGCTAAAATACTAATATAGAAAAGGGATTGAAAGGTTCAGTGTTTTTGAAACAACCGGATTTAACTGTGCACTTGGGCTCCATTTATTCTTTTCAAAAAACACGAAAAATAATAAAAATGAAAACAAAAATTTAGAATCATTAGGAGAAAAATGATGAAAAACAAAATATATCCACGTCCACACGACAAACAAATTGTTTATCTTAAAAACGTAATTAAAAATCCAAAAAT